>NC_010830.1:1242182-1884364 GCF_000020565.1 Candidatus Amoebophilus asiaticus 5a2
AGCCGATGAATTGTTTCCTGCCTTAGTACAATTTTATGAGAGTATATCAGCTGAGTTATCTATAAAGTTGCTATATCCTATGCCTATATTTAGACCATTTTTAGATAATCAAGAAAGTATAATGTGGAGGAAAAGGGCTTTGGAAGATAGATATAAGCCTTTTTGGGAAGAAGCAATTGGTGATTATCAAGAAGCCGATATCTTTAATCAGTATGGTGGTTTTATTATCAAACAAGCAGGATACGTGGATGTGCCTTGCTTCTTAGCAGCAACTCGAACTTATTTACAATCAAAAAATTGCTATATAGAAGCTGATTTTGATTATGAGAGGTTACAGTTATTATCTGAAGGTTCCGTAAACTATCAAGGTATTCAGGCAAATAAGATTATTTTTTGCGAAGGGCCTCAAGTGGCACTTAATCCTTTTTTTAACTATTTACCTTTCCGTTTTGCCAAAGGCGAATTGCTGAAAGTGCAATTGTCTAAGCCAATAAAGGTTATCTATAATAGGCGTGTTTTTATATTACCCCGAACTAGAGACCAAGCGTTTGTTGGTGCGAGCTATGAATGGGAAGACTTAACCTTACATCCTACAGAAAAGGCTAGACAAGAATTGGAAGATAAGTTGAGGCAGCTTACTCGACTTCCATATAGTGTATTCGGCCAGCAAGTAGGTATTCGGCCAGCTACTGTTGACAGAAGACCTTACGCAGGTTTACACCCACAATATCCTCAACTAGGCATATTCAATGGGCTAGGTAGCAAGGGTATATCTTTAGCACCTTATTTAGCAGGTGAGTTTGTAGAATATCTTCTATATGGTAAGAGTTTGCCAGTAGAAGTGCGGCTGGATAGGGTAGGAGGTATAGGTACTTGTTAGTACTTCAATAGGGATTTATTTATTGCTTTATTATAAGTAATCTCCTTTGTATGATATACTAGACATAACGTCATATATAATTATTTAAAGCTTGCTGTGTAATCCAAGATCATTACCATATTACTAGCATTAGTCATAAGCTTGTCAACATCTTTTTTAACGGTAAGCTGCCATTGAGCAGCTGTTGAGACATCCAATGATTGATTGTCTACTGAAGCCGAAACAGTTTCTTTAGCATTATTCTTTTTCAAGGTAAAATCTAGAGGACTAGATGCTCCAGTGTTTAGCTCTAGTTTAGGCATATCAGTTATCTTTTTTCCTGATTCAGTTAATTTTAATACAATGTTTATACCTGTAACTTGATAATCACTAAGGTTAGGTCGAAATACTTTTGGTCCTACGTAAAAATTCAAGGATTGACTATGTTGTATAAAGCTATACCAGGCACTTGCATACTCTTGTCCCATGCTCAGTACTCGGAAACCTTTAAACTCCCCTAAAGCCTTCTTAACTCCATCTTGAAATTGTTGCCCGCCTGGTAGTGCTGTATATTGTAAATGAATGACAACATCAGTTAAAGATGCAAAGTCGATTGGGTTAGCATTCTTAGTCATATCTAATCGCCAACTAGAAACAGCACCTGTACCTTCGAAAGGCAAATAGCGAGCATCTTCGAAATTAAGTACAAACAAACCACTGGGGCTGTTGAAAAAGTAATTAAGAGTTTTAAATTAAGGTCACAGCCTAATTTTAGCGTATATGTTATGGCAGAATAAAAATACTAATTATAGCACGAGCCCAGTAGATGATAATCACTTACTTTCTAAAGTCAATAAGTATATAGATCTCTCCTTTACCCATCAGTTAGTTATAGCCTCTTATAATAGCAAGCATGGGCGTCCCTCGATAGACCCAGAGATTTTCTTTAGGATGCTTATGATTAGCTATTTTTATAACATTAACTCTGATAGAAGAGTATGTCAAGAGATACGCTACAATGTAGCTTATAGATGGTTTTGTAAGCTTGGATTAGAAGACAAGGTGCCTGATCACTCTTACTTAAGTAGAACCAGAAACAGATTTGGCGAAAAAGTATTTGAAGCGCTTTTTACTACTATACTCAATTTATGTCGAAAGCATGGCTTGTTGGAGAGTAATAGTGTGATGACAGATAGCACATTAATCAAAGCTAATGCATCACTAAATTCTTTAACTCCTATCGAAGCTAAAGCAGCAGCCTATGAGAAAGTAGCAAGAAAAGCTGCTATAAATAAGCTTGGGCCGCCTGCTAGTAGGAGTATAAGCAACAGCACGCATATAAGCAAAACAGATAAAGATGCAAGCTTGGCTCAAAAGGAAGGGAGCCCCAGAGAGTTAAAATATAAAGTTCACAACTCAATTGATGCATTGAGTAGAGTAATAATTGATACAAAGGTTACAACAGGCAAGACCCATGATTCTCAAGTGTATATAGAGAGGCTAAATCACATTAGAGGAAAGTATGCTCTAACTATAAAAGAAGCTATTGCAGATAGAGCTTACGGATCAAGAGCGATCATAGAGACTTTACAGAAAGAAGGTATAGTGACCTATATACCACTCTTTAGCACTAAAAGTGGTAGGTCTGTGCAAGAAGCTTATCAAGCTGGGTTTGTCTATCAAAAACAGAAGGATCGTTTTGTATGTCCTGAAGGCCAGTATTTAAACCCTTATGGTTATATGGCTAATGAGAGTAAGTATTATAGGTCAAAATCATCCATTTGCGCTATGTGCAAGCAAAAAGATGCTTGTATTGCTTCAGCTAAGAAAAGTAGGCCATTCACAAAATATCTTATCAGAAGCATCCATCAAGAGTTGTTTGATAAGACTCTTGAAGCTATGCAAGAACCAACATTCATTGGTAAGCTCAAAGAAAGGATGTGGAAAATAGAAGGTATTTTCGCTGAAGCTAAGCAATTACATGGGTTAGGTAAAGCTCGCTATAGGAGTTTGGAAAGAGTGCAAATACAAGCATATATGATAGCTGTTGTACAAAATATTAAAAGAATAATTAAGCAGCTTTTTTATGTCTTTCTTCATTTCCTTAACATGCCTAATAGAATATTTTTAACATATACTTTTTCAACAGCCCCCACTGTCATTTAAGCCACGCGATATGGCGACTTGTTGATTAGCTCGTACATCTACACGTAATACATCAGATTTAGGCTGTTCTATATCTTTACCATCTAATAGATATTCAGCCCCTTTTATATCTGCTTGTAATAATGTCTTATTAGTTGTTTGTGTAAGGGTAGCATGTATATTCTGGTAGGGGCCTAACAGTGCTGGCAAGGATATGGCAATACTTTTAATTTGGCGGCAGTAGTGACCTAGATAATCATAGTCAAAGTCTCGCTCTGCTAAGTCAAAAGTACAACTTCCTGTGTCTTTTAAGGATTGAAGTGCATTTGGATCTAGTTGCGCTAATGAGATTGTTTTTTCAATTTCTAATTTGCGCTCGTCCTGGTCCATATATGCTTTTTCCATCCGCTGTAAGTCTAGCTGTAGGGCTTCCCCTGCTACCAAGCCATGGTATAAATCGTTCCAAGAACCAGCATGTATAAATGTTTCTCCTATTCCTCGAATAGCACCACCCCCTTTAGGAAGGGATAGCTGAGAAGCTTTTATTTGACTTTGTCCTAATTGTTTTGGCATGGGATGAGGTCAAATTATAGTTGAGAAAATAATATGAAGATTAATTTTTAATTATTAAAGCATATGCAATATAAATTTTAATAAGAAAAATATTCAATCACCGGACAAGTAACTAACCATGGTGCTTAGTAAAATTGTAGTATGGTTTAAGTTATTGAAGTATGATATTTTATTTAAGCATTCTAAGATCGTTTTTTATAAGAGCAAATAACCCTTAATGTCCAAAGTAATGGGTATTAACGATGTGTATTTACTTGTTTAGCACTCGAGCTTGTTTAGTATAGCCTTTTAATATTGGCGTATGAAAATAGGCTAACTATACTTGTATGGTTGCATTTATAAAGGAACTGTAACATATTTAGTCATGATTAAGTAATAATTTTTTTGTGCTGGAAGCTTATTGTTTTAGTGTATGGTGTATGTCTCATTTTAAAACTTTATAGCCATGGATTACAGAAAATTTAAATATATACTTTGCTGGTTGTTATGCATTAGCATAAAAGCTTTAGCAGTTACCCCTCAATTACCTTTATCTAATCCAAGTAGTCATGAAAAATTCAGGATCCTCTCTATTGATGGAGGAGGAGTACGAGGTGTCATACCAGCCAGAATCTTACAGGCTATTGAAGAACGAACTGGAAAACCAATTAGCGAGTTATTTGATTTGGTAATTGGTACCTCAACAGGGGGATTAGTAACCTTAGGTTTAGTAGTTCCTGACGATGACGAACAAGGAAAACCTAAATATAAAGCTGCTAAGTTAGTTGAAATTTATGAGCAAAAATCTTCAGAAATATTTAAGTATTCCAAACTTCGTAACATAAAAACTGGGATGGGATTATGGGGACCTAAATATGATAGAAAGCATCTAGATGATATTCTAAAGGATTTTTTTGGAGATGCCAAATTGAGTCAAACGGTTAAGCCTGCTGTTGTTATTTCTTTTTCTTTAGATGTTGGACAGCCGGCAATGTGGTCAACACACCATGTGCGGGATGGTAAAAAGCACGACTGTTACTTGCATGATGTTGCTGGTGTTACTAGTGCAGCACCAACTTATTTTGCTCCAAAAGTGTTTAAAAATTTGCATGAGGATCATGAGGATATAGTACATGAGATAGATGGGGGTGTGTGGGCTAATAATCCCGGACTAACAGCCATTAGAGTTCTTAGCTTTATGGAAGAGGAAGACCGCCCTGATAATAAAGATATAATTGTGGTTTCAATTGGAACAGGAACTTTTACATCAGATAAAGAACATCTCTTACAACAAGCTCATAAATTGAACAAAGCAGGTATTTGGGGTTGGATGATCAAAGCTGATCCAAATCTTATTGAAATGATGATGGCTGCCAATAGTGACTGGTCAGACAATATGGTATCACTGTTATATCCTAATAGTCATAGGGTTCAGATTGAGATTCCTCAGAATTTAATTAGCATGGATAATCCTAAAAATGTGGAGAAATTAAGACAACTAGCTGAAAAATATATAGCAACCGATTCTTTTAAAGAGCTATGTAATAAACTAGTACAGCCTTAATCACTATCAAGAAACTGATAAATTCATTAAAAATCTGATTGTTGAAAACTTATCTGGGAAACAAAGAAATATCTATAAGGTATTTTAAAGTGTTTTTAAAATCTTTACTTTATCTAATAACACGAAAATTTGTGTGAATAAAATTTTTAAGCAGTATTACAAAGAGCTTGCCTAGATAACAGGAATAAAGCCAAAATCCTTCCATTAAAAATTTGCTAGAGTCATAGAAATCGCAGCGGGTCTATTGCCTTTTTCCAAAGCTACATGGTTGCTATCTCTAAATACTTGTATCAGAGTTTTCTTATAACAATATTTCCTTCCACTGTGATCCTATACCCTGTTCATGGATTACTTATCTATATACAACGCCTGCCGCATTACAAGGGCTTGCTGATAACATGTTAACGCTTCTTGATGCTGGCCTAAAGCTGTATAAATATCTCCTAGCTTATTGAGTGAAATAACTATATCTGGGTGATTGCACGGATACAGCGCTTGCCGCATAACAAGGGCTTGCTGATAATACTTGACTGCTTCCTGATGTTCCCCTAAAGCTTGATAAACACTCCCCAAATTATTTAAGGAAATAGCTATTTTGGGATGGTTACCTGTATACACACATTTCCACATATTGAGTGCTTGTTGATAGTATTTTAAAGCTTCTTGGTGCTGACCTAAAGTCTGGTAAACATACCCTATACTATTAAGAGAAATAGCTATATCAGGATGATTGCCTGTATATAATGATTGCCTCATTGTAAGTGCTTGTTGATAATACTTGAGTGCTTCTTGATATTCTCCTGAGGCTTGATAAAAATCTCCTAAATCATTGAGTGAAATAGATGTTTGAGGATGATTGCCTGTAAATAATGCTTGTCGCATCTCAAGGGCTTGCTTTAAGTATTTCAATGCCTCTTGATATTGGCCTAAAGCCGTATAGATATTTCCTATGTTATTCAATGAAATAGCCATGCTAGGGTGATTGCCCATATACAAAGACTTTTTCATATCTAGTGCTTGCTGGTAGTATTTTAAAGCTTCCTGATATTGCTTTAAAGATTTATAAACACTTCCTACATTATTATATGACTGTGCTACTCGATGATGTTTGTCTGTATATAAGGCTTTACGCATTTCAAGCCCCTGTTTTAGATATTTTAGTGCTTCTTGGTACTGTCCCAAAGCTTTATAGATCAAACCTAAATTATTAAACGATTGTGCTATGTGAGGGTGGTTGCCTGTATATAAAGCCTGCCTCATTTCAAGCCCTTGCTGATAATATTTTAATGATTCTTGATATTGGCCTAAAGCTTTATAAATAGCTCCCAGATTGTGTAAGGATTCAGCTATGTGAGGATGGTTGCCTGTATATAAAGCCTGCCTCATTTCAAAGGCTTGTTTTAAATAAGTTGCAGCTTCCTGGTATTGCCCTAGCGCTTTATGTGCTAATCCTACATTGGTTAATGATTCAGCTAGGTGTATATGGTTACCAGTATATAAGTCCTTTTTTACTTCAAGAGCTTGATGATAGTATTTTAAAGCTTCTTGATACTGGCCTAGAACCTTATAAGTACCCCCAAGGTTATCTAATGTCTCAGCTACTTGAAGATTACTTCCTGGATATAAAGATCTTCTTACTTCAAGCGCTTGTTGATTGTACTTTAATGCCTGGCTGAAGTTGCGCTCTACTTGTTGATTATAATTACCCAGCCTGCTTATTAAGTCAGCAAGTACATAGGTTGGTTTTATAGTTTGTTCAATAGTGGATAATACATGGCCTACATTGCTTGCATATATTTTTGCTTGATCCCATGTATTGTCAGGTACTTCCGTTACCCAAGGCATACGTTCGTGCAGTACTTTGATAATAGAAGATAACAATGTTTCTTCTGAGAGGTTATTTGCAGCATCCCACCCTTGGTACTGCTTACTGGTTGCTTGTACCTCTCGGTGTATTTGGATGCCTAGTTCATTGCCTTGCCCCTTTATAATTGTTATGAGGGACAATTCTTCTAGCGTAGCTAACAAGTTCTCTAATACTTCCTCATCCTTTACCTCTACCAGAGCAATTATTAAGGATAACGGAATAAAATCCGGATCCAAGTAAGCACCATAGCGCATCACTAACTGAGATTGAGTATCTAAGCTTTCTAGTCCCAAGCTTACCTCAGGCAAGACAAACTGATTTTCTCCTTTTTTACCTGATTTCTTAATGGCTTGTAGCTTTTCAATATAACCTTGTACGGTCATTAAGCGTTTTTGACCGATATAGCCAACAGCTAAGGCCAGCTTTTGAGGAATCAGGCCTACTTCTTTGATTAAAGTTGCTATTTCTTGCTCGCTGGGTTTGTATAAGCTGGACTCAAAGCAATTTTTAATATACTTTTCTCCTTCTTCTCGCTTGAAAGCAGCTAATTCTACTTGGCTATAGGCTTTAAAGTCTCTTGCTTTTCTGGTTGTAATAACCACTTGTACTAAGCTAGGTCGGTACAATAAACATTTATCTATTAGGTTGGCGTCTGCTGCATTATCTAAGATAAGCAATATAGGCTGTTTGCGATCTTCTAGGGCATTGTAAACCCTCTTGCTAAGCTCGGGTAAGTAGTTATCGTACGATTGCTTGAATCCTTGTGCTAACTTCTGATAGTCAATGCCTAAATCTTGTGCTAAATCTTGATAGCTTTTTGCCAGTTTTTCTGGTGTTTCTGCTTGCATCCACCATACCAGTTGCTTGCCTTTTTGGTTATGTCCATACTGGGCTACGAGTGTACTTTTTCCTACACCACCATGCCCATATATTACGCATATGCCTGACTTTTCTAATTTTTGACTTAACTCTTGCTGCTTGTCTTCTCTGGCTAGGTAGGTTGTTAATTTGGCTTGTGCTATATAGTTGTGAAGCTGGCTAAACTGTTTGATGGACCTTTTTTCTAGCTGCTTGGTTAATGCATCGATGTTGCTGTCTTCTAGTGTTTTCTTAATACTAGCAGCTGACAATACCTTGAGCGACCGTTGCATCTTGTCACGCAAAGCTTCTACCTGCCCTCTTTTTTCTGTTAATCTTACGTAAGGCTGTTCATCTAAGCTGACGACCTCATATTCTTGCACGACATTCTTTAGTACAGCAAAAGTTATATCTCTTGTGGGGGATTGCGCTAGCTTGTCTTTGTACTTATATAACTCATAAAGGTACCAATCAACCCCTTCATAGTTCTCTGTATATAGAATATGTTCATTCATAGCCTTGTCGCTAATACGATAATGGCCTTTATAGCGAAGGGTAAACTCTTTTTGTGTACTTAGTTTGGTTTCTTTGTAGTTATCATCCAAGTAAGCTAGCGTAGTCAAGTATTGAGCTTGATTGATGTTTAAGTAATCTTTAAGCACCGTCAATACGCTAGCAGCTGTACCACCTACCAGCGAAGGTAGCATTTGGAAAGCACCGCCAATTACATTTGTTTTGCCAGTCAAAATAGAGAGACCCGTTGAGAGTAGGGATTTTTTTTCTAATTCTTCTTTTTTCTTCCCTATATAAGTCACATTATCCGTATCAATTTTAGGCCAGTCAGCTATCCGTATGTACGTGCTAGGTTTGCCAGTAGTAGGATCAAACAAGGCTAATATGGTGGATAGGCTATGACCTGTAAGGGCTAAAAGACCTTTGTTGTTTCCTTTTATTTTCGAACCAATGAGTGGTACCTTGCTGGCCCTTTTCATCCATTTCTGTATCTCCGCTGACCACATAAGCTGAGGATAGACCCTATACACCTCTCCCGGATGACCATTACAGGTATTGATTAAGTTAGGAGCAGAGAGATACGTAACAATGGGCAGAGAAGCAATAGAAAACTTGGTAGCTTTATTGATGACATTTGACTTAAACTTATCGAGCTTATTAACTGTACCAGGGCTATCAAAAACAATGCCTTTTGTTTGGCGATAACTAAAATCCCGATAACAAAAAGCGACGGCTAGTTCTGCCAAGTAACCACCCAGTGAGTGACCTGTAATGGATAAATTATATTCGTTGTCTTTGACATAGTCCACAGCATTTTTTGTAGCTACATAAGCCAGGGCATTTTGTTGAGTAATCGCATTACCTAATACACCATCAATATCTTCTTTAAGATCAGAATTCTTTTTGAGCAGGTCTTTCAGCCCTTCAACTTTAGTACCTTGGAAAGCCAGTACCGCTTGGTGGGTAATTTCATTGACATACAAAGCACTATAATAGCCAGTATGGATGCTGTCATCTTGTACCTGTACTACTTGCCAGGAGGTATGGATACTAGGAGAGAATTGATGTCCTATTTCTTTACTAACAAGGGAAAGGTCGATGGTTTGCCCTAGCTTAGGATTGCTATAGACTTGATAAGCCAACAGCCCATGGATATAGTCATTGGGGTAATACGTATAAGCAGCTATGTTGCTGATAAGCTTTTGTTGTATTTGTTCTTTAATAGTTTCACAATCTGCTGGCAGCTCACCCCATTGTATGTAACCAATAACAGGATTATTGTCGATGGCTTGTTCAAGCTGTAGAAGCTTTTCTAGGTTTAATTGTTGGTGGGTTAAGTTGATGGAGTATAAGTGTGGGTCATTATTATATAAAGCAGCTAGGATTTGTTCAAAAGATTGACTAATAACTTGATGCGGCTCTAACGTTTGTTTTCTTGCTTCTGAAGGTAAAAGTGTTTCCTTCTTCTCTTCTGTCATTTCCTTGTTGTTAGCTATGCTAACTGTAACTTTTTTCTCTTCTACAAGGCTATTAGCCACTGGCTGGTAAATACTGGATTGTTGCAAAGCTAGCAGATTGTAGCTAGTTGTTAAAGCAATTGATTGCTGGAAAACTGTGTCCAGTCTTACTCCTTTAAACCCTGTAAGAATACAAAGGACAAAGAATAACTGTGTTAATAACCTGGGTAATTTGCCAAATTGTAAAAGCATGATTCTTAGATTAAAATCTTGTAAGTAGCCAAACAAGTAAGACCGTATTTTCATAAATTATTTAATTATCCTTTTTAAACGTAACATAGCGTAACCATTATCGCATTTTCTACAGGGTTAATAGTTATAAATAACCTTTAGAGTACACTTATTGGGACAGACCAACATGCATTTGTCTATACATCATTATTTTAGTCCCAGTACTTTTAATGGAAATATTCTTGATAATAATTTCAACCAACCCTCGATAAAGTATGGTATCTTGTACCAGCACCCATGCGATTGTAAGCATATCTATTTACAGCGTGGAACTATATTAAGCCTCTTTCGAAAGTAAACTTAAAGTAGTCAGAAACTTATCTAAACACAAGTGATACTATAGTTTCGAAAGAAGTCTATTATAGATCCCGGATACATATACTTTAACCTTAAGGAAGCTGTCTCTTCGTGTAAGTTACGATGCATTGTATGCATATATGTTTATCTCTCTTTCTATAAATTTGTCAATACTTATAAACATTTTGACGCTTTATGAACAATTATACTGTTCATTGTTAGCTACTGAAAAAGACTGCTTCTTAAAGGTTAATGAGATCTACAATTAGTTTCTCAATTATTGTTGTTAGAATTTTTATCTATTGTTTCTATGAGCCATGTCTTTATGCTGAGAAAATTATCTTGGGTTGCACTAACTTTATTTTTCTAGCTTTACTAAACTTTTTAACTTTAAATGACTGATAACAGTAGGTTATTGAACAGACTAAAAAATTTAATTAATTTTAGAATAGCTAGTATATCCATGATACCTCATTCATAATCTTTGCTATATATTTATATGTTAACGATTATTATTCACTACTATAGACTTCATCGTTATCATTAAAATGTTTGTGCAAACTTTTGCCTTCATTTCCATAGCTTGCTGGCTTTTTCTTCCTCGTATACTTTCGTCGTTCCCAAGGTAAAGCATCATCCAAGTCTCTACCCGATTGTTTGTCTTCACCTCTGCCAACCTGAGTAAGAAAAGGTTTCACACCACCGCTAGGTTGCACAAAATCCTTAAGCAGCTCAGCTCTAAACAAAGGACGTGTCTCGTCGGCTCTATCTTTAGCATCCTCAGATATTTCATTAACAGCATAAAAATCAGCCTCCTCTTCCGAATCTTCTTGGCTATCGTTAGTGCGATTATAGTGCTGATTAGTATTCTTTTTAAATTCGGTTGCTGTACTTGTCTCTTGTCCAGCAACATAAGGATTATTATAATAAAATTGAGCGTTTACAGCTCTTTTTAATAATAGCGGTACAATATCAGTTTTACAATTCTCTGAACCTTTACCAGAACATGCCTCATTACTAGACGAAATGTATTCTATATCTGCATTACTGAGCGGTAATTCTTTGTAATCACCGAACCCATCTGGAATCATTATTTTTTGATCTTGCATAATGGCATAAAGAATGGCTTCTGTATGCCCTCTTTTAATATTGTCGACCCCTTCTCCATGAGGCATAGTTAACTTAGTATTGCCTAGTCCATTACTTAAAATTTGTATATAGATGGCTTTTTGGTCTCCATGTTTATATTTTACTGTTAAAATATTTCGGGTAGTGTCAGTTCTTCTTTGAACTACCCTAGCACTACGAAATTTACTACTATTTATGCCTGCTTTTTCTATACGTGTACTAGATTGGTTTGCTTTATCATATACTTGGTCATCATCATCCAACTCATCTTCTGCCAGGTAGTCATCTCCATCTTCATCAACCTCATCTTCTCCCACATGGTCTTCATCAACCCCATATTCTCCTATATGATCTTCATCATCTTCATCATTATCATCCAACTCATCTTCTGCCAGGTAGTCATCTCCATCTTCATCAACCTCTTCTTCTCCCACATGATCTTCATCAACCCCATATTCTCCTATATGATCTTCATCATCCTCATCATCTTCATCAACTCTATATTCTCCCATGTGAGCTTCATCATCTTCATCAACCTCTTCTTCTCTCATTTGGTCTTCATCATCTTCACCACTGTGTTCTTGGCTCATGGCATCTTCTTCATCTTCTAATGTACTTTCTTCTGTTTCTATGTCTTTTGTTGTTCGCTTACTTGTTAGTTCTTCTGTAAATCTTTGATTGATTTTTTTTGTTTTCTTTATTTTCGGCATTGTAAATAGAATTTTACGGTGGGTATTAAGTTGGTCTTTATATATAATATACAAATAATTAGGGTGTATAAAGTGGCTTGCTACAAAAATTATTTATACATGGAATTTTTATGGAAAGTTATTTTAATTGAGAGATTAGCCTTCTAGAAGCATGACTATTTATAGCTTCACCGAAATTCTAATATTGAATACTTTTACTAACGAGATATAGTTTTATACATATTTTAGCGTTAAAAACACATGTGCTGTGCTGCATTTATCTTATATAGAAAAGAAAGGAAAGCCCAGTAGCTGATTATAGGCTTATCCTGCCAAAAAAATAAAAAAGTTTGCGGTACTATCGAAGCATCTTTTAGAATAGCTACAATCTAAATTGAAGAAGTTGTGGAGAAGGAGTTTGCTCTAATTATTGCCTTAGCAAAAGTTTAATAGGAAAGATTGTAGAATAATTTTCGTACGTCCTTGTTATAAGGCTTTATAAGACTACAATACAGGATAAAACTCTATATCATATTTTATTGTAGATAACCTGATAGAAAACATAAATTTGGTTTATTAAAAACCAATTATTCAACAAAAAAGGTTTAGTTTACCTCTAAATAATAACCTTTGCTCTATTATGATCATGCATTTATTAGTAATTGGAAACGCCATGAAAATGTTTAAAATTAATCCTTCACTATTTCTAAGTAGAAAAACCATTCTTTTTATACTTAGCTTACAGCTTATTGGTTGTGGCCATAACTCACCTGATAATCAGAAAGAAGCACGTTTGCTCATGGAGATAAATCCCCACCATTTAATAGGTGATCAGAAAGCCATTGAAGCCTGTTTTTCATTAGCTGAGCATAAGCAACATGTTATGCTTAATAAGTATAGGTTAAAAATTAGCTTAAGTGGTAGCGCGAACCAATTGCTGTTTGAAAAAGACACCGAAACTACAAGAAGTTTCCAGAATACGACCCAGAATTTAACTTATTTTACATCCCAAAGAGAGCTAAACCTGGAAGATGAACTATTAATTGTCCCCTTCACCTTATTGCCAGCTGCAACTACTGATAATGTAATCATTAAGTTTGAACTTTTAGATGAAGATGGTAGCATCATACAAAAGCATAGGGTTGATTGGAGTAGCCATACCAAACAGACGAGCTTATTACTTCCAAGCAGTGATCTACCAGAAGGGGAAATTAAAATTTTAACTAGTACTTTAAGTAAACGTCCTTTGTTGCCTACTTTACCATATCCAGTTGAAAAGACTAAGGAAATGCAGGAAGAAGAATACCATGATCTGATATGTAGTTCTGGTTCAGAAATAATAGATAGATCCTTACAATATCCAGCCCAAAAGAAATATAAGAAAAGCTTACCAAACCCTAAAGAATCGACAGAATCTTATGATACTTTGAGTATACGTGCATTAGCTGAGCGAGCCGATCATAACGATACTCAAGCACAAGAAGAAATTATTAGGCGTTGCTTACAAGTGAGTATAAATCCGCTTATAAAAAAAATACTCCATCCTTTTAGCTGGCCAGGTATACAAGAAAAAGCAAAACAGAAGCAAGAATATGCATACTTACTGCTATGCTTTTCAAAACAAGCAACAGATTATACGATTTATCAAACATTGATGGAACATGTAAAAGAACAGGCACAAGCAGGAGATCCTTTAGCTCAAACCAATTTAGGGTATATGTATAGTGAAGGATTAGGTTTTCCAGTTGATGCTCGGAAAGCTATTGAATGGTATACTAAGGCTGCTCATCAAGAGTTTGCCATAGCACAATGTCTTTTAGGGGATATATATTATTTTGGAAAAATAGTTTCATGTAACTATCAAAATGCATTGAAATGGTATAAGAAAGCTGCTGGAAAGGGGTATGCTAAGGCACAAAATGCTTTAGCATATATGTACGAGGAGGGATTAGGCATCCAAAATAAGAGTGAAAGAGCTGTCGAGTGGTATACCAAGGCAGCTATGCAAGGAAATATAACTGCTCAGTATAACCTGGGTAGAATATATTACAATGGTAAAGGTGTAAGGCGGGCCTATAACAAAGCATTTAAGTGGTACCATAAGGCTGCTAACCAAGGCAATATAAAAGCACAAACTAAATTAGGATATATGTATGCTAAGGGCTTGGGGATTGAGCAAAATCTTGGAAACTCAGTAAAATGGTATAACAAAGCGGCTAATAAAGGGAATATAACCGCTCAATTTAAGTTAGGCCTTCTATACAAAAAAGGAGAAGGGGTTGCTCAGGATTACCATAAAGCATCTGAGTGGTTTACTAAAGCGGCTAACCAAGGGCTTGTAAAAGCTCAATATAGCTTAGGATGTCTCTACTATAATCTAGGTGAAAGCATTGAGCATAACTATCAACAAGCTTTTAAATGGCTTAGTAAAGCTGCGAATGAAGGTCATGCGGAAGCTCAATTCAGCCTAGCACGTCTCTTTGAAGATGGATTAGGGGTCGAACAAGATAAACAGGAGGCTATAGAGTGGTTTACTAAGGCAGCTAACCAGGGTCTTGTAAAAGCTCAATATAGTCTAGGTCTTCTCTATGAAACAGATGAAGACATTGGACATGATTACCACAAGGCATTCGAATGGTACAGTAAAGCAGCAAATCAAAATGACGCAGTGGCACAATCTAGTTTAGCATTTCTCTTTATAGATGGCTTGGGGGTTGAGCGAAATGTGCAGCAAGCCATAGAATGGTTTACTAAGGCTGCTCAACAGGGGGTTGTAGAGGCACAGTATAATTTAGGGATTATCTATAAAAGGGGGGAGGATATTGAGCGTAACTATCAAAAATCATTCGAGTGGTTCACTAAAGCTGCTAGTCAAGGCAGTGTAGCTGCACAAAATAAGCTGGGAAGTATTTACAAAAAGGGTTTAGGAAGAGAGAAAGATCTGAGCCAAGCCATCTTCTGGTGGATGAAGACACGAAATACAGACAAGCTGATGCATATCTTTAATGTTAATGCTACACTTCTTCCTTTAGTAGCTACTCTGCCAGATAATCAAACTACTAGCGTTGAAGCAGAAATGCAGTCTGACGAAGCAGCTGAACTTTTGAGTACTTGTCAGGCAATGTTAATACAGAATAAGTATGATTTAGCTGGCAAGCAAGCTAGTTTAAGACTTGGTTATTGTGAAGAACTCGAAAAAATAATTTTACAGCTTATCGATTGGAAACAGCAACTATCTATACAAACTGGCTTAATGGTTAGCTGTTTATCCTTGCAAAAGTCAGAGGATACAACGGCTATAGAGAACTATCAACAGCGGACAGGCATTGTGCCTTTTGTTAAGCAACATATCTTAGCTGAAAATAAAACTTGTCTTTCTTTTGGCCAGGCGAATGTAGAATTAGCTGACCAAATTATTACAGAGCTACAGCATAAGCGTACTTATAGAAGTTTTTATGGGTTAATTAACCAACTTAAAGAGTCTTATGAGTTGGCTCGTCAAAAAGTTACAGTTAAGGTAAGTGCTATACAAGAGCAACTACAGAAGTCTGTTGTAGAAGAATCAGAAAAAGCAGTGCTTCTAGCCACATTAGCTAGAAAAATGAAATTAGTAGATACATTTAATACTACTTTACAAACATTAGAAGAAATACCTATACAGTTTAATACTTACTATAACTTGCTATTAGAAGAAATTGATAAAGGACAGGCTATCCGTAATCAAAAGTTTAAAGAAGAATATATTTATCTTTTTCAATAGGCTTTCTTTCATATAAATGAGCCGAGAAGTGTACTGTCTTAATTATATGCACTTGCTTTATGTTAACTTTATAGATAGATGACTTCCTAAAAACTTTGTAAAATTTCTTGTGTCTATGCCTTAGGGACAATAGAAGTTATAAACTTGCTATAAATCTAGTTGTACTAGGGGGTAGGGGATGGATTAGGCTACAAGTTGTTTCTGCATGTCGAGTGCTTGTTGATGATATTTTAAAGCTTCTTGATGCTGGCCTAGCGCTTGATAAACAGCTCCTAAGTTATGGAATGAAGTAACTATATCATGATGGTTACCCGTATACAATATTTTTCTCATATCAAGTGCTTGTTGATAATACTTCAATGCTTCTTGGTGCTGCCCTAGAGCTTGATAAACATTTCCTAGGTTATCCAATGAAGTAGTTGTAGCAGCATGGTTACCTGTGTATAGGCCTTTTCTCATATCAAGCGCTTGCTGATAATATGTTAAGGCTTCTTGGTGTTGTCCTAAAGTTTGGTAAACATTTCCTAAGTTATTTAATGAAACAGCTATAGCCGGATGATTGCCTTTATATAAAGCTTTTCTCATATCAAGTGCTTGCTGATAATATGTTAAGGCTTCTTGATGCTGTCCTAAAGCTTGGTAAACGTCTCCTAAGTTATTCAATGAAGTAGCTATACTACGATGGTACCCTTTATATAAAGTCCTTCTTTTTTCTAATGCTTCCTGATAATACTTTAAGGCCTCTTGGTGTTGGCCTAAAGCTTGGTAAACTTTGCCTAAGTTATTAATAGAAATAGCTATAGTAGGATGATTGCCTTTATATAAAACTTTTCTCATATCAAATGCTTGCTGGTAATATGTTAAAGCTTTTTGATGTTGGCCTAATGCTTGATAAATATCTCCTAAACTATTTAATGAAGTAGCTATAAAAGGATTATCGCCTATGTATAAGCTTTTTCGAATTTCCAATGCTTGCTGATAATACGTTAAGGCTTCTTGATATTGATCCAATGCCCTATAATCATCTCCTAAGCTAATCAATGAAATAGCTATAGCAGGATGATTGCCTTTATATAATACTTTTTTTATATCAAGTGCTTGCTGGTGATACTCTAATGCTTCTTGATACTGGCTTAAAGTATAATAAGTATCTCCTAAATTTTTCAATGAAGTAGCTATAGCAGGATGATTGCCTTTATATAATACTTGATGAATATTTAGTGCTTGTTGGTAATATTTAAAAGCCTCTTGATAATTTCCTAGCAACTTATATGCATGTCCTAAGCTATTGAGTGAAGTAGCTATATCAGGATGGTTGCCAGTATAAAATACCTTCTGCATTTTGAAGGCTTGCTGGTAGTACTCTAAAGCTTCTTGATACTGGCCTAGGGCTTGATAAATGTTTCCTATGTGGTCCAGGGAAATAGCTATGTCAGGATGATCGCCTGTATACAATGTTTTTTGCATGTTAATGGCTTGTTGATAGTACTTTAAAGCTTCTTGATGCTGGCCTAAAGCTTGGTAAATATCTCCTAAATCATTAAGCGAAATAGCTATATCGGGATGGTTGCCTATATATAATGCCTGCCGCATTTCAAGAGCATACTTCAAATATTTTAATGCTTCTTGGTACTCACCTAAAGCTTGATAAATAAATCCGATATTATTAATTGATTCTGCTATATCAGGATGGTTGCCTATATATAAAGATTGGCGTATTCCTAAAGCTTCCTGATAGTACTTTAATGCTTCTTGATACTGGCCTAGTGTTTTACAAATGTTTCCCAAGCTATTGAGTGAAATGGCTATATCAGGATGGTTACCTGCATAAAATACTTTGCGTATTTCAAAAGCTTGTTGATAATATTTCAATGCTTCTTGATGCTGGCCCAGAATTTTATAAATATTTCCTATGTTGTTTAGTGACATTGCTATATCAGCATGATCGCCTGAATATAATCCTTTTTGCATATCAAGACCTTGTTGATAGTACTTTAAAGCTTCTTGATATTGTCCTACAGATTGGTAAATATTCCCTAGGTTAATGAGTGAAATAGCTATATCAAGATGTTTGTGCTTATACAAGTCCTTTCTCATGTCAAGGGCTTGTTGTAAGTACTCCAATGCTTCTTGATATTGTCCTAGAGTTTTGTAAATATTTCCTAAGTTATTGAGGGATTGTGCTACTTGAGGATGATTGTCTGTATATAATGCCTTACGCATGTCAAGGGCTTGCTTGATATACTTTAATGCTTCTTGGTACTCACCTAAAGCTTGATAAATAAATCCTATGTTATTGATCGACCGTGCTATATCAGGATGATTGCCTGTATATAATGCTTTTTGCATGTCAAGTGCTTGTTGATAATACTTCAATGCTTCTTGATATTGTCCTAAAGTTTTGTAAATATTTCCTAGATCGTTAAAGGAGTTAGCTATATCAGGATGATTGCCCATATATAGTGCTCTACGTATTTCAAGTGCTTGTTGATAATATTTCAATGCTTCTTGATGCTGACCCAATCTCCTGTAAACTAATCCTAAGTTAGTAAGCGAATCAGCTATCCGAGGATGGTTGCCTGGGTATAATGCCTTACGCATGTCAGATGCTTGTCGGTAATATTCTAAAGCTTTGTGATGTTGGCCTAAAGCTTTCCAGGCGCTTCCTATACTATTAAGCGACTGAGCTACATCCGGATGGTTGCCTCTATATAACGCCTTACGCATCTCAAGCGCTTCTTGATAATACTTCAATGCTTCTTGATACTGGCCTAGAATTTGATAAATATGTCCTACACTATTAATTGACTGAGCTACATGCGGATGATTGCCTGTATACAATGACTTGCGCATCCCAAGTGCCTGTTGATAATATTTTAAAGCTTTTTGGTATTGCCCTAAAGTTTTATAGATACCTCCTAAGTTATTGAGTAACTTGGCTACATGCGGGTGATTGCCTGCATATATCACCTTGTTCATGTCAAGTGCTTGCTGATAATACTTTAAAGCCTCTTGATGCTGGCCTAAAGCTTTATAAGCCCTTCCTACATTATTGAGCGATTCAGCTATAGCAGGATGATTGCCTATGTATAAGGCTTTACGTATGTCAAAAGCTAGTTTTAAATACCTTAACGATTCCTGGAATTTTCCTAAAGCTTTATAAACTAACCCTATGTTATTAAGTGACTCCGCTAATTCAGTGTGGTTGCCTATGTACAATACTTGTCTCATTGTAAGAGACTGCTGGTAATACTTTAATGCTTCTTGATACTGTCCTAAAGACTTATAAATCTCCCCTAAGTTATTGAGTGAGGTAGCTATGTCAGGATGATTGCCTATATACAAGGCCTGCCTCATTACAAGTGCTAGCTGATTGTATTGTAATGCTTGTTCAAAGTTACTTTTTACTTGTTGGTTATACTTGCCTGTTCGGCTGAGCAAGTCAGCTAACAAAGGTGTTGGTTTTATAGTTTGTTTAATAGTGGATAATACATGTGCTACGTTGGTTGCATAGACTTTTGCCTGGTCCCATGTATTGTCAGGTACTTCCGTTACTTCAGGTACAAGCTCATGCAACACCTTAGCAATAGAACATAATAATGCTTCTTCTGAGAGGTTACTTGTATTTTTCCACCCATGGTACTGCTTGGTAGCTGCTTGCACTTCTCGGTGGATCTGTATACCTAGCTCATTTTGATGGCACTTGATAATGGTAATCAAAGATAACTCTTCTAATGCACTTAATAGATTTTCTAATGTTTCCTCATCTTTTATCTCTACCAAGGCACTGATTAAAGGTAAAGGGATAAAATCCGGGTCTAAGTAAGCACCATAGCGCATTACTAACTGTGCTTGTGCGTCTAGACTTTCTAATCCTAAACTTACTTCAGGTAAAACAAACTGGTGCTCGCTTTTTTTCTCTAGTTTCTTAATAGATTGCAGTTTGTCGATATAACCTTGGATGGTTATTAAACGCTTTTGACTGATATAACCAACTGCTAAAGCTAAATTTTGAGGAATAAGGCCTACTTCTTTTATTAAGGCTGCCACCTCTTGTTTAGTAGGTTGATATAAACTATTGTTTAAATATGTTTCCACATATTTCTCTGCTTGTTCTTGTTTAAAGGCAGCTAGTTTGACTTGGCTGTAAGCACTAAATTCTCTTGCTTTCCTGGTTGTAATAACCATTTGTACTAAGTTAGGCCTATACAATAAGCAATTTGCTATTAGATGGGCATCTGCTGCATTATCTAAAATGAGTAAGATAGGCTGCTTACGGTCTTCTAGTGCATTGTAAACCCTCTTGCTGAGCTCGGGTAGATAGTTATCATAAGATTGTTTGAATCCTTGTGCTAGCTCCTGATAGTCGATGCCTAGTTCTTTTGCTAAGTCTTGGTAGCTTTTTACTAATTTATCGGCTGTTTCCGCTTGCATCCACCATATAAGTTGCTTGTCTTTTTGGCTATGTCCATACTGGGCTACAAGCGTACTCTTTCCTACACCGCCATGGCCATATACCACACAAACACCATCTTTATTAAGTTTTTGGCTTAGCTCTTGCTGCTTATCTTCTCTGGCTAAGTAGGTTGTTAACTTAGCTTGTGCTATATAGTTGTGGAGCTGGCTAAATTGTTTGATGGACCTTTTTTCTAGCTGCTTGGTTAATGCATCAATGTTGCTGTCTTCTAGTGTTTTCTTAATACTAGCAGCTGTCAATACTTTGAGTGATCGTTGCATCTTATCGCGCAAAACTTCTACATATCCTTGCTTGTCTACTAACCGTACATAAGGCTGCTCATCTAAGCTTACTACCTCATAATCTTGTAAAATGTTTTTGAGCACAGCAAAAGTTATATCTCTTGTTGGCGACTGAGCTAGTTTATCTTTGTATTTATATAGCTCATAGAGATACCAGTCAACTCCTTCATAGTTCTCTGTATACAAAATATGCTCATTGATAGGTTTGTCGCTAATACGATAATGTCCTTTGTAGCGGAGGTTAAACTCTTTTTGTGAAGCTAGCTTGGTTTCTTTATAATGATCATCTAGGTAAGCTAGCGTAGTCCAATATTGAGCTTGGTTGATATTTAAGCAATCTTTTAGTACAGACAATACACTGGCTGCAGTACCTCCTATAAGGGACGGAAGAATTTGAAAAGCGCCACCAATTACATTTGTTTTTCCAGTAAGGATAGATAAGCCAGTTTTGAGGAGGGTATCTTTTTCTAATTCTTCTTTCTTCTTTCCTATATGAGCAATATTATCCGTATCTAGTTTAGGCCAGTCTGCTATACGTATATAGGTGCTTGGTTTGCCTGTTGTGGGGTCAAACAAGGATAATATGGTGGATAGACTATGGCCTGTAAGGGTTAGAAGCCCCTTATTTTTGTCTTTTAGATTAGTACCAATCAGGGGTACATTGCTAGCCCTTTTAGCCCATTTATGTATTTCAGCTGACCACATGAGTTGTGGATATACCCTATATACTTCTCCAGGGTGTCCATTGCAAGTGTTGATTAAGTTGGGAGCAGATAGGTAAGTAATAATGGGCAGAGAAGCTATAGAAAATTTGGTAGCTTTGTTGACTACATTTGATTTGAACTTATCGAGTTTATTGACTGTACCAGGGCTATCAAAGACAATGCATTTTGTTTGTCGATAGCTAAAATCACGATAACAGAAAGCAACGGCTAGCTCTGCTAAATAACCACCTAAGGAGTGGCCAGTAATGGATAAATTGAATTCTTTGTCTTTGGCATAGTCAACAGCATCTTTTGTGGCTACATAAGCTAAAGCATTTTGTTGTGTAATAACATTGCCAAGTACGCCATCAATACCTTCTTTTAAATCAGAATATTTTCGTGCTAGTGTTCTAAGGCCTTCTACTTTAGTACCTTGGAAAGACAATACAGCTTGGTGAGTGATCTCATTGATATATAATGCACTATAGTAGCCTGTATTTTTGCTATCATCTTTTAACTGTATTACTTTCCAGTTTGTATGTATGCTAGGGCGCAGTTGGTGTCCTACCTCTTTACTTACAACAGTAAGATCTATGGTTTGACCTAACTTAGGATTGCTATAAACTTGATATGCCAATAGCCCATGTATATAATCAGTAGGATAGTAGGTATACGTGTATATATTTTTTGTTATCTTTTCTTGTATTTGTTCTTTGATGTGTTCACACTCTACAGGCACTTGTCCCCACTGAATAAATCCAATAATGCTATTGTTAGCAATGGCTTCTTGAAGCTGTTGGAGCTTTTCTTGATTTAATTGTTCGTGTGTTAAGCTTATTGCATATACTTGTGGATTATTGTTATGCAAAGAAGCTAGTATTTGCTCAAAAGGTTGGCTACTAATTTGGTGTGGTGCTAGTGTTTGTTCTGTTACCCCTGAAAATGAAACTTTTTCTTCTTTTTCTATCACACTAGAATGTGTTGCTAAGACAGTTGGTTGTTGAGAAGCTGTATCTAGCTCTATACTTTTAAGTCCTATAAGAGTAGGAACAATCAAGAATAACTGTATTAATAATCCAGGGATTCTTCCAAGTGGTAGAAATTTGATTAATAGATAAATATTACGTAAATAGCCAAACAAGCAAGATCGTATTTTCATAAATTATTTAACTATTATTCTATTGTATTTTATATATATGTAACCAACTTTGTTAGGATTAAAGTCAGGCACTTCAAATACTTTTTATACTCTCTCGGAACTATTTTAAAATTGTATACCTATACTTGCAACGTTAGTATAAGTTGACTCTTGTAGTGTAAAGCCATGGCAAAGATAAACCCTAGAAGAAGCCGTATCCATACTAATTTTAAAGTTACTTTCCTGAAAACCTTTTTTATCAACCTGTATAATAGACGCTTTTCCTAAGAAAGGAGTGTAAGACGGTTCTACTAATGTTAGTTTTAATGGTGTTGGCATCTGAGCAAGAAAGTGTTAGAAGAGCATAATGCTTCCCTATAAATAATATACAAATAATCAGCCTATATACAGCAGGTTATTGTGTAAAAAACCTAGCTGCTATAAACCTTAAAACTTTACTAAATCCGTTAACCATAATTCTTGATTATAATAGAGAATACAGCCTAAGGATCAGTTTATAGTAATTGTATTTAATAAATATTTTTGACTTAGCAACTTAATCAGCTGTATGAATGTGATATACAAGTACAAAATTTTAATGAGTGTTTGTAAGATACCTGCTTAAAAGTATATTTAATTGATAATAGAATTTGTCTGGAAACTACTTATCTTGCTGTATGTGTGTCATATTATAAAACTTTATAATCATGCATTACAAAAATATTCATTGCTTTTGCTTGTTCTGGTTACTATGTATTAGTTTACACAGTTTTGCAGCGACCAACTCTGATCTACCACTTGCTAACCCTAATAGCCATAAAAAATTTAGAATTTTATCTATTGATGGGGGAGGTGTTCGAGGTATTATACCAGCTAGGATATTACAGGCTATGGAAGAACAAACTGGAAAGCGAATTAGTGAACTATTTGATTTGGTAATTGGAAACTCTACAGGAGGCTTGATAGCTTTAGCTTTACTCACACCCAATCAAGAAGGAAAAGCTAAGTATAAAGCTGTTGATTTAGTCGAATTTTACAAACAAAAAACTCCAATCATATTTAGCTCTTCTTTTTTCCATCATATAAAGTCAGGATGGGGACTGTGGGGGCCTAGATATAATAGAAAGCATCTAGATTATATTCTAAAAGAATTATTTGGTAATGCCAAGCTAAGCCATACACTAAAACCTGCGGTTGTTATTTCTTTTTCTTTGGACTGTGCTCTTCCGGAAATGTGGTCAACCCATCATGCACGTGAGGGTAAAAAGCTTGATTATTATTTGAGTGATGTGGCTGGCGCCACTAGTGCAGCTCCTACATATTTTGCTCCTAAAGTTTTAAAAAATACCCATGGGGAAATATTGCATGAAATAGATGGAGGTATTTGGGCTAATAATCCTGAGTTTACAGCCATTAGGGCACTTAGCTTTATGGAGCATATGCCTCGAAACCAAGATGTTATTTTAATTTCAATTGGTACAGGTGCACCTAAACCTAATAAGAAAGAGTTTCAAAAATTTCAACGCCAAGCTGCTAAGCTGAAGTATGCAGGTATTCTAGGCTGGATGATCAAAGCTCAGCCGAACCTTATTGAAATGATGATGAACGCTGATAGCGATTGGTCAAAAGATCTTATTTCAATCGTCTACCCCAATAGCCATAGGATCCAAGTGTATATTCCACAGAAATTAAGTAGCATGGACAACCCTAAAAATGTAGAGAAATTAAGAGTATTGGCTGAAAAATATATAGCAACTGATTCTTTCAAAGCTATATGTAATGAGTTAATGCAGTCTTAAACATGAGCATAAGCTTGGACAATGTATTAATAAAAGTCTAATTAGTAAAAAATTTGTATTTAATTTAGTCTGATAACTTTATTATAACAGAGAGAGAATATTATCAGTGTGCCTTGTTTCAGCCTTTACCAATTACTTTGTAACCTCTAGCTATTTATTCTAACACTGCAAGACCAGCTCTACTTTTAACTAATACCTACTAAAATAGCTGCTTTTTAACTTACCTTGCCCACTTTAGATTTTAGTAACTAACCAAGCAGTTTTATATTTACTGGTATTAGCGATTTCTCCTGCTTGCAAGCATTGTGATCTTATGAAAACAGGTGAGGTGGTCTAGGAGAGATAACTATTCTTCCTGGCTTGCTTCGCTATTGCCCATAACATCTGACTTCAGTTTCAATTCTAATAAGGGCATGTCAATTACAGCTATATAAGCTAGGATAATCCATTATAGCTTGCTACATCGCTTCACATAAGTTTAAGGTCGCTTATAACCTCTACCTTACAAAGCTAACGAGTAAACTAGATAAAAAAACTCACTTTATACAGACAAGATTTATCAACTTATCTCATGCAGAACTGTTTTTTAACAAGAAATCAAAGAATTAATTGATAGTTAAACACGAATTATGCCTCTAATTGAGCAACGTGAGTTCTTAAATAAATTGAGGGGTAAAAAAAGTCCCAGTATTTCTGGATAACCTATTGCTTTATATAGGATAGGACCAAACCCTTTAACTTATGCTAATAAATAGAATTAGCATAAGCAAGGTGCTTGGTCCATTTTTATGAATAATTAAGCAAATTTATATTCTTGGCTTTGTGTATCAAAATCATATATTTCTTTTCCTTCAGCACCTTTGTTTATAAAATGTTTGTCTGACATTCTGTTCACTACCTCTAAAAGTTCCTGAGATGTTTCGGTATTTATATTGAAGCCTGCTAGTGACATCCATGCTCCTATACTATTCCACAGAGCTCCATTATGTTGATTATAAGCTTCCTGAGGTAAACCTTTTAATATCATATATATAAAGCAGCATGCACAAGGACGCCTGGTACCACCAATATAATCAATACAATCAATGCCTTTTTTAGCTATTATCTTTGTTTCCGCATGTTGTTCATTTGACCCAGAAATTTGTTCTATTGTAAATGCTCCAAAAACTCCATTTCTTTCTTGGCGGAGTTGTTCCATATGCCTCCAAATCCTGTCTATTTTGTGAAGTCTGTCTGTTACTGTTGTTGTTTGCTTTTTTGTTTTTAATTCTTGGTATAATTCCCTTTTCAATTCTTGTAACTTGTTTTGATCACCAGAAGGACCGAGTTCAAGTATTTGTTTTTCAATTTCACTAAAAATTTTATTTTTAACTACTTGATCTAAAGTAGGTACATTTAAATTGCTAAGTTGCTTATTATTTCCTGGTAATAGGCTTTTTAGTAGTTCCGTTAACTTTTTCTCGTTTTTATTGCTAGCTACATATATTTTTTCATTCGTGTAGTCAATTGCAGCTTGGACTTCTACCATGCCTGTAGGATTATATGCTAATAGAGTGGTTGCAAGATGCCGTACTAATAGGCGTTCTTTTGGCATGTTTATATTTACAGATACACGTTCCTTCTCTTTAGGAGCATATATGCCAGCTTGGTGAGATTTCTTCTGAAATATAACTTTAATTGAGTCCCCATTTTCACTGATTTCTGTAAGTACTTCCGTCATTTTTGTAGCAACCTTCCTTCTTTCTTTAACAAGCATCTTATCTTTTTCCGTCCACTGTGTGCTAGAAGAGTCAACTTGATCGTTTTGGTCTTCTTTATCCTCATAACTTTGAATATTCACTAGATCGTCAATAATACTATAATGACCTTCATTATCATACTTATCTTCATCATCCTCCGTATTATCCTCTGCATACGAAGCTATACTAGCCATAGTTGGTATACTAGTGCTCTTGATTTCATCAGATGTGTTAAGTATCTTATTTTCATCATCCTCCATAATATCTTCTTCATCAGAAGTCATGCTAACTATTACTGGTATACTGGTACTCTCAATTTCATCAGATGTGTTAAATATTCCATTTTCATCGTCTTCTATTTCTATGGGATCTGATATAGACAGGCCGGAGTTACTAGTATAGCTTCTTGATGATCTTAATCGTACTTTTTTAGTGAACGATAAATCTTCTATTTCAGGAAATTTGGTGGCAGCTTGCTGTAATATCTTTTTCTTCTTAGGTTTTTCTTTTACACTTTTTTGATGCATTTTACTCTTTTTCTCTATCCGATCTGTAGCGTTTGGCTGGCCTGCACTTTTTTTCGTGGATTCATTGGTTTCTTTAGGCTGTTTTGGCATATTTAATGAAATTTTAAGGGTAGGTTAAGCTTGATATTTATATATAATATACAAATAATTGTGCTATTTTACAGTAGATTATTACAATAATAGGTTGCATGTATGGCATTCCTTAATTTGATAAAAACAATCCAATGAATATTTTGCCTAAAAAGAACTAGGCTCAATTGAGTAGGTAGTAGGTACACCAAACTTATTATATCAAGATGGTATAAAAGGACTGAATAAATAACCCCGCCGCAAGCAGCGGGGTATTCAAAACAACCTTAGCTGCCTACTCTCGTATAACATCTCATACGTATTACCTTGATTTTGCACATAACGCGCTATCATCTTCTCATCTCCATGCTTACCTACAGTAGTTGCAAAATATCCATCACTCCAAAACTCCCCACCCCATAATTGCTTCTTTACTTGCCGACACAGCTTGAATATTTCCCTTGCCGTAAGACTTTTGATTAGCGTTACGAGTTTGGTTATGCTATATGTTGGAACGCTCTGTACCAGCATATGTACATGGTCTTTATCGGTTCCTATTTCTAAAAACTTAATTTGATAACGCTCTTCAATCTTAATACAAATTTCTTTCAAGGCTTCATCTACTTCCTTATCAAAAACTACACGCCTATATTTTGCTGGTAAGACCAAATGATACAACAACACTGTTACATTATGACTCTTATGGATATATTTACTCACATATGCAATTTACGCCGCAAGCGGCGGGGAATTCAACCCTAAGAGGCTGTCTAAAAAGCCAAAATGGAGTCATAAAAGCCGCTTAAGCATGATTCTAATCATAACAATTTTAATATGTGTTTCAGAAGACTTGGGATTATGCTCGTAATCTTTAGAGAGCCTCCTAGAAAAACTCAGCCAAGCAAATGTACGCTCGACTATCCATCGCTTTTTTAGAATATGAAACCCATTTGAGAGCCGTTGTACAACTTCTAAAGTATAACCTAGCACCCCATAAGCCCACATTATACATCCTTTCTGGTATCCTCCATCTACCCATATGTGTTTAATAGAAGGGAATGTATTAAAAAGGCGAATAAGCAAAAGATGACATCCTCTTGAGTCTGATAAGTGAGCTGAATGTACTACCACACAAAGTATAAGCCCCAGCGTATCAACAATAATATGCTGCTTACGGCCTTTTACTTTTTTTGCTGCATCATAGCCTCTCGACCCCCTTTTTGTGCTGTTTTAACCGAGCGGCTATCCATAATGGCAGCGCTAGGTATGGCTTGTTTGCCCAACTTTTCTCGTACTTGATCTCGAAGTGTATCATGGACTAAGTCCCATTTACCATTTCTTCGCCAGCGATAATACAAGTCATAAACACTTTTTCAGGGTGGAAAATGGGCAGGTAGCATGCGCCATTGACAGCCTGTTTTTTCTAAATAGAAAATAGCATCTAATACTTCTCTTATAGTGTATTTACGGGGTCGGCAAGGACCTATGTAAGTAACTAATGGTTCTAACACTTCCCATTCCTTATCTGTTAAATCGCTAGTGTATGGCATAGCTGTTAGTTTAAAGTTCACTAACTAATTTTATAAAGTTTTGTCTGCTTTTCCTATCTAAATTACCCTTTTTAGACAGCCTCTTAGAGATTAAAGAGTTATCCACATCTGCCTATGCTCCAATTCCAAGCTTTCCAGATTTGGATAACTCTTCATCTATAACAATAATAATTTAAAATATTTTTTAATTTACTTTTACAAGTCTAAGGGATAGTGGGAGAATGTTGATACAATCGACAAGAATGGTCCTTGCATGCTGGAGAAAAGTCGATTCAACAGGAGCTTTCATGCTATAAGAGAAGAGCTGGCCGGTATATTTTTGTAAATAGGGGCCTCATGTTAAAGAAGTAGCTGCTAGTAGATAATTTATTTTGGATTCCTTTCCATACCGCTTGGTGCTAACATGCGTATTACTAATTGCAAATTAGTACAAGCAAAAGAATACAGAGGAAGGCAAGCTAATATGCGTAGATATTTTTATGGCGTCAAATTTTAATTAATCACCACATGAGAAGGCATACTCGTTGAATTGTATATTCTCACTGGTAGCCACACAGATGTCAAAGAATTAACTCGGCTTCATTTGCTTGCACAAATGGAGTGAACTATATACGGATGTAGCCTATACCCATTATCTGATTGAGGATATGTTCCAAGAAGGGGCAGCTATCATATTAAGGAGCCAAGGGAAGAACAATAGACCCGCTGCGAAACAAAAAACCCCATTATTTTTTCGCCCTTTAGAGCATTTATTGGCTGTTTTTTGTATATCAAAAATCGTTTCGCAGCGGGTCTAATGCAAAAAAAAGAGCCCCTTCGATAGTTTTTCTAAAAGAGCATATGATAAAGGTATAGAGACGAGCATCAGCTAAATTAAGGGTATGTTCCTGAGAAAGTTTTATGAAGTAACCTTTTCTGTTCGCTTTTCAAATGCATACAACTTATCTTAACTAGCAACTTGAGTTAATTAGTTAACTCCAAAATGGAATGGTATAAAATCTACTTGTAAAGATTAATAGCCTTATAAGCTGCGGAATAAAAATTAGTAAAACAATTATATAGTTACATAATAGGATGGATAGCCCTAGTTATTTAAACTTTGATAATAAAAATTACGCTTGGAAGAATACCATTAATTACCGTGAAGAGCCATATCTTTATCGAGTAGGTAAAGGAGAACAAGGTGTATTAATATGCCAACCTTATAAAAAAGAAATTGGCCCTTATTGGCGTTTTAAAACTCCTGATATAGCAAAAGAAAGTAGCGAAAAAATATACCAACTGTTTTTAACCTACTTAGAAAACAACGATTTTATAGGTGCTGATATGGCTCGTAAATACTTACAAATGGGCTATACAAGAGCTAGGCGATATGCCAATTATAAAGGAGGGAAGAAATATGATGCCTTGCATGATTATGCACAGTTAGAAAGAGGTACGGGCGAAGAAGAAAAGGCCATAAGTGCCAGGATATTTTATGGAAGATGGAAAGAGGCAGAAGCTAATCCTAAATATGCACAGTTGAAGCAAGCATGGAAAGAGCAGTATGGTTAGAAATATAGTTATCTATTAAACTTTTGAATAAATAAAGTAAAAGCCTAGCTTAAAAAATTACCTGTTAAGCTTTTACTTAAATTAGTAATTACCAACCCCTTTTGTTTCGTCTTGCAGCTAACTTTTGCTGCACTACCACCGTAGTAGTATTAGACTTAGCTAGATTGTGTGGAACCATTTTTCCCCTTTGTGGTAAAAATGACCAGAGTTCTTGGGTCCAAGCCTGTGCATAGGGACCTTTAAATTGGCCACCAATCAAGTAGATCGGCCAGTTGGCAGGTAAAGGCTTTAACTCTTTCTGAATCATCTCTATCCCTTGGCGAATTAAACTAGCTAACTCCTGTGCTGCCAGCTTGACAATAAGGTGTGCTACCGGGTCTTTTTTACTATAAGCGCATTCAAAAACTATTGGAGCAATCGCTGCTACCTGTTCAGAACTGATGGTGCCATCCTGCAAAAGTGGAATTAGACGATATAGTTCTTGTTTTTGAAACATTTCTTTTAAAATAGGAGTCAAAGCTGTTTTCATACCAAAACCCTTATCTTCAGCTATAGCTGCAGCTATAGCCTTTTTTCCTACAGAGAAACCACTCCCTTCATCTCCTAAGTACCATCCAAGCCCCCCAAAGCGCAAGCAATGTCCCTGATGCTTGACAAAAGCAACAGAGCCTAATCCGGCAATCAATACAGCCCCATCTTTTTGGCTTAAAAGCTCTTTAGCTAAGTTAATATCTGTGGTTACAACAATTTTATCTGGGTTCAAACCCCATTGTTGAAATAAATCGATAAATTTTTGGCGTATTTCTGGGAGCCCAATGCCTGCAAAACCTGCAACAACTGCAACAGAGCTTTTATTCTGTAAAGGATTGTTACCTGGAGGGAACTTAACTTGGTTTAAAAGTTTTTCTAGTCGTTTCTGTACTAAATCCCAACCCAAACTTGCAACGTTACTTCCTTCGGTATAAATTTCTTGTACTATGCCCGCGGGTCCTTGTAAAGGAATAACTGCTCCTTGGGTAGTAACAACTTGTAAAGAAGTTTTAGAACCACGTCCATCAATACATAAAATGTAGTCAGCATGAGGTACTACTATTAGGTCATCGGCAATAACCTGTTGGCCAAGAATAGAAAAAAGGGAAACTGCTACTAGAAACATCCTGTTTACCATGTCTATTTTTATTTTGAGGTACTTAAACATACTCAGCTAACTTCAAAACAGCAAATAGATTATCATGAATAAATCGTGGTGCAAAGTAAAATAGTACTTAAATCAACAGAAATGTATTATTGAACTTTTTAGCCTTCAAACTAGTCGGCATACTCTAAATTAAAAGTATATGCTTGCTTAAAAGTCATATACATGCTTTGTATCAAGGTTTTGAAAAAATATAGCGTAGGTTTAAGAAAAGATAAAAATTGTTAAAGCCTTATCGTTCTATCAATCTAGATGTCTTACTGTAAAGAAAAAAGTATATAATATGACTACCAAGGAGCAAGCTTAACCTAGTTAGTTAGCTATGTGGTAATTTAAATTTTTATTTTTAGTACTGTAATTAGTGTGCAAATTTTTAATTTGCGGAGGCTATATGCAATTGTTTATATTGCTAATGTAGCACTCTCTTTTAATATCGAATATCGGCTAATAAGCTATCTATTATATGAGTTTCTCAAAAAAGATATTGTACTTAGGCATTAGTTTTTCATTAGTGTTTGTCTCTTATAGTAGCAAGGCAAACAACGAGCAGCTCAAGCTGTCATCTATTGTGGAAATACAAGGAATTACAGATGAGAGTGTATTAAAAAATGCCTCAGTAAGCCTTTATGCTGTTAATACCGCAACAAGAGAGGTTATTCATTCTATTAATCCACATATAAGTTTAGTTCCGGCGTCTTCTCTAAAGCTTTTTACTACGGCTACAGCATTGGAAATTTTAGGAGAAGATTTTAAATTTCAAACACGTTTACAGTATAATGGAGAGGTGGATAAAAGAGGGACTCTTAGAGGTAATCTATACATTCTAGGGGAAGGGGATCCTACTTTAGGTTCAAAAATGTTCAGAGAATATTATTATGATCCATACTTTATAGAAACATGGATCAATACTATTAAAGCCAAAGGTATTAAAAGAATAAACGGGGCTGTTATAGGAGATACAAAAACTCTTGAAGATTACACAGCACCAGATACATGGGTGGTAGAAGATTTAGGTAATGAGTATGGTGCAGTTTATAGTGAGTTATCCATATTTGATAATAAATATGAAATGCTTTTTATGCCTCGTTTAATAGATGAAACTAAATTAGATATTGTTCAAATCAGTCCACAAATTCCTGAAGAAGTTAAAATTATCAATCGATTGCAAAGGGTAGGGGATAAATACCAGTTTTGTATTTATGGTATGCCTTATAAAAATACGAGAATAATCAAAGGTGCTATTCCACAGGACAAGTTAACACTGGTAGTTAAAGCGTCTATACCAGATCCTGCTTATTGGGCTGCCTATACTTTAAGAAATGAATTAGAAAAAAACGGTATCAAAGTTAAAAAAGGGCCTACTACCACAAGACGTAAACAAGAACTTCATTTACATAAAGGTAATTTAGAACCAGAAATACGTCAAGTGAAACGACAGCAAGAAGGTAAATATCAAAAAAGTAAGCGAAATGTAAAAAAAGACGAGACACCAAGGGTTGATTTATATACTAACTATTCTCCTCCACTAAAAGATATAGTAGTCATCACAAACCGAGAAAGTAATAATTTGTATGCAGAACATATTATTAACCAAATTGGTTTACATATAGCAGGCAAAGAAGATACAGAAAATGGAATTAAAGCAGCAATAGACTTTTGGTGTGCTGCAGGTATAGATACAACAGGTATATTCCTCCATGATGGAAGTGGCCTATCTAGATATAATAGCATTACAACTAAGCAGCTGGTTGATATTTTGTGCTATATGAAAAACAGCAAAAACTTTGATGCCTTTTATCACTCGTTACCTATAGCAGGAGAGACAGGAACCTTAAAAGAATTATTTACAAAAGCCCCTTTAAAAGGAAATCTTAAAGCTAAAACTGGTGGTATGAAAAGAGTATTGAGTTATACAGGCTACTGCACTACCATCAGTGGAACAGAAATAGCCTTTTCATTGATTGTCAATAATTATAATGGAACACCTAAGGAATTAAAACAACAAATAGAAAAGTTGCTTACAGCACTTGTTAATGAGGCATTACCTTTGCATTATAAATGATAGCCATGTTTGCTAGGTGCACATTGGGTAACTAAAGCATAGGTTAAGTAACCAAAAAGTATGCACCCATATAGTAATATGATATATATAGGCTGTTCAGGTTGGTCCTATAAAAACTGGAAGTCTGTATTTTATCCACCAACACTTTCTTCTAAGAATTACTTTGCATACTATGCCACTCATTTTAAAACTGTCGAGGTAAACAGCACTTTTTATCATTTTCCTACATCAAAAACAGTCCATACATGGGTACAACAAACTCCTTCTGACTTCAAATTTACTTTAAAAGTTAGCAGAGAAATTACTCATCTTAAGCGGATGCATCAAGTTCGAGAGCTGCTTAACAATTTTTATGGTTTATCAGATATACTAAAAGATAAACTTGATTGTTTCCTTTTTCAATTTCCAGCAAGTTTTAGGTTTACACCAGAGTACCTGGAGCGGATTCTTGAACAGCTTGACCCTTGCTATAGAAATGTGCTTGAATTTCGAGATTCTAGTTGGTGGCATCCTGAAATAATCCGTATTCTTCAAGAACATCATATAATATGCTGCACAGTAAGTGGTTTTGGACTGCCGGAAGATCTTAATATAACAGATAAAGCTGCCTATATCCGATTGCATGGGTATCCAGTTTATACGGGATGTTATTCAGAACAAGAATTGGTAAATTGGGCACAAAAGATAAAAGTAGAACAGATAAAAGAGCTATGGGTATATTTCAATAATACTATGCATGGACATGCTATTCAGAATGCTACTGAATTAAAAAAATTACTTGAACTTACCTAAATATAAGCTATTGTAGGCTTGTATCTCACATATTTTTTTCTTAATTTAAGTATAAATCCCTTTTACATATACAAGTTAATGAAAGCAAAAGAGTCCTGCTTTTTTTTTGCTAAACACTTGCTTGGTATTTATTTTTTTAATATCATATTATTCTTTTAATATTTAAATAAAAAAGATATGTCTGTACAACATTTCAAAAAACACAATTTTAGCAAGCAACCATTAATAGTTAAAATGATTGTTTGTACTGCGCTTGGTTTTATTGCAGGCCGGTATGCCAATTTATTTAATAACCATCATCTTGCTCATTCAGAACGAGTAGAAGATACTTCTGCAACTTTTGTAGGGTGGATATAATATTCGAAACTAATGATATATTAGACTTCTTGCATAATCTCAAAAATCTTTGCATAAAAACTCATTCTATATAACTGTAAATAGGGTTATGCAAGAGGTCTGTTTAAAGAGCATGCCTAGATTATATGCATACGCTTTATAGAGTATAAAAAATATGCTGGTTATGCTTTTGCCTTTCAGTAAAATGTAGCCAGTTATTATTTTATCAACTCACAGTTCATAGAAATTATCTCTGATTAATAAGTATCTTACTTCATATGGAAATTTTTAAGTAATTTTCTATCTTTAAAGCTTTTAAAAAAACTGATAAAATCAGAAAAGTTATCTTGTTAATATATTAGCCAATTTTTCATTTGAGCAAACCACTGTCAACTTGTCAATAAATCAGACTTGGCAGAAGAATTGTTCTAGTTATATATAGATAGAAAGAATGTATAAATGCTTAAATAATTAATTGGAGAGAATTATGAAAGAACATCAAAATACAGATAATGCTAACCGAGCAAAAGTACAGCAATCTGATCCTGAAGATAACTCTGCTAAGCAAGCTCCCAATGCTGAAGCATCAACTACCGGAATCCCTCCAAATAGTGAGGAAAAGCAAGTAGAAACACTAGGAAGTTTAAAACAAACCTTAGACAAAGCACAACAGGAATTAGCTATAGCAAACGACAAGTATATAAGGTTATATGCAGAGTTTGAAAACTTTAGAAAAAGGACAAACCAAGAAAAATTATCACTAATAGAAACAGCTGGTGAGAAAATATTACAGCAAGTTTTTCCTGTTATAGATGACTTTGAACGTGGGTTAACAGCTTTACAGCAAGAGAATGTATCAGTGCAGGCAGTAGAAGAAGGCGTCAAATTGATACATGATAAATTGCTTCATATTCTTGAACAAGCTGGTGTACAGCCTATGCAGCTTGAAAAAGGCAGTCCTTTTGATGCCGAATTACAAGAAGCCATTACAAAGACCCCAGTAACAGATGCATCGCTACATGGTAAAGTAGTAGAAATTATTGAAAAAGGGTATTTGTTAAAGAATAAAGTATTGAGGTATGCAAAAGTTATAATAGGTGAATAATGGCAAAACAAGATTATTACGAGATATTAGGAATAAAAAAGGATGCTACCACTGATGAAATAAAAAAAGCTTATAGACAAATAGCGCTCAAGTATCATCCTGATAAAAATCCTAACAACCCCGAAGCAGAAGAAAAATTTAAAGCTGCAGCAGAAGCTTATGAAGTGCTTAGTAATCCAGAAAAAAGGCAACGGTATGATTATTTAGGACATGATGGAATGCGTGAGCAAGCTTATAGGGGCTCATATACACAAGCTGAAGATATATTTGGTAGATATAGTAATATCTTTGAGGGTACACCGTTTGAAAGCTTTTTCCAGGGAGGACGTTCTCAACAACAGACCCGTCAGGGAAGTGACTTACGCATTAAACTGAAGCTAACATTACAAGAAATTGCTAGCGGAGTTGAAAAGAAGATAAAGATAAAAAGATATATAACCTGTCAGACTTGTGGAGGTAACGGAGCACAAAATGGTACTGAGCTTTCTACTTGTAATACCTGTAAAGGTACTGGAGAGGTTCATAGGGTTGCTAATACGTTATTAGGGCAGGTAGTTACCCATTCAACTTGTTCTGTATGTCATGGAGCAGGTAAAATTATTACCACACCTTGTAATACCTGTAAGGGAGAAGGAAGGATATATGCAGAAGAAGTAGTCAATATAAAAATACCTGCTGGTGTAACTCAAGGTATGCAGCTTTCCATGCGTGGAAAAGGCAATATGCCTCCACATGGTGGTGTACCAGGCGATCTCCTTATTGCCATTGAGGAAAAAGAGGACGATGTACTAAAAAGAGAAGGAAAAGATATTCATTACCAACTTTATATTAGCTTTATTGAGGCAGTCTTTGGAGCTGAAAAAGAAGTTCCTACTCTTAGTGGAAATGTAAAAATTAAGTTAGAACCAGGAACTCAAAGTGGTAAGATATTGAGGCTGCGTGGCAAAGGTATTAAAGAAGTAGATGGCTATGGACAAGGCGACCAGCTTGTTCATATTCAGGTATGGACGCCAGATAAGCTTAATAAAGAAGAAAGGGAAATCCTTGAAAAACTAAAAGATTCATCTAACTTCATACCACAACCTGGTAAACAGGAAAAGAATTTTTTTGAAAAGTTTAAATCTCTTTTCAGAAATTAATATAAAAACAACCTAGCTTTATAAATAAAGCTTATGTATGGTTAAATTTTATAATAAACATTTGTATCTATTAAAATAATATAATTTAGATAAAGCTTGTTATTACCTATGATTGGCATAACATAACCTATAACTTTTAACAGCTTTTTTTTAATTTGCCCAATACATTTTTAATGATGTTTGAAAACTTAAGTAATAATTTAGCTAAAGCCATTAAGACCCTTAAAGGACAGGGAAAGATTACAGAAATTAACGTTGCTGCTACTGTTAAAGAAATCAGGCGAGCGCTTATACAAGCAGACGTCAATTATAAAGTAGCTAAACAAATTACAGATGATATTAAAACCAATGCACTAGGTAAAGATGTACTGGCAGCTGTATCTCCTGGCCAACTATTTACCAAAGTAGTAAGTGATGAACTTACCAAGCTAATGGGTAGTGAGAAGGCTAGTATTAATTTAAATGGTAAGCCAGCTATTATTTTAATGGCAGGCCTACAAGGATCTGGAAAAACTACTTTTTCTGCCAAATTAGCTAACTACTTAAAAAGGCAAAACAAGAGTGTATTGTTAGTAGCATGTGACATCTATCGGCCTGCGGCTGCAGAACAGCTCCATGTCTTAGGACAGCAGATTGATGTGGAAGTATTTAGTAAAGTAGATCATAAAGATGCTATACAAATAGCACAAGAAGGAATTGAGTATGCTAAGAATACTCACAAGCAAGTAGTCATTATAGATACAGCGGGTCGCCAAACTGTAGATGTGGGGATGATGCAAGAGATAAAAAAATTACAAGATACTGTTAAGCCTGCAGAGACACTCTTCGTAGTAGATGCTATGGTTGGGCAAGATGCCGTAACTACAGCACAAGGTTTTTATGAGCAGTTACATTTTGATGGAATAGTACTTACTAAATTAGATGGGGATACACGTGGTGGGGCAGCCCTTTCTATTCGTGCAGTAGTTAGTAAACCTATCAAATTTATTGGCACAGGCGAAAAACTAACGGATTTAGATTTATTTTATCCAGATAGGATGGCCCAACGTATCCTTGGTATGGGAGATGTTGTTTCGCTTGTAGAACGTGCTGAGCAAATATATGATGAACAAGAGGCCAAAAAGTTAAGCCAAAAACTCCGCAAGAATCAGTTTAATCTAGATGATTTCTATTCTCAGATTCAACAGCTTAAGAAAATGGGGAATTTAAAAGATCTTGTTTCCATGATTCCAGGTATGAGTAAAATAGCTGATAATGCTGGCAACATAGGAGAAGAGAATTTTAAAGCTTTTGAAACAATTATTTTTTCTATGACCCCACAAGAGCGTGCTCAACCTAGTTTACTTGACCCAAACAGACGAGCTCGTGTAGCAAAAGGTAGCGGTATGCCTATACAAGAAGTAAATAGGCTACTTAAACAATTTGAGACCATGTGCCAGCTCATGAAGCAAACACAAAAAGGTGGTATTCAACATATGATGAAGCTTGCTAGAAAGTTTAGATAGGCAATTGTTATAATTTATATCTAACAAATAAATAAAAGGCTTTTGATAAAATTTTATTTCTTTTGCTATTTAGTTAATGGGTAACCCGGAAGAAAATATGCGTTATCATAAGTTGCTTAGTTATTTATGGATTTCCTTCTTAGGAATTTTGGTAGCCATACCTATTTATCTACTTACCGTTAAAGTCAACTTTTTGAACCTATACGGTTCTTTGCCCTCTATCACTATATTAGAGAATCCTAAAAGTGATTTAACTTCAGAACTATATGCATCTGATGGGGTTATTTTGGGTAAATATTTTAGATATAATCGTACTCCTGTACAGTATGAAGAAATTTCTAAAAATCTAATTAATGCACTATTAGCTACAGAAGATTATCAATTTGAAAAACATGCGGGCATTTACCTAAGTGGTATTGCCAGGGCATTTTTTTTATCAATTCTTTTACATCAAAATAAAGGAGGAGGAAGCACACTTACGCAACAATTAGCAAAAAACCTCTTTAAAACTAGAAGTGAACAATATCAGGGACTCCTTAGTAAAGTACCATTTATAAAAACAATTATTGTCAAAACAAAAGAGTGGATGGTATCTATACAGCTAGAAAGAGCCTATACTAAAAAAGAGATTATTACTATGTACTTAAATACCGTTGCCTTTGGTAACAATGCATACGGTATTAAAGTGGCTGCTAAAACATATTTTAATACTACTCCAGATGCACTAAGTGTAGAACAGGCTGCCTTATTAGTCGGTATACTACGAGCGCCCTCTTATTATAGTCCTACTAGATTTCCTGAAAGAGCTTTAAGAAGAAGAAACGTAGTGTTAGCCCAGCTATGTAAGTATCAATTTATAAGGCCAGCCACCTATACAGAGCTTAAACAGCGTCCTATTGAATTACAATATAAAGTAGAAGATCATAATCAGGGCATAGCTACTTATTTTAGGTCTGCTATTAGAGAGTTTTTATTAACCTGGACTAAAGAACATGGATATGACTTATTTGAAGATGGATTAAAAATCTATACTACTATTGATAGCCGTTTACAGAAGCATGCTGAAGAGGTAATAGCCGAACATATGCGTGTGCTACAAAAGAGATTTGAGCAACAATGGGGCTCCGAAAATCCTTGGGTAGATGAAAATGGTAAAGAGATACCCAATTTTATAGAAAGGTCAGCTAAAAAGAGTGATATATATCAGCATATATGTAAAAAATATGGGGCAGATAGTGCGAATGTATATATGGAAACTCCTATACCTACCAAATTATTTTCTTGGGAAGGAGAAATTGACAGCCTCATAAGCCCTATAGATGCTATCAGTTACAATAAAAGGCTTTTACATGCTGGTTTAATGGCCATGGATCCACATACAGGACATATAAAAGCTTGGGTAGGAGGAATCAATTTTGAGCACTTTAAATACGACCATGTAATGCAGGGTAAACGGCAGCCTGGTTCTACATTTAAGCCAATAGTATATGCAGCTGCCATAGACAATGGATATTCACCATGTTATGAAGTAATAGACGCACCTGTTACATTCAAAATGCACACAAAAGCAGGAACATGGACACCTAAAAATGCGAATGGTGTGTATACCGGCAAAAAGATGACACTACGGCAAGCCCTTTCTAAATCTGTAAACTCTATTACAGCTTATATACTTAAACAGATAGGACCCGAATTAGTAGTAGATTATGCTAGAAGATTAGGAATAAAAAGTCCTATGAATCCTGTGCCTGCATTATGCTTAGGGGCGAGCGATGTATCTGTTTATGAACTTACAGGTGCATATAGTACCTTTATGAATAAAGGTATTTGGACAGAACCCTTATATATCACTCGAATTGAGGATAAGCATGGACGCGTATTGCAAGAGTTTGTACCACAAAAAAAAGAAGCCATCAACGAGGAAACGGCCTGGTTAATGTTGCATATGCTTAAGGGAACTATAGAAGAGAATGGAACATTCCGTGGCTTAAGTAAGGAAATGAGAGAAAATAATGAAGTTTGCGGTAAGACAGGTACAACATCTAATCATTCAGATGGATGGTGTATTGGCATGGTCAAGGATTTATGTACAGGTGTTTGGGTAGGTGGTGAGAATCGCTCTATACACTTTAAGACCCTAGCTACAGGCCAGGGCGCTGTTACAACAAGACCCATATGGGAAAAATTTATACTACGTCTATATGCTGACCCTGATGTGCCATATAACAAAGGACCTTTGCCTAAACCAACGATGCCACTAAATTTACCATGTATGCAGGTGCAGTCAGATAAAACCATGGCAACTAAACAGCTAACTGAATTTAATAATCCACCATTGAATGATATGAATTCTTTAGATAATGAGGACGCTCAGGGATCAGCTGAGATAGAGAAAGATTCAGTAGATACTTATATAAATGCTGATGAAGTATTTTAACAAATATGTTACAAATACGAAGCATATAATGTATTAATTATTAATCCTTGCTATTAAATACTAAAATGAATAATCCTTACTTTCGCTTGATTCGTACTATATGGCATTACGGGGTACCTTGGCGTGGTACTATTGTAGGTTACTATATAGCTTATATCTTGGCACGTGCCATTAGAAATTTAGCTCCTTATGCATTTGGAAGAACTATTGACATACTACAAAACTTCAAGCCAGATCGTCTTGAAGAAGTTATTTACTGGCTTATTGTAGGCGTAGGCGTTGTGTTGGTGTATTGGTTGTTACATGGCCCCACACGTGTTATTGAGCGCAACACAGCATTAAAAATCCAGCAAGCTTTTCAACTAAATCTATATGAAAAGCTTACACAACTACCTCTCAAATGGCATCAAGAGCATCATTCGGGTAATACTGTAACACGTATTAACCGTGCCTCTAATGCACTCTATGACTTTGCCGAAGATCAATTTATCTACATCCAAACTATTGTTACGTTTTTTACTTCCATTGTATTTTTACTGTGGATTTCGCCAGTAGTAGGAGTGTTGAGTCTTATTACTTCTGCTCTTTCTATGTTTACAGTCATTTGGTTCGACCGTAAACTAACCCGTCTATATGATACACAAAATGAAATAGAGAACAAATTGGGCGCAGTATTATTTGATTACCTTAATAATATGACTACGGTGCTGACCTTGCGACTTGGTAGTTTAACGCATGGTAATCTGGCACAATGCATGAAGTCTATTTGGCCATCTTTCAAAAAAGATGTTGTAACCAATGAAGTTAAATGGTTTACAATGGAAATGCTGCTAACAATATCACAAACCATAATTCTTATAGGTTATATTATCTATACTTTACATGCAACAGGTGCCATTATGATTGGTGTGGTGATTATGATTTTTCGCTATCAATGGGAGCTTGGTTCAGTTTTCCAAGAGCTTAGTATTCATTATAGCCGACTAGTACATATGAATACAGATATTGAGACTATAGAACCACTACTTAGCGATATTAAGAAGTTCGCACACAAACCAGCAGGTATAGAGGTTGCTCGTCAATGGCATACTATACAGGTACGAGAACTTTGTTTTCAACATAATAAGGTTGCTGACAATAAACCTACTTTTAACGATTTAAGCTTTACTATACAACGTGCGGAAAAGATAGCACTTATTGGGTCAAGTGGTGGTGGCAAAAGTACTTTATTAAATCTATTAAGTGGACTTTACACACCCTCAAAAGTTAATCTTCTAATTGATGGAGTATCCTTTGATATCTTAGAACCACTTCAAAGTATAGCAACACTTATTCCACAGGATCCTGAAATCTTTGAGAATACCGTTTATTTTAACATTACTATGGGATTGCCTGCAGAACCGGCTGAGTTACAACATATTATGCAATTGTCAAGATTTTCAAGTGTATTAGAAAAGCTTTCAGAAGGGTTAGAAACCTATATCCATGAAAAAGGACTTAACCTATCTGTCGGACAGAAACAGCGTTTGGCACTTGCCCGTGGATTGTTTGCAGCACGTTTTAGCTCTCTTATTTTAATGGATGAGCCTACCTCAAGCTTAGACTTACAAACAGAAAAAGAAATTTTTTCTGATGTTATCCGTAACTTACAAAATTCTACAATGATTATTTCCTTACACCGGCTACATCTTCTACCGCTCTTTAGTAGAATTATCATGCTAGACAAGCAAGGAATTGTAGCAGATGGCTCTGCTAAAGAGTTACTAAATGAGCCAGGAGTTGTACGTGATTTATGGAAAAAATATCAGGCACATTCAGAAAATGAAAACTAAATGTGATAGGGGTAGGTATTTAGTAAACTAGTATTTAATTAGTTGGCCCCTTATTAAAAACTTTAAAAGCCTAATAAATCTGCATTTTTAAATGCAGATTATAGATGGAAATATCAAAGAATAGCTAAAAATTGTAAAAAAGTTTAGATATATCTCAAAAACTTGTAAAGTATGCCACATCAAGCAAGCGTATATTTTAGTAAAAAAGAAGGGCTTAAGTTATTTGGATAGCACCATATAAGCTTACAGAGAGCTAGACTAAATCAATAACCTTACACCAATTAAGTAAGTTTCTAGCAGAAAAATAAATCCTTAATACGCAGTTAAAAGGGAGCTTAGCACAATTTCTGTCTAGGTTAATTAAAGCAAGCACTATTCTTAAAAGCCTACTAATTAACCCTAATAAATTTTTGTATAAACTGTACAATAAAAATATATGCTATGTTCATATAAAATCAATTCACTAAAATTATTACGCTAATATTTATATATAATTTCAAAGTACATCTACAGTACTAGTGTACCATAATAAGTACAATGAAATGCTATGTAAAAAGTACATTCCAATATTATTCTTAAAGTTTATAGTTCTCCGGCTTTCAGAGAATATTAATATCTTGGCTTGCTTTGTAAAACTCGTGGTTATTTATTATTTGGTATTGTTAAATTGGGATAGGATTAGTAAGTTAGAGGAAAAAGTATGAATTGTCCTCGATGTAATAATACTCAAAGCTGTAAAGATGGAATTGTTAGAGGTAGACAGCGCTACCAGTGTAAAAGTTGCCGTTTCCCTTACACAGTTAGTCACAAATCAGATGTTAAACCTGTATCTACTAAGCGAAAAGCGTTGCAATTATACTTAGAAGGATTAGGATTTCGAGCTATAGGCCGTATACTCAACATAAGCTATGGAACAGTCTATCAATGGGTAAAAGCATGTGGAGATCAAGTAAGTTTACCAGAAAGACAAGATCAAGTAGATATAGTCGAGATGGATGAAATACACACATATGTGGGTTCAAAAAAGTCTACTGCTGGATATGGATAGCTGTTGATAGATTGAGCAAGCGTTTTATATCATATGTGTGTGGAGATCGCTCGACACAAACCGGATTGAAGTTATGGGAGCGCGTCAAGGATATAGGCAAGCTGTATTGTAGTGATTATTGGAAAAGCTACCAGCAGTTTATTCCAAAAGATAAACACCGACAAAGCAAATCAGAAACTTATACAGTGGAAGGATATAATAGCTTAATGAGGCACTATTTAGCAAGATTTAAGCGTAAAGGAAAATGCTATAGCAAACAGGTGCACATGATAGAAAAATCGCTCAACCTGCTAATGGCCAAGCTAAATAATCAGCTGCCTATCTTAATTTAACAATACCAAATTTACATATGAACTGTGTTCAAAAGCAAGGTTTGCTCACATAATTTTCATCGTAGACTGTTTGATTTGTTACAATAGCAAAAGCCTGTTTAAGGAGCTTGTTAACGACAGCTATCAACGCCTGTTTTTTAGCTTTCCCTTTGGCAAGTAACCGTTGGTAAAGCTCCCTGCATGCTTTGTTGTAACGTTTAGCACTCCATGCACAGACATATAACATCGCTCTTATTCGAGACATACCCATCTTAGTTATCCTTGCTTTGCCTTTTACGCTTGTTCCAGATTCAAATATCCGGGGGCTTAATTCTATATAAGAACCCAGTTTTCTATAATTACTAAAGCGGTTAAATCCTCCGATCAGTACTATTAACAGGATAGATGTCTTTCTGCCTAATCCTGGTATGGTTTCTAAATCAGCTAACATAGAACCATAATGCTTTCTGGCCAGCTCTTCCATCTGTTTAGTAAGCTTATCAATGAGCTCTTGCTTATGTTTGAGCTCTTGTTCAATAATTTGTTCTAGCTTTGTACCTAGCATACCACTGCTGCTAAAACCTTCATGCTGGTTACTGAGTGCTGTATGTTCTTTATGTAGATTGTCCAGTAAAGCTTGCATCTGCTGTAAGGCTACAACATATTTCTGCGGTGGCTGCCAGAGGGCAGGCTTTTCCATCTGACCATATTCGGCAATCATTTTTGCATCCTTTTTATCTGTTTTTGCCCTTGACATACGCATCTGACAAAACCTGCGGATTACTAGTGGGTTAATAACACTCACTCCTATCCCTTGCTGGGTGAGATAAGCTGCTAACTTCATATAGTATGGTGGTCCAGAGGCTTCCATGACTACCACACTGTTTTGAGGAAGCACTTTTAATAAAGCTTCAAACCCATCTTGTCTATTATCAAACTTATAGTAAGTATATGCTTGGCCATTAGGTAAAGCAACATCAAAGAAGGGTTTAGAAATATCTACCCCTACATAATTTATTGAACTTTGCATAGCTATATTATTTTATATAATTTTACTACTAACCCTAAAAAGGTAGAAGGAACTGCACAAGCCTTATCAATCCTACATGCAGGCTCAGTAGCCTAATGAACTGTCCAAGGTCTTTGCAGTTGAGTAAAGAAATTAGCATATGCAACAGCCTTTATGAGCTAATGTGTGCCTTAATTTTTGCTCTTTACCCTTTTCTTCTGCAATCAATTTACTCTTTAGATTTTCCTTACTCAACATTTATACAAACATAGGATGTGTGCTATAAGCTCAATTAAAAACAATACAGAAATCAAACTTTATTATGATCGAAAGGTAAAAGAAGGAAAAAATAAGAAGATTATAATCAATGCTATTCGCAATAAAATACTCCACAGGATATATGCTTGTGTTAGAGACCAAAGAATGTATGAATATAAGCAAGTAGCTTAATAATTAACATCATTAAAAATCTCTCTAAAAATTTGCTAGAGTCATAGAAATCGTAATGCCTGCCAAATTATAACGCTGATATTAGTGCAGTTGTGAACATTTCACTTCTTGATAGCTTCCTACCTTTTACCTCTTGGTAGCTTTAATCTTTTAAGCAGATCATCTATCAGTATATATAGGGTAATTGTTTTATCAATCATGTAAGACTCCGCTTATTGGATCATAGAGCTTATGCACTATGTTAGCAAGATTATGTAAGTTTATACCTATATTTTATCTAGTAACTGGAGCCAATTAAATTAAAATTTGATTATAAGGATACTATTCAATAGATGGAGCATCAAAGCGGTTTTCTTTGAATTTAGACCCTAGATTCTTAGTTTTTATTAGAGTATAAATAGCCTCTAATTCAATATCATTTTTAATATCATTTTTAACAAGTGGAATGTCTAAACGATATACTTCACCTGTTTTAGCATTAATAATCATTGATCTGACCAACTTAATGAAATGATTTTCTTGTAAATATGTTTCAATAAGTTTTAGCTCTTCTTTATTTCTTTTTTTTAAAAGTGATGGTTGGCCTATCGCAAGTAGATGATGGTCCAAAGCACTTGCTTGGCAATGCAGATGACCCCACCGCTCCCCAAATTTCTTACAGTCTATAACAGGTTGGATATCAATGGCAAAGTTCTTAAATCCCAAGGTTGTTAATGTTCTATAAAGTTTAGCAAACCCTTCTGTATAGCAACTAGCGACTAAAACTACTTTCGCTTGTGCACGTTCTTCTATAGTAATGTTATCGGTAAATAAAGAGCTTAATGATACATCTACATATCCACTCATTTCAGATAAATGTGCAAAAAGTGTTTTCTGAGGGGTTATAACAGCAACTCCTATACAAGTCCATAACTCATTGGTCAGGAAGATATGTTTAGCTGTAGGATTGTCCAAAATGCCTGCTTCACCTTCGTTAACACAAAATAAATTTTCAGAATTATTTAAATCCAGTAAACTAATAGGAGTAAAATCCAATTTGGGCAATTGCTTGATTTGAGTAATCTCTTTTGGGCTAAGCCCAATTGCTTTTAACAACGATTCAAACTGACCATCTGTATAAAGACGTATACTATACGTGTCTTCCGACTTTTTTATTGTAAATAAGTTTAGATATAAATCTTTCCATTGCTCACTAGTATGGCTGGTGATGCTTGGAATAATTCTTGTAGTGAGTTTATGGTCGCGTGATTGATATAAATTATTGGATAAACTAGATGATACAGATGGTGTACTAGGTATAAAATTTTTATTGTTACATCTAGCAATTACAAAATCAGTGTTGACAATATCGGGCAGTAAACTTATTATATTTGGGTTCTTTAATTGCGATAAGTAGGTAACTCCTAAATTTGATGAGTAGAAATCTAAAGCTGCTGTGCTATTATGTGATGATTTATCGAAACCAGGGGGCACAGGTATGGTTTCTGGTCCTTCGATTAGGTATATTCCTTCAGATGATCCAACCATGTCTGATATGTTATTTTCTTCAATTGTAGTTGACTCTACGCTTGCTTTAGCGCTATCTGATGTTTGGACCACCTGAGGATCTGTATTAGTATTAGGTTGAATAATATGTGGAGGGATCTTACAGCTTTCAATAAGTAATAGGATGAATAATAGTATTGGTGTTGACAGTCGAGATATATAAAATTTAGTTCGCATATATTGATTATTTTTGGCACTTAATAATAAAATGGTATAAGTATGAATAATATTGATATCTCCAGAGCTAGATTGTGAAATTTTTACTTTACAAAGATATTCTAAATGAGGGAATTAATTTAATGGAATATTAAAAATCGTTTGCTTCAAATTTAAATTTTAAATTCTTAGTTTTTGCTAAAGTAAAAATAGCATTTGATTTAGCACCATCTATAATAGTTTGGGCATTTAATCGACATACTCTTCCTTTTTCAGCATTAATAAAATCATTGGTCCGACCAACCTAATGAGATGGGTTTTTTATAAATATGTTTCAATAAGAGTGAGGGTGAGTTCATTTTTATTTATCCTTGTCACAAGTGGTTGTTTGCCTAAGTTGCATTTATTCCTGTATTGCAATCTGTTATCACTGATACTTTCACCATCCAAAAATCTAACTCTTAATTGAAAACTATTTAAATCAGCTGACTGTACATCTTGTGCTAGCATAATACTAACTTTTATTGTCTTATCTACCTCTTTAAAATCCTTAGTACTCACTTCCATTTTTAACGTATCTACTTGTGTTTGAGGATTTCCTTTTTCTTGATTACCGCAACCAATAAGGCTTAAAAGGAATATAAAACTTAAACTTTTACTTATTGAATGGGCATATCTGCTGGTAATAGATATATTTTTAATTATACTTTGTGCTTATTTTATAATAAAAAACTTGTTATTAGTGATTGTTAAGGATAGAAAATAACTTAAGATGTTATTTAAAACTTCAACGCTGATTATTTCCAGGATCAGTTTCGAAAACTTGAGTTATCTTGTAATTTTATTTAGCTACTTAAATAGCTTAAAATTTTCTATTAATTTTAATCTCTTAGGGTTGAATTCCCCGCCGCTTGCGGCGTAAATTGCATATGTGAGTAAATATATCCATAAGAGTCATAATGTAACAGTGTTGTTGTATCATTTGGTCTTACCAGCAAAATATAGGCGTGTAGTTTTTGATAAGGAAGTAGATGAAGCCTTGAAAGAAATTTGTATTAAGATTGAAGAGCGTTATCAAATTAAGTTTTTAGAAATAGGAACCGATAAAGACCATGTACATATGCTGGTACAGAGCGTTCCAACATATAGCATAACCAAACTCGTAACGCTAATCAAAAGTCTTACGGCAAGGGAAATATTCAAGCTGTGTCGGCAAGTAAAGAAGCAATTATGGGGTGGGGAGTTTTGGAGTGATGGATATTTTGCAACTACTGTAGGTAAGCATGGAGATGAGAAGATGATAGCGCGTTATGTGCAAAATCAAGGTAATACGTATGAGATGTTATACGAGAGTAGGCAGCTAAGGTTGTTTTGAATACCCCGCTGCTTGCGGCGGGGTTATTTATTGAAGGATACTAACACATACAAGGGGCGCTTTAAGCCGACTTCTAGGAAATAAGTCCTATGTGACGATATAATCCCCTTGTAAGGTGTTACAGGTACAGTCTCATATAAAAATTTAGGCTTTAAGGCCCATTATTAGGGAATTGAAAGTGGCCTGTAATGTGTTAGTCTTTTTGTTTAACAAATAAACCATACTACTCATGCAATATAGCCATATGTTAGGTATCGATGTTTCTAAACACACCATTGATCTAGCACTTAGTCAAAATAAAGCGGGTGCTGTTATGATTAACAAAAAGCTTACTAACAATTTAAAGGGTTATAAAGCTTTGCTTGCCTGGCTTATCAAGGAGAAGGTACAGCTTGAGCAAGTATTAATATGTTTAGAAAATACAGGTATCTATCATCGCTCTTTAGTAGCCTTCTTACAGAGCCAACAAACCTTTGTCTGGGTAGAGCGCCTGTAGCCATTAAGTGGAGCCAGGGGCTTGCCAGAGGTAAGAATGATAAGGTAGATGCACAAAGGATATGTCTATATGCGTATAGAAACCAAGATAAGGCAAAATCTTACAATGCTATGGATAAGGATTTGCAAGATCTAGCAGATCTATTAGGGGCTAGAGAACGTTTAATACAAGCTAGGAATAGCCTTCTTGTACCTATCAAAGAAATGAAACAAGTGGGTCTAGGAGAATCAGCAGAAAAATTAGAGCAGGCATGCAAAAGCAGCATACTAGCTTTGGAGCAGGAAATAAAAGCAATAGAAGCTGGATTGCTAGCTATTGTTGAGGGAGATCAAAAATAGAGTTCTTCCGAAACTTAACATAAAAGTTCATAGTTATAAATTCCAGCAATAAGATTAAAGCGTAGCCCAAATCTTTTTCTCCTATTTCTGTAACGCTCCGCTAAAATTTTAAACCGCTTGAGCATACCAATTATATGCTCGCTAAGCACCCTTTGGCTGGCTAATTGCTGATTACTCCTCTTATCGGCTTTGGCCAAAGAATAGACCTACTGCGAAAGAGGTAAAATAGAGTAGAATTTTAAATAAAATAAAGAAGGGAGCTTGGCTCTAGCGACATTATTTGTTAAAAAGCGTACTTGAAGTTTATAAGCCCGGATATAATGTTAAAGCGAAGGTTATATTTTTTCTGAAAATTCCTGTATACCTCTGCCATAATTTTAAATACCTTGATCTCTCTTATCTTATGCTCTACCTTCATGCGTATGGAGGCTAGCTTTCTGTTATGGTCTTTTTGCTCTTTGGTTAATGGCCGCTTACGGCTCTTTTTGTAGGGTATCATTACATTGCTCTGTAGCTTTTGCCAGCCTTGATAACCACTATCTGCCAGCTTTAAGCTTTCTTTAGGTAAGGGTTTTTCTCCTTTACGGATTTTAAAGTCATGCACTCTTCCTTTATGTGATTTGGAGACAGACAGTATTCTCCCATCTTCTCTGATGACTATCTCTGTTTTTATGGTATGTCTCTTTTTCTTGCCTGAATAAGATTTCTTTTGCTTTTTACTAGGTCTTTGCGTAGGCTGTTCACTTACATCTGCTAATATGCGCAATACCTTTTCTGAGGTTAAGCTGCGATCTTTTTTAATGCTAATTTTCTTAGCTAGTAAGGGCTCCATTTTTCTTAGCAAGCGGCATATGTTAGCGTTGTGTAAGTTAAATAAGTAGCCTAGAAATACATGGCTAATATAGGTGCGGTAATATACCAAAACACAGAGCAGTTTATCCTCTAAGGTAGGTAAATGGCTCCGACGTCCATGGCGCAGCTTGCTCGCTTCTAACTTTTCAAAGACAGGCCTTACTTTTTGAACTAATTTATCAAATGTTTCTAGCCTCAATCCAGTTATTCTTCTAAAATTGTATGGGTACTTGCTTATTCTGGTGTAGGTTAAATGCATACTTATTCCTTTTAGTATATAACAAGGATTACATTTTAACCTTTTCTACTCTCTTTATCAACCTCTTTCGCAGTAGGTCTAATCTTAAACACCTTGATCTCTCTTATCTTATGCTCTACCTTCATGCGTATGGAGGATAGCTTTCTGTTATGTTCTTTCTGCTCCTTGGTTAATGGCCGCTTACGGCTCTTTTTATAGGGAATCATGACATTGCTCTGTAGTTTTTGCCAGCCTTGATAGCCACTATCTGCTAGCTTTAAGCTTTCTTTAGGTAAGAGTTTTTCTCCTTTACGGATTTTAAAGTCATGCACTCTTCCTTTATGGGATTTGGATACAGAGAGTATCTTTCCATCTTCTCTTATCACTATCTCTGTTTTTATAGTATGTCGCTTTTTCTTGCCTGAATATGATTTCTTTTGCTTCTTAGTAGGCCTTTGCGTAGGCTGCTCGCTCACATCTGCTAATATGCGCAATACCTTTTCTGAGGTTAAGCTGCGATCTTTTTTAATGCTAATCTTCTTAGCTAGTAATGGCTCCATTTTTCTTAACAAGCGGCATATGTTAGGGTTGTGTAAGTTAAACAAATAGCCTAAAAACACATGGCTAATATAAGTGCGATAATACATGAGTACACAGAGCAATTTATCTTCCAAGGTAGGTAAATGACTCATCCTACCATGGCGCAGCTTGCTCGATTCTAACTCTTCAAAGAGAGGCCTTACTTTTAAAACTAATTGCTCAAAGGTTTCTAGTCTCAAGCCAGTTATTCTTATAAAGTTATAGGGATGTTTGCTTATCCTCGCGTAGGTTAAATGCATACTTATTCCTTTTATATAATAAGAATTACATCTTAACCCTTTTTATCTTCTTTGTCAATCTTTTTCGCAGCAGTTCTAATGTTACAAAATTGTGGCGGATCAGCTAACCTACCTTTTGAAGGAGAAGAAGCAGCAGAAACTATCACCATAGAGCAAGGAAAAAAGAGCACAGGGATAAAAATATTATACCTACTGTAATAAGACGATAGGTAATCAGCTTACTAGTTATATTTTTTCAGCTTAAAATACTCCTTTTGCAGCGACTTTAGCATTAAAATTTCTTGGTATTAGCCCCAAAATATAACATATTAACATGTGTTGTTTCTTTTATATAAATAGCGGTATTTCACATGAACAATAGTACGCTTAATATGACTAACAATAAGAAAGAAAATATTCCTCCTGTTGCTGTAGCACACAATGCTAAGAAAGGATTAGAGTTTAGAGATAAATTTAAAAGAGGCCGCACAGAGGTTGGTATCAAGCGAGCTCAACAACTTAGTAATCGAGAACAAATTGATGAGGCAACTATTAAAAAGATGTATAGTTACTTTGCTCGGCATCAGGTTGACAAACGTGGACAAAATTTTGGAAACGAAGAAAATCCCTCTAATGGCTATATTGCTTGGCTTCTGTGGGGTGGCGATGCAGGTAAAGAGTGGTCTAAACAAGTGAGAGAGGCACTAGCTGATATGCAACAAAAAACAGGTAAATAGGCTTTTAATAACATTAAAGAGAGCTAATAGTCACTTGGTAAGGTTAGCTAAATATGTTCTTCGTCTTTTAATTAGCATACTATTTAGTAGCTTATAGAATTAGGCTATATTATAATAGTTCTATAATATTCATATATCATTTATCATTCAAATATTAGGCCAACTGGCTTTCCTCAATCATTATAGAAAGAGCCATATCCTACTATTTTGTTTCTTTTAGTTTAATAAAGAGTTCTTGTTGCTTTTTATCTATATACTCATCAATATTATAGTGTTTTAAAATAAGGTAAATCTAATATTGGAACGTTCTAAATTATGATCATGTTAATTTTAGAACAGTTGCTAATTTATTATGGATATTTATAGAAAAGTAAGCTCCTTATGCATTTCAGGTTACAAAAGATATGCCTTATGTAAACTACAATTGTTTGTCTAAAAAAGGTATGTTTATCGTTCCTGCCAGAACCTTCTTGTCACAACTTGTATAACTAAATTATTCTAAAATTATGTTATTAATTTAGTTATACTGTAAAAGCAGCGTATATAGATAAGCTTTCTTAACGATCGCTTCTGCTAATAGGCTATATAATTCATAGGTTTTGGTTAACTTTGACATTGTCAAACAAGGATATATGTTACCAAGCCAGCTTGTTATAAACAATCATGATAACTTCCACACCTCAATCTATTATATGGACTCCACAAGAAATTAGGCGACAATTTCCTAGCCTTGAGCAAAAGGTGCATGGGAGTAAGCCATTGGTTTATCTAGATAATGCTGCCACTACTCAGAAGCCGCAGACTGTATTAGATGCGCTTATCCAGCATTATAATTATAGTAATGCCAATGTACATCGGGCCATGCATGTTTTAGCAGATAGAGCTACAGAAGCTTTAGAAGACACTAGAAAAACTGTACAAGAATTTATCAATGCGCCAGGAGCTGAAGAAATTATATTTACTTCAGGTACTACGGCTAGTATTAATTTAGTAGCTAGTAGTTATGGGCAAGTTTATATACAGCCAGGAGACGAGATTATTATTTCTCATATGGAGCATCATGCTAATATAGTCCCTTGGCAGATGCTATGCCAAACAAGGAAAGCTCATCTTAAAGTAATTCCTATTGATGATAGAGGGGAGCTGATAATGTCTTCTTTTGAACAGTTGTTAACTGCAAAAACCAGACTTGTAGCTGTTGCCTATGCTTCTAATAACTTAGGCACTATTAATCCCATCCAAGAAATTATAGCTAAAGCACACCATGCAGGAGCTTTAGTATTAATAGATGCTGCCCAAGCAGCAGCCCACTTACTTATAGATGTACAGAGTTTAGATTGTGATTTTCTGGCTTTTTCAGCACACAAAGCTTACGGACCTACAGGGGTAGGTATTTTATATGGAAAAAGAGCATTACTAGAACAAATGCCCCCTTATCAAGGAGGGGGGGAAATGATTAAGGAAGTAACCTTATCTAGTAGTACTTATAACGACATACCTTACAAATTTGAGGCTGGCACCCCTAACATTGCGGATATTATAGGCTTTCGAGCAGCTTTGGACTTTATCCGAAACTTAGGATGGTCGATTATTAACAAACATGAAAAAGAATTAACTAGCTATACACAGCATCTTTTAGGCAAAATTGATAGAATTAGACTTATTGGCACAGCAACAGATAAGGTAGGAATTGTATCTTTTACAGTAGATAAAATGCATCATTTAGATGTAGGAATGTTGTTAGATGCACAAGGTATTGCTGTAAGGACGGGCCATGGTTGTGCCCAGCCACTTATGCAGCGGCTGGGAGTAGAAGGTATTGTACGTGTATCTTTGGCTGTATATAATACTTTTGAAGAAATAAATTATTTAGCACATGTAGTAGCTAAAATAGTGAAATAAAAGAACTACATAATATTAGCATATATCTCTAATAACTACTTTCGTGTGTTTCTATAAAAATTTGATAATTTCGTAACTACTAAAGATTAGCCTTTTACTTATGTGCCTCTTTAAGAAGATCCAAGCTTATTTATATGTATATGGCATAGGACTATTATGTTTAGCAGTATCCTGTACGTGTAATAACAATTCTGATTCAAATGGCAAACCTTCAGCGCCTGACCAAGAGAAACCATCACAACAATCAGAACTTTCGATTGGTGAAAAATGGATACAAAAAGCAAAAGATAAGGGGCATAAGATCTTGGCTGCCGCGCTTGCCAAACTAGAAAAAGGGGAGGCAGTAGACATAAATTATGATATATTAGCTGAAGCTGTCACGCTAGACGATGCAGATATATTTAGTAAGCTTATTGCTAGTGGTGGTAGGGAAGATATACAAAATCAATTAGATTATACACTTTTACACCAGGCAGCTAAAGATGGAAGTATAGAAATAGCTAAAATACTAATTCAGAATCTACCAATAGAATATCTAAATAAGCAAGATCATTGGGGCGCAACCCCGCTGTACTGGGCTGCTATTCGTAATGAAATAGAAGTAGTTAAATTACTACTAGATAAAAATGTTGATGTAAGCATACAAGAGTGTAATGGAGACATGGCATTACATGCTGCAATCAAAAACAATATGGTAGAACTATCTAAAATATTAATAGAAAGAATGTCTTTAGAAGATTTAAATAAAAAAGGTTTCTATGGTAGAACTCCGTTACATTTTGCTAGTGAGAAAGAGGATCCAGAAATAGCTCAAAAATTAATTGATAGAAAGGTTAACATAAACGTACAAGATATATATGATAGTACCCCGTTACACTGGGCAAGCGCATCAGGAAGCACAGAAACAGTTAAAAATTTAATAGATGCAGGAGCTGATATAACTATAAAAAATGAGTATGGATGGACATCGTTACATTGGGCAAGTATAAAGGGCAAGACAGCAGTAGTTCAAATACTAGTAAGTAAATTGGATGCAAATCAATTATGCATAACAGATAAGCGCGGTAATACTCCTTTACATTCTGCACTTGAAAATGAGAGTATAGACATAGCTAAGATATTAGTAGATAAAAATGTTGACCTAAACCAACAAAATAATGATGGCAATGGTCTACTACATCTTTCAATTTTACATGGGCTTACAGAAATAGCTACAGTATTAATTGATAAAAATGTTGACATAATTATGCCAAATAAAGATGTGGATACCCCTTTGCACCTAGCAAGTAAAAAGGGGAATACGGAAATAGCTGAAAAATTAATAAAGAAAGGTTTGGATCAAGGTCAAGATATAAAAAATATAAAAAACAAGAGCCAAAACAATGCATACTACTACGCTAAAACTGAGGAAATGAGAGAATTACTTAATCCAGTGACTCACTAGTTTTGCTAACCATATAATTTTATTGATTAACAATATACTACTATGGACTGCATTCAAGAACAGATTGTACAAGAATTTCAATTCTTAGAAGGAGATAGGGAAGCCATGCTACATTATTTAATAGAAATAGGAGAGAAGCTACCACCTTTAGAGGACATTCATAAAACCGAACAAAATAGAATACCCGGTTGTATGTCGGCTGTCTGGCTTACCTATAAGCGCCAGGACAATCGACTATTTTTTGAAGCGGATAGTAATACCTCCATTACTAAAGGGCTCATCAGCTTATTGCTACGGGTATTGTCTGGTCAGAGTATAGAGGCTATCTTAGCTACCAATCTTTATTTTGTAGAAAAGATAGGCATGCACCAACTTATAGGCTCCCAACGGTCTAGTGGCTTTGCTAATATGGTTAAGCAAATAAGGATGGTCGCTATGTCCCATCAATCCATAGATTCAGTATAACATGACCGAGCAAACGCCTAATATTGAGCTAAAAGAAGAACAAGTTATAGAAGCTATTAAACAAGTTCATGATCCTGAAATCCCTGTTAATATCTATGAGTTAGGGCTCATTTATGAAATAAACATTTATCCTGTTAACAATGTACATATTTTAATGACGCTTACTTCACCTAGTTGTCCTGCTGCTGAACTTATACCAGGCCAGGTAGAAAGTAGCGTACGTGCCATAGAAGGGGTTAATGATGTACAAGTAGAACTAACCTTTGACCCACCTTATAGTACCGATAGGATGACAGAGGCAGCAAAGTTAACGCTTGGTTTTTTATAGTAATAGTAGTGGCTATAGGTAATAGAGGATGTAGCAACTAAATAAGGAAATTTTTATGTCTAAAAACTTGCGCAAGTATTAGAATAAATTAAGAATTGAGGGCTTATATGGTCTCAACTACCTGAAAAAAATAAAGGCAAGGGAATGATGAGAAATATTCCATTATTCCCTACATACTTTTTTCTATAAACTCTTTTTATACCAATCATTTTCTACTATAAATAAAATTTGTTAGGCCTTTTGTGGTGGCATGTCAATATAAGATGTGTCCCTAATAAACATGCTGTGCTCATAACTGTTCTATGATAACTGTAAGTTTCTATTCATTTTTTCTCCCATTGGTCTGGATTGAGAGGGGCTGCTTTTAAGAAGTTGTATCATTTAAGAAATAGATTTTACGGCATTTTTTTGATAATATATGTATGCTTGCATGCTTGCATATAAGCTATTTGCAAACTACTATTGTTTCATCATTGGCTTTTAAACTCAGATAGCCATGAAGAACAATGCTAATCTTGTACAGCAATTAGTAGGCTGTATTTTCCTGTTGAGTTTAGTTTTACAAAGCTGCTCTAACCTCACGAATCCACCTATTCCTATAGAGAAAGGCCAAACCAATAATAGTCGAGAATTAACGAATCAAATCACTATTAAGCAGTTATTCGATAAAGAATTTACTGCAAAAGGAGGTCACCTAGTTACTTTTTATCAACACGATGGCCAGCTACAAGCAGATGTAGCAGTAAGCGCACCAGCAGGCTTTAGCAAAACCTATACCAGGTTACAGGTAAACATCGCTAAAGATATAAATTTAACACAAATACCACGTCTAAATAAAGAGGCACAAAAAAGACTTATTCATTTTAATTTACCTCAACTTGGACAACCAGGGAGTATAGCTGTGTATAGACCAGGTTTAATGGGAGGAAGTGATACAGGAAAGGACAAAGGAAAAGAGAAAATAATAGAAGAGGAGGAAAGAGAGGGGGAAAGTGAAAATGAAGATCATGATGATAATGCAGAAGAATATGAAGAACAAGTAGCGGCCTTAAATGAAGAAGAGCAAAAGCAACTTATCCAGGTGGATTTACTTAACAATGAGCAGCTAGGGTATGTGGGTGGTATGCTAGCTATACCTGGTTATAAATTGCTGAATTGTTTACATACAGGTATTTCCTCGAATATCTACCGGGCAGTACGTCTTTCAGATGAGTGCCCAGTCGTAATTAAAGTTAGTACCCAAAAAGTGTTGACTGAGAAAAAGGTGCAACGCTTTCGACAAGAGTTTGAATTAGGCCAGCAGGTCCATTCGCCCTATGTGATCCGCTATTTGGAACTCAAGCAAGATTCTGCATATGGGATGGTACTGGTCATGGAAGATGATCAGGCAGTAGAATTAACTTCTGCTATGCCGCCATCAGGGTTTTCTATCCGTGAATTTTTAGAAATTGCTATACAAATTGTTGAGGGCTTGCAAGCTATTCATGCTGTGAATATCATTCACAATGATCTCAAACTGAGTAACATCCTCATTCAGCCCATAACAAAAGCCATTAAAATCATTGACTTTAATCGGGCTTCCACCTTGCGGCAGGAAAGGCACCCTGCCATTCCCATGATGGTAGGTACCTTAGCCTATATTTCGCCTGAGCAAACAGGTCGGGTGAACCGGAGTGTTGATTATCGTACTGATTTTTATTCATTAGGCATTACTTTTTATCAGTTGCTCTGTGGCCAATTACCCTTTATAGCCCAAGATGCATTAGGGCTTATTCATCAGCACCTGGCTAAACAGCCATTACCCCCTCACCAACATAAACCTACGATTGCACTACCCTTGTCCCAGCTGGTGATGAAATTACTGGAGAAAGAGGCTGAAAATCGGTATCAAAGTTGTGAAGGAATTCTCTATGATTTAAGGGTATGTCTAGCAGACTTACAGGAGAAGGGTGCTATCTCAACATTTGAATTGTGCCAGCAGGATTTTTCGAGTAAACTCACTTTATCCCAACACTTATACGGCCGTGAAAGAGAAATCAAAACCTTAGTGAGTGCTTTTGAGCGTGTTAGTGCAGGCAAGTGTGAAGGAATGATGGTTGCTGGCCAACCTGGGGTAGGAAAGACCATGCTGATCCAAGAGATCCAAAAGCCCATTGTCTTAAAGCAAGGTTATTTTATAACCGGTAAATTCGATCAGTTAAACAAAAATGTGGCCTATAGTGCTGTGAATCAGGCCTTTGACAGCCTTATTAAGCAATTATTAACTGAAGATGAAGCTTGCATTACCCAATGGAAAGCCAGGTTGCTGGCTGCGCTAGGTATGCATGCACAATTTATTGTCAAGGTCGTTCCTACCTTAGCCTTACTGATCGGTGAGCAACCGCCTATTAGTATTGTCGATATCAACCAAGCCAAAAATGTGTTCAACCTGGCTTTTCAGGAGTTTGTCAACGTCTGTGCTACTGCGACACATCCTTTAGTGATCTTCTTAGACGACTTACAGTGGGCTGATAATGCAAGCTTAGAGCTGATGACCTATTTGATGCGACAGCCTAAAATCAGCCATCTGCTATGGATAGGGGCTTATCGAGATACAGAAGTCAACCCTTCCCATCCAGCTTTACAAGCCATCGACATGTTACAAGAAGCGTCCATCCGCGTTCAAACGCTTACGCTTACACCGTTGTCACTAGCTAGTTTATGTCAATGGATTGCCGATAGTTTGCATAAATCCTTAACGGATATCCAGCCACTGGCTGAATTAATTTTTCAAAAAACAGGGGGAAATCCTTTTTTTGTCAAGTTATTTTTACAATCCCTGTATGATCAGCAGTTGTTGACCTTTGCTCCGCAAACCCACTGGCAATGGGATTTGGCTAAAATCCGCCAACATCCTGCCACCGAGAATGTCATTACCCTAATGACGTATCAAATTCAACAGCTGCCTGCGGCTACTCAAGCGGTGCTAAGCACAGCCAGTTGCTTAGGTCATCGCCTGTCATTAAGTACTTTACAAGTTGCAATGGCAGAGCCAAAAGATGCTATTTGTCAAGCATTACAACCCGCACTTAATAGCGGTATTATGCTTCAAGTTAATAATGAGCTGCACTTTGCCCATGATCGGGTGCAAGAGGCGGCTTATCATTTATTGGCAGAGGCTATGCAATCTCACACGCATTTGACCATTGGCCAACGGTTACTGGCCAGCCCTGGTGGGGAAAAGAGATTATTGTTCGAAGTAGTGGCCCAATTCAATCGCAGCCGCTTGCTCGTCAGTGAGCCTAAAGAGCGCTTGCGGATTGCACGCTTAAACTTAAAAGCAGCACAAAAAGCCAAACAAGCCACCGCTTATGCAGCGGCACTAGATTATCTGTATGCTGGCCAAAAGTGGATTGATATAAAAACGCTATGGCAAACTGATTATACTCTTGCTTTTAATTTCCACAAAGAACTAGCCGAAGTAGAATATTTAAGCGGCCATTTTGAGACATCAGAAGCACTGATTAAAGACATGCAGCCTTACTTGCAATCCGTTTTAGATAAAGTCGATATTTTCTATTTGCTCATCCTTCAGAAAGTTGTGCAGGGCCTTTATCAAGAGGCCATTAACCTCAGCCATCAGACGCTGCAATTACTGGGTAGTGGGTTGCCGTTAGATAATCCCACCGAGTTTATCAAAAAAACAGCTGCTGATATTAAACAAAAGCTGCGTGATAGACCCCTTTCCTCTCTTTTGGATTCCCCCATAGTCGTCGATCCTGAGAAGCAAGCGCTCTTTAAAATCTTAGCGAGTATCTATGGCGCGACTTATCTAGTTGGAACAGACTTATTGCCTGCTGCTACCATGATGGCCATCAATTTATCATTAACTCATGGAATCACGCTCGAGGCTTGTAATAATTATGCAGCCTATGGATTTTTGCTTTGCGACAGGTTTGAAGAATATGCCTTAGGCTATGAATTTGGTAATTTAGCCCTGCAGCTGGCAGAAAAATTACAGTCGCCTGTAGATCGCTGTAGAAGTTCGGTATTTCTATTCGCCCATACTTGTCCATGGTCAAAGCCAATCCGAGAGTTACCCTCTATATTAACTAGTAACTTTGAAGCGTGTTTGGCCTGTGGGGAAATTGAATATGCGGGTTATTCTGCGTTACACAAAATCAAGCTGCTATTTTATCAGGGTATTCCTTTAGTCAAGGTACAACAAGAAGCGTTACCGCTACTGCAATTTGCCCAAAGTACAAAAAACCCACTTCCTAATTATACCATTCAAGCTGTACAGCGGGTGATAGCCAATTTAAGAGGGGAAACACAGGATGAATGGAGTTTTGTTATCGACGGCGTCAATGAAACTAAATTTGAGGCAGACTGCCAACAAACAAACAGTTTGTATGTATTATGCCTCTACCATATTCAAAAATCCTTAGTCTTTTATCTCTATGGCCACTTCGAAGAGGCACTTTCCACTTTGACTTTAGCAAAGGGAAATTTAGCTTTTATCCCCGGTCACTATGCCAAGGCGATTTTTAATTGGTATGATTCTTTAACCCATTTAGCACTTTATCCAACGGCTTCTCTTGAAAATCAGCAAGCTTATCTCCAGCAAGTAATACAAAACCAACAGCAGATGCAACGCTGGCAGGCCAGTTGCCTAGAAAATTTTGCCCATAAGTATCTTTTAGTGGAAGCCGAATTAGCCCGGATTAAAGGAGATTACGCCCAAGCTGAGGTACATTATGACCAGGCGATAGAGTTAGCTGATCGGCATGGCTTTATTCATGAATGGGCGTTGGCAGCCGAATTGGCCACTAAATATTGGCTAGCAAGAGGAAAAATTTTGTATGCACAAGGTCATCTGAATACTGCTTTTAATGGCTATAAACAATGGGGCGCCAAGCGCAAATTAATACAGTTTAAAGCACAATATGCAGATCTGTTGAAAGCTTTAGCGCCCCCTAGCTTAAGTAAATTAGCCATCAACCAAGAAACAACACTCAGTAGTAATACCTTAAGATTATTAGACCTTTCTAGCATTCTAAAGGCTTCACAAACCATTTCTAGTGAAATCGAACTGCCTAAACTCTTGCATGGCATGTTGCAAATCATTATTGAAAACGTGGGTGCACAAAAAGGGGCCGTTTTATTTGTCGAAGCAGACGACTCCCTTTCAGTACAAGCAGAATATGCAACTGATGGTACGATCACTATCCTGCAACAAATACCACTAGAAGATTGGACGCATGGGGCCCATATTGTTATACACCATGTCAAGCGATTCCATCAATGGATTGTAATAGATGATGCTACCAAAGATGAGCTGTTCAAAGCGGATCCCTATATTAGCCAAGCACAAGCCAAATCCATTTTATGTATTCCGCTTATGAGTCATATGGAACTGAAAGCGATTCTGTATGTAGAAAACAACCTGATGACCCATGCTTTTACCCCGGAGCGTGCACAAACAGCCCTGATTTTAACGGCTCAAATGGCCATTTCCTTACAAAATGCCCGGTATTTTGCCGAGCAAATGGCCCTAACACAACAGTTAGCGGAGCAATCTGCCCGTAGGCAACTGGCTGAAGAATCCTTGCATACGGTAACCCATGATTTAAAGTTAGCCTTAGAAGCCTCCCGAGCGGGTACTTGGAATTGGTGGTTTGATACAAATCGAATTACTTGGGATGCAACTCATTGTGCGTTGTTTGGTATGACACCCGATGAGTTCAAAGGTACTTATGACGCGTTTTTGGAACGGGTGCATCCTAAAGATCGTGAGCGTCTCAAGCAAACCCTGGAGCAATGTAAGGAACATGATAGTTTCCATGACCTGGAATATCAAATAATTTGGCCAGATAGCAGTCAGCGTATGATGGCAGCCCATGGCCGTGTCTACCGGGATCTAAAAACTGGCAGGCCAATTAAAATGGCAGGCGTATGTTTAGACATCACCGAGCGCAAGAAGCTAGAGCAAGAACGGATGGAGGCGTTCGAGCAAGCAGAAAAAAAAGAACGGCAACGGGCAGATGAGGCTGAACGTTACTTCAAACAGCAAGCAGAGTTTGTAAATACCGTTTGCCATGAAGTCCGTAATCCTATGAATGGCATTTCTAATACAGTAAGTTTTATGGAAGAAAAGTTGACTTCACTCAAAGCATACAAAAAAAGCTTGCCTACTTCTCTGCCTGTGTTAGAAGAGCTTGTGCAAACGCTTGAAGAGGATATAAAAACCATTCAGCAGTGTGTTAATCATCAGATAGCAGTTATTAATGGGGTCCTTAATTGGTCAAGATTAGAAGCAGGCAAAGAGGAGTTAATTTCTAAACCGTTTAAACCCAGGACAATCATTGAAGAGATGATTCCTCTATTTACAGCACAATTAAAGACCAAGCATCTTGACTTACTTGTAGTCCTGCCTGAAGAGGCTATTGCTATCAAGGGAGATCCTGAACGTTTCAAAATAGTTTTAATTAACTTAATTTCCAATGCCATTAAGTTTACTGAAAAAGGCCACATCAAAATCAGCTTACAAAACCAAGCAGTTGATGCAAGCCACGTGCAATTAACTATCTGCATGGAAGATACAGGTATTGGCATGACACCCGAAGAACAATCACATTTATTCCAGCAGTTTTCACGCCCGCTCTCTTCCCAATATGAAGGTTCTGGTTTAGGACTTGCCATTAGCAAGAAATTACTCGGCTTGATGGGGGGTACTATTCAAGTGGATAGTGTAAAAGGACAAGGTTCTGTATTTACCATCCATTTAACTTGCGAGATAGTGGGTATAGAAGAGACAATAAGTCCGTTGATTGAACGAAAACTGCCTTCTCCTTATCCCCTCTTATCCTCTGTAGCCAAACATATTCTCGTGGTTGAAGATAATATAGTGAACCAAAAAATTCTACGTAGGCAATTGGAAGCGGCAGGCTACACCTGTACGGTAGCTGACAACGGCCAAAAAGCAATCGAAGCAATTGGAGCCCTCGAGGAAGTTGAAACGTCCGAACAATGGAACTTAGCAGCGTTTGATCTCATCTTGATGGATCTGGAAATGCCTGTGATGGGTGGCCTAGAGGCCACTGAATGGATTCGTAAAAAAGAAAAGCAATTAGATGTGGCTCCCATACCTATTATTGGCTTATCAGCTTATGCAGAAGAAGTCTGTGGTGGAAAAGCTAAGCAAGCTGGTATGGATGCCTACCAGACCAAGCCTTATAGGAGAGAAGAATTGTTTAGGACGATTCAATCCTTGATATCTTCTCCGGAACCTCCTTCAGAGCAGCTTGCTCAGGCAACAATTATCCCACATAAATAAAAAAGGTGCTGCTCGTTCCTTTACATTTACCCTTTTGGATATGTATGGGAACAGGCGTTGCTCGGGTAAGACTTGGATGCCTGAATTTTCGAGAAATGGTTTATATCCACTGGTTGATGAGTTGCTTGTCGGACTCCACTTACTGGGCATTACTAGGGTTATGCTCACACTTCAGTACCAGAGTAAAAGTTCCATCATGGGTTGGTAACTCGATTCTCTTGCCGGATAGGATGAGTGTTGGTCCTTTAGAGCCTGTTCAAAATCTTTGTTTATTAAACTAGCAGCTATTAAATTAGTCATGATAATGACCAATAACCTGATAAAAAAAGGAGCTTATCTATGATTCAAGCGTATCCTAGTAATATTAATAGAGAACAATTTGAAATCATACGCCCTATCTTGGAAACAGCCCGCAAGAAAACTAAACCTCGCCAGGTAGATCTATAGGAGGTGTTCTCTGCCTTACTGTATGTGCTTAAGACAGGCTGTCAATGGAGGATGTTGCCTAAAGATTTCCCTAAATGGCGTACGGTACATGCTTATTTTCAAATATGGAGTGAGAAGCAAGAAAATGGCTTAAGCTTTCTAGAAGAAGCATTAAAGAAACATGGTTACTTGCCTGGGAAAGCAAGCAGGTAGACAAGCCCAAACAAGCCTGATTATAATAGATGCGCAGAGTGTAAAAAATACAGATACAGCTAAAGAGAAAGGCTATGATGGAGCTAAAAAGATAAGGGGGATCAAGCGCCATATAGCCGTAGACAGCCAAGGCTTACCCCATGGGATAGGTATCACAAAGGCTAGTGAAACAGATAGAGCTGGAGCAATAAGTATGTTAACAGAGCACAAAGAGCAATTAGCTAAGGTAAAAAAGGTGCTAGTAGATGGAGGCTATAGAGGAAAAGTATTTACCAATCAAGTAAAAGAAGTGCTTCAAGGAGTGGAGGTAGAAGTGGCTAAAAGGAGTGAATTGCATCAATTTAAGATAATACCTAAGCGATGGATAGTAGAACGGAGCTTTGGCTGGTTAGAAAAATGCCGACGGTTGTGGAAGAACTGTGAAAGGAGATTATCGACAAGCTTACAAATGGTAGTGCTAGCTTTTCTAAGGATATGCCTACAAAGATTATGAACAGGCTCTTAGGCACAAAAAAGTTGCTCAGGAGTGATATTCACGCAGTGTGCATTATTAGAGCCCTTTCAAAATTTAGTTTAACTATCATAATTTATCATAACTCCTCGGATGATTAGCGGACTCAAGAGGGAATAGACGTAGACGCTTTGTTATGAAATAAATATTTATCCTGTTAACAATATACATATTCTAATGATCCTTGCTTCACCTAGTTGTCCAGCTACCGAACTCATACCAGGATAAGTGGGAAACAATGTGCGTGCCATAAAGGGGGTTAATGATGTACAAGTAGAACTAACCTTTGATCCACCTTATAGTACGGATAGGATGACTGAAGCAGCCAAGCTAACGCTTAGTTTTTTATAATTGTTGTATAAATTGCCATCTTTGTAGAGTTATCTCACGATCATACTTTTTCTAAAATATCAAATTTTCAAATCAAGTATTCTCTTTATATAACAATTAAAAAAAGGAAGTGCCTTATATATTCCAATTTTAAAAGGTTATGTATAGCATAAACAGTTAATAAAATTATCTGTAGGTCAGCTAAATGTTCAGGAAAAGTATGGCAATACAGCTTTGTGTCATGCAATATTCTATGGTTGCATAGCAATAGCTGAAAAGTTAACACAAAAACTACCTGCAGAACAATTAGGTATAGCAGACGCAGGCGATAATACTCTTTTGTACTTTGTAATGCTGGGTCGGTATACATCAATAGCTGAAAAATTAATAGATAAATTACCTCCAGATCAGTTAATGGTACAATATAAAGGAGACGATTCTCTTTTGGATTTTGCTATTGTCGTGGGGTATATATCAATAGCTGAAAAGTTAATAGATAAATTACTTACAGATCAGTTAATGGTACAAGATGAGTTAGGCTATACTCCATTATATTGGGCTATTTCTAAAGGATATATATCAATAGCTGAAAGGTTGGTAAATAGTTTACCTACAGATCAGTTAATGGTAGAAAATAGACTTGGCAATACTCCCTTGGGTTTGGACACTTTTAAAGGAAATACATCAATAGAACAAAAATTGATGTACAAATTAAGAATAAATTAAATAAGCTAAATTTGATTTAATAAGTTCAGGATATCTAAAAAAAGTAAAAGAGCTAGCATTTTGTTGTATGCGGGTACTAGCAGAATAGTATAATCTACTTAGTTATTGTTACTAAAAACTCTATTAATATTTATGAATGCGTCTTTATTGATAAGTTTAAGACTGGTTCTACCAATAATATATAATATGCACATTTAGTGTATTATAATTTTCTATAACTTTATCTAGATTCACTTACTTAATGCGATATATTATGCAATTCTCAAAAAAGGAAAATTATTTGGTTATTATGCTAGCCATCTGTTGCTTGCAAATACTAGTTTCTTGTGGCTGCGGCAACAATCCTACGTCTCTTATCACCAAAAAAAATCATATTCCAAAAAAAGTAAAGCCCATACCTCCTGTTCATCTTTTACTAAGTAGTAATAAACAAATATTAAATAATACTGACAAGAGTTTTAACCTATCTTTAGAAAATACTTCAGCAACCATAGCTAATTTAAGCGATGGTATATTAAAAATAACCTTACACGAGGAGGGTGGCTCAGGTAGTACGTTACGCTATGCAACTAATACTAATATATATGAGCATCAGAAAGCTGTTGAAAAGCCTTTGTCTTATTTTACTCAACAAGTAACTCTTAAAAAAGGTGATGCTCCCTTGGTCATACCTTTTAAACTACACACTCTACCAACAGTTACAAGTGTTAAAATAACAGTGAAGCTTGAATATAAAGGTAAAAAGGATATTGTACCCCCTCTAACTATTGTATGGGATGCAATATCACCCATTACAGAGGATATGATTCAAAGTGTTGTACATAATGGTTATAAACTTTTGGCTGACATACTTACCAAACTTCAAAAAGGAGAAGAGATAGCTATTAATGATGTTACCGCAGTTTATCCAAAAGAAACGGCTTTACACCAAGCTGTAAAATTGGGTGACGAATATATTGTTGAACTCTTATTAGAGAAAGGCGCAAGTATAAATATACAAAATATAGAAGGAGAAACTGTCTTGCATTTGGCTACTAATTCGAATAATACAGACTTAGCCAAAAAAATAATAGGTAAAGGGGCAAAACTAGAGGTGCAGAATAAGAGAGGTTATACGCCTTTGCATTTAGCAGCCGAACAAGGTTATATAGATGTTGCTAAAGAATTAATACCACATTTAAATAGCGAACAATTAAATCTCGCAAACATAGAAGGGCAGACTCCATTACATTTAGCTGCTTCGTGGGGTCATAGTAAAGTTGTATCATTATTAATACCTTATTTGGACACATGGGAACTCAACCAGAAAGATCTTCAAGGTAATTCTGCACTATATAAAGCTAGCCAATATGGACATATAGAAACAGTAAAGAGACTACTAGATGCTGGCGCTAAAATAGATGAAGCCAATGGTCTTGGTTTTACTCCGTTACATATTTCTATTATTGAGGGGACGTCTGCTGTGGCACGTGAATTGACAAATAGATTATCTACAGAACAATTGAATCAACCAGATATAAACGAGTATACACCACTATACCTTGCTATATTACACAGCCATACAGAAATAGCTGAAGAATTAATAAAAAAATTGGAGCCTGCACAGTTAAATAAACAAAATGATCAAGAGAATACCCCCTTACATAAAGCTGTTGAGAAGGGCAATATAAAAATAGCTAAACAGCTTATTGCTAAAGGTGCAGACATAACTATAAAGAATAAAAAGGACCAGTCTCCAATGGATCTAGCTAAATTAGATGAGATGAGAAGGATATTGCAACTTATGTAAGGGTTTTTCTATTAGCATCTGACAGTTAGCTCGTATGGGAAAATATAATACGCCTTACAATAAATGGTTTGAGGAAAATCGATAAAACACTTATCTTTGCAGCAGTATATATTACTATAGAAAATAAATTAACAACTAACCATTTCCTAAATATGTATCCCGAAGAATTAGTTGCAATAATAGAAGCCGAATTAACAGATTCAGGCTTTATTCCCTTTAAAAATGCTAAACAGGTAACAGAGCATTTTGCTAATCATACAGGCACTACCTTGCTTGTAGTTAACTCAATGTGTGGTTGTGCAGGGCCTGACGCACGAATGGGTGTGGTGGAAGCATTAGCTACAAACCCATACACGCCCGATCATCTAGTTACCATATTTCCTGGTATAGATGAAGAAGCTATGGAGCAAGTACAAAATTATATTAAACCCTATCCTTTATCTTCTCCATCAATTGCATTGATTAAAGATGGAGCAGTAGTTTATTTTATGGAACGCCACCAGATTAAAGGTAGGCCATCGGAGGAAATTGCTGAAGAAATTGCTGATGCATTAATAGAACACTGTTAAAAATGTATGGATGTATAGATTATATTAGATCTAAAAACTAGCGAATATGCATTTAAAAGTTGGAGACCAAGCACCTACATTTATCGGTAAAGACCAAAATGGAAATACCATTCAATTATCAGAATTTGCTGGTAAAAAACTAGTACTCTACTTTTATCCTAAAGATAATACGCCTGGCTGTACAGCACAGGCGTGTAACCTAAAAGATAATTATTATGCGCTACAACAAGCAGGCTATGAGATACTAGGAGTTAGTAGTGATAATGAACAATCTCACCAAGAATTTATAGACCAATACAAGTTGCCTTTTAGACTAATTGCTGACCAAGACCATACTATTCATAAACAGTATGGTACATGGGTACAAAAGTCTATGTTTGGTAAAAAATATTGGGGCACAGCACGCAAAACTTTCCTTATTGATGAACATGGGAAAATTGAGCAAATTATTGAGAAAGTAAAGACAGGCGAACATACAAATCAATTTTTTCCTAAAAGATAAGTTTACAAAAATATTCCTCTAAAAAACATGCAGGTATCTTAGCTTATCGACTACATATTGGGTTAGTAGTAAAGAGCATATGTCGAGCTGACACATATCAAAAGCTAATTATAAAAGCAGGTGATCTTATGATAACGAGCTTTATAGATGGAGATACTTGATTGAAGATCTTCCTATTTTTGACCCTACATAATACCACACATCTCATCCATTTCTATTACTTCTACCGCTTGACTTCCTTGAGCTTTATTTTGCACAATATAAATGAATCGCCATGCTTTGTTTATCTATATTTTCTCCCTACGCTCATCTACTTGGACAAAATTAAAGCCACAGCTTTTGCAGTTGTACCTTTGTTTACCCCGTATTTTTCCATTATTAATGGTTTTATTTGATTTACATCGTCTACATTCCATGTGAATTCTTTCTCTCTAATTTAATACCTGTTCTTAAGTTAGCAAACCCCAATAACGCAGTGGATGTCTTCCAGTGAATAGCTTATATCCTTTTAGTTAAGGAATAGGGAAGGGAATGGTTGATTGGATAAACAAGCAGCCTTCTAAGCTACAATATGTAGCTGCTTTCAAAGGGAGAAGAATAAAAGTTAAGCTTAACAGCAGTACTCTAATTATTAATAGATTAATAGAAAAAGCTATTGATACCTAACTATATATTTTTCCCTAATGTATAAGCATGTGCTCTAATGTATAAGTGTATAAATAACATACAAAATTGGTTAAAACTACAATTATACTGTTAAGCTAAGCTGCCCATTTACAGTAATATGGTAGAAAACTTGACTTAACATTTAAGTTTGATTACTATATCTGACCTTTTGTATTAAAGTAAGGGATTTAATTAAAAATGTGAAGCGTAATAATTCCGTAAAAAAATAGATGTTTAAAATTGTAGCTAAATAATGTATCTATATGCCGCATATTTCTATCGATGTTATTTTATTTAGTATTTTCTTGCTTATCAACCTGGCAATAGGACTGTTGGCTGGTGGACGTGCAAAGAATTTGAGAGAGTATTCTATTGGTAATAAAAATTTTTCTACAGCTGCACTTACTTCTACGATTGTAGCCACATGGATCAGTGGTAGCTTCATGACCTTTAAATTAACAAAAATTTATAGTGAAGGATGGTATTTTATACTAGCTATTATTTGTGATAATTTTACTTTACTGTTTACAGGGTTATTTTTAGCTGCAAGAATGGGGGAATTTTTAAAGAATAACTCTGTAGCAGAGGCACTAGGCGATTTATATGGTAAGTCTGTACGTATTATTACAGCCATTTGTGGCATATTGATTAGTATAGGTGGCGTAGCTATACAATTTAAAGTAAGTGCTAAAGTACTAAGTATCTTATTTGGAGTAAATGATATTTATTCAACCATAGCAGCTGCTAGTATTGTAATTATATATGCCGCCCTTGGAGGAATACGTGCTGTTACATTTACTGATATCATGCAATTTTTTGCTTTTGGTACCTTTATTCCACTTTTAACATTAACCATTTGGAATGGAATTAAAGATCATACTGCCATCATACATGCCATTCAGAATAGCCCACAGTTTGATTATAATACTTTGATAGGTTCTCCTAAAAGGTTGGCTAGTTGTTTTGCCTTAATGTTGTTCTATTTTATTCCAGGATTTGAGCCTGCTATATTCCAAAGAGTGACTATGGCTATTAATACTGGACAAGTAAAGCGGTCTTTTACTTACTCATTCTTTCTATGTACCGCTATTACTTTATTTTCTATTTGGATAGGTATTTTAATTTTAGGAACTAATTCTCAGTTGCAGCCTGATCAAATATTTAATTATATAGTCAATAGCTATACTTATCCAGGGCTTAAAGGGCTTATACTCATAGGAACCATGTCTATGGTTATGTCTACAGCAGACTCCCATATTAACTCTGCTGCAGTCTTATTTGCTAATGATATTATAAAGCCATTAAAGCTTGCAGTAAGCCAAGAAGTAAGAATTGCTAAAGTATTTACTTTTTTTCTAGGTGCATTAGCATTGTTACTAGCCTTATACAAAACTGATTTCTTAGAGCTTGTACTTTTAGCATGGGGCCTTTATATGCCAATTGTCACAGTACCTTTATTATTGGCTGTGTTTGGCTTTCGTAGTACCACTAAGCCTGTGCTCATTGGTATGGCAGCAGGTTTTATAACTGTACTGTTATGGGATAAGCTGTTAGCAGATACACAAATCAATAGTGTTATCCCAGGCATGTTAGCTAATCTGGTATTTTTAATGGGTAGCCATTATATGTTGAAGTCAAGCGGAGGATGGGTAGGCATTAAAGATCCATACCCATTGTTGGTTGCTAGGCAAGAAAGGCAAGACGCATGGAAAAAAATTATTGACGCTATAAAAAACCCTAATATTTTATCTTATCTCAAACGAAATCTTCCTGAAAAAGAAATTATTTATTCTCTTTTTGGGCTATATGTTTTAGGAGCTACTTATGCTTCATTTTTTACAATTTCTACAGAAGTTGTAGCTAACTACCAAAAACTGTATGATTATATTGCACATTCTGCACTTATTATTACTGCTTGTTTCATTACTTATCCTGCTTGGCCACATACTCTTAAAAATAATCGTTTCATAGCTGTTGCTTGGCCATTAGCCATTTGCTATATACTTTTTATAGCTGGTACAATACTCATGGTCATGAGTGGTTTTCATCAAGTACAGGTTATGCTTTTTATATTAAATATAGTGTTAACAGCTTTGTTGTTGGACTGGAAGCTAATGCTTGTAGTAGTTATTAGCGGTATATTGTCAAGTATAGGAGTTTTTTATTTTTATATAGGTTATATCCCTATAATAAAAGTTGATGGGGTTTATTTACAGTTTAAAGCTATCTATGGGCTTCCACTTTTTATAAGCTTCTTATTAGCAATTATTAGCTTTAGGCAGACAAAAGATCAATTAGTTGATCAAACTAACTATTTATTGCTAGCACAGAAGAAATTTCAAGATAGACTTGTAGAGGTGGCCAACTACAGAGAAGAACTTCTAAAAGAGCTACAACCAGAAGAATTAAAAATCTTTGACCAAGCCACTTCCGCCTATCTTAAGCAGGCTATTTACCGGGTGCGTGACTATGTACGCTTAGACGTAAGTGAAAGTTATATAGACAAGTTACTGTCTGAAGTCAAAATTTTAGTTAAAGTACATGCAATAAAACCTCGTCCTCAAATATTAATTAGAAATTATACAAGTCATAAGAAGCTTCACGCAGATATACCTAAAATTAAGCAACTCCTTGTTAATAGTATCAGCTATATACAAAGCTACAATCTTCATAATGTACCTATTATCATAACTATAGAAGATACTAGATTGGGGTATGAGCTTTCTCATATAGAAGGGTATGCTAAAAAGGTAGAGGCTTTACGTATTACGGTGACGATTGAAAGACAAATACCTGCTCTTCAGGAAGTTTATATTAGCAAAGAGCAAGAAAACTTTAATAATAGCTTATCTATGACAGTAGAAATACTTCCTTTAGTAGAAAATGTACGTATTATCGATGCACACTATGGATATATAGACCAGGATCAAAATAGACTACACATGTACGTTATCCCTGTTAATGTACGAGAAGTGCGAGGAAAGGTAATGGAGCTGATTAAAAAGTCAGCAGCAGTAGATCCTTTGGAACTAGTCCATCCTTTAGCAGTCCAGTTAGAAGATGAATTGATAACCAAGTTGCAAGACACATCAATAGATATAACAGTTATTAAAAGAACCCTAGAGGTAATCAAGAAATATCATGGAGGTACCAAACGGCATTCAGGAGAGCCTTATTTTACACATCCTATAGCTGTTGCCATAATTTTGCTAGATTATACACAAGATCAGGATGCAATTGTGGCAGCTTTATTACATGACACAGTGGAAGATACTAGTTTATCTCTTGCTCATATACAAGCTATGTTTGGAGAGAAGGTAGGGTTTTTGGTTGGAAAAGGTACTAATCTAGAAAGTAAACTTAAAAGGATAAATTTAGTAGATCATGAAAATTTACATAGGCTGATGAATTATGAGGATGAGCGAGCAGCCTTAATAAAGTTAGTAGATAGGTTGCATAATATGCGTACGATAGAAGGGCATCCCTCTTTGACTAAGCAAAAGAGAATAGCTGGCGAAACATTAGCTTTTTTTGTGCCTATGTCAAGGCACTTACGGCTAGATACTTTAGCACAGGAATTAGAAAAACTCAGTGTAGCAGTTTTAGGTAAATAGTAACTAAAATTACTATACAAAAATGCACACTCTCTTTAAACATTTGCTATATTATTAGTACATGTTACCTATAAACGTGGTAGCCGAGAACCAGTCATGTAAACTGGCTCTTATTGGCTAGCCATTGTACGTTCGAAACTATCAATCAATCTTATTATAATTTTTTTCAACAATGTGTTACAAGCTCAATTTATGTGTCTTGTTGGTAAGCTTATTTTTGCAAAGTTGCACTATAAATAACATACCTGTAAAGCCAGAAGCTCATTCTAGTAATATAGATGTGGATGATAATCAACAACCAATCAAAGAATCCTCTGTAAAAATCCTAAATAGTGTGATTATCTATAATGATGTTGGTATCAGTAAGAAACCAAAGGATGATGTTCATCCAATCGTGCAATCTACCGACCATTCAGATTTAATGCAGCAAACTAATATCATTTCTATAGGAGGTACTTTCACTGATAAGAAAGGTAGCCTGTTTAAAAAACAACAATGGGAAAAACATAAAAAGTTGCAGCGTACACGCCAAAACGAAATGGATAAAAGTAAAGTAAAGCTAAAAGCTACAGAATCCGTTCAAGAGGAACAAGTATTTAAAGATTCAGGAGAATATATATTACGTATACAAGACCCAGAATTGATAGAAAAAATATTACTCTTAGAAAAAATTCAAAATACTATCAATCATATTTTTGCTAAACCTATGTATTCTTTAGCATGCTACAAACATTTTAGGAAGAATAATCTACATATGCTTTTTGAAGGTTTAATAGCTCAATTTTTAGTAAAGCAAATACTAAATGATGATGAGTTGATGGAAAGTAATGGAAAAGTAAGGTTATATATCATTCAAACATTAAATGACTTAAGTGATCATGTACAAGCAATACTTGAAGCTAGCTTTTTCAAAAGAGTGTATTTAAAAGATAAACTAGATCTAATAAACTTATTCTATTGTCTAAAGTTAAGAATTGCGGTTGCTCACTTGGTGTATATAGGTAAAAAATCCTCTTCTGGTATTATAAATAAAAGCTTTCTTAAAGAACATGTTAAACGTTACGAAATAGCCAGAAATTCACTGAAAATCAAATGGATGCTCCCTACAGGGCTGGTCGACGATTACTTAGAAAATCTTATGGAAATGCATAATATTATGGTAAATAGGTTTCCAGTACTTTCTAATTATTTTAACTTACCAACAAGCCTTACTAAAGAATAAAATTTGATTTTCTCTAATATTTTTATTTAAATGGATGTTTATTACACATACATTACTGAACGACATTTCAAAGATTAGTATGGTAGCCTTACAAATTGAATTAACTATCTTATAATCCCAATTTTAAACAACAATTTTGTGAAACTGACCTATGATTTTTATAACAGGCATGTTGTAGAAGTGGCCAAAGACCTTCTGGGTAAAAAGCTGGTCTGGGGTGAATTTGAAGGGATTATTACAGAAACAGAAGCTTACCGAGGCTTGGATGATGCGGCCTCGCATGCTGCACTAGGTATGACTTCTCGTTCACAAATTATGTTTGGGCCACCTGGTCACGTATATGTATATTTAATATATGGCATGTATCATTGTTTGAATATTGTTACAGAAGAGTCTGGGCAACCTAGCGCTGTACTGATTCGTGGACTTAAGTTATCAGATGTGTACCTAAATGGGCCTGGTAAAATTTGCCGCCATTTGAATATTGATAGGACACATAATAACCTTTGCTTAGTTAATCATGATAGTATGTATCTTATGGAGGGGATAACTAATCCAACATATCAAGAAACTGCACGAGTAGGTATAAAGAAAGCTGTAGATAAGTTATGGCGTTTTATTATTACACCCGAAGAAATGTATCATCTTTGACTATTATGCGTGCTGAGCGAAGTAAACTGGTATATCTTTGTAGTAGAAACAAGTAATGATTTCCTTTTTAGTAAAGGGGAAAAGAGGTTGTAGTAAATATATTTTTTATAGAAATTTTAACGCTTTCAATATGCCCTCTATTAAAACATGGGTTATCGTAGTACGCTTACCCACTATAATTTTATCAATATCAAGTATTATAATGGGTACTGCATTGGCTGTTTGGTCAGGTAAGTGGGATATCTCGGTTGGCATACTAGCAGGAATTACTGCCTCGCTTTTACAGATAATAGCTAACTTGGCTAATGATTATGGAGATTTTTTGCATGGTGCAGGGGTAGGGGCTAGAGTAAATAATACGCAAGCAGTTTCACAAGGAAGTGTAAATTTAAAACAGATTAGAGTTGCTATTTTTTGTTTAGTAGGGCTGACTATAGTTTGTGGGATAATACTTTTACATCTAGCAGACTTACCTAAAAATACATTTATCCAATTTATCTTATTAGGGGTAATAGCTATTATAGCAGCTATTACATATACAATGGGTCCTAAACCATATGCTTATATAGGGTTAGGCGATGTATCCTTATTTATATTTTTTGGCTTAGTAGGTGTGTTGGGAACGGCTTACTTACATACTAAAATATGGAATACTGCTTATTTGTTGCCAGCATTAACCTGTGGCTGTTTTTCCGTAGCTGTTCTAAATCTTAACAATATTCGCGATATCGATGAAGATGCACCAATAGGAAAAAAAACGTTGGTAGTAAGGATAGGAAGGAAGGCAGCACTTTATTACCAATGGGCATTATTAGTAATGGGGATTTTAGGAGCAATTATTTTTACAGCGCAACATTATCATAGGCCCATACAATGGATTTTTCTAGCAGCTCTCCCTCAGTTAGTACAAAGTGGAATGCTCACTATGCGTCTTCCTGTAAATCAATTAGATCCTTTATTACAACGATTGGTAATGGCACAATTGTCCTTTGTATTACTCTTTAGTATTGGGTTAGTACTAAGCTGTGACTGTTAAGAAAGGACTAAGTGACCTAAAGCCATAGAAATATATAGAATATAGAAGAGGAGATATTTATGGGTATTATAATGCCACCAATATTCAATTTTTGGTTGTCAAATTACGAGAAGCAGGGAAATGGGACATTCCTGCAGGTAAGCGTAAGCCTTTACCTGGTGAATTAGCTTCTAAAACGGCTGAGCGGGAAACATGGGAAGAAGCAGGCATCCGGTTTCAAATGGAAGCAGGGGATAGTATTTGTTCTTATTTAACATAATATAAATTATATAACTATTATTATATAACTATTATTATATAACTATTATTATATAACTATTATTATATAACTATTATTATATAATATCTAATTAATTAGTGTTTCGGTGTATTTATTCTTACTTACTCTAAATACTCTAGTCAAAAACCCATTCAATTAGATATCGGCCTTCCTCTTTATCACTTATAATACTATCACTGAAATCAACCGTATGTACTTGGGTCCCTTCTAGATTTTTAACAAATTCTATAGCCCATCTGTTGCCTATGTCACTGGATACTATAGCAATTGTGTGTACTTGAGTTCCTCGCAAGTTTTGAGCAAATTCTGCTGCTCTCACATTGAAAAAATCATTTATATAACCAAAACCTATGTCACTGGATACTATAACAATTGTGTGTACTTGCGTTCCTTCCAGATTTTTAGCAAGAGCCGTTATTATGTTATCTCCATTTACAATATGGTTTAACCGAACTGTATGCACTTGTGTTCCTTGTAAATTTCTACCAAGAACCGCCGCTCTTTTAGGAGTTAAATCTGCAGCAATATGCAAATAAACGGTGTCTAGTTGCTTTGCTCTTATATCTTGAACAATAGATGCTGCCCATTCAGCGTCCTCATTATTATAACTAGAATTAACTGTACTTCCTCCTATTTCCTGTAAGACATTATAATTATTTTGCACGTTTTCTGTTAAATTGTGATTTTGCCAATGTTCTATAATAGATTCATTTTCAGATTTTTCTACGTGATTCTGCCTAAGAGTGAGGTGAAATATATAAGCTAATATAGGTAATGATAATAAGAAGAATATAAAAATAGATAGAATTATAATTTTTTTTAAATCGTATTGTTTTTCTTCCTTATGTGGGTAGTCTATTTGTCTATCACAAAAGTTTTGCCTTTTTAAAGACTTATTTACAATTTTATTCATTTCATGAGTAGGCTTTGCTTGCTCATGGCCGTTCTTCACACGAGCAAAAGAATCAGCTTTACGTCGAACTGATAACCTTTTTGCTGTGAGTGTACGTATACTGTGCATAGCATGCTCAATCTCTTTAGCTGTCAGTATTTCTAAATTCCTACGCATTTTAGCTCGTAACACCTCTATATCTCCTTGTTCTGTATTAAGTTCGATATACTGGCTTTCAGATATGGTTACAATATCATAATCTTTTAAAATATTTTGTAATACCCGTATGGTAAAATCTCCGTTACTCAACCTATCTATTACACTTTTATCTCTAGCATACTTCCTTAACTTATACAGGTACCAATCAACACTTTTATTCTTATGTTTATGTACTTTATATTGATTAAGTTTTAACCCGCTTTCTTTATAGTGTCCTATATACTTGAGTCTAAAAGCATTCTCAGCTGTTTCATCTTCAGGCTTGTTATAATTTTCATCTAATTCTTCTAATGTTTGCAAGAGCTGCTTTCCATCTATCTTTTTATAGTCTAATAAAAATCCTATTATACTACTTAAAAGACATAGGCGTTCATCTATTTTATTTTCTATAAAAGCTCCAGCTTGGAAGCCTATAAATCCACCCATAGGAATATTTATGATCCGGGCAAGCTTTGACACTATAGCCCCACCTACTCTTCCTTTATTGCCTAGATAAGATTTATGATTTAGCCTTTTTAGGTCGAACTTTGGCCAATCACCTATGCGTATATATTTAAATGGCTTACCTGTTTTTGGATCAAATGATGCAAGGATAGTATTTAGACTATGCCCTGTAAGTGATAATAGACACTTGGCAATACTAACCATATTTTTACCTACCAAGGGCCAACTTTTTACCGCTTCTATATATTTTATTGCCCAGTCTTTTAACTTTAGCTCTGGATGGACTATACAGATTTCTCCTGGATGCCCATTACATGAATTTACAATATTAGGTGCTGAAAGGTAAGTAACTATGGGCAACTTTTGAATATCAAACTCCGTACTATTAGATTTAAGAAGGTTTATTTTTTCTCCGCTTCCTGGACTATCAAATACAACTGCTTTAACCTCTCTATAATCAAGTTCAGCATCGAGATAACAGAATGCCACTCCTAACTCTGCTAAATAACCACCCAAGGAATGACCTGTAAAAGATAAAGATAGTCCTTTTCCCTTAGCATAATTAACAGCATTTTTTGTTGCTTTATAAGCAAGTGCTTGCTGCTTTGTAATTTTATTGGCCAGTATGCTCGCTAAGTCCTCTTTCAAATCTTTATTATCTAGTATTTTAACAATGCTTTCAACCTGAGTACCTTGGAATGATAGTACAGCTTGTTGCATATTTTTATTTACATATAAATTACTACAATAGCCTGTCCCATCCGTATCATCTTCTACTTGGACTATTTCCCAAATATTTTGAGGATTTGGCGGTAATTCATGCCCTAATTGCTTAGATATACTTTGAAGTTTTACTTGATCTCCTTTTTTATGTTTAGGATAGTATATATGACTAGCAAGTAGCCCATGTACATAATCATTAGGATGATAAGAATAGTTGCAAATATTTTGTATCAATTTATCTTCTATTTGCTTTTTAAGGCGCTTACAATTTTCTGCTATTCTGCCCCAACAAACATACCCTATCTTGGAATTGTACTTAATAGCTTCTTTAAGTTCTATTAACTATTTTTTACTTAAGTTTTCTTGATTTAAATCTATAACTTTTACTTTAGGGTTATTAGATTTTAATAACTGCAATGCCTGCTTGTAATTGCAAGGTAATTTCTGTTTCTGAATAGCTTGCTTAAGCTCACCTAGCAGGTCAGTATGATCTTTCTTAGTTGGACTAAACATCTTATCCAACTCTTCTATTTCAACCAAGCTTAATAGTTCTACGGCCTTATCAAATGCGAGATTTCTTAAAGTAGGCAAACTTATGACATTGTCCGATGACAGAATTTTTTTTTCCTTTAGTTGTTTTTTATCTTTTTTATTCCATAGTTTTTCTTGTAATTTTCTGGCATACTCTTCATCTTCTTTTATATGTTCATCTAATTCATTTTGAATAACATCTATCTGATCTACCTTAAGATTATTATTTTGGGTAATTGTAAGGATTATATTGTACCCTAAACGATAATCTACTTCATTAATCATATCAATAGTTTCTCCGTTGCATAAACAACCAAACAATATTTCTATAATATTATATAATGCTTCTTGGTCCTGTTCATTACTTAGCTCTTTGCTAGCATTTATTAGATTAGTACGAATAGTGTTTAAATGTAACTTGTGATTGTCTTCCTGTGCCTCGTTTGATCGAAATGCTTGCCATAATTTATTTTTTACTGATTCATTGTTAATGCTTAATAAATATTTGTGAATACGCAGTATAGCACTAAGCTCTTGCTTAGAAATTTTAGGTGCTTTATGATATCCTAATTGTTGGGATATATCAGCAGTAGTAGATAGATTGTCTCTTTGACGGGGATAGAACTTATTGTAAAAATTAAGGTTATGCTTTTTTAAACGCGCTAAATGTGATTTACGTATATTTTTAGTAGTAATTTCTGAAGTTGATGTACGTGATTGTAGAGCTAATAGTAAATTTTCAATTGTATAAGCTCCGCAACTGGTAACATCATCTTGTTTTAGTAAAGAATGTGATTGTAAAATACAATTTGGATAAATTTTATTGAGCTGTTGTTGAAAATCTATTGAAATATTGTTGGAGGTATTTAATGAGTCTGTATATTCTGCTCGTATAACTTTCCCATTAGCACTGACTTCCAATAAAATACCCACCCAATGATAACTTCCTAAATTACAAGGTATAAGTAATATTCTATCTCCATTATTATGTACTCTATCTTGTTCTAGCCTTTTCTTTAACTGATCAGGAACAATATTATCAACAGCAGCTAGCACATGTATTGGTTTAGAATTAGTAGGTAGATTCCTTAATCGTGCTGTTAAAATTGCTTGAATATCATTGTCTTCATATTGATACTCATTATTGATTATAAACTCTAAGTCTTGAAGTTGTTTAGATTTTTCGTTACTTTTTTCTAAATTCTGGCTTTCCACAGCTTTTGCTTGTAGTTTTCCTCCTCTTTTATAATAATGAACTTTATGACTACTCTGTGCCACAAATGTTTCACTTACCACTGGTGCTGAGCCTAACTTTTTTACTTTAGACTGACTAGCATGCAACGCGTTTATTTTATTTTCTGGTTGAGATTTGTGTGTTTGCTCGTGATTAATAGTAGGTTGAGATAAACTTTTTATTATAGATTCTTCTATTTTTTTAATTACTTGTTTGCTAGCATTTACATTAGCTATGGATAAGGATTTAGAATTAGCTTTATGAGCTAATTCTAAATCTGTAGAGAAGTTTAAAGCTTTTGGTTTAGGTCCTTTGCTTGTTTCTGACATCTGCTCCTTTTGCATAATAGGATGTGGTGGATTTTTACAGCTTTGCAAGCATAAGCTTATAAGCAAAATATGAGCTATAAGCTTTTGAGCCTTTGTATAAGATTCATTCATAATTAACGAATTAATTTAAGCAAGCAGCATATTAATTTATAGTAAGAATATATACAAGAAAAACTATAATAAATAGTTTTAAAGCTTGCTAAAGGCTAGTTACGATATGAATTATCGGTTTTCCTTTTTAAGTAGAATAGAGCTGCTGCGAAAGAGATAAAATAAAGTAGGAATTTGAATAAAACAGAGAGAGAATCTTGCCAGTAGCGATGCTATTTGTTAAAAAGCATGCTTGAAGTTTATCATACCCGCTATAATATTAAAGCGCAGGTTATATTTCTTCTGAAAGTTACGGTAAACTTCTGACATAATCTTAAATACCTTGATCTCTCTTATCTTATGCTCTACCTTCATGCGTATGGAGGATAGCTTTCTGTTATGTTCTTTCTGCTCCTTGGTTAATGGCCGCTTACGGCTCTTTTTATAGGGTATCATGACATTGCTCTGTAGCTTTTGCCAGCCTTGATAACCACTATCTGCTAGCTTTAAGCTTTCCTTAGGTAAGAGTTTTTCTCCTTTACGGATTTTAAAGTCATGCACTTTTCCTTTATGAGATTTGGATACAGAGAGTATTTTTCCATCTTCTCCCATCACTATCTCTGTTTTTATAGTATGTCTCTTTTTCTTGCCTGAATATGATTTCTTTTGCTTTTTACTAGGTCTTTGCGTAGGCTGTTCACTCACATCTGCTAATATGCGCAATACCTTTTCTGAGGTTAAGCTGCGATCTTTTTTAATGCTAATCTTCTTAGCTAGTAATGGCTCCATTTTTCGCGAGCAAGCGGCATATGTTAGAGTTGTGTAAGTTAAACAAATAGCCTAAAAACACATGGCTAATATAAGTGCGATAATACATGAGTACACAGAGCAATTTATCTTCCATGGTAGGTAAATGACTCATCCTACCATGGCGCAGCTTACTCGATTCTAGCTCTTCAAAGAGAGGCCTTACTTTTAAAACTAATTTATCAAATGTTTCTATACTTAAGCCAGTTATTCTTCTAAAGTTATAGGGATGTTTGCTTATCCTGGTGTACGTTAAATGCATACTTATTCCTTTTATATAATAAGAATTACATCTTAACCCTTTTTATCTTCTTTGTCAACCTTTTTCGCAGCAGTTCTATTATGACTCTTATGGATATATTTACTCACATATGCAATTTACGCCGCAAGCGGCGGGGAATTCAACCCTAAGAGATTAAAGAGTTGGCTAGGTACATCGCTAGCTATCTCCCCTCGTGAGCAAGTAGACTTTCTTGAAAAATTAGTTGCTAATAAACTTAATCTATCTAAAAAAGCACAAGGAAAAACTAAGGAAATCATGTATCGTGAAGAAGATTTGAATGGCTGGAAATTATATAGAAAGACAGGAGGAGGCGATTCTACGGAATAGTTTATCGGATGGATTGAAAAAAAGGACGAGCTACCAATAGTTTTTACACAACAACTTGATTTGAATGATATTAATCTTAATTTAAAAGACATACCTATACATAAATCAGTTGGCCTTACGGCTAAAGAACTCCCAAAGAGAGAAATATCCAGCTTTCTCCAAACATCAGCAAAGAAATAATTTGTTTATAACTCAAAGTGTATGTACATATATACTTTAAGTTTAACATATTCTTGCTGGATGCTACTATTAATCATTCAATGGTATTATTAAACCTAACTTTCCATTCCTGATTTAGGCGAATGTTCATTTTTATACCACAATATAAATTGACAATTCTTCTTCCACTAAAGCCAGATGGTTTTCCATCTATTGATAGACAAGTCAAACAATCAATTGTAATGTAAACAAAACTACCTTTTATAAAATATAAAAGCCTGGAAAGACTTATACATTCTCAGATATATAAGGCTTTCTAGGCAAAATATTAATAGTTAATCTGACATTTTAATTGTAACTAACTATATATATCACACAAAAATAAATTATTTCTTTGTGTCCTGATATATGTTAAATCCTTGCCATAAAGGTGCGGTGGTGGGATAGTTACTCATTGGAAATCCCTTTCCTCCATCAAACTCTCCATCTTCTTTCTCGCCTTGATAAACATGTATATGATAATGTAATCCTACATCTTCCAATTCAGTAAAGTTCGGGTTATCAGGTCTATATACAAGAGAATTCGACTGAGGCTCAGCGGACCAAATTTTGGTTTTTGTTTGTGGATCTTCTGAAGCTCTTTGTCGACCTACTACATATTGGCGGTAGCTGAGATCAGCGCCCTTGTAGCATGAACCACTGTCAAAGCCATTTAATTCAGTTTCTGACATCCAACATCCTAACCCACGAATTAAACTCCATAACGGACGGGTACAAGTGTAGTTTAATACCTTACCAGAGAAAGAATCTAGCGTCCAACCGAGCCCCTGTATGAGCTCCCTTAGCATCTTGTAACTCTTTCCTTCGTTAGTTGTTAGTGCATTATACAACTCAGAATCCAAGATTTCGACGCTCACCATTGGTGCTCCTTTTTCTCCTAAATCTATTTTGAAGTTACGTGTCATCGGTTGGTTCCCTTGCATGAACCCTTGGTATTTGTCTTTTCTTTTATCTTTTTTCCCAAGAATAGCTGTTACAGACGTAAGAAGGCATATTTTAAACCAATTCTCAATATATTTTATCGCACTCTCTGCTGTATACTTGGCTTTAAACCTAAGCCCTACACCACAAGAATCCAAAATTTCAAAATCATGACTTTGGAGAGCCCTTTTTAGTTGATACAGCATTATAGGATATTCTTCTTTAAATTTCCCCACTTCTACTTTTACCTCTTCCCCATTTCTATTGTTTCGGTAAACTCCTAAGGGAACAGCGGCCCAGGCCCATCCCTCAAAACAAATATTGTTTTCTATAGACAGCCAGTCCACGTTAGTGATACAGAACTGAGGAGCACCGATATTTCTTTGCTCTATAATCCCGAAGTACTCCAATAGACCATCACGCACCTCGATCAGATTACCATTTTCACTCTGCACACTCTTAATTACTTCATTCCCCTTCATATTTCGCATAGCACCTTCATCCATGACTGGCTTAGTAGGTATTAAACTTTTTATAGCTAGAAGCAATACTTCTGCCTTGTCGTTTGAGAATTGTTCTCCATACTTTTTGGCGTCTAATAACCAATCACTAAATAATTCAATATACATCTTTATTTCGCCTCTAACTCGTATAGGCCAGCGCATCTTCGAAATCAAATTCCGTAGTTCCTCATTTTTTTCTTGTGAAATTATTTTGTGATTTTGATTAGCCCAGTTGTTTGTCACCTCCTCAATAATAGAGTTAAGCAAGACAATGAGCTCATTATCTGACTCGGTTGTTATATTGGTTATACCACTCCACATAGCAGTTGTTATTTAAAGGTTAGAAATAATTTGAAAGGAGATTCATAGGTCGCCACTAGTTCTTCTTGCGGATTTATCAACGCGTTACTTATCTATAATATATGTAAAAACACTGAAAAAACAAACAGTGGTATTCTTAAAGTCCTTTATCGACTCTCGATACTCACTGTAGTTTTTGCAACCTTTTACAGCGACTCTATTGAATATTGAGGTAGGATTGTGCCATCTGTTTCAGCATCTACGATTATATAACTCATAAAAACTTTAGGATATTATACCAATAGAACTGCTGCGAAAAAGATTGACAAAGAAGATAAAAAGGGTTAAGATGTAATTCTTATTATATAAAAGGAATAAGTATGCATTTAACGTACACCAGGATAAGCAAATATCCCTATAACTTTAGAAGAATAACTGGCTTAAGTATAGAAACGTTTGAGCAATTAGTTTTAAAAGTAAGGCCTCTCTTTGAAGAGCTAGAATCAAGCAAGCTGCGCCATGGTAGGATGAGTCATTTACCTACCATGGAAGATAAATTGCTCTGTGTACTCATGTATTATCGCACTTATATTAGCCATGTGTTTTTAGGCTATTTGTTTAACTTACACAACTCTAACATATGCCGCTTGCTCGCGAAAAATGGAGCCATTACTAGCTAAGAAGATTAGCATTAAAAAAGATCGCAGCTTAACCTCAGAAAAGGTATTGCGCATATTAGCAGATGTGAGTGAACAGCCTACGCAAAGACCTAGTAAAAAGCAAAAGAAATCATATTCAGGCAAGAAAAAGAGACATACTATAAAAACAGAGATAGTGATGGGAGAAGATGGAAAAATACTCTCTGTATCCAAATCTCATAAAGGAAAAGTGCATGACTTTAAAATCCGTAAAGGAGAAAAACTCTAAGAGGCTGTCTAAAAAGGGTAATTTAGATAGGAAAAGCAGACAAAACTTTATAAAATTAGTTAGTGAACTTTAAACTAACAGCTATGCCATACACTAGCGATTTAACAGATAAGGAATGGGAAGTGTTAGAACCATTAGTTACTTACATAGGTCCTTGCCGACCCCGTAAATACACTATAAGAGAAGTATTAGATGCTATTTTCTATTTAGAAAAAACAGGCTGTCAATGGCGCATGCTACCTGCCCATTTTCCACCCTGAAAAAGTGTTTATGACTTGTATTATCGCTGGCGAAGAAATGGTAAATGGGACTTAGTCCATGATACACTTCGAGATCAAGTACGAGAAAAGTTGGGCAAACAAGCCATACCTAGCGCTGCCATTATGGATAGCCGCTCGGTTAAAACAGCACAAAAAGGGGGTCGAGAGGCTATGATGCAGCAAAAAAAGTAAAAGGCCGTAAGCAGCATATTATTGTTGATACGCTGGGGCTTATACTTTGTGTGGTAGTACATTCAGCTCACTTATCAGACTCAAGAGGATGTCATCTTTTGCTTATTCGCCTTTTTAATACATTCCCTTCTATTAAACACATATGGGTAGATGGAGGATACCAGAAAGGATGTATAATGTGGGCTTATGGGGTGCTAGGTTATACTTTAGAAGTTGTACAACGGCTCTCAAATGGGTTTCATATTCTAAAAAAGCGATGGATAGTCGAGCGTACATTTGCTTGGCTGAGTTTTTCTAGGAGGCTCTCTAAAGATTACGAGCATAATCCCAAGTCTTCTGAAACACATATTAAAATTGTTATGATTAGAATCATGCTTAAGCGGCTTTTATGACTCCATTTTGGCTTTTTAGACAGCCTCTTACCTAAAGAAAGCTTAAAGCTAGCAGATAGTGATTTCTATGATAAAAGCAACCTTTAAAAAATTATCAGTTTACTTTTATCCATAACCTCCTTAAGCTACTTGTTTATACTCATGCATTTTTCCATCTCTAACACAAGCAAACACCTTAAGTAGTATTTTATTTCTTATAGCATTAATAACACTCATCTTATTTTTTCCTTGTTTTACTTTTTTCTCATAATACTCCTTCATTTCAACATTATTTCTAATTGAGCTTAAGGCACACATGTGTAAGGAAGTTTTTAAAGTTTTATTGGCCATCGGATGTACTTTAGTTCTTCCTCTAATGCTACTTCCTGAACTATATTCGAAAGGAGCTACTCCAGCATAACAAGCTAATTGTTTAGCATTATCAAATCGCTTAAAATTATGAGTATAAATCATCAGATGAATAGCTGTTACAAAGCCTACTCCAGGTACAGAACGTATGATCTGATACTTGTTTTCTAATTCCTTTTGTTGCTGAATAATCTGTTTTATCTTGTCCTCTATTGCTCTTATTTCTTTCTCCAGGCTAGCTAAAGTTTGTTTAGAGGATTCTTCTAACATAGTTGCATTTTTTTTCAACCCAGTCTCTCTAAGTTCTTTAATAGGTGCTAGCAAGGCTACTCTAGCTTGGATTAAACGTTCTCTAAGAGCAGATAAATCATCTATTTGTTGCAAAGACTCATCTTTAGTTGAGAATTGGCGAGCTTTATCTTGATTCCTAAAAGCGTAAAAACAAATTCTTTGAGCATCTATTTGATCACTTTTACCTCTTTGTACTCCATTGCTCCATTTAATGGAAGTAGCGTTTTCTACCCATATGAAAGCTTGGTGGCTTTGAAGAAAACTTACCAAAGACCGATGGTAGATTCCGGTGTTTTCTAGGCATACAAGGATTTGTTCAATTGGAGCCTTATGTTTTTTAAGCCAAGCTATCAAAGCTTGATAACCTTTTAAGTTATTAGTAAACTTATGGGATACAATAGAATCGTTGGCTTTATTTTGGCTCAATGCTACATCAATCGTTTTTTTAGATATATCTATGCCAAGAATGTGGGTATATTGCATATAATTTACTAGTATTAAATGGTTTAACATGTATTAGCTAACACAATGCATGTTATTATTCAAACCCGTGATAATAAGCTTTAAGGCCTCAATTTCTATATGAATTTTAACCTGTAACTAACACAAGGGGGATTGTATCACAATATAGGCTTCAAAGCCTCGCTATCAAGTTAAAGTGCCCCCTTGTAGTGTGTTAGTTTTATTTATTTCAAAAATTATCTATCCATTCAAAAGTCTAACTTATGAGTATCTTCCAAGCTTTGCTCATGTGGACAACTTATAATTATAACAATTGATTTATATTATATCTATTATTATAGTGTTGTTATTTAAAGACTAAGACTAAGGTTTATATTAGCTATTAATTTACACTACAAGTCTAACGGGCTATCAAGGCTGGCAAAAACTACAGAGCAATGTCATGATTCCCTATAAAAAGAGCCGTAAGCGGCCATTAACCAAAGAGCAGAAAGAACATAACAGAAAGCTATCCTCCATACGTATGAAGGTGGAGCATAAGATAAGAGAGATCAAGGTGTTTAAGATTATGTCAGAAGTTTACCGTAACTTTGAGAACAAATATAACCTGCGCTTTAATATTATAGCGGGTATGATAAACTTCAAGCATGCTTTTTAACAAATAGCATCACTACTGGCAAGATTCTCTCTCTGTTTTATTCAAATTCCTACTCTATTTTATCTCTTTCGCAGAAGCTCTATTATTTTTGGTAGTACGTAATTATAATCTTATGCTCCTCCTAGCCTGCTATGTAAGTTATATCTTCTTGCAGTAATGCTTCTGCTTGGTTAAATAGTTGTAAGGATTTTAGAATAGTTGTATCTGTTTTATTGTATACACTATAAAATCCTTGATATTGCCATAATGTTTTGGCAATATATGCTTTAAGCAAATTTTTAATAGAGATTTTTATTGGATCGGTTATAAATACTTGCTTGATTGCTGCCTTTTTAGCTTCCTCAACAAGTTGACCAACCATTTCTTCAGTTACGCAAAAAATTTTAAGATAATCCTCTAATCTCAACTTTTCCAGTTTCTGTTTATTAGAGCGTGCATATGTTATAGCATACTGTTGTATAATGTAGTTATCTACTAGCTCGTTAACATAGTCACTATGCGCCGTAGTATCTATCGGTATAAAATGATCAGGCATAATTCCCCCGCCTCCATACACTGTTCTTCCTGCTGAAGTTTGATATGCTATAGTTTTGTCAAGCTGTATGCTATCTGCATGAAAATACTCGCCTTGCTTATATCTATTATATAAGTCTAATTCATAGTTTATTCTTTTATCATAGGGCTTTTGTACAGACCTTCCGCTTGGTGTAAAGTAGCTTTCTACAGTCAAACTCAATACAGAGCTATCTTTAAACTCAATAGGCCATTGTACTAGCCCTTTACCAAAAGACCTTCTACCTACAATAAGTGCTCTATCATGGTCTTGTAAAGCACCTGCTAACAGTTCTGAAGCAGAAGCAGTATTCTCATTGATCAAAATAATGATGGGTAGCTTACCAAGCCTATTTTTCCCATTTGCATAGTATTTTGTATCAAAGCCTTTGTATTTACCTTTTGTATATACTATCAACTTTCCTGGTTCTAGCATTTCTTCAGCCATATTTAAGGCTGTCTCGAAATAACCTCCTGAATTATCTCGTAAGTCAAGCAGTAACTTCTTCATTCCCTGTTCTGATAGCTGATTTGTCCTTTCTATAAATTCTTGGTAAGTTTTGCTTGCAAATTGACTTAACTTAATGTAGCCTGTTTGGCTATCTACCATGTAGCCTGCATCGATGGACGGTATAGAAATTTGATCTCTTATGATGGTAATTTCAATTAGATCTTTTGTGTTGTTCCGGCATATATAGACTTTTACTGGAGTTCCTTTAGGGCCTCTCATTTTTAATACTATATCATTTGAATTAAAATTTGCTTCTTTTAAAATATGCCCATCTATTTTAACAACCTTATCCCCTACTTGTAAGCCTGCTTGGTCTGCAGGCCCTTTAGGAATAACATGTAATACATACACTACATCTTTTAATAAAACAAACTCAATACCTATCCCTTCAATTTGGCTCTTTAAATGATTTCTACTTACTGCATTCTGTTGTGCATCAATATAAGTGGTATGTGGATCTAACTGCTTAGCTAACTTTGAGAGCGCTGCCTCTGTAAGTTCTACCAGTTTAGCATTATCTATGGTATCTATATGGTATTTTTGAATATAGTTTAATACTTCGCCGAATTTACGAACAGGCTGTTTGAAAGAATTTTGAAAAAAATATAAGCCTATATATAAGCACAGCCCTATCCCTGCACACATACCTAATATAAAATTTTTGTCAGGTAATATCCTTTTATATTTCCACATATGATGGCTGGTTATGTATAAATTATTTGTAGCAGACAGAAAACTATTATCAAGCGCCCTTTTCCCTGATGAGCAAAGCAGAGTTAACTATTTGTTAGCCGTAACTTAAAAAAGCTTATGCTTGCTTTTCATGTTGCTTCCAATACTCATATGCTTCGTAGCTGCCAGGATATTCTTTGATCTGCTTATTTTCAATATACCAAATTTTGTTGGCAACTTGTGCCACAAAGTGTCGATCATGCGATACAATAACACAGGTACCTTTATATTGCTGTAAGGTTTGGGCTAAGATATCAATAGAAACCATGTCTAAGTGGTTGGTAGGCTCGTCTAATAGTAAAAAGTTAGCTTCTGATAGCAAAACTTTAGCTAAAGCTACCCGTGACTTTTCACCTCCTGAAAGCACTTTGATCTTTTTGTAAACTTCATCCTTACTGAATAAGAACATGCCCGCAATTTTCCTTAGCTCAGTTTCAGACCTTCCTACCCCTACTTCTTGTAATTCTTTTAAGATTTCATTTTCTAAATTAAGAGATTCTAGTTGGTGCTGGGCATAAAATGCCATATTAACCTGATGACCAAAATCTATGTTGGCAGTATCAGCAGGTTCATCCCCTGTTATAATACGTAACAAAGTACTTTTCCCTTTTCCATTAGCTCCGATTAATGCAATTTTATCTCCACGTTCTATGGTTGCAGAGGCTTGCTGTAATAGCTCAAGTGTATCATAGCTTTTGTTGATTTGAGAAAGCTTTGCCACAATTTTTCCAGAAGCCTGTTTAGTGCTAAAGTTGAAGTTAACCGTAGGCACGCTGGTATTTATAGACTCTACACGCTCTATTTTATCCAACATCTTTATTCTAGACTGTACCTGTTTTGCTTTCGTAGATTTATAACGAAACCGCTCTATAAAATCTTCTGTCTGCCCTATTTTTTTCTGTTGGTTCTTATAAGCATTCTCTTGTATTTCGGCTTTTTCAGCTTTTTCAGCTTGATAGAAACTAAAATTTCCTGCATAAGGATATAGTTGTTTGTTCAACACTTCTACTGTCTTATTGATGACATTGTCTAAAAAGCAGCGATCATGTGAAACTACAATAAAAGCATTCTCATAGCTTTGCAGGTATTTTTCAAGCCACTGTATAGAGGTTAAGTCTAAGTGGTTGGTAGGTTCATCTAGCATCAGCAAAGCAGGTTTTTGTAAAAGCAGTTTGGCTAACATTACCCGCATTCTCCATCCTCCAGAAAACTCTTCTAGAGGCCTATCTAAATCTTTGGTGGTAAATCCCATACCCTCCAATACAGCATCTGCTTTAGCTTGTGCTTCATAACCATCTAGGTGATCTAATCTCTCTTGAAGTGTTGACAAGGTGTCTACTAATGAGTCTTCATAATTAGTCTCCATTTGTTTAAGAACTTCCTCTATCTTTTGTTCTAGTTCTAATACTTCTTCAAAAGCCTGCATGGCTACTTGACGTATGCTGTCTTGAGAACGAAAAGAAAGCAAATCTTGGTCTAAAAAACCTAGCGTACACTCTTTTGTTCTACTTATATTACCTGAATCTGGTGTTAATTTACCAGCTATAAGTTTGAGCAGCGTAGATTTTCCTGTTCCATTAAGGCCAATAAGCCCTATTTTATCTTTAGGTTTTATAAATAAAGAGGAATTTTCATAAAGTGCTCTTGCACCTACATGGTAGGTTAGTGCATTGATGGTTAACATAATTGAAGGTACTTAAAAGAGAAAATATATCTAATTATAGGCAGTATGTAAAAAAGAACTAGCTAAAGGTAAGCAATTTAATAAAAAATTAAGTTTTTATTCTAATTTTTAAAGATAACTAAGAAAAATTGCTAAGGCTTGGTAATTACCTCTAGACAGTAGCTGTTTAGTCCCTTAGTGAATTCTAGTTCTATACTTGTATAAAGCTAATCCATTGTACTTGTTTAAACTTAAACAAGTATTTCAAATCTCATTAATGAGTAGATGTTTTGTCCCTAACAATTATGGTTATATTAGTATAGTTTTTATAGATAGTTGTTAAATAAAATATGTGTTTTGTGCTCATTTTAAAGGTAGTAGGCACGTGAACGCATACATAAAGATAAGCTATTTTATCAGCAACGCTTACTTGTTAGGTGTCTTGTATCTTTGATGTATAATATGTAGTACTCCTACTAGCGTTATAAGTAATAAAATACTTATTAATTCTAGTATAAGTCCATAAGGCCCTAGTATTTGATAGCCTAGTTGTTGTATTGTTCCAACAGGCCTATTAGAAGCTGGTAAATTAAATAAATAGCTAATCGTGCTTAACTTATTGCATAGGTACCCCACCAAACCAATGCTTATAGCTCCTATAACTATTCTTTTATATATGATTTTATTATCAGTGTTATTAGGTGCCTTTATTGCATGTTTAAAAAACAATAGGCTACATATTAGCAATACTAAAATACCGCCTGCATGTAATATGAGTTGGATAATGGACACGAAAGGCGCCCCTTGTAAAAAGTATAGTGTTGATAAGAAAATAACTATTAATATTAGCATCAATAGTGCAAAAAATTCCTGTTTTGCAAATAATATTACCAGGCTTCCTACTGCTACTAGTACGGCAAAGAAAACATACAGTAAATTAATAAACATATACTAAGGTTTTTCTACTATCCTATTCGGCAAGGATTTTTTTACTTGTTGCATGTGTATCCCATATCTGTTTCTTTTCTATAATTTCTGCCTCACTCATATTAGCAAAAGAAACCTTATGTTCTAAAACATCAAACACACTAAAGTCATATTCTGGAGTCATGGTTAAACACTCTGTAGGGCAAACAGTAGTACAAAGCCCACAAAAGCAGCATTTGGCCATGTCTATATCAAACTTGGCAGCATGAATACGTTTTTTCATACCATTGCTAGTTATACCAAATACATCAGGTGCTGGAATAGATTCTATTTCTATGCAATCTACAGGACAAATTTTAGCACATTTATCACATACAATACAGTCTTCTATGGCATTATGTAACTTATAACGCCCTCGGCTAGGGACAGGTAGCTTTTCATGAGGATATTGTAATGTTATATTACCGCTTTCCTGTTGAAAATATATTGGTGTGCTTGTATGGTTGCGAGCCTTAATACTTTTAACAAAATGTTGCCAAGTAAGTTGTAATGGCTTTGTTAAGCGGAGAATAATGTGAAAGAGTGTTCTTAGTTGCATGTTTATACCTTCTAGATAAGTAGCTTTACAAGTTAAGAAATTCCCACCACAAGGTCACTAGTAAACAACCTAGCCCTAAAGGAATTAAATATAGCCAACATACCCTTAGAAGTTGGTCTGCACGTAAGCGAGGAAACGTCCATTTAATCCACAACTGTATTAAAACAAATAATAATGCTTTTGTAAATAACCAAAAAAAAGCCCAGATATTACCTACCCATGTATTGGGGTGTCCATTGGTATACAGTGCTAATTTTAATGACCCTATATTGGGTAAAGGAGAATTCCATCCTCCCCAGAACAAAATAACCCCGAAAATACTCATCAGAAACAAAATACTATATTCTGAAACCATTATCCAGGCCCAATATATACCAGAATATTCTGTATGATAACCAGCAATTAGTTCTGACTCTGATTCGGCTAAATCAAAAGGTATCTTATTACTAACAGCTAGCGACGTTAAAAAAAAGATTGAATAAGCTACTATCAAACAAGGCATGCGAAAGATATTCCAACTAAGAAATCCACCCATATGGGAAACGTCTAACCCTTTGATACCGAGCAAATAGCTTGTTTGTATACTACCTTTATATACATTATATATACTCAGGCCTTGCTGTGAAGAAATAACACTTAAATCCACATTACGGCAGGCTATAATTACACATAATACACTAAGCCCTAAGGGTATTTCATAAGCAAGAAACTGTGCCATTGCACGAAGTGCACCAAGGCGAGCAAATTTATTATTAGAAGACCAGCCAGCTACTAGTATACCTATTGTTTTTAGTGAAAGCATAGCTAATAAAAATAACAACCCTATGCTAGTAGGAGCCCCTGTCCATGCATTGTTAACAGGTACTACCACAAAGCCTGCTATTACTGTAACCAAAATCCAAACAGGTGCTAGTATAAATAGTGCCTTATCAGATGCTTCTGGAATAATGACTTCCTTTTTTAGTAGTTTTATTAAATCAGCTAGTGTTTGTAAAGCACCTTTATAGCCTACTTCCATAGGACCTAACCGATCTTGTATAAAAGCAGCTAGCTTACGTTCTACATATATAGCTACCAGCATAAAAAGTAGCAGAAAAGGTAGATAAAAACAAAAAGTAGGAATGTTGGTAAGCAAAGCTAATTTTTATACTTTTTCAATTTCTACTAAAAGTTTAATCTGGTTATCATGAACTGACACTACGCCTTTTTCAATAACTAAATTATGATCTTGTGACTGAGCATCCGTATAAACAACCTTCCCATTTCCTAAAGAGCTGATGATAGGCGCATGGTTTGCTAGTATTTGAAAACACCCTGCAGTACCTGGAACAGTTAAGCTAGTTATATTGCCTTGGAAAATTTGCTTATTACGTGTTATTATTTCTAGTTGCATGATAATTTTTAGTAATATACAGTTTAGTTAATAGCTAACAAACTAATTGTTTATATAAACAATTATATAAGATAAGCCAAGTGTATAAGTTAAAAGTTTATCTTATACACATCCGTTCTCTTACAGATAACTCTTGATCATACGCATCATTTTGCTGGCAAAAAGAAAGCTGTTAAGTGTTTCTACATCACTATGGAAAAGTTCTTTAGAAGTTCCTTCCCAAGCTTTTTTCCCTTGGTCTAGAAATATAATATAGTCTCCCAGTGTAAATATGCTATCGAGATTATGCGTTACCACTACAGTGGTTATGTCATACTCATAAGTAAGTTCTTGTATCAGTTCATCTATTAATAAGGATGTTTTAGGGTCGAGGCCTGAATTAGGTTCATCACAAAATAGGTATTTAGGGCTATTGACCATTGCCCTTGCTATACCTACCCTTTTTTGCATGCCACCACTAAGCTCATTGGGGTATTTCTTGTTGCTATTGCTTAGGCCCACTCGTTTTAAGTAAAAATTTACACGATCTAGCTTTTCGTTTTTAGGCATATTCGTTAGCATGTTTAGCGGAAACATTACATTTTGCTCTACTGTTTTAGAATCAAAAAGTGCTCCTCCCTGAAATAACATACCTATTTCTCGTTTAATATTAATAATAGTATCTCTGCTCCGTCCTACCATGTCGCGGTCATCAAAAGTAATATTACCATAACTTGGCCGGATAAGTCCTACAATACATTTCAACAGCACACTCTTTCCAGTACCGCTCGTGCCAATAACAAGGTTTATCTTTCCAGGATCAAAATGGCTACTGATGTCATCTAAGACCACTTTGCCATTAAAAGATTTACTGATATGCTCAAATTTAATCATTGTTTAATGTAAAGTTTACAAAAGCAATTGGGTTAATACATAATCAGCTGCTAAAATGGCAATACAACTATTAGTCACAGCTTCTGTGCTTGCTTGCCCTACTGCCACAGCTCCTCTAAACACATAGAAACCTTTATAAGAAGCAATCGAACTTACCAAGAAAGCAAAAGCTATTGACTTATAAATGGCAAATTGGATAGTATAAGGTTCAAACATAAAACGGATTCCATATATATAATCTTCAGCTGCCATGGTTAATACAAATTTTGCAGCCAAATATCCACTGTAAATAGCTAAGGATCCTGATAAAATAACTAGTAATGGATACATGAATATACTAGCGATGATTTTAGGTAGTACCAGATAAGTAGTTGGGTTAATTCCCATGACCTCCAAAGCATCGATTTGTTCAGTAATACGCATAGAACCTAGCTGACTGGCAATATTAGAGCCTACTTTCCCAGCAAATATAATAGCCATTACCGTAGGAGCTAATTCTAATATAACCATATTACGTACACCAAACCCTACCAAGAAATCTTGAGCAAAAGGGGACTTAAGATTATAGCTAATCTGAATACACGTTACAGCACCTATAAATATAGAAACAATGGAAACAATTGTAATAGAGCAAATACCTATGTTGATACATTCGTCAATAGTCTGTTGGAAATAAGTTTTCCATGCTACTCTATTAGAAAACATAGAACACAAGAAAAGGCAATATTTGCCTAAACTTTTCATTGGATATACTAAGTGTTGTATCAAAATAATTTTATTTATTAAATAAGCTTTTGCTGAAATTTTATAAAACCTAGCTATAATTTTACTTAAACACCGATTTCAGAAGAGACCTTCCTAGATAAGAATGAATCTGTTTAGCTATTATTGTATATACTAATCAGCCTTTCGATATTTTTTACGTATTTATAAATAAATATCTGTGTATAAAGTTATAAAATATTTTTGCTAAATTTTTTTTATGTGTTTAAATAAATGTGAATAAGCTAATAATTGCTTTTTTATTTAAAAATTAGTTTAGCAATTTATTTAATTCTTTAACTAATTCAGGTGTAAGTACATGTTCTATGAGTTCAGCATTTTCATGAATATAAGCCGGTTTGGTCTTTAAGTATTTAGTTAGGTATAATTCCCATAACCGATGTCGCTGTGCTATCCGTTCTCCCTCATTTTTTCCAGCCCCTGTCAGGCGCCATTTATTTCCTTTATAATATAGTAAGCTAGCTTTCTCTAAGGATACAAGCCCCCTTATAAGTTTATTGTGGGGTATAGCTCTGTGCTGCATAAGCTCTTCAGTAGAGCAATTTCCAAAAAAATCTCCTTTCTCTTCCCCTATCTCATAAAATAGCTTTAATATGTTTTCTTGTAATATCTTATTTTGATGCTTATACTGACGTAACTTTTTTGCCAGCAGTCCTTTATGGGGAGCAAAAAGAAAAGAAATATATGCTATAGCAGTAACAATAAGTACAATCCAAGGGCCTGTAGGCATTCCAGGAAAAAGGTAAGAAACGAAGCTGCCTAATAGACCTGATATAGCTCCAAATAGTGCTGCTAAGCCTATCATTTTTGTTAGCCGGTCCGTCCAAAAGCGAGCAGCTGCGGCTGGAGTAATAAGCATGGCTGCCATTAACACAATACCTACTGCACGGATACCTATTACAATGGCTAATACAATAAGGCTAGTAAATACAAATTCTAGCAAGTTTACCCGCATATGTATTGATTCAGCAAAGGCTTTATCAAAAGCAATCAAGGTAAATTCTTTAAAAAGACCGACAACTGTTAGTAAAATAGCTATACTAAGTATACCTAATACCAATAAGTCTTCGCCTAGCAAGGCAGCTGCTTTGCCAAATAGGTAGTTGTTAAGCCCTAGTTGTGCTGCATTAGACGTATTTTGGATAATAGAAAGTAGTAGGGTGCCTATCCCAAACGTTACAGAAAGCAACAAGGCTGTAGCAATATCTTCCTTAATCTTAGAATGCTTGATTAGTATATCTATGAGTAATAAAGCTATCCAACCAGTTGTAAAAGCACCTATAGCCAAGTAAATTGGATGTTTAGTACCAGTAAGCATAAAAGCTATACATATACCCGGGAAGGCAGCATGTGCTGTAGCATCTCCCAGTAAAGCCTTCTTTTTAAGCAAAGTAAAAGTTCCTACTATAGCTGCGCTACTAGTAAGTAGCATGGTTCCCAATACTACATACCGGATATTTGGATCTGTTAAAGTAAAAAATTCAAGAAATGCTTTCATAAATTGCAACTATGTAAATAACTAATTCTTTATGGAGTAAGCAATTGCTTGATAAAGGGGTCAGAAGTACACTGATATGGTTTTTCTCCCTTACTATTTAAAAGACCTTTATCAGCACCTTTTTGTAATAAGTATTTCACAATATCAATATCCCCTTTAGCGGCTGCTTGGTGTAAAGGTCTATAGCCATATTCACCACATACAGCATTACAATCGCCCACAGCTTCGACTAAGAGCTTGACTGCGTCTAAATTATTACTAAATATAGCCCAGTCTAATGGTGTTCTACTATAGTTGTCAGGCGCATTTGGGTTGGCACCATTCTCCAGTAGAAATTTAACTACTTCTTGCTTATAACCGTCCGGGAAGGAATTGACTGCTTCAACTAAAACAGTGGCCCCATAATCAATAGGTGTATCCACATTTACCTTTCCTCTTTCTAATAAATATTTTAAAATAGGTACATTGTTCTGAGGTTCTCTAACAGCAGTAGATAGTATTTGATAGATTGTGGCATTACCTTTTCGAAAATTTTCTTTATTTCCCACTTTTAAAGCTTTTACAGTATCTCTTAATAAATCATCTTGGATGGCTGAAATAATACTATCATTTAGATCCCCTATTGGTTCGGTAGTATGTGATGAAGATGCCGGCTTGCCCGAGCCGCTTGTTGAAGAAGATGCTCTATTACCAGCAGGTGACGTACGAGAGTTATTGGGAACATTTGGTGGTAAAGTTGGATTTTGGTTACACTCACATTGCATAAATACTATTGTTAGCATTAAGTATGCATAAAAATATTTAAGGAAGTTAATGTGCTTATATAAGACTTTGTAAAAGTACATATTTATTGTTAGATAGAGTATAAAGTTAGTTCGTCTTTTATAATTGTTTAAATGCTTTTCTAAATTATCCGAGATGCTAAGCTTTTTAATGGACAAACTTTATATATCTATGTTTTACGCTAGTATGTTTCTTTAGCAGGAAATTCATCTTTTTCTACGATATCTCCTACCTCACTTAAAATGGTTAATCTACCTCCATACGTTGCTTGTAATAATTCAGTCGTCAACACATCTTGTATAGGGCCAATACCCACCAAACGCATATTTAGCAGTACAGCCCAATCAAAATACTGAGAAGCTGTTTGTAAGTCGTGGTGTACTACAATAATAGATTTTCCTTGGTTAGCCAACTGGCGTAGTAGGCTGACAATTGATTTTTCCGTAGCTGCATCTACCCCTACAAAAGGCTCATCCATAAAGTATAAGTCTGCTTCTTGTGCAAGAGCACGAGCTAAAAATATGCGTTGTTGCTGACCACCTGATAGCTGTCCTATTTGGCGCTGTGCTAAGTGTCCCATTTCCACTTGCTCTAATGCTTGCATAGCTATGTCCTTATCAATCTGACGGGGACGTTGAAATAGCTTTAAATGCGCATATCTTCCCATTAATACTACATCAAATACCGATGCAGGAAAGTCCCAATCTACCGAATTGCGTTGTGGTACATAGCTCACCTGTTTTCTAACTTCTTCTAGGGATTTACCAAAAATTTTAATAGAGCCATTATCAATAGAAACTAGGCCCATAATAGCCTTAATAAAAGTAGATTTTCCCGCACCATTCGGACCTATAATACCAATAACTTTCCCTCTAGGTAATTCTAAATTAATATCCCACAGCACAGGTTTTTGCGCATAAGAAACTGATAAGTGCTGTATGGCTAATAAAGGGGTTGTATCGTTTTGATTATCCATTCTTATTTAAGTGCATCAACAATAATTTTAACATTAGTACTAACCATACCTATATAGGTACCCTCCCAACTTCCTACTTCTCCCAGTGCATCCGAATAAAGCTCTTGGCCTAATATAACTTCATGGCCACGTTTTCTACAGCCTTCTACAACTGCTTTGAGTGGCTTGTTAGGAACAGAGTTTTCAGGAAATATAGCCTTAATTCTCCTTTGTATAATCAATTCTACCAAATTTGTGATATCTCTAAGGCCACATTCCCCTACTGTAGATATCCCTTGGAGACCTCTTACCTCTATATCATAAGCTTTCCCAAAGTAAGTAAAAGCATCATGCGCAGTAATAAGCATACGCTGTGCTTTAGGGATTTCTTGAATAGACTTCTGTATAGTTTCATGAAGTTTATCGAGCTGTTTGAGATAGCGTTTTGTATTAGCTTTATAATAAGCAGCAGAATAAGCGTCTGCTTTTTGGAGCTGTTTACTTATATATTTTACAGCTTGCTTCCAGAGTGCTACATTAAACCAAATATGAGGGTCTAAGCCATCTTCAAAATCTGGATCACCTAAGTACTGGCTTGGGTCAATTCCATCACTAGCTGCATAAACTGCTTTGCGTTTACTAAGGTTTTTTAATACATCGGCCATCTTGCCTTCTAAGTGCATCCCATTATAAAAAATAATATCTGCTTGGCTTAAGTGCTGTATATTTTTAGGCGTGGCTTTATAAGCATGTGGGTCTACACCAGGCCCCATAAGCTTGATGACTTGTGCATTATCTCCTACAATATTTTCAATGGCATCTCCCACAATACTTGTGGTGGCCACTATCTTGAGTGGAGGATGAGCATATACTTTATAGCAAACACTTACAAAAAAAATAATGCTTAATATTCCTAACCTACAGGCAGTGAAATTGCTACGTAATAGTGGTTGACACATCATTTTAATATATAAAAGGTTATTGATATACTACTAACAAATTATCGCTTACCTTAAGTGATACATTGGTATTGTTTCTTCCATCAATGCTTATCTCCATAGACTGGTCGAAGGTAATCTTTTCTAGCACTTTAACCATGGCTCCGAGGTAAATATTTTTTTTACTAAGATATTGTAAGAAAGCTGCTGATCCATCTTTTACAGCTACAATAATACCCGTATTTCCTACTTCCAGTTGGCTGAGCACCATTTGTGGTTGTGTTTTTATTTGTCCGTTTTTATCTGGAATAGGTTCACCTTGTGGACTGTGTGAAGGGTTACCTAAATAATCATCTAATCGCTGTATCAGAAGATCAGAGTGAATATGCTCGAGTTCTTCGGTTACCTTTTCTACCTCGTCCCATGCAAACCTAAGCTTTTTTACCAAAAATACTTCCCATAATCTATGTCTTCGTAGTATTTGCATAGCGTGCTCTTTCCCCAATGGAGCTAAATTTACGCCTTGATATTTTTGATACGCAATTAAGTTTTTCTGGTGTAGCCGTTGGATCATGTCTGTGATTGCTGCGGGGCTAGTATGTAAGGCATGTGCTAAAGTCGTAGTTGTTACTAGCTGCTGTCCTCCATGAGAAAGCTGGTAAATCGTTTTAATATAATTTTCTTCTGAATGACTGAGTTGCATAAGCTCATTTTTGGTCTAAACACTAACAATAATAATATATTTTAAGTAGATTTAAAAATTAATTTAAGTAGGCTTAATATATTTAAGTTCGCCTAAATTGAATTTAAGTTTGTCTAAATTTTGCTTTTTTTTCACCAATAATTTTTACCATAAAGCATAAATAAATAGATGCTTAGCTACCACCTAGCTACCTTCAAAGTTGAAAATTTATTTTAAATTATTTCTTTCCAAATTTTATTTGTTTATATAATATAACTATATGATAATGAGAATCTTATAATAATATTATTAAACTCATAGTTTAACACATATATTAGCATTTTTACTATATTCTTTAGAACGCAAGAAGATTGATTGCTGACAAAATATAAGGCAATAAAAGGACATTTATATACTTGCTAGCTACTGTTTTTTTAGCTTCTTTTGAGTCACTTACAGACAAGAAATGTTAACTTAACAAGTCATGACTCATTCAACTTGGATACAAACCATAGAAAATGCCTGGAAAGACAGGACATTACTTAAACAGACAGATGTACAAACTATAATACGAAGCATAATAGCTGCATTAGATATAGGTGAAGTCCGTATAGCTATGCCTACTGATGAAGGTTGGCAAGTTAATGAGTGGGCTAAGAAAGCAATTTTACTATACTTTCTTATCCAGGAAATGGAAATAATGGAAATCGGCCAACTATCGTTCTATGATAAAATTCCTTTAAAGCACAGCTTTAAAGAGCTAGGAGTGCGAGTAGTGCCTCCTGCAGTGGTTAGATATGGTAGTTGCTTAAAGCCAGGTGTTATTTTGATGGCTTCTTATGTAAATATTGGTGCTTATATAGGTGAAAGTACCATGATAGATATAGGTGCTGCTGTAGGAAGCTGTGCCCAGTTAGGTAAAAATATTCATTTAAGTGCTGGAGCTGTTATTGGAGGAGTATTGGAGCCACTCCAGGCAAAACCTGTTATTATAGAAGATGATGTGTTTATTGGAGCAAAATGTATTGTTGTAGAGGGAGTAATAATAGGACGTGGGGCTGTATTAGGGGCAAATGTTACTTTAACAGCTAGCACACGTATACTAGATGTAACTGAACCTGGTAAGCCTAAACAGTATCGTGGATATGTTCCTGAAAATTCTGTTGTTATTCCAGGTTCCTATCCTAAACAATTTCCTGCAGGGGAATACCAGGTTCCTTGTGCCCTTATTATTGGAAAGAGGAATCAAAATACAGATTCTAAAGTATCTCTAAATGAAGTACTTAGAAGTTACGACCTAAACCTTTAGTTTAAGGCAAGTTTGCTTTAAAAGAGAGGACTAATCAGCTAATAGACTTTATCAATGTTTTTAACTTCTTACAACCTGTGTAAGGCACTTGTGCATGAAATTAGTTGGTTAACAGTTGAACATAATTTGATTGTTCAACTATTTTCTAGTAAATATCCCTTAAACTCTTTAATTTGGGATCCTATAAATGAAATGAGCTAATATCTAAAGAGACTTGAGCTATGAATTATTTCAGTACTGATGCCATCATTGTATATGCCTTTTTATTCATAACCTTAGCAGTAGGATTATGGGCAGGAAGAAATGTAAAGTCTATTAAAGAATATGCAATTGCTAATAGGACTTATGGAACAGGGGTACTTACGATAACCATGTTGGCTACTTATCTTACTGGTTCTCAGGCTATAGGTTATGCAGGCCATGTTTTTGATAATGGTGTATTTTTCCCTTTTATTACAAGAGTTTTCTGTGGTGTTATTATATGCTTTTTGTTTATTGCACGTTACATAGCGCCAAAAATGTATCGTTTTGCAGGATGTTTGACATTGGCAGAAATAATGGGGAAACTATATGGTCCTAAAGTACGTATATGGATCGGCATTCTAGGAACTTTATATTCTCTAATCATGGTTACGCTACAAATTATCTGGTTGGGCTATATAGGGGACTTCATTAATATTCCTAGTCAGTGGAGTATTTTCTTAGGAGGAGTTTTTTTAATGTTTTATGCTAGCAGAGGAGGCATGAAAGCTGTAGCTATCACAGATATATTACAATTTGTTGCCATTACTATACTGATACCTTTAGCCGCTAATGTCTTATTGCATAGATTTGATGGAATAAGAGATATGTTTACTCACGTTCCATCCGAAAATTTTAATTTCTTTCAACATCTGAATATAAATGAATTCTTGATTCCTTTTTTATGGTACCTCTTCCCTGCTTTTCCACTTAGCTTCCCATTCATGCAACGTATGCTCATGGCAAAGGACACGCGCCAAATAGCTAATAGCCATTATATAGCTACATTTTATTTAATAGGGTTTTATCTATTACTTACTTTTATTGGTCTAGCAGCTATAGCTTTAAAAACAATGGGAGATGTAAATATTCCACACCAGGGTAGTAAGATATTTATATATTTGGTTAAAACATATTTTCCAGTAGGCATCAAAGGCATAGTAGGTATCGGATTGTTAGCAGCTGTTATGTCTACGGCAGACTCTTTCCTGCATAGTGCAGGTATGCTAGTAGCACATGATGTAATTGGACCTTTACTGCAAACAAAAAAAACTAAAATTGATGTTTTAAAAATAAGTCAATACGCAACATTTTCTCTTGGCTTAATAGCTTTTTGCATAGCATTAAGTTATCAATCATTGCCTCGTATACTGTATGGAGATATACATTGGGGTAAAGGGATAAATATATTTAGGGATTTTGTAGCGATCGTATTTACTATTCCTATGATAGCGGGTATCATGGGCTTAAAAACGGATGCTAAGTCTTTTTTTATTTCGTTAATAGCTACTTGTATTACCTTTTTTATAGGAAAATTATTTTTATCAGATTTATGGTTTATGCCTGTTACCATTATAATTAATGCGGTGAGCTTTTTTGGGGCGCATTATCTACAAAATAAAGGGTTTTTAACTGTAAAAAGAGATGAAATATTAGTAACTTAAAATAAGATAAATACCATGCAAGTGTACCAAATGAAAAATAGCTGGTGGCAAAAAACCCTATATTATTTGTACCACCTTCCACAAAATATCTACAGTTATTCTAAATATAAGGTAGAAAAATATGGCGCAGAATATACGCCATTTGCCTTTTTTATGGCGTTTAATTATATGATTCCTCTTTTTATGGGAATTCAGCCAGGAAATAATTCAATTTATGTATGGTTGTTGATTGTCAAAACCATTGGAGTTTCTCTTTGCATAGGTCTTCTTTTAAGGTCGTATTGGGCTGAGTGGTTCCAAAAATACTTCCCTATTTACTGGCATTTTACTCTATTTTACTGCATTCCTTTTTCTTTTACTCTGCTATTTTTAATGAATGGTAGCAATATTCAGTCGCTTCTAAACGTGGCATTAGCTAGCATGTTACTGATCTTATTAGTTGACTGGACCACATTTTTGTCGCTTTCTTTAGCGGGAAGCATTATAGGTATATGGTTTTATGCACAATTTATAGACAAGATACCTGTATTAGATCTTTATGATCTATATATAATTTTTCAGGTGTGTGTTTTTTCCATGGTAATTGGGCTCATCTTTGGACGTCGACGTGAAATCTACATGGACTTTATGTCTAAGGGAAAATATCAACTCCGCAAAACTCAACAAGAAGCTTTCTGGGAAGTTGCTGCTCTTATGCAGTACCGAGAAACACTACTGCAAGAATTAAATCCGGATAAGGGCGCTATTTCTAATGATATAATAGCCACCTATATGCAGCAAGCTATTTGTCGAATGGCTAACCATATGCAGTTAGATATTACCTTGGTGAATTTAAAGGAACTTTTAAAAGAAGTGGGTGTATCTTGTAACAGCACAGATTTAAAACAATCACAATTGTACTTTAAGAAAGAAACAGAAAAAGATGTATTAAGAACAGATGTTAGTAAGCTCAAGCAACTCCTTTTTAATGCGATCAACTATATTGGCAGAGACCATAGTTCCAATCCTATTAATGTCGTAATAAAAGACTCTGAGATAAAATATAATGTAGCTAATATCGAAACTCCTGGCTCTAGTAAGTTACCTGCCTTGGAGATAGTGATTACTAAAGAGTTCCTGCAGCCCTCTAAATCTCAGCTACCCCTTTACATGATTGACCTCAACCTATCTAGTGGTTGGTTAGACGAGCAAGAAAATGATCCTTTGCTTATAGAAAATGCCTATATTATTGATACTCAATATGGGTATGTAGCAAAACAGTCATCTCAAACACTAGTGTATATCTTGCCAGTCTCCCTTCCGAAAATGCAATATATATCTACACAATTTTTTAACAAGTATACAGAAGCAAAGATTTAAGTTTACTAAATTACTTCCACATTTTATTTATTCCTTTTAATATATTTATCAATATTATCAGTTTTTTGGTGTTCAGTTTACTCAAAATAAAATAGAGAATTTGTAACTGTAAAGTGTAAAATTTCTAGATTAGCCTAATAACTTATGTCTGTACAATCTATAGAGGGTAATAATTGGAAGCAGCTCAGATATTACCTAGATTTTCCTCGGCAAATTTTAAACTATTCACAAAAAAAGGTAGCTCAGTATGGTGCCAATTATACTGCGTTTGCTTTTTTTATGACTTTCCATTACATGATACCTTTTTTCATGCGAACACAAGTAAGCGTAGAATCGATGTATGCATGGCTATTGATTATTAAGTTAATCGGTGCTTCGTTATGTGTGGGGCTTCTTTTAAAACATTACTGGCCTAGTAACTTAGTAAGCTACTTTCCTCTTTATTGGCACTTTACCCTATTATATTGTGTGCCTTTTTCTTTCACACTAGTATTTCTAATTAATGGTAGCGGAGTAGAGTGGCTTGTAAATATATCTTTAGGCATTACCTTGCTCATTGTTTTAGTTGATTGGATTACTTTCTTAATACTCTCTATACTAGGCACAACATTAGGACTCTTGTTTTATGTACAATTTATAGGGGCCCTACCTTTACTAGATATATATAGCCTCTATACATTAAGTTATGTGTTCTTAGCTTCTTTGAGCATTGGGCTTATATTTGCTCGCAGGAAAGAACAAAGTTTTGACTTACTGCTGCTACAAAATCAACAGCTTAGCGAGGCTCAACAAAAAAACAGAGAGGAATTAATAGAAACGCTTAAATATAGACAACAACTATTGCAAGAACTTAAACCTGAAGAAGTAGCTATCTTTGACGAAGTAACCACATCTTACATGAAGCAAGCCATCTATCGCATGACTGATTATATGCGGCTAGATGTAACCTCCGTAACCTTAGACGACCTGCAACAAGCATTGGTAGATCTTTATAAATATAAATTACAAACTCCTGATCAGCCTGAGATTTTATTTAAGAAAGACACCAACCAGACTGTTTTACAAGCAGATTTTGTTAAGCTAAAGCAACTATTACTAAATTCGATTAGCTATGTACAACAATATAATACTTCCCATAGTCCCATTATTGTAGCTATAGAAGATGCTTGGCTAGGCCATGAAATAGCTCATATGCAAAACTATACGCGTAAGCTAGAGGCTCTAAGGATAACCATTACAATAGAACCAAGCGTACCTCCTACCCAACCCCTTTATAAAATAGATCCTGCTAAATCTAGTACATGGGTACCTCAGCATGAAGATGAATTTTTACTGATAGAGAATGCACGCATCATTGATGCGCACTACGGCTATATAGCTACTAAGTCAACACATACTCAAATGTATGTATTACCTGTCAAGCTAAGAGAAATTCGTGGTAAGGTTATGGAGCTTATCAAGGAGCCGGCAGCAGCTGTCCCCGAAGAGGTAAATCACCCTTTGGCCATACAGTTAGAGCAAGAACTAATGGAAAGGCTTCGAGATACAGAAGTAGATATCTGTGTTATTCAAAAAGGACTAGATATTATTAAAAGATATCATGGTGGCGTAAAAAGGAAATCAGGAGAGCCTTTTTTTACACATCCTATGACTGTAGCTTTGATTTTACTGGAATATTCACAAGACCAAGATGCCATTTTAGGTGCTTTGCTACACGATACAGTAGAAGATACAAGTTTATCGCTGACACACATCCGGATGATATTTGGAAAAACAGTAGAATTTTTAGTAGCCAAAGCAACGAATTTAGAAGACCATAAACGGCGTGTAAGTTTAACTGATCAAGAAAACTTGGCAAGAATTTTAAACTATGAAGACCCTAGAGCAGCTTTGATTAAATTGTCGGATAGATTGCATAATATGCGTACCATTCAATTTCACTCTTCAGTAGCCAAGCGTAAACATATTTCTCAAGAGACATTAGACCACTTTGTACCCTTGGCCAGAAAGTTAGGTTTAGAAAAGATGGCAGCCGAGTTAGAACAGTTGAGCAATGAAGTAGTAAACAAGAAATAATAAAGAATTTTTAAGTTTGTGTGTAAATATTGAGTTATTAACAAGATTTTATATAAATGCTCTATAGCATAAATCACTTATTTAGCTAATAGCAGGATATAGTTTAAATATGCGGATCTTACATAATAAATACTATTTAAAAATTTTAATTTAATCTGTTATAAATCTTACAAAGTTTATATTCCAAAGGATTTAGTTATGAATTACTTTAATGTAGATGCTATAATCGTATATGCTTTTTTGTTGCTGATTTTACTACTAGGTTTATGGGCAGGAAAAAATGTTAAGACTATTAAAGAATATGCAATTGCGAATAGAGCATATGGGACTGGTATATTAACAATAACTATGCTAGCTACCTTTATTACAGGTTCACAATCTATAGGCTATATAGGATATATATATGATGATGGAATTTTGCCTGTAATTCCGATAATTTTTTGCAGGGCTATAATTGGTTTCTTGTTTATTGCACACTATATATCCCCTAAAATTTTATATTTCGAGGGGTGCTTAACATTAGCAGAGGTTATGGGAAAACTATATGGTGGTATGGCCCGGACCTGGATAGGCTTTTTAGGTGTCCTTTATTGCTTGGCTTTTGTTATACTGCAAATTATCTGGATGGGATACATCGGAGAGCTTATTAATGTTCCCAATCAGTGGGGTATGCTATTAGGAGGCGCTTTTTTAATTATCTATTCTGCCAGGGGTGGTATGAAGTCAATAACTATTACCGATATATTACAATTTATCTCTATTACTATGTTAGTAACTTTAGCAGTTAATGTACTAATTCATAAAATAGGAGGTATAGATAATATATTCAATAAAGTTCCAACAAATACTTTTAAAATCTTTCAGAACCCTAACTTCAAGAATTATCTAGTTTATTGTTTATGGGGGGCATTCCCTTCCTATTTAGTCAGCTTCCCATTCATCCAGCGTATGCTCATGGCTAAGGATAAAAGGCAGCTTGCCAAGAGTCAATATATAGGAATGTCTTACTTAACAATCTTCTATATGTCTCTTACTTTGATTGGTTTAGCTGCTATAGCATTGAAAACAATAGGAGATGTCAATATGCCTAAGCAAGGAAGCAGAGTCTTTATATACTTGGTTGAGGCTTATTTTCCTGTGGGTATAAAGGGGATCATTAGTATAGGCTTATTGGCTGCTGTTATGTCTACAGCAGATTCTTTCTTGCATAGTGCAGGTATTTTAATAGCTTATGATGTAGTACAACCTTTATTAGCAAAGAAATATGAGGTTAATGTTTTAAGGACAAGCCAGTACGCAACATTTTTTCTTGGAGTAATATCTTTAGGAGTAGCATTAATTTACGATATACTGCCTCGTGTGCAATATGGAACTATGGATTTAGGAAAAGGAATAAATATACTGAGAGATTTTGTTGCTGTCGTGTTTACCATTCCTCTTTTGGCCGGTATTATGGGCCTTAAAACAGATGCTAAATCGTTTTTTGTTTCTATGATCGCTACTTTTATTGCTTTTTTTATAGGTAGGTTATTTTTGCCTGATTTGTGGTTTATGCCTATGGTTATTGCAGTCAACAGTATCACATTTTTTGCTACTCATTATATTCAGAATAAAGGATTTGTAACTGTAAAACGTGGTACTGTTGTTTTATCTTAAATAATTCAGGTTTGCTAATTTAAGAATAGGTATTAAATTAGCAAACCTTCATTTATTATAGCTTGTTGATAATATGTATTGTTGCTAGATATTTACTTTGAACTATTTTACCTTAGCAGAAGTCCGCTAGACTAATAAATTATAAAATCTTAAGTATATAAATATTACTATTGGTTTTCTTAATTTAAACTTTTAATATATATATCTATACGTAGATAGATAACAAGCCACAATTTCACTAAGTGCTTGTTAGTCGCATTTGAGTCAAAATTTAGATATATAAACCTTAAGAAAGGCACATCATGAATCTAAATAATTACACCATCAAAGCACAAGAAGTCATTCAGACTGCTGTACAAATAGCTGAAGAGCACCAACAATTAGGTATAGAACCAGGCCATTTATTACAAGCTATTCTGCGGGCTGATGAGCAAAATATTAGTTTCTTGCTAAAGAAACTGCAAGTTAACCGGCAACAGTTGTCAACAAAGCTACAAGCAATCCTTGAAAATTATCCTAAAGCTTCAGGTACACAACCTTATATTACTAATGATACCCAGGCCATTCTTAATAAGGCTGCTTCCTACCTTAAAACATTTAAAGATGAGTTTGTCGCAGTAGAACATTTGATGTTAGGCTTAGTTACTATCCAAGGCAAAATAGCTAATTTATTACAAGAAGTAGGTATGGCAGAGAAGCCTTTAATCCAAGCTATTCAAGAATTACGTGGCAATGCTAGGGTAACAGAGCCAAATGCCGAAGCAAAATACAGATCATTGGAGCGATATTCTAAAAATTTAAATAACCTAGCCAAAGCTGGCAAGATAGATCCTGTTATTGGTAGAGATGAAGAAATAAGAAGGGTCTTACAAATCATTTCTAGAAGAACTAAAAACAACCCTATCTTACTAGGCGAGCCTGGAGTTGGTAAAACGGCTATTGTAGAAGGATTGGCTCAGCGTATTGTAGATAGAGATGTACCAGAAAGTATTCGTTCTAAAACCATTGTATCATTAGATATGGGGTTATTAGTAGCCGGCGCTAAATACAAAGGAGAGTTTGAAGAGCGGCTTAAAGCAGTTATTAAGGAAGTAACCGATGCAGAAGGTGAGATTATCCTATTTATAGATGAGATACATACGCTGATTGGTGCTGGTGGTGGCGAGGGAGCTATGGATGCTGCTAACCTACTTAAACCCGCATTAGCTAGAGGGGAACTACATGCAATTGGCGCTACTACCCTTAAAGAATATCAGAAATATATAGAAAAAGATAAAGCATTAGAAAGAAGATTCCAAACAGTAATGGTTGATGAGCCTAGTCCTGAAGATGCTGTCTCTATTCTGCGGGGTATAAAAGATAAGTATGAATTACATCATGGTGTTAGAATTAAGGATGATGCTGTTATAGCAGCTGTACAACTCTCCTACCGCTATTTAACCGATCGCTTTCTCCCTGATAAAGCAATTGATCTTGTAGACGAAGCTGCTGCTAAACTACGTATAGAAATGGATTCCATGCCTTCAGAATTGGATGAATTGCAGCGTAAGATTATGCAGTTAGAGATTGAGCGAGAAGCCATTCGCAGGGAAAATGATAAAGCAAAAGAAACAGAAATCAGCAAAAACATTGCAGAGCTTGTTGAAAACAGGGATATACTAAAAGCTAAATGGGAAAACGAGAAGAGTGTTATCAAGAATATTACTAACCAGAAAGAAAAAATAGAACAACTCAAACTACAAGCGGAAAAAGCTGAACGAGAGTTTGATTATGGTAAAGTGGCAGAGATCAGATATGGTAAACTTTTAGAAGCAGAAAAAAAACTAAAAACGCTGCAAGACGAAGCTGAAAAACTTAAACATAATACTCCATTATTAAAAGAAGAAGTAGATCAAGAAGATATTGCAGAAGTAGTAGCAAAATGGACAGGCATACCTGTATCTAAAATGTTACAGAGCGAGCGAGAAAAACTACTTCACCTAGAACAAGAACTTGGCAAACGAGTAGCAGGCCAAGAAGAAGCTATCGGCGCTATTGCTAATGCTGTACGTAGAAGTAGAGCAGGCTTACAAGATCCTAAGCGTCCTATTGGCTCTTTTATCTTCTTGGGTACTACAGGAGTTGGTAAAACAGAGTTAGCAAAAGCTTTAGCAGAATTCCTCTTTAATGATGAGCATGCTATGGTACGTATTGATATGTCAGAATATCAAGAGAGGCATGCTGTAAGCCGATTGATAGGCGCCCCTCCAGGCTATGTAGGTTATGAAGAAGGAGGACAACTTACAGAAGCAGTACGACGTAGGCCGTATTCAGTTGTATTACTTGATGAAATAGAAAAAGCTCATTTAGATGTATTTAACATCTTATTGCAAGTACTAGATGATGGTAGACTTACAGATAATAAAGGGCGTATAGCTAACTTCAAAAATACTATTATTATCATGACGACCAATCTAGGGTCTCATATCATTCAAGAAAACCTTACAGGTGTTACAGACGCTAATTTAGATAAAGTTACTGAAACAACTAAGAACCAAGTATTTGAACTTCTTAGCAAGACTATGCGTCCGGAGTTTTTAAACAGGATAGATGAAATTATTATGTTTAAGCCTCTTTCTCAAAATATCATCAAGCAAGTAGTAGAAATTCAGCTACATCAGCTTCGAGCGCAGCTTAAACAAAATGGAATTGACTTGATCCTAACAGATTCTCAACTGATAGATTACTTAGCTAAGGAAGGTTATAACCCCCAATTTGGAGCTAGGCCTTTGAAAAGACTATTGCAACACAGTATTCTTAATGAGCTTTCTAAAGCGCTTTTAGCTAATATTATAGATAGATCCAAACCTATAAAAGTAACACTATCAGCCGATCAACAGATTCAATTTTTAAATGTTGTCAAATAGGAATAGTAGGTGATAGACACCATGAAATTATTTTATGGTGTCTATTGGGAATGCTTATATTACCTAACTCATTTTACTTTTAGAAGGATTGGTTTTGCTAAGCATAGTCTAAAAATAAAATAACATATCAATCGTAAGCTTTCAATCTTCTAAAAGTAAACATCTTATATTTATGCTCAAAAAAACATTCATATCTATAAGCTAGTATTTAGAGCTAGCATGTAGACTTAAAAATTTAACTTATGAAAAAGTCTTTTATTGTTATTGGGCTTGGTAGATTTGGTACAAGTATTACCCAAACTCTTATGAAACTTGGGCACGAAGTAATGGTGATTGACTGCGAAGAAGAAAAAGTAAATCGGGCAAGTGGGATGGCTACTCAGGCCATACAACTAGATAGTACTGATGAAAATGCACTTAGAGAAGTAGGCGTATCTAATTTTGATGAAGCGATCGTAGCTATAGGAAGTGATATTTTAGCAAGTATTCTAACAACATTATTGTTAAAGGGACTAGGAGTTACCAAAATAACTGCCAAAGCAAACAATGATTATCATAGTAAAGTATTAGAAAAGATAGGAGCCGACCGTATTGTGCACCCAGAGCGTGATATGGGTATTCGTGTAGCACATCATATTGTTTCTAGTAATGTAATTGATTTTATTGAGCTATCTTCAGAATATAGCCTTGTAGAAATATCTGCTTCTGCAAAGATGATTGGAAAAAGTCTAGAAGAACTAGAGATTCGAGCAAAGTATGGTTGTACTGTTATTGCTATAAAAAAGAACGGAGTACGAGCTATTAATATTTCACCCCAAGGACGCGATATCATTCAAGAAGGGGATCTGCTCGTTGTTATAGGTACATATAAGGCTATTAGCCTATTAGAAGATGATTTGTGCTCATAGAGGTTAAAAAATACATCCCACATAAATAGCTTGGAGATAAGAATTAAGCATGCAATTAGGCCTTAAAAATCATTCTATGACACCTCAGCAAGTCCTCATTATAGGCTTTTCTATTGTAATATTAAGTGGAACTACCTTACTCTTTCTGCCCATCTCATCTGCCACTCAAACAAGTATTGGCTGGATAAATGCACTGTTCACAGCCACTTCCGCAGTGTCTTTAACAGGACTAACCGTAATAGATATTGGTACTAATTTCTCTGTTTTTGGACAACTTATTATTCTGCTATTAATACAGCTAGGCGGATTAGGGTTTATGATGTTTGGTGTTATGTTTTCTCTCTTGCTAGGAAAAAGAATCACATTAAAAGACCGTTTACTCCTTCAAGAAGCTACCAAATCCTTTTCAACACAAGGCATAGTAAAATTAGCCATGCATATTATCCTTATCACCTTTATATTAGAAGCTTTTTTTGCTTTTATCTTGATGCTATGTTGGTCATCTACCTTAGGTTGGAAAACAGCTACTTATCAGGCTATCTTTCATGCTATTTCAGCGTTCAATAATAGTGGGATGTCTTTATATCCTAATAGCCTCCAAGCTTATTTAGGGGCTCCGTTAGTAAATATATGTATTACTACCTTATCTATGATAGGCGGTATAGGTTTTACTGTTCTACTAGACATATACTATAATCGTAGCTGGAGAAAACTATCGTTGCATAGTAAACTTATCTTATTAACCTCTTGTATATTAATCTTAGTTAGCTTCATAGTCATTCTAAGTGTAGAAATCAATAATCCTGCTACACTGGAGCAACTATCGTGGGGTAAGCGCATAGGTGCAGCCTGGTTTCAGGCTATTGCTCCTCGCTCTTCAGGCTTCAGTACTCTTGCTACTCCTACCCTATTACCTCCTAGCCTATTTTTTATCATGCTACTCATGTTTATTGGTGCTGGGACAGGATCCACAGGCGGTGGAATAAAAATAAATACTTTTGCCGTAGCCATTATGACCATAGTTAACTTATTAAAAGGTAATAAAGACGTTAATATATTAAAAAGGAGGATTGATAATCAGGTAGCCATGCATTCAGTGGCCATTATCTTATTGGCATGTAGTAGCATTACGTTAATTACATGGCTTCTCTTATTCTTGGAGGGTACTTCTAAGCATAACTATATGGCTGTTTTATTTGAGGTAGTCGCTGCCTTTGGAACCGCTGGGCTTTCTATGGGGGTTACCTCGGCCCTATCAACCATAGGGAAAATATTGTTAATTGCTGCTATGTTTATTGGAAAAGTTGGCCCCTTGACCTTTGCTTTTGCACTTACTGCAGGTGCTGTAGAGAGGCGTATCAGGTATCCAGAAGACAAAGTGTTGATCGGATAAAGAAAGCTTTTAATTAACTATTATTCAATAATAATTGTCTTACCTTTAAAGCTATTGTCATTCTTAATAGGCTTTTGAGGAACAACCAGCCACGCTATCATATAAACAAGAAGCCCACTGCCAAACAATACACTGGTAAATGCCCATATTATTCTGACGAAGCTAACAGCTATTTTAAAATACTCAGCAATGCCTGCGCATACGCCAGCAATATAGATATCTTTATTACTTCTATATAATTTCTTACTTAATATTGCCATTATAAGATAAATTTTAAGAATTTATAAATAAGATGTCCTAATACTAATAATAGAGCTGTAACCTTTGCAAAGATATTTTAAAGATTAATACAATTTAACCAAACTTTCCTCGTTCCAAAGATTAAAATAGCTTTAAGAAGAGATGTTTAAGTTGAGAATAACTTGGCTTATTTCTTACTAATAACCTTTACAATGTGTAAATGGAGAAAAATTCCCCAAAATGTAATATATAATTGTTCGTACCTATTCGTTCAAATTTAATAGAATTTATCTAAAAAGATATTTACATTCTTTTTCATAACATTTCTTTATAGCATTTTTTATAAGCATAATCCTTTGTTTGAATAAATTTTTTGGATAAATTGAAGTTGAACTTCAAATTGTCCGAACTTTATGTATAAAAGGTTTATGATGAACGAGCTACTGGAACTTGCTAAGAGTTATCCAGTGGTTACACTGCTTGGCCCACGTCAGTCGGGAAAAACTACTTTGGTAAAGCTTGCTTTTCCCTCTAAACCCTATGTAAATTTAGAAGCTATAGATATTCGAGAAATAGCAAAACTTGACCCACGTGGGTTTTTAAATCAATATCCTAATGGGGCTATATTAGATGAAATTCAACGTGCTCCAGAGCTTCTTTCTTATATTCAGGTTATTGTAGATGAAAACCCTAGCAAAGGACTCTATATTTTGACAGGTAGCCATCAGGTAGAACTCCAGCAAGCAGTATCTCAATCGCTTGCTGGCCGCACAGCATTACTACAACTGCTTCCAATGAGCCTGGAAGAGCTGAACAATGCAAACATTGAAATATCTTTAGATGAAGCTTTGATAAAAGGTGGATATCCAAGAATTTTCAAAGATAATCTTGACCCTACTAAGGCTTATCGTAGCTACTTTCAAACTTATGTAGAAAGGGACTTGCGTCAACTTATTAATATTAAGAACATTAGCCAGTTTCAGCGCTTTGTACACATTTGTGCAGGAAGGATTGGACAAATTTTGAACTTGGAAGGTATTGGAGGAGATGTAGGAGTATCCTCTCATACAATTAAAGAGTGGATGTCAATACTAGAAAGTTCTTTTATCATCTTTCGTTTACTGCCTTATTATGAAAATTTTGGTAAAAGACTAATTAAATCTCCCAAGCTTTATTTTACAGATGTTGGATTAGCTAGTTATCTTCTTGGGATAGAAAATACAACGCAAATGGCACGCGATCCATTAAGAGGTAGCTTAGTAGAAAATTTAGTAATACTAGAGCTTATAAAATATAGACTTAATCAGGGCAAAGACTCTCAACTATATTATTTTCGCGATGCTCATGGACATGAAATTGATGTGATATTTCAAACTGGAAGCAAGCTTATTCCCATAGAAATAAAAGCAGCAGCTACCTTTAATAAAAGTTTTCTTAAAAATTTAAACTTTTTTGAAAAGTTGGTTGGAGAACGATGCACATACAGCGCCCTTATTTATGCAGGAGAACAGCAACAACTTATAGGAAAATGTAAACTATTACCTTATACGCATGCCACTAAAATATTAAATTAGTTGTTAACTGAATATAAGTTTAACCCTATCTTCATATTTTCTATTAAAATATGAGGCGTATTATAGAACTTTAAATATACAGGTGTAAAAAGGAAGGTATTTATTGCCATAATAGCTAAAAAGATATAAATTATATAAACGGCAGTAAATGTATTTGTATAAGAATTTACTAGCTACATTATTATTTTAATTATATATAGCTATAACAAGAAAAGCTTTTAAACATACCAGCTATAGTGTTAATCATACATATTAATTAATAGCCAAGGCAAATTTTATGCAGAAAAAAATCAATAGGCTTTTTATATACATATACCTTATATTTTCATTTTCAGGTTGTAACAGTCCCCTTAATTTTGGTTTTGATCTCTATGAATTTGCGCACTTCCGTAAGAATGGTTCTGGCAAATTTGAAATTGTTTTTAGCTTAGATAGAGCCTCTAGGCTGATCTCTTTAGGCAAGTATATGGCACAAGACCATATGGAGTTTGTAAGTTTATTGATTCAAGATGCTTTTTTAGCCACCGGAGAGTCATTAGGAAAGATTTCAGGTATTAGCAAAGTAACTAATATACATGATGAAGGCATGTTACATTTTAAGTTAACCTTTGAATTTAAAGACATAAAAGCCTTAAATAAGGCTATGAGGCAAATAAATATTAATGTAGATCCTGCGGGGGTAGAGTACTTTAAAATGAATGAAAAAGCTTTTGTTAGAACTCATACACAAGGTATTGCCAAGCTTGTAGAGTATTACCAAGGTTATGATGACTCTTTAACAAAAAGCTTTGATTTGAGTTTCTTTTTCAGAAATATGCGGTATATTATCCGATATTCGTTTGGGCATGAAATAAGGAAAGCAACCAATCCGCTAGCTACTATTTCCAAAGACCAAAAAAGTCTTACAATTATCCAACGTGTATTTAATGAGAAAGAAAAAGATTTATTAAGTAACGATAAGGTATTTTTTAAAACAGACACCTCTACTAATAATTCAATTGCTAAGGATAATACTAATACTATTAATAAATTCACAAAAAAAACACATGAAACTAGAGAATCAGAAAGCCATAAAATCAAGAGTAAATGATTTAAGGAGGTATCTTTGACTATGAGAGCAAGCTTAAATTGTTGCAAGATCAAGAAGCAAAAAGTTTAGCACCTGATTTTTGGGAAAATACTTCTCAGGCTGAAGTAATCTTACGCAATTTAAAAATAACAAAATCTTGGATTGATGCTTTTGACCATGTAGAGAGTCTACTAGAAAATTTGGAAGTAACACAATTATTTTATGAAGCTGGCGATGTGGATGAAACAGAAGTAGAAAAAGCCTATCAGAATTTGTTAACAGGCCTAGAAGCACTTGAGGTAAGAAAAATGTTGCAAAATGAGGAAGACGAAAATTCTGCGATTATAGAGATCAATCCTGGCGCAGGAGGTACAGAAAGCCAAGATTGGGCTGAAATGCTAACCAGAATGTATATTATGTGGGGAGAAAAACACAATTATACGGTTAAAGAGCTAGCATACCAACGTGGAGATGTAGCAGGGGTCAAATCTGCGACTTTAGAAATAACAGGTACATTTGCTTATGGATATCTTAAATCAGAAATTGGTATTCACCGACTTGTACGTATCTCTCCTTTTGATGCAGCTGGAAAAAGGCATACTTCATTTGCTTCCATATATGTATATCCTGTTGTAGAAAATAATATTCAAATAGATATCAACCCAGCAGATATTACTTGGGATACGTTTCGTGCTGGAGGTGCTGGTGGGCAAAATGTTAATAAAGTAGAGACAGCAGTAAGACTAAAACATGCTCCCTCTGGTATCATTGTAGAATGTCAGCAAGAACGTTCGCAAGCACAAAACAAAGAAAAGGCACTCAGAATATTAAAATCTAAACTTTATCAACTAGAACTAGATAAAAGGAATGCTGAAAAAGAGAAAATGGAAAGTTCTAAAAAAAGGATAGATTTTGGTTCTCAAATCAGGAATTATGTATTGCATCCTTACAAACTAGTTAAAGACAACAGAACAGATGTTGAAACATCAGATACGTCAGGCGTCTTGAATGGTAATATAGATGAGTTTATAAAAGCCTACTTAATGCATTATGCATAGCACTATGTTTTTTATAAAGAAATTTGGTGGAATTATAACATCCAAGCATAACTAAATATGCTTATATAAATTGTAAAGTAAGTTAATATAATACATAAGTAACTTAACTGCAGGTTGCTTGGTTGTGTGTCCATATTACAAATATTGCCATTTTTATGGGATAGGACTTATATTATATTATCCTATCCCATATTTGCTCTAATCACAATACAATGCGAAATTGCTTGCAAAAGCTTCCATAAGCTTATGCGCTTCTAATTCATATTCCTTAACACTATTCCAAGTATTGCTAGGGTTAAGTATATGTGTCGGAACTTCTGGACATGCATTAGGTATAGATAAGTTAAATATAGCATCTTTTTCAAATCCTGCTTTTGCTAATTCTCCCGAGAGTGCTGCTGTAACCATAGCGCGTGTATAGTTGAGATCAATACGTTTACCTATCCCATACCCCCCTCCTATCCAACCTGTATTTACCAACCATACGGTAACCTCATATTTTTCTAATTTATCTGCTAGCATAGTAGCATATCTCGTTGGATGTAACGGCAGAAAGGGAGCACCAAAGCAGGCAGAAAATACAGCTTTGGGAGCACTTATTCCTGCTTCTGTACCTGCTATTTTTGCAGTATAACCACTTAGAAAGTAATGGATAGCCTGATCTTTATCTAATTGAGAGATAGGTGGTAACACACCATATGCATCACAGGAAAGAAAAAATATATGCTTAGGGATGCTGCCTATGGAAGGTATTAAAGCACCGGGAATATATTCTAATGGATAAGCGCATCTTACGTTTTCCGTTATACTGGAATCTTTATAATCAATCGTACGAGTACCAGCGAAAAAGCGCATATTTTCTACAATGGTACCGAATTTAATAGCATCAAATATTTGAGGCTCGCTTTCCTTTGCCAAATTAATGGTCTTAGCATAACATCCTCCTTCAAAGTTAAAGATACCCTTATCGCACCAACCATGCTCATCATCACCAATTAGTTTACGATTAGGATCTGCAGAAAGTGTTGTTTTCCCTGTACCAGAAAGTCCAAAATAAATAGCAGTATTACCATCAGTACCGACATTAGCAGAGCAATGCATAGGTAAAACTTGGTGCTCCTGAGGTAATAAATAGTTTAACACGGTAAATACGGCTTTCTTTATTTCGCCAGCAAAACCAGTACCACCAATAAGAATAACCCTTTTAGTAAAATTGATGATGGTAAAATTTGCATTTTTAGTTCCATCTACATGAGGATCAGCCTGAAATTCAGGAACTTGCAAAATTAAAAAGTCAGGAGAAAATTTTGTCAATTCTTTGTCGATGGGTCTTAAAAATAGATTATTGACAAACAAATTTGTCCAAGATTGTGTAGTTACAGTGCGTAAATTTAGTTTATATTCAGGCAAAGCACTAGCATAACCATCTCTAATATAAACTCGTTTGCCTTGTAGAAACTGAGTTACCTTTTCATATAACGCGTCAAACTGTTTGGAATCAAAAGGGTTATTAACAGGCCCCCACCAAATGGTATCTCGCGTTTTTTCATCCTCTACAATAAACTTGTCTTGCGGTGATCTACCTGTAAATTTACCAGTACTACATACAAGCGCCCCTTCTGCTGATAGTACGCCTTCTGAATTGTGAATAGCGTGTTCTACTAGCTCTGGAACACCTAATTGCCAATATGCTTCTCCTATTTGGTCTAACCCCATCTGGGTTAACCAAGTAACATGCTTAGGATTACTTAATACATGCATAGTTTTAAATTTCTAAAAAGGGTTAAAATAATTGTTTAAATGATATAATTGTGATAATTATATAAGAGCATAACTATTTAATTCTAGGGCAAATTTGTATATAAGGACAATACAGTTAAGTACTATATAACACTAGCCTAATATCTATTCGTTTCTGCGTTTTAGTTCGTCTCTAATTAAAGCTGCTTGTTCGTAATCTTCGTGTTTTATTGCCCATGTTAATAACTCTTTAAGTGATTTTACAGAATAATTCTCAAGGTTGGTTATAATCGTATCACTAAGTGGAGCTTGTATATCCGAACTAGCTAACTCAAAACCTTTATCAGCAAATTCGGATTTAGGAATTAATATCCCACTTACTTGGCTGAACAATGCTTCGTTGATAAAGAGCGGGGCTCCAAATCTTAAACTAATGGCAATTGCGTCGGAAGGTCTTGCATCAAGCACTAACGTTTGATTTCCATTATCAAGGAGCAGTTCAGCAAAGAATACTTCATCTTTTAAATCAACAATAGTAGCTTCTTCTACAGTATAGCCTATTTTAGTGAGTGTATCTTTAAAGAGGTCGTGCATGATAGGCCTTTCTAAAATACTTCCTTCCAGTGCTAAAGCAATAGATTGTGCCTCTACAATACCTATCATAATAGGCAGTTTACGATACCCTGATATCTCACCTAGTAATAAGGTGAAATTTGCTTCTTGTGGGTGATTTGAAAAGATTCCTACTATTTCTAATCTTATTTTTTTCACTATTATGCTATTTGTTTATGGATATTAGATGCTTAATGCTAAATAGATGCAATTTGCTGAATGTTATAAACAATTTCAATGCCCTAAACATATTTCTCTTTATATTTTCTTTAAAAAGTGTGAAAGGTAAAATAATTTTATGAATTAAGGCATAAATTATTTTTCTATGGAATTAAAAACGAAAAATTAGTATATAAGTTTGCACGCTTAAATTATTGAAAAGAGGTATCTTTAAACTTTTATTTTAATCTTATAATAAAAGTACTTTAACTATTTTTCTAATTAGCATTAGCATGAAAAAAATTCTTGGTGCTATTTTTTTTCACATTTTTAAATGGATTGGCTGGAAAATTGTCGGTGATTTACCACCAGGTCTTGATAAAGCGGTTATGGTGGTCGCACCTCATACAAGCAATTGGGATGCCTTATATGGAATGATAGGCATAGTATTTATTAAAAACATATCTGCTAAATTTGCTGTTAAAAAAGAAGCTATGTTTTTCCCGCTAGGCTCAATCTTAAAACGAATAGGTGCTATTCCTATTGATAGAAGCTTAAAAAGTAGCACTGGTAGCAAAGTAAGGCAAGTAGATATGCTGACAGAAATGTTTCAAAAAAGTAAAAAATTAATTCTTGTCATAGCACCAGAAGGTACACGTAAATATGCTCCTAGATGGAAAACCGGCTTTTATCATATAGCTATGAGAGCACAAGTGCCTATTATTTTAGGGTATCTAGATTATGCTAAAAAAGAGGCAGGTTTAGGCCCTGTAATATATCCTACTGGCAATATAGAAGAGGATATGGAAAAAATTAAAGCATTCTTTAGGGAAAAAACTGGAAAGTATCCACATCAAGGGGTACGGTAAGTAATTGAAATTTTATACAATATTTTATAGAAATATTTCTCTACCTAAATCTTTTTATTGTTAAACTTGACTTTAAAAATATCCACTTAACTTTTTAGCAGAGAAACACAAATTAGAGTATGGTTGAAATAAACCCCCAGTTTAACAGGTTAGAGATTAAACTGGGAGCTTTATTTAGTATCTATAAATTATATACTAACCAGCTACTGGAGTTGATTTTTTAAAATAACCAAGTGCATATGGTTTTTTAATCCATATATTCTACTATCATTAGCATCAATTCTTTCCTCTAAGTCTACGGCTACACTATTTTCACGCGAAAATATTTCTATTTGGTACAAAATATTCTTTGCATTTGCATCAAGGCTTTTGTACATAAACAATTGCTTATTTTTAGTATCGAAAAATAATTCACTTAAATTACATTCAGGTCGATCGGGAAAGTCTTTACAACTTTCTTCTATTCTACAGTCATGAATAGTAACATTTTGATTTGGATAATGGAGCTCTATATTTTTTACTAAGTCTAAATCATGTAAATATGGCTCACCTTTAAACAATACAACATCTATATTTTTCCATTTATCAATAACCATATCTATACAAGTAGTAATTCCAGAAAGTATATATTTATACCAACTTTCTTTTCCATGTTCTGTAGTAGAAGGTCCTGCACCTTGCTTGATATGGCCGATAATACCACCTGAAATATTTCTATCTTTGGGGCATATAACGACGCCTGTACAACCTGAAAAACCAGGGCTCCAAAGGTCAAAGTTCCCTTGAGGCGATAGGACTATCTCACCCATGTCTACATAAAAAATTGCCTCATTATATATACATTGTTTTAGATTAGCCTTTCTTTGTAAAAAATATTCTCTAACGTCTGTATCTTCCTTTTTTATGGTTATTGTATCAACCATTTCAGTATTGTTACACATATAATTAAGTATTTATTAATTTGTATTAAATGAAAAGTTATTAGGTTATTAGACGGTTTATGAGGGTATATTAGGCTCTTTTGTAACTAATAGAATAGCTATACCTAAATAGCTATTCTAAGAAGCAAAAATCAGTTTAAAAGAGCACTTTAATATAAAATAATAGGTATTGTTAAATTAAGATAGGCAGCTGATTATTTAGCTTGGCCATTAGCAGGTTGAGCGATTTTTCTATCATGTGCACCTGTTTGCTATAGCATTTTCCTTTACGCTTAAATCTTGCTAAATAGTGCCTCATTAAGCTATTATATCCTTCCACTGTATAAGTTTCTGATTTGCTTTGTCGGTGTTTATCTTTTGGAATAAACTGCTGGTAGCTTTTCCAATAATCACTACAATACAGCTTGCCTATATCCTTGACGCGCTCCCATAACTTCAATCCGGTTTGTGTCGAGCGATCTCCACACACATATGATATAAAACGCTTGCTCAATCTATCAACAGCTATCCATATCCAGCAGTAGACTTTTTTGAACCCACATATGTGTGTATTTCATCCATCTCGACTATATCTACTTGATCTTGTCTTTCTGGTAAACTTACTTGATCTCCACATGCTTTTACCCATTGATAGACTGTTCCATAGCTTATGTTGAGTATACGGCCTATAGCTCGAAATCCTAATCCTTCTAAGTATAATTGCAACGCTTTTCGCTTAGTAGATACAGGTTTAACATCTGATTTGTGACTAACTGTGTAAGGGAAACGGCAACTTTTACACTGGTAGCGCTGTCTACCTCTAACAATTCCATCTTTACAGCTTTGAGTATTATTACATCGAGGACAATTCATACTTTTTCCTCTAACTTACTAATCCTATCCCAATTTAACAATACCGTAAATTTTTCTTTAATAGCTTGTTGGCCATTGGATGTACTTTTGTTCTTGCTCTTATACTTGTGCCTGAACTATATTCAAAAGGTGCTAGCCCACAATAAGAGGCCAACTTCTTAGCACTCTCAAATCGTTCAAAATTATAGCTATACACCATTAAGTAAAGTGCTGTCACTAGCCCTACACTGCGCACAGAAAGTATAATTTGATAAGTTTTCTTTAATTAGAGATCTTCTGAAACCTAAGGAATAAGCATAAATGTATAAATTAGGGATAAAAAAACAGAAAGATTAATGGAAAACAGTCATCTAAAAACCTTAAAGCCAGAAGAATTCCGTCGCTTAACAGGCGTAAAGGCTGAGACCTTTGCCAAAATGTTAGCTATCATACAGAAAGCCATTCAAACAAAGAAAGCTAAAGTAGGGCGGCCTAATAAACTGAGTTGTGAACAAATGCTTTTAATGACTTTAGAATATTTAAGAGAATACCGCACATACTTCCATATTTCAAAAAGTTATGGAATAAGTGAGAGTAATTGCTATTATACCATCCGTTTTATTGAAGAGGCATTAATTAAAAGTGGTCAATTCACTTTACCAGGCCGTAAAGCATTGTTAAAAAGCGATATGGAATATGCAGTAATCTTAATAGATGCTACAGAGAGCCCCATTGAGCGGCCTAAAAAAAGCAGCGATATTACTACTCAGGTAAAAAGAAACGACATACACTAAAGACGCAACTGGTTGTCGATAAGCAAACGCGAGCCATAATATGTAGTAGTTTTTCAAATGGAAAGCGGCATGACTTTCGCTTGTTTAAGGAATCTAAGGTACATATAAGCCAGCATAGTCAAGCCATAGTAGATACAGGCTATCAAGGGTTAAAGAGGCTACATGACAAATCGCTTATGCCTAAAAAACGCAGTAAAAAGCATTAGAACTGCTGCGAAAAAGATTGACAAAGAAGATAAAAAGGGTTAAGATGTAATTCTTATTATATAAAAGGAATAAGTATGCATTTAACCTACGCGAGGATAAGCAAACATCCCTATAACTTTAGAAGAATAACTGGCTTGAGACTAGAAACCTTTGAGCAATTAGTTTTAAAAGTAAGGCCTCTCTTTGAAGAGTTAGAATCGAGCAAGCTGCGCCATGGTAGGATGAGTCATTTACCTACCTTGGAAGATAAATTGCTCTGTGTACTCATGTATTATCGCACTTATATCTCACATGTGTTTTTAGGCTATTTGTTTAACTTACACAACGCTAACATATGCCGCTTGTTAAGAAAAATGGAGCCATTACTAGCTAAGAAGATTAGCATTAAAAAAGATCGCAGCTTAACCTCAGAAAAGGTATTGCGCATATTAGCAGATGTGAGCGAGCAGCCTACGCAAAGGCCTACTAAGAAGCAAAAGAAATCATATTCAGGCAAGAAAAAGCGACATACTATAAAAACAGAGATAGTGATAAGAGAAGATGGAAAGATACTCTCTGTATCCAAATCCCATAAAGGAAGAGTGCATGACTTTAAAATCCGTAAAGGAGAAAAACTCTTACCTAAAGAAAGCTTAAAGCTAGCAGATAGTGGCTATCAAGGCTGGCAAAAACTACAGAGCAATGTCATGATTCCCTATAAAAAGAGCCGTAAGCGGCCATTAACCAAGGAGCAGAAAGAACATAACAGAAAGCTATCCTCCATACGCATGAAGGTAGAGCATAAGATAAGAGAGATCAAGGTGTTTAAGATTAGACCTACTGCGAAAGAGGTTGATAAAGAGAGTAGAAAAGGTTAAAATGTAATCCTTGTTATATACTAAAAGGAATAAGTATGCATTTAACCTACACCAGAATAAGCAAGTACCCATACAATTTTAGAAGAATAACTGGATTGAGGCTAGAAACATTTGATAAATTAGTTCAAAAAGTAAGGCCTGTCTTTGAAAAGTTAGAAGCGAGCAAGCTGCGCCATGGACGTCGGAGCCATTTACCTACCTTAGAGGATAAACTGCTCTGTGTTTTGGTATATTACCGCACCTATATTAGCCATGTATTTCTAGGCTACTTATTTAACTTACACAACGCTAACATATGCCGCTTGCTAAGAAAAATGGAGCCCTTACTAGCTAAGAAAATTAGCATTAAAAAAGATAGGACTTTAACCCCAGACAAGGTATTGCGCATATTAGCAGATGTAAGTGAACAGCCTACGCAAAGACCTAGTAAAAAGCAAAAGAAATCTTATTCAGGCAAGAAAAAGAGACATACCATAAAAACAGAGATAGTCATCAGAGAAGATGGGAGAATACTGTCTGTCTCCAAATCACATAAAGGAAGAGTGCATGACTTTAAAATCCGTAAAGGAGAAAAACCCTTACCTAAAGAAAGCTTAAAGCTGGCAGATAGTGGTTATCAAGGCTGGCAAAAGCTACAGAGCAATGTAATGATACCCTACAAAAAGAGCCGTAAGCGGCCATTAACCAAAGAGCAAAAAGACCATAACAGAAAGCTAGCCTCCATACGCATGAAGGTAGAGCATAAGATAAGAGAGATCAAGGTATTTAAAATTATGGCAGAGGTATACAGGAATTTTCAGAAAAAATATAACCTTCGCTTTAACATTATATCCGGGCTTATAAACTTCAAGTACGCTTTTTAACAAATAATGTCGCTAGAGCCAAGCTCCCTTCTTTATTTTATTTAAAATTCTACTCTATTTTACCTCTTTCGCAGTAGGTCTATTATGTCAGAAGTTTACCGTAACTTTCAGAAGAAATATAACCTGCGCTTTAATATTATAGCGGGTATGATAAACTTCAAGCATGCTTTTTAACAAATAGCGTCGCTACTGGCAAGATCCTCTCTCTGTTTTATTCAAATTCCTACTCTATTTTATCTCTTTCGCAGCAGCTCTAATTGTTTAGTCCCTTAGTAAAGGTATTAATATTTTGGTGAAAAAGGTGAGGTTTTTTTTGCCATTGTTCCTCTATCAATTGCCAAGGAGTTTTGCCCTTGAGTGCCTTAAGTCTACGAGCAAAATTATAAGCTAACAAGAAGTCATTTAAGTGCCGCTCTAACTGCTGATGGCTACTATAATAATAGCTTTGCACAGTAGCCTCTTTGATTGTTCTGTTCATGCGCTCTACCTGGCCATTGGTCCATGGATGTGCCAGCTGCGTTCTTCTGTGAACGATGCCTTCTTGCTCACAAATGCGGTCAAACATATGCTCGAGCGCTAATTCTCCTTCTTTCCTGTTTGTAAATTGTACACCATTATCAGTAAGTATTTTATGTATCTTATAAGGAACAAAAGCTATCAGGTCTTCAAGAAAGCCTACGGCTGCTGACTTGGAAGCAAATGCATATAAGCGGGCATAACAAAACTTACTAGTTCTATCTATTGCCACAAACAAATACAGTTTACCCTGGGCGGTCTGCACTTCTGCTATATCTATATGGAAGTAGCCGATAGGATAAGCTTTAAACTGCTTCTTAGCTGCTTTGTTGTTAAGCTTCACTTTCTCTAGCTTAGGGCAGCCGTGTCGCTGAAAGCAGCGATGCAAAGTAGAACGCGATAAGTGAGGTATGATTTCTTGTAGAGTGTATAGCGAGTCTCCAAGGGTAACCCTGTAAGCTTTCTAAAAGCAATAACAACCTTCTCTTCTTGCTCAGTTAACACCTTAGAACGCTTTACTTTAGGCCCCATAGGCACATCTTGGCAAGAAGTCCTATTTTTCCATTTAGCTATTGTCTTACGATTAACTCCAAAACGCCTAGCAAGGGAAGCTATACTCTGTTTTGATAACTGTATTTCTCTACGAGTTTTCTCTGTTGTCGGGCGCATTTATGTAGTAATTGTCCCATAGTTTTTTTACTTGGTTTTTATCACTAATAATATCCTTGCTAATATAACCATAATTGTTGGGGACCAAACATCTAATAGATTAGTGAGTAAAAAGCATACGGCCTATGGCAAACGTAAGAAGTAAAGTTTTTTCATATTTTAAAGTTTAATAACGGAATACGTATTAATGTGCAGTTCGCTTAATTGTATTTAAAGTGCACTTGACATCAAGTAGAAGATGCAACAGAGAAGGAAAAGTAAAAATAGAGAGGAATATTTTAATTCTATTTATTCATAAATAACCATTCCTACGTTTTCCAAGTAGGTTTCAATATGTGGATATTGATTTATTATTAATTGTTTTGTTTCTCTTGTTATTTTATTACGAATTAACCAAACAATTTTCACCTGAGTATCCTTTAAGCTTTTAAGCAATTCTATGGCTCCTGTATCACCTATTTTATTAGCTCTTAGATCAACTGAATATATTTGTGTACCCTTTAAATTTCGAGCAAATTCAATAGCCCCTTGGTCGTCTATTTTATTGTAGCTTAAATTAACCGTATGTACGCTTGTTCCTTTTAAACCTTTAACAAATTCTATTGCACCTAAATCTCCTATTAGAGTCCAACTTAAATCAACATCCCCCACATTTGTTCCTTGTAAGGCTTTAGCAAGTTCAGCAGCTACAGCAGGCCCTATTTGATTAGAAATTAAATTAAGTCTTTCCACACGTGTGCCTCTTAGTCCTTTAGTTAGCTCTACCACTGCGTCAGCTTCTATTATATCGTTTAAATCAACCTCACCATAAGGATAATTCCCCTGATCTTTAAATAGTGGATGGTTAATTAAGAACTTAACATCATTAATATTTAATTTGCCAGAATCCTTGAGAAATGGTCTTATATTTAAGCAACAATACCTCTGCTGTTTTGCCAATGCTGTTTCAATAGCTTCCTTATGGGGCGCATTCAAAGCAAGAGTTTGCATTTCTAACTCTTGTTGTATTCTTCTCATTTCAGCCATTTTAGCTTCTTGTTCTTCTTTGTCTTTTTGCCTCTTAGCTTCTTCAGCGCGTTGTTTTTCTTCCAGCTGTTCTTGCATTCTTTTCATCCGAACTTCTTGTTCTTCTTTGTCTTTCTGCATTTTAGCTTCTTCAGTACGTTGTTTTTCTTCCAGCTGTTCTTCCAACCTCTTAATCTGAGCATCGTGTTCTTCTTTCTCTTTCTGTCTTTGAGCTTCTGCTGCTCGCTGTTTTACTTCCACCTCTTTTTTTAATGTTTTAATTTGAGCATCTGCTTCTTCTCTTTCCCTTTTCCTTTTAATTTCTGCTGCCTGCTGTTGCTCTTGCATCTGTGCTTGTATTTCTTTTACTTTAGCCTCGTACTCTTTTCCCTGATGTCTCACTTGCGCTTCATGCTCTTCTCTTTCCTTTGTAATACGCACTTCCTGTTCCTCTCTTTCCTGCTTGTGTTGAGCCTTCAGCTCAGCCATGGCTTTTATATACTTTTCTTCCATCTGTTGGATCTTCTCCTCAAAGTTCCTGATATCTATCTTACCAAGTTGTATGTTACTGGCGGGCAAGTTATTGATAAGGTCTAACAATTTTCTTCTATTTTCATTCACTTCAAAATATACGTTAGCCTTTGCAGCCATCCGCTCCTCTCTTGTGAGCATAATGGTTTGAAAGGGCTGTTTGTGTAAGGTTATCAAGTATGGCCCTAATCCTCCTTCTTCAATAATTATGTCAATAGTTTCCTGCATAGACTTATTGATAACTAGTCCATATTCAAAGGGAGTCTTGATAGCATCACAAATTATATTGATCGCATTTAAATCAGCTTGTCTTAGCCTACCATCATCTAACACTATCACAAAGACCATCTTATAATTACCTCCTTTTTTTAGTGCTTGTTCTATTTCAGCAGCCGCTTGTTCTCTCATATTTATATCTTCCAAACCTGGGGTATCAATATATAATCTATTTTTATACATATGGGTTTGATGATGAGTAGTTAGCCCCTGTCCACGACTTGTGCCTGAAGGAAATTTCGCTTCTTGAAAAATAGAATTACAGAGTGCGCTCTTGCCAACACCAGGATTACCGCAGAAAATAACCGCCTCATTAGGTCTGCTTTCCTCAAGCAGCCAGGCTTTACGCACGGTGACACTTATAGGCTTTTCTTGTTCAAATGTTATTTGAATGCGTTTTTGTTGTATTTTCTCTTCTAAGCTAGCTATTTCGGTTAGCTTTACCCCTTCATCTACATTTACAGGTATGCCGTCATATATTTTATCGAGTGCTTGCACTCTGGCTTGTAATGTACTTGATGATCCATAAAAACTAATGCCGTGGCCTTCTTCTGTTGTAAATATTTTATCTAGTATAGACTGTATGTCTCGCTGCTGGTTTCGCCCTTTATCCTTTATAGCCAGAGGTAAAGTAACCGGAGAATTACAATTCTGAAAAAATGAGCAGATGAATAAAATATATGCTATCAATTTTAGGAAGTATGTATGCTCCACCATTTTGAATAGTTTGATTATTTACCTATTGAATAACTTAATTGTTTACTTAACAACTCAAGAATTTTTTATGTTTAGTTCTATTATTTTTTTAGCTGTTTTTAGAAATTCTATTATGTCTGATACTGCCAAGTAGGCTCTACTAAAATTATTCTTAGTAAAAAAATGATTAGGATCATTAGACTGAGTATTTGGTCGTAAATCTATGTTTTCAATTTTTATTTTTTTTATAGTTTTAGTTAACTCGTCCTTTGTATCCTCTGAAGCTAAATCATACTCATTAGGATTATTTTCTCCTTTTTTCAGCATGGCTTTTAAACCTTTTAAAGTCTTAACCTTGTCGTCTAATTGTAACTGGTTCATTAATATAAGAGCATCCTTCTTGCTTAGTTTAGGAATATCATCTAAATCCCTTTCTATAAATGGTTCCATATAATTTATTACGCAGGGGTTAAGTTGATCTTTTAAGTTTTTCAACAGTTTTTTAACTTTTTCCTGCAATTCCTTAAATATCCTCTCTGTTGAGTATTGCTTCTTGTCTTCTGTTAAGTCCTTTTTTTTGTCTTCTGATAAATCCTTTTTGGTAGGGGTACCTTCTCCACAGTTACAGCTAATTATCAGTATACTTATAAATAAGAATGTAGTAAGCAATTTTATCTTTCTAAGTAGTAGCATGATTTTCAACATTTATATAATATGTAAATTGTAATGATATTCTAAAATGTAATTCTTCAAAATATTAAATTACTACTTTTATAGGTAGGTATTTTAGTGTAAAGCTTTTGGAAACATGCATAGTATTCTACTGTTAGCCATTTTCCTATCAACAATCTTGCATAGAAGCTTTTCTATACACACTTAATTGTTCCAGCCACTTAAACCTACCCTAAAATCTATCCAATATTTTCTTACTAGAACAAGTTCTTAGCCAAATCAAAACCGAATCCCAAAAATGCCCCAACACCTGCGCCTACAGGGCCTCCTATTCCTCCACCAATTGCAGCACCTGTAGCAGTAGCAGCAAATGGTGCACCTGAGCTCCTTTGTTGGCCCACCTGCTGCGCTCTAAATTGTTTTAATAGCTCTTGATTTTCCTGTTGTATTCTCCTAATTCTATCTACGCTTTCTTGTTCTATTCTTCTGATTCTATACTCAGCTTCCTCTCTTTCTCTTCTTCTTTCAGCTTCTGCTGCCCGTTGTCTTTCTTCTAACTGTTCTTGCAATCTTTTTATCTGCGCATCGTTTTCTTCTTTCTCTTTTTCCTTTTCTTTTCTCCGTTTTTCTTTAGCTGCCTGACGTATTTTTTTTATCTTAGTTTTAAGTTTCTTCTTTTCTTTCTTCTGCTTCTTTTTGTCCTCTTTCCTTTCTTTTTTGTTTTCAGCTTCTTCTGTGCGTTGTTTTTCCATCTCTTCTTGCATTTTTTTTATCTGAGCTTCTTGCTCTTCTTTCTCTTGTTTCCTTTTAGCTTTTGCTATCTGTTGTTTCTCTTCTATTTTTTCTTGTAAGCTTTTTATCTGAGAATCACGTTCTTCTTGCTCATTCTTCCTTTTAGCTTCTGCTTCTTGTTGTTTTTTTTCACTTTCTTGTTGTATTTGTCTTATCCTGTTTTCAGTTTCTCTTCTATCTTTTTCTATTCTAGCATCTGCTACCTGCTGTTGCTCTTGCATCTGTGCTTGTATTTCTTTCACTTTAGCCTCGTACTCTTCTCCCTGATGTTTCACTTGCGCTTCATGCTCTTCTCTTTCCTTTGTGATACGCACTTCCTGTTCTTCTCTTTCCTGCTTGTGTTGAGCCTTCAGCTTAGCCATGGCTTTTATATACTTTTCTTCCATCTGTTGGATCTTCTCCTCAAAGTTCCTGATATCTATCTTACCAAGTTGTATGTTACTGGCGGGCAAGTTATTGATAAGGTCTAACAATTTTCTTCTATTTTCATTCACTTCAAAATATACGTTAGCCTTTGCAGCCATCCGCTCCTCTCTTGTGAGCATAATGGTTTGAAAGGGCTGTTTGTGTAAGGTTATCAAGTATGGCCCTAATCCTCCTTCTTCAATAATTATGTCAATAGTTTCCTGCATAGACTTATTGATAACTAGTCCATATTCAAAGGGAGTCTTGATAGCATCACAAATTATATTGATCGCATTTAAATCAGCTTGTCTTAGCCTACCATCATCTAACACTATCACAAAGACCATCTTATAATTACCTCCTTTTTTTAGTGCTTGTTCTATTTCAGCAGCCGCTTGTTCTCTCATATTTATATCTTCCAAACCTGGGGTATCAATATATAATCTATTTTTATACATATGGGTTTGATGATGAGTAGTTAGCCCCTGTCCACGACTTGTGCCTGAAGGAAATTTCGCTTCTTGAAAAATAGAATTACAGAGTGCGCTCTTGCCAACACCAGGATTACCGCAGAAAATAACCGCCTCATTAGGTCTGCTTTCCTCTTTTTCTTCCTTCTCTTGCGCATCTGCTGCTTGCTCTTCCACTATCTCTGCTTGTCCTTCTCCATCATCTTTAGTGTTTCCTCCACCCGCCAACCCTGCTCCCTTGTATATAATTACTTTAACTGGTTGCCCTTTTTGAGCTAATTGAAGTTGGATACGGCGCTCTTGTATTTTTTTTTCTAACTGAGGTAAACTTGATAATTGTGCACCCTGCTCAATATATACCTGTAATTCTTCATAAGTTTTACTAAATCCTTGAGGTACATTGATTGCAACATCTGCTTTTAGTGTGCTGTCTTCTTCATAAAGCGTAACAGCATGTCCACCTTGGGCTGTTAATATTTGATTGGCTAAAGGCTGGATATCCGTTCGAAGAATTAACTGTTGTGGATTAGTTTTTATATGCGCTGTTTGCTCTTCTTGACTAGGAACCGATAAGTTCCCTAAACCATTACAACTTTGTAATAAGAAGCTTATAAGTAAAGCATAAGCTGTATATTGCTGAAATAATGTATAAGTTCTTTTCATAGCTATAGAATTTATAAAAACAAAACTTAAACTGGTTACATGTTAGCCTGGTATGATTTTATATGCAAGCATAAGCATAAATTATTTATAACTTTTTTATATTTTATGCTAACTAAAAAGTAATACTAACAGTATTGATTAAAAGAACAAGAAAGAAAGAAGAATGGCGGGCCATGAGATTCAGTCACAAATAATAGGAGCTCTAAGCTATACGCGAATACATAAAATCTAGGAACCAATTTTATGTTTAGCCCCTTAGTGAAGTATTAATATTTTAGTAAAAAAGCTGAGGATTTTTCTCCCATTGATCCCATATCAATTACCAAGGAGTTTTACCCCTCAATACCTTGACCTTGAGCCTACGAGCAAAATTATAAGCTAACAAGAAGTCATTTAAATGGTGCTCTAATTGCTAATGGCTGCTATAATAATAGCTTTGTACAGTGGCTCCTATTCCTGCGCTCTACCTGTTCATTAGTCCATAGGTCGGCCACTTGAGTCCTTCTGTGTTCAATCCCTTCTTGCTGGCAAGTATGATCAAACATATGCTCGAGCGCTAATTCTCCTTCTTTTCTATTAGTAAATTGTACTCCATTATCAGTAAGTATCTTATGGATCTTATAGGGAACAAAACCTATCAAGTCTTCTAAAAAGCCTACTGCTGTTCACTTGCAAGCAAATGCATATAGCCTAACATAGCAAGACTTACTAGTCCTATCTATTGCTACCAACAAATAGAGTTTACCTTGTGCTGTTTGTACTTCTGCTATATCTATATGAAAATAACGGGTGGGATAAACTTTAAACTGATTCTTAACTGCTTTCTCCTTAGCCTGGCCTTTCTCTAGCTTAGTGTAGCCATGACGCTGAGAACAGCGATGCAAAGTAGAACGTGATAACTGAGGAATAGTTTCTTGTAAAGTATATAGACAATCATCCAAGTGCAGTTGTGTAAGCTTTCTAAAAACAATAACAACTTGTTTTTCTTGCTGGGTTAACACCTTAGAGCGCCTTACTTTAGGCCCCATAGGTGCATCCTGGCAAGAAGCTCTCTGCTTCCATTTAGCTATTGTTTTACAGTTAACTCTAAAACGCCTAGCAAGGGTTGCTAGACTCTCTTTAGATAACTGGCAGAGAAGCAAACTAGCTACAATGCCATAGACACACAAATTTTATATAAGAAGTTTAGCTCCCAGAAGCTATCATATTGAAGTACGCAGTACTTTTGTAATGTTCATGATTTGCTACCTATACATAGCAGACGAAAAAACATACTATGCAGATAACAAAAACGCCAACTTTAGGCTTAACAATTATTGGGCCAGAATTAAAAACTGACCAGCGTGGTTATTTTATGGAATGTTATCATCAAGAAAAATTAACTCAGCTAGGTATACACAACCAATTTGTACAAGAAAACCAGTCCTTTTCTAAAAAAGGAACCATTAGAGGTTTACATTATCAGCTTAATCCGTATGCGCAAGCAAAGCTTATTCGTGTAATAGACGGAGCAATATGGGATATAATCGTAGACCTCCGACAAGGAAGTACTACCTTTGGCCAGTGGGAGGGCATTATGCTTTCGGCTGAAAATAATAAACAGCTACTGATACCGCGTGGTTATGCCCATGGATTTGCGGTCATGAGCCAGGAAGCGACCATTATTTATAAATGTGACAATTTTTACCATCCAGAAGCAGAAGCGGGCATTCACTGGCTAGATCCTGAGTTAGCAATAGACTGGAAAATAAATGCCCCTCCTCTACTCTCTGCCAGAGATCAACAATTACCATGTTTAGAAAAAGCGATTATTAACTTTGATTATCAATCGTTATGATTAAAGTACTAATTACAGGTGGGCAAGGCCAGCTTGCACAGGCACTTGCACATACACAACCTAAACACCAGTATCTATTCGCTACCTACCAATCCAAGCAAGCATTAGATATTACTCATATACAACAAGTAAAAAGATACTTGCAAAATAACCCTATCAATTATCTAATCAACTGCGCAGCCTATACGCAGGTAGATCATGCAGAAACTGACCAAAAGCGTGCTTATACTATCAATGCAATAGCACCGGGTTATCTAGCTAACTTAGCACAAGAATTTAATTTTACCCTGTTGCATATTTCAACAGACTACGTATTCGAAGGTTTATTAGCAAAGCCATTAATAGAAGGCATGACAACCAACCCTGTTAATTACTATGGAAAAACTAAATTAGCTGGAGAACAAAATATATTGCCATACAACATCCCAGCCTACATCATAAGAACGTCTTGGCTTTTCGATGTACTAGGGGATAATTTTCTTACTAGACTGTTGAAAAGATCACAACAAGAAAAGCATATAGGTATGGTGTATGATCAGGTTAGTAGTCCTACATATATACAAGATTTAGCCACAACCCTATGGAAAATTATATTACAAATCCATGAAAACCCTAGCTTATACCAACCAGGCATATACCATTATGCTAACGAGGGGGTAACTAGTAGATATGATTTAGCTTGGACTATTCATAAAATAGGAAACCTAAACTGTAATATCATACCCAAGCATTCGAGTGATTTTCCAGGCTTTGCCAATAGGCCTTCTTATAGCGTTTTAGATAAAGAAAAAATAAAAAGTACTTTTGGACTGACAATTCCACATTGGCAAGAAAGTTTAGCTTATTGCTTACATAATTATAGACAATAAACTATATGAAAAATATATTAGTAACTGGCGGAGCAGGTTTTATAGGTGCTAATTTTATACCCTATTTTTTAAACAAGTACCCAGAATATGAAATAGTTAATCTAGATAAGCTTACGTATGCTGGCAACTTGAATAATTTAACAGAAGTGCATTCAAATCCCCGTTACCACTTCGTGCAAGGTGATATTACCAACAGAGAGTTAGTATCATCTTTGTTTAGGCAATTTGACTTTCAAGGAATTATTCACTTAGCAGCAGAGTCACATGTAGACCGTTCTATTCAAGATCCTACCTTATTTATTAAAACCAATATAGAAGGAACGTTTGTTCTGTTAGAGGCAGCCCGTCTGCATTGGATGCAAAAACCTGGGGAATATAAACAAGATTACATAGAAAGTCGCTTTTTACACGTATCTACAGATGAGGTATATGGTAGCTTAGGGCCTGCTGGTTTTTTTACAGAAGAAACCCCGTATGCACCTAACAATCCTTATAGTGCTACCAAAGCAGGCAGCGACCTGCTAGTGCGTAGCTATGTACATACTTATGGGTTTAATGCCATAACTACCCATGCTTCCAACAATTATGGTCCCAAACAATACCCCGAGAAACTTATTCCTATTATTATTCAACGTGCGCTAGCACAACAACCTATTCCTATACATGGCAAAGGAAATGCTGTTAGAGATTGGATTTATGTACTAGATCATTGTAAAGGTATTGATTTAACCTTTCATTATGGACAAATCGGAGAGCATTACAATTTTGGAGGTAACCATGAGCAAAACAACCTACAAATAGCTTATCAGGTATGTGCTTTGCTAGATAAACTAGCACCACTGTCCAATAGAAGTTCTTATCAATCACTCATTACTTTTGTAACAGATAGGCCAGGCAATGATCAACGGTATGCGTTAGCCACCCAAAAAGCTGAAAAAACTTTAGGCTGGAAAGCAGAAGAACCTTTTGAGACAGGATTGCAAAAAACTGTACAATGGTACTTAAAAAATAAATTATAAATACTTTAATACCTGACAAAGAAATAGTATATTTATTATACAGATAAAAGCTAATTTTTACATACTTATATATTATAAACAAGTAAAAAATAACTGACATAGGTTAAATTTCATGTATTTAATCATTAAAAAATTTCCTCAAAGCCTTCAAGATGCCATTAGCCTAGTCAAAAAAACGAAGCTTAGCCACATTAAAAATCCTATCCATAACATTATTATTACTGGTATGGGTAGTTCAGGAATAGCAGGAAGCCTAGTAAAAAACTGGGTTAAGGATAAATTATCTGTTCCATTAACGATCAATCATGACTATACCTTACCCGCTTATGTTAACGAGCATACATTGCTGATTGTTGTATCTTATTCAGGAAATACGCAAGAGACATTAGAAGCTTTTCAAACAGGGCTTAAAAAGAAAGCTTCTATGATTGTTATTACTTCAGGCGGAGAACTCCAACGGATGGCTCAAGAGCATGCTATTGATGTCCTTCCATTACCAAAATTTCTTCCTCCAAGGGCTTCACTAGATCATGCAATCGTACATCTTTTATTTATATTATATTTTCATCATCTTATCAGCTGGGAGTTTGTTTCAGAAATACAATCAGCTATCCAAATTATAAGTGACAAACAAGCTTCTATACAGACAGAAGCTGAGCAAGTGGCAAAAAAAATTAAGGGTTATTTACCAGTTATCTATACAACAACTCCATATGAGTCAGTAGCTATTCGTTTTAGGCAACAGCTCAATGAAAATAGCAAACAGCTGTGTTGGCATCATATTTTTCCAGAAATAAACCATAATGAAATTGTAGGGTGGGAAACAAACTATCAAAACTTGGCTGTCATTATGTTCAATAGCTATACGGAAGATGAAAGACTAGAACTTCAACAGAAGATTGCACAAGATATTATAAAAAAGCATACCAATAACTTCACAATACTATGTGCACAAGGACAAACTGAATTGATACGCTCGTTATATCTTATTCATTTAAGTGATTGGATTTCGTTTTACCTAGCACAAACAACAGGAGTTGATCCGGTGGAAGTAAAATCTATTGACCAAATAAAATCAGCTTTATATGCAAACAAGTAAGTATTTAACGCTTACCTCTATTCTAAACCGTGCTGTTAGTGTTAAAGCATTGATAAAAAGTAATATGCTTACTTGGAAATGCTTATCCAAAAATAAAGGAGCATCGTATGTGACACTAGCATAACTCTCTATTACTCTTATAGTTCGTTTTTATTAATTGGCGCGATAGAAAGCCATTTTTCTATTGATGCCATAAATAACTTTTTATATATTTGCGACAATAACTCAATAAAAAAATCTCAAAAATAATTTCCATGATAGCGCCCTTATGTTCTAAACCTCTCTTCTCTTACCATAATATTGTTTTTATAATGCTATTGTTGCTAATAAGCAGCTGTAATAACTGTAACAATGGAGCAAAACCAAACACTAATCCTCCGAAACCTATAGAACAAGAAGATCCTGTTATCAATAAAGGCATAGGAAATCTTGGCAATACCTGCTACATGAATTCAGTATTACAAATTCTTGCTTCCTTTTACTCAAATGCTTTCGATAAAACAAAGGGACCTCTTGGTAAAACGAGTAGGAGCCTTATAAAGGCTATACGAGGAAATGAAAAAGTAGATAATCAAGAAATTGCAGCAAGGGCCGAGTTATTTTTTAAAGCACTTAAAGAAAATGAAGAAGAAGATGAGCATAAAGAAAATATAGGTGGTATTGGCTGGAAACCTAATATTGGTGCGCAAGAAGATGCAAGTGAATTGCTACAAGGAATTTTTGATTGGTTAAAATTACCTAAAGCAAAAACTATTGGCACACTTATTCATCCAACAACAGGTAATGAGCGTTCTTCCGGCAAGGATCCATGGTCCATGCTAAATGTAGAAATGCCACAGCAAAGCAATTTAACAACCATGCAGAATTTTGTCAATAATTACTTAAATAGTACAGGGACGAGAGAAGTAAAATGGTCGGAGAATGACAGCATTAACGTAGACGCACGTTATGTTCCATCCTTAAAAGATTTAGATAAACTGTATGGGAAGATGTTGGTTATTAACCTAAAAAGGTTTGGAAACCTTATACCCGGAATAGTAACCCCTCCAAAAATTAAGCAAGAAGTAGAAAAACCATTTAGCTTAACAGTAAGACACGATCAAATTGATGGTTTATCAAATAACCTTTATTACGAACTAGTAGGCTTTATTAACCATATAGGAGAAGGTCTACGAAGGGGACATTATATAGCTTACACAAAAGTGGGTAAACAGTGGATTGAATATGATGATAGTACGGTTTCTCCAAGATCTGAAACAGATGCTGAAACGGCTGCTAAAAACGCATATATCTTCTTTTATAAGCCAACTAGTCCAAGAAGATCAGAATAATTAAGAAGCTTTGTATAACTATCATTTATTATGTGGAATATATATTTAAAAATGGTATTTATACCTAAGCTGTTGTGGCTCGACTACTAATTCTCTAACACTAGATGGATGGTTTTGCTCAGATAAAGCTCTATTAATGAAACTAATATATAAGAATCAGTAGAATTTAAATCCAACTGTTCTCTGAGTTGATGATTATCCTCTCTGTGCTTACTGATGGTTGTCTGTAAACAAACAAAATAGTTTCCTTTACTCTTACAATATGCTCTTTCTTTAAGCAATTTATTTCCTGCTGAAAACTATTGATTGCTTAAAATTCTTCATGCAGATGTATAAGAAATACACTATGTTAATTTATTTCCTTCAAGCTAATCTTCTTATTTATCTGTAATATTTACTTTTATTCTCTTTTAAAACCTAAACCACCTCGACTTTTCTTATATACGATTTTATTTACAACTCACAAACCACATTTTCTTACTTACTCTCTTGTAAATAGCCAATTTATTTAGTTATTTATATAGAGAACCTAAAGTTCTATTATCTCCAAAATTTTATTTAAATACCCAGCAACATATGTTTATAAAGAGAATACATTATAGTATAGTAATGTTTTTGTTTTCTTTTTTAGGCTGTGGAGAATCTGTACCTCCTATGCCTTCTGCAGAAACTTATAGAATTAATAACAATCAGACACAACCTCCACAGTTAAGCCAAGAGTGGGAAGATAAACTTAAGTTAGTAGATGGTGAGCCTGGCTTAGGCGACTTTAGAGCTAATTTAATAGAACTTACAGAAGAGAGTAGAGCAGTGATATTGTCTATGTTGAATAATATGGGTAATAGAAACCATGAAATACGTTTTCTGCAAGACTTTATAAGTTTTAATAGAAGACAGCAAAGCCACTTAATCAATATATTTCTTCATCTAGAAAATCAAAATAAGCCCTTATTAGAAAAAGCGATTAGGTGTTATACTTGTACGAATATATTTGAAAAATATAAATTAAGTAAAATGTTCGACTCTTTGGAACACAATTGTCAAGATTTAATCATGGAGTTTGTAAATAAGTTACAAGAAGAGTAATATCCCTATTCAATTAGAATCAAAAATTGTAAATTTGCTCTAAAAATTTAAGTACACACTAACTAACATGGAGCAAATTAGAGTAGCCATTAACGGCTTTGGTAGAATAGGCAGATTAAGCTTAAGAGCTTTATTACAAAAATCAAACATAGAAGTAATAGCCATCAATGATCTTACGGATGCCTCTACCCTAGCACACTTATTTAAATATGATTCTAATTATGGAAGGTTTGCAGGCCATGTAACAGCGGATGCAAACCATCTTCTTGTAAATAGCAAGAGAATTACTGTATTAGCAGAACCTGACCCTACCAAGCTACCATGGGAAAAGCTACAAATAGATGTTGTATTAGAAGCTACTGGAAGATTCTTAGATAAGGCTAGCAATGAGCAGCATATAACTTCGGGTGCTAAACGTGTAGTTATTTCAGCACCGGCAAGCAATGATATCCCTACTATAGTGTTAGGAGTTAATGAGAATATTTTATCTACGGCTGGTCCTATCATTTCAAATGCTTCTTGTACAACAAATTGTTTAGCACCTGTGGCATACGTACTAGATAAGTATTTTGGTATTGAAAAAGGTTATATTAATACCATTCACGCTTATACGGCCGACCAACGTTTACAAGATGCGCCCCATAAAGATTTACGGCGTGCTAGGGCAGCTGCAAAATCTATTATCCCTACTACTACAGGAGCTGCAAAATCTATAGGTACTGTTTTACCACAGCTTCAAGGGAAATTAGATGGTATTGCTATGCGTGTACCTGTCGCAGATGGCTCTATATTGGACTTAACAGCTATTCTTCGGCAGCCAGTTACCAAGAAAATGATTAATACTGCCATGAAGCAAGCTGCTGATGGAGCTATGCAAGGCATACTTGAATATACAGAAGATCCTATTGTTTCTGTAGATGTGATTGGCAATCCACACTCCTGTATTTTTGATGCGCAGCTTACTTATACACAAGGGAACCTAGTAAAGGTAGTAGGTTGGTATGACAATGAAGGCGGCTATGCACATCGTATAGCAGATTTAATAAGTAAGCTCGGCAGATAATAAACCATCGCTTTTTCTTAACTTATATAACCTAAGTTGCTAGTTAAGAAAAGCTTTGTTGATTTGAAAAGCTAGCAAGAACAAGAGTATTTTGATCAGAAAGCCTTGGAAGGTAACAGCATGAATCTTCCTTAAGAAAAGGCCTTTAATGCCACTAATGCTGGTCTCTATCACTTTTCGCATGCGCTCTTTGAGATAAGCCAGAGAAGGCGTATCCTTTCGATGAGCATTAGATTTACGCTGAGAATAAAGCTTAATCCTATCATCAGCCAACATATCTTCTAGATGGTAGTTAGTATAAGCCGAGTCAGCATAAAGTGCACTACCAGCAGGCATAGAAAAGGGCAGTTGGTGCAATCCTTTTACATCCGCTTGGCTGCCAGCTACTATTGAGAATTCGACCGGAATACCACAATCAGTAGTAATAAGCTGCACTTTAATGCCATAAAAGTAACGGCGCATAGAGGCTTTGTAGCCTCTGTAAGCTTCACTTTGTAATAGTTTACATCTGCTAATACGTATGTTATCGCACACAGGCACAGGAAATGAATCCAATACAAAGTCCTTACAAGTGGCTACTTGCTTGATTAAAGTGCCTATTTCTAAAAAGAGCGAAGTTATCTCTTCTCCTATAGCATGCAAGCGGCGATTGTACCTACTTTTATCGAGCATGTTAGGGATAAGCTTAGTGGAATGCATAAACGATCGAGCTTTGTCAAGATGTCCGCCAAAGTATAAGGCTGAGATGATAGCTGTTGTGAGTACTTCTGCATCCGACAACTTCCTTTTTTTATCTTCTTGATGATGTAAATACTTGAGTAAAGTATCAATAAATGAGTATATTGCTATTGATTTTTCAATCATAATGACCTCCGATTTATTGGTTTAAGACAAAAACAAGATCGGAGGTTTTTTACTCTTTGCCTTATCTATTACTAGCAACTTAGGTTATATATAAAAATAGAGTATTTCAGTAATTATATAACTGAAATACTCTATTAGTTCAACTAAAATACTACACTTAACTTACCTATTCCCTATCAATAAAAACAAAAGAGTTCCATTCTTTTTATTTAAAACGATTGGTGGTTAGCAATCTCCTAATTCGCCTATATTTGTGCTATTATTATACTTAACAGCAACTTCAATAGGCGTTAAGCTTAATTTATTCTTACTATCTATCGTAGCTCCTCTTGCTATTAATATTCTTGTCGCTTTATCCTGACATTTATAAGCAGCAAGATGCAAAGCAGAGTTGTTCTCTTGATTCCTAGCATGTATATCTGCACCTGCATCTAATAAAATTTTTAATACCTCCGTTTGTCCATATGCAGCTGCTAGATGCAAAACAGAATTTCCATCTTTATTCTTCGAATTAACATCGGCTCCTTGAGCTAATAATGCTTGTATTACTTCTATATATCCATATACAGCAGCACCATGCAATGCAGTATTTCCATCTTTATTCTTAACATTGACATTAATCCCACTCTGCAATAATAAATGTATTGTTTCTGGATGATTATTAATAGCAGCAAAATGAAGGGAAGAATTACCATGTGAGTCGTTAGCATATACATTAAACCCTTCTGTTAGTAACACTTTTACCATTTCCACATCCCCAGATGCAGCTGCCCAGTGTAATACAGCACTGTCTTGCTGATCATCAACTGTGATATTGACTTCGAATAAATCAAGGGCTCCTATATACACATAACTGGGACACTCCTCTTCGTTTACATATATATGGACCAATTCCTTTTGTCTTTGTTTATTTAAAGTAGTTAGATGCAGCAAGTTCATATCTGCTCCTATATAAGCCGGAAGGTCGTAAGCACCATACAAGTCTCCGAATAAATACTTTTTTACTATAGCTTGTAGTGTTTGTCCCGTTTGATATAAAGTAATTGTATAACCACTTATAATAGTATTCTCAGCTTCTTGCTGTTCAATTAGAACTAGGTTTTCTGTTGTCTGGATAGCATTATTAGACTTTGTAGTTATAATTAGGTTAGAGGGAGTTGCAAAATGGTTACAACTCTTTAAAAATAAGATTATTGTTAATATATAACTTACCCTGTATAGCGTGTATAGAAATGGACGGAATAAAGTAAGGCCTACTTTTGTAATCATAGCGTTATTATTATTAATAAAAAGATGTAACAAAAGAGTATATTAATTAACAAAGTTGATATATGCAAGAATATTTAAATATGATTGAGCATAGGCTTTTCTAGACAACCATAGATTGATTAATAAGCAGACGTTCTAATTGACTTAATGAGTATTTCACATTCTAGCAGCTATTCTTATAATCTAACTTGTCAAAATTAACAGCAGGTTGTTCTACAATACCCTCTTAGTTATTACTAAAATCAGTTTCTATTTTATACTATAGTTATGACCCCAAAGATTCGTATAATCTCTGATTATAAGTCAAAGAAACATACTCCATTATTTTTATAATTTAATAATACACCAATAAATTTCGTATAAATATTAACCATATTAAACTAGCAAGCATAGATACTAGACCTCTTAAGAAATACCCTAACTAATTTTAATTTTTTGGCTTAGAATATGATAGACAAAAACAAAAATAAAAACCTATGTATTGTTAGCATATGTAAATATGATGGTAAACAGGATACAATGATTTATTGGCCAATTTTATAAAATTCAAGCCAAATGAAATGATTTTAACCCTTACTAGCTAATGTATTTTGTTTTAATCTTCACCATTTATTCTTTTAATTTCTTCTTATAATCAAGCTTGTTTTTTTACTCTATTTTCAATACATTATAAGTATAAGATTAGAGGAAGCAGAACATTAAATTCAATACACCGACCAACTATTAACCAAAACCTTTTAACCATACAATTATCGTGTTTGATGCATGTGTTCATACCATTTTAACTGAGGTTAACAGGTATATAAAAACCAGAATAGGCACTAATGAAGATCAAGTAGTTTATACTAATTATGCTGATTTAGAACTTCAACAACGAGGTGCTTCGGTCAACCACAAAAATAAAATTATAATGAGTGTAGTAGATATTGTGCAAGAGGCTATTAACCAAAACCCTAACACATATGTACAACAAGGAAACAACTACATCATTAAAAACCTACCGGTCAATTTTTATGTCCATATACTTTTTGCCGCCAATTATAAAGACAGCCAAGTCTTGGAGGGCTTAAAGTATTTGTCAAGCATTATAGCTTTCTTTCAGTATAAAAATCACTTTACTACACAAAATACACCAACCTTACAGATCTCCAATTTAGAAGAATTTTCAGCATTTCTAGTAAAACTTGACTATCAACAAAAAGAAGCATTATGGAGTTGTCTTAATACTACTTATATGCCTTCTGTAGTTTACAAAATAGGCTTGATTCCTATTACAGACATGCCAACATTTTGGCAAGAGATTCCTGCAATCAACAAAATCGATAATCCGTCCTAAACATTAGATTATGGTTTTTGCTTTAAAATTGTTTAGAATTAATATTTACAATAGTTACTACAGTAACCAAGTAGATAATAACTTTCATTTGGTAGCTGATGAAACAACCCAACAGCTGATGGATTACCATCGTATGCGGCTTAACGAATATGAAGGAGGCTATGAAATAATTTGGCTAACAAATAAGTTTGATGAACCTCTTCAAGTTTTTCAAGATAAAATAGCAAGCTCCACTCTAACCTTTTATTTCATATTACGCAATCCATATACAATCAACTTTTCCTTACTAAAACCAGAACAAGGATATATTTATTACTTCAGCAACACAAATAACTCCGATAACTTACATAAAAAAGCTTATGTTGCTGAAGAAGATAAAGTACCTTTTAGTACTTCTATACATAGCATAGGAAAACCATTTCCAAATGCATTTGGTATCATTCATGTTCAGTTAGCTAACCTATGGGAAAAAAAGCCATCAATAGAGAAGTTTCCTGTGCAATACAACATTAAAATTAAAGCTAGGGAAACTATTTGGCGCTACCATATAATAGATGTACAAGAGCGCATAAAAAGTCCTATGAAAGTTGTAATTGATGAAGATGATTCTTATTTTATATATAAAGGAACTCCTGAAAATAAGCATATCCATGTATATGAGTCTAAAAAAGCGCTTACACTAAGCGACAAACCCAGTCAAAAGTTTTCTTTAAGAATGATCTCAAAAAAAACAACAAAAAAAGCAGCTAATACAGAAGAAACACTGTTAGAAAGATTACCCCTTCCAGACACTCATCTGTTAGAAAACAATGTAGAAAAAGGAGGCATATTTTATAGTAATATCGTTGTCTATGTTTAATCTAAAATAAATTCAAAAACAAATGCCAGAAAATTTAAAAACTCCCGGCGTATATATCGTCGAGAAGGACACCGGTGCCAATGCTGTGGTTCAGGTGGCAACTGCAGTTCCCGTTTTCATAGGATTTACCGAGCGGGCAGAAATCAATGGAAAATCTTTCCATATGAAGCCGGTGCATATTAACTCTTTATCTGAGTTTGAAATATTCTATGGAAAAGCACCTGTGCCTGTCTTTACCGTTAAACCTGCAGAAAAAGGAGGTGGAGATCTTAATATGAATGGACAAATGTATACCTTACAACAAAGTCCTTATTCAAAATTTTACCTATACAATAGTTTAAAATTATTTTTTGATAATGGTGGTGCAGATTGCTACATCATATCTATTGGACAATATGGTAAAGATCCACAACTGCTAGCAATTACCCCTGATACATTCAAAAAAGCAATAGATACCTTAGCAGGCGAAGAAGTACCTACTATGTTGCTTATGCCCGACTCTCTGCTACTAGATGAAGAAGATTCTTCTTATTATTCTGTACAAACATATGCTTTGCAACATTGTGGCAAATATATGGATAAAGTAGCGCTATTTGATATCTGGGGAAGTGGAGAAGAGCTTCCATTAGGAGAAGACAAAAATAAATATGTAACTCGATTTAGAGAAAATATAGGCTTAGACAACCTAACCTATGGTGCAGCGTACTACCCTTGGGTTAAAACCAATATCATATCAATCAACGATATTGGATATGAGAACTTTAATTTAGATTCTTTAGAATCTCTTATTAATGAAGCACACAAACCTATCCTGCACAATATCAAAACTGCTACTAGCGAAAAGGAGAAAAAATATTGGGATGCAGGACTTAAAAATGCTAGTAAAGAATATAAGCTTCTACGTAAAACTATAGCAGACAGACTTAATGTATTGCCAGCAGCACCAGCTATGGCAGGGTTGTACACACGTACTGATAGAAGTAGAGGCGTATGGATAGCACCAGCTAACCAAAACCTAAATTCTGTTATTGAGCCTGCTATTAAGATTACGCATGAAGATCAAGAAACTCTTAACGTAGATGCTATAAGCGGAAAATCTATTAATGCTATCCGTGCATTTAGAGGAAGAGGATCTGCTATTGTTTGGGGGGCAAGAACGTTGGCAGGCAACAATGTAGAATGGCGCTATATTAACGTAAGGAGATTATTTATACTTATTGAACAGTCTATCAAACAAGCATCCTTCTCTGTTGTATTCCAACCTAACGTATCCATAACCTGGGCTATAGTAAAAGGAAGTATTGGTAACTTCTTAACCAACTTGTGGAGACAAGGTGCTTTAGTAGGAAACACTCCTTCTGAAGCCTTTACAGTAAGCTGTGGACTTGGTGAAACTATGACTCAAGAAGACATTAATGAAGGTATCATGCGAATAAAAGTTCAGGCAGCAGCTTCTAGACCAGCAGAGTTTATCGTCATTACATTTGAGCAAAAGATGGGCGGACAAGAAGGAAGTTAATCCAAACTATAGATGACCTACTTGCTATGTTTATTTTACATAGCAGTAGGACATACTATATATACAATAACATAATACTCAAAAAATAAATTATAACCCATAAGAAAAAAAGATATTATTATGGCAACATCAGCAAAAATGGACACCCAAACGCTTGTACCAGCGGGTATTTCGTTTAGCATCGATAAGAAGAATCTACAGTTATCAGATGCTCAACTTTCCTTAAAATTTACTAATGGTTCTGGATACGATGAATGTATGTCCAGCCAGGGGAAAAAAAATTATGTACTTAGGAGAGGATCCAATGTATTACAAGACGGAGAAATTACTATTAAAATAGTTAAAACACCTGAGAAAACAGTGGAAGATGACATTCAAAAACTACAAAACAACTTAAAGGAAGCTCGTACTGCTACCACTACAGAAAATTATGTAAAGGATGTAGCTATAGTTCTCTTTGGCCCTGGTGGAAAAGACGATGATTTTTTTGCTTTGTACTTTGACGGTTATATAAGTGAGCTTACTACTCAGACTCCAGAATTGACCAACTTTATGGAATATGTAGCTAAAGTAGAAATTTTCAACCCAGCATCAATTACACTAGAAAGTAAAAAGAAAGGTTAAGTATTACATATATTATCCTATTTATTTTTTATTCATTATATTTTATAAAAATATTCGACTATGAGTACACAAAGGTTTACAAGTTTTAATTATTCACCTTTAACAACCACATGTAGTTCAGCAGGTTGCACAGTAGATTCAGTAGAACTACCAGACATGCAAAGATCACATATAGCTAAAGTACAGACAAGTCAGCAAGCACCATTATCTTATCATACTTCTGAAAGAAAAGAAATAGTAGATTTTACGGTTACTTATATCCCATATGACAATCCTACAGGAAAAGGGCTTTTACCTTTCGTTAAAACAGCTGTAGCGGAAGTACTAAAGAAAGGTTATGACCCTCAAACTGCTACAATACAGATAAAAAGAGGTAATAAGACCACCCCAGAACAGACAACAACCATCGATAATTGTATTGTTACTGCTGGCGAAATATTAATAGATGTTAATGACTATGTACGTATCAAATTTTACTTACAAGGTATTTTAAATGCACCTTACTAAGCTTTAAATTTTTGTAGTTATGGGCACACTTATTCCCACGCTTAAACATTCTTTTCGAGTAACCTTAGAAAACGTAGTGGATGCAAATGATCCAGAATATTTTTATGCTATAGAAGGTTTAGGAATGATGTATCAAATAGATAAATATTGCCCAGGAGGATATGGGAATGCTTATAGTATGCCTACAATATATGAAGTAGAAAATTTGATATTAAAAAGGCCTGTTTTTACAACAAAGTCTAAGATTAATAAATGGTGCGAGCAGGCTTTATCTAGTGGCATTTTTGCACCTACTATAGCACACATATTTATATTAAACAATGATGAAACACTTAATAACCATTGGACAGTAGAGGGGGTTTATCCTATAGGATTTAGACTTTCATCCTTAGATTTAGAGTCAGGAAGCCCAATAGTAATAGAAACTATTACCTTAGCTTATTCAAAACTTACTCGGCTCGATGTTAATCCAACTACCTCATAAAACAAAAAGTAGTGTCAATAACAGCAGAGTAAATAAGTAAACAAAAAAGTATGCCTGTTAAAATACAAGAATTAGTTATACAGACTAGAATAAAGCCTGACAATGGTTCTGCAGATAAGTCAACATCTGCTAAAGCTATGCAGCAAGATTTAATAAAACTTGAAAAGCGGCTAGAGTATAACTGTTTGCAAGCTATGAAAACTTTATTAAGCCAGAAACAAGAACGTTAAACTTGATACAACAAATCTATGAGTATTAGCAAGCTGGTTATAAAAGCATATAGTAATGAGAGCTTTACTACCCAAAAGGGTGAGTTTTCAGCTTCTATCAACCCTGCAAACCTCAAAATTACAAGTAGTGTAGATTATGAGAGGTCTCAAGGTATGGGCTCAGCCAATATGGCGCTTCGCTATAACGTTTCGCCTCCTAAGGAACTGTCGTTTAGACTCATCTTTGATAATACAGGGATCTTTCCAGACTCAGACAAAAGTGTAAAAGATCAGCTAGAAGCTTTGCAAGACGTGGTATATAAGTTCCAGGAAGATATTAATTCACCTTATTACGTGCGGGTTATCTGGGGTGTAATTGATTTTAAAGGTAAATTGGTTGGTTTGGAGACAAGTTATACCATGTTTAAGTCAGATGGTGCTCCAATCCGAGCAGAAGTAGATATAGTGGTATTAGAAGATGCAAGCGCAAGCAAGATTGCCACAGCTGCAAAAGCAGCTGCGAAAACGGCTAATACAGCCACTACTGCAGTATTAGGGGCAGCAACTGGTGCAGCGGCTGGGGCCGCAGCCGCTGCCGTAACCGTAGCAGCAGCGTCGGTTGCTGTAAGCCCTAATGCACCACCTAGTGTAGCGCCTGATGCTACAACTGCTGGAGCTACACTCACAGAATCAGAACTTGCTGACGCCAGCACACCAGACACTGCAGGAGCAAAAGCAAACACTAGTGCAACTGGCACTTCACAAGCAGGAGGAGAACCAGCAGCAGGAACAAATGCCGCAGCCACCACTACCAATCCTCAAAATGCAGATACAAAGAATATAGAGCAGGCACCTGGCGCAACTGCAGCTGCTACCCCTACTACGGTACAACAAGTGACACCCAAAGATAAATTAACTGGTGTTGCTAAAAATTCATTAGGAGATCCAAATCTTGCTAAATCACTAGGCCGTGTAAATGGATTAGACAGCCTTAGGAACTTAGCTTCAGGGCTCTCACTAGCTGTTCCTTTAACATCGCTGGGGCTTTTAGCAATGCTATTGGCAATGGCAAAAAAATACGGTTCAAAGGGTGCTAATTATTTAAAAAGTAAGGCAAAAACAGGTAAAAACAAGGCTGTTGCAGCTAAAGATAAGGTAAAGAGTAAACTTTAAGTTTAATAGCTTACAATCCATATTTAAAAATTAATAAAATCTAGAACTAGAAACAGATGTATTAGTTGAGAAACACTTATTACTATTTAGCAACCTAAAATGCTTATAAGAAGCCCCATGTAAAACTTTTTATTAAGTTATCTCGCACTTCACATACACTTAATTGACTAAGCTCTCTAGAAGCAATAATCACTTCTACTCTTGCTCAGTTAATACAGTAGAGCATCCTAATTCAGGCTCTCTATAGGTGAATCTTAGCATAAATTTTTGTTTCTCTATTTAGCTATTGTTTTATAATTGGCCCCATATTCCCTAGCTACAGTGGTTTTGTTTGGATGCTTGGATCTACTATGTGTAGAAGTAAGTTGGTAAAAATTACTGGATATTGTTACCCACTTAATTTTTCAAGTCTTTATGTGCTAAGGGAAATTTACATTTTAATAATCAGGTATAGAAGCCTGAATTTATATTTTTATCAAGCAATAACTAACCATAGTTGATAGTTACAGATAAGCATGCTCTATACAGATTATCATATCCCGTATTGGAACTCATAATCACAAGACAGAAAGGATGTTATTAATAAATCCCAAGCAACACCAAAGTAATCCAACATCAAGCATAATTAAATAACAGTATATGCCAATATAAATAATAGATTAGGTAGCAACCCAGTATATTGCTAGTAAATTGTGTTAGTTACTAAATAGCTATAAGATATAATAAGCATTTCCTTTTTCCCACATACAATTACCTGTAAAAGCTAGGTAAATAGTAAATTTTTACTATTTTAATAAATACAGTATTCTATTAATGTAGACAGATTTTAAACTTGTTGACAAGCTGTTATAATATAAACATTGTACATGAGCACTTCCGCAACTTCTAGCGACTTAGTTAATTATTTTATTAAAGTTGGCACTAAAGAAATAGATAAAGAATTTCCTATTTTTTCTATTACTGTAAATAAGACCATTAATAAAATTCCTTATGCAAAAATTCTCTTGCATGATGGAGATCCTGCGGAACAGTCGTTTCTAATTAGTAATAGTAACATATTTGAAATAGGAAAAGTTGTAGAAATTCAATTAGGCTATCAGTCTGACTTAACGGTTGTATTTGAAGGTGTCATTACCAAACATAGTTTAAAAGCTAATAACTACACAAATCCCTATTTAGAAGTATATTGTAAAGATATTGCTTACCAAACTACCTTAGTTCCCAAAACAATTAGTTTTGCAGACACTACTGATAGTGGAGCTTTGGAGAACATATTGAAGAACTACGAAGGCGATATAGAGCAACATATTAGCTCTACAACAATCAAACATGAAATTCTAGCACAACAAGATACTACGGACTGGGATTTTATTAACGTGCGTGCAGAAGCTAACGGACAAGTAGTAATAGTAGATGATGGGACCCTTACTACAAAAAAGCCCAATAGTAGCCAAACACCTAGCTACACATTTACTTATGGGGTTGATATTTATGGGTTAGATTTAGAAATGGATGCCAGTACACAATGGCAACAAGCAGGCGGCAAAATATGGAAACATGATGAACAAGCATGTGAAGTTGTTAATGCAAGTACTGTGGGAGAAAAATCGTTTGGTGCTACTTCACATGCTAAACTAGCAGGTACTAACAAACAGGAACCTATTACGTTTATTCATGGAGGTAATGTTACTAAAGAAGAGATGAAAAGCTTCTCCACAGGCCTGTTGGAGCTTAACAGGTTAGCAAAAATCAGAGGAAAAGTGACTGTGCAAGGAATTGCTGATCTTAAACCAGACAGTACAATCAAAATTGATAAAGGGGCTGATAATTTTGAGGGCAATGCTTACGTAAGTGGGGTGCACCACCGGTTAGAAGGAGGACAATGGTTTACAGATATAACTGTGGGCCTGCCTAACGAACGTTATATGCGTAAATACAACAATATAGCAGGCCTCCCAGCAGCCGGAATGCTTTGTCCTGTCTACGGATTACAAATAGGTATAGTAAAAGAATTATATAAACAAGAAGACCCAGACCCTAATTACCGAATTTTTGTAAATATCCCTATCATTCACCAACCGAACGAGGGTATTTGGTGTAGAGTAGCTTCATTTTACGCTTCTAAAGGCATAGGTGCCTTTATTATGCCAGAAAAAGAAGATGAAGTTATCATTGGCTTTGTTAATGATGATTTTAGATCACCGGTCATAGTAGGCTCTCTATATAGTGGCAGTAAACATAAAACTCCTATTCAGCAAGACCCGGAAAATAATATCAAAGCACTGGTAACCAGAAGCAAGTTAGAGATGACTTTTAATGATAAAGATAAAGCAATTGTATTTCAAACTCCAGGAGGAAGGACTATTAGCATTTCTGACAAAAGTGGTACAATAGAAATTACGAATGGTAACGCGAACAAGATAATTCTAGGTAAGCAGAATGTTGAAATTATTAGTAATAAAGATATAATCTTAAATGCCAAAGGAAGTATCAACTTACAGGCAACAGACAGTGTACAGATAAAAGGAAACAATAAAGTAGAACTTAGTGGCATGAATGTATCTGCCAACGCAACAATGAAAGCTTCATTGGTAGGCAATTCAAGTGCGCAGGTACAATCTAGTATGTCTACTATAATAAAAGGAACTATAGTACAAATAAATTAATTTTTGTATCTTCTTAATAAGAGCAAAATCCAAAACAACATTTACAAACTATGCCTGGTGCAGCTACAATTACTCATAAGCATATATGTCCACTAGTTACACCTGGGCTCCCTCCTATACCTCATGCAGCAGGTGGTGTCATCATTAAAGGATGTCCTACTGTTATGATCAATGGGTTACCTGCCGCACGGGTTACAGATATGCTGCAATGTGCAGGTCCTCCACCCCATCCAGATACCATCGTAATGGGTTCTACAACAGTGCTTATAGGAGGGTTACCAGCAGCCAGAATGGGTAGCCTTACAGCCGTAGGCGGAACAGTACAAATGGGGTCTCCAACCGTAATGATAGGTGGCTAACTATGTTATTATAAATATTATTGTATGATAGAAGAAAGCATGTTTTTGGGAGTTGGATGGAACTTCCCTCCTTCCTTTGATAGATATAGTAAATCAATAGAAATGGTACGAGATGAAATAGATATTCATCAAAGCTTACAGGTATTATTCACAACTACACCTGGTGAAAGAACTATGGAGTTGGATTATGGTTGTGATTTGAGTCCCCTAGCCTTCCAGCGACTAGATCTGAATCTAAAAACCTTTATGATCAACAATATTAAAGATGCGATTGCCCGTTGTGAACCAAGAATACGCGTCAAGGAAGTAAAGCTTGAGGAAGAAGATAATATATCCGGCCTGGTTAATATATACGTAAGCTATATTATAAAGTCTACTAATATGCCAGGGAATTTAGTTTATGCTCACTCTTTTGAATAAAGCAAGATACTGTGGCTGATTATACAACAAAACTCTTAGACCTTAATTATCCTTTCCTTAAACAGCAAGGCATAGCATATATTCGTCAATTAGCCGGGCATATTTGGAATGATTATAATGAGCATGACCCTGGAATTACCATTTTAGAGGAGCTATGTTATGCCATTATAGATTTAGAATACCGTACTAATTTTTATATAGAAGACTTACTAGCATCAGATCCTAATAATGCTATAGAAGAAGGCATAAAGAATTTCTATGTTGCTGAAGAGATACTCCCTTGCAACCCACTTACTAAAAATGATTTTCTAAAGCTTATCTTAGATGTTAATGGCGTTAAAAACGCTAAAATATTTTTGAGTGAAGCTCCTCAAGAAATACAAGGTGGTTATAAAATACTCTTAGACTTAGAAGACCGAATTATTAATAAAGGACAGGCTAATGCTGTTATAGAAAACGTAAAAAGAAGACTATACAGCTGTAGAAACCTATGTGAAGACTTTTTTTTAGTACAACTCTTAGAACCCTTATATATCAATATTAATGCTGCTTTAGAGCTTACTGAAAGTATTACCCAAGAAGAAGGCGAATTGTTAATAGCAGCAATATATTCCAACATACACTCATTTATAGCACCTTATATTAAGTTCTATAGCTTGCGGGAAATGCTTTTGGAGAAAAATAAGAAAGTAGATGAAATTTTTACAGGTCCTTTACTAGAGCAAGGTTTTATAGATGAGGCTGAGTTAGAACAGAGTATTATCCAACAAAAAATTTATATATCTGAAATTCTTAAAAAGGTTACAGATGTTAAGCAAGTGCAAAGTGTAACGAAATTTATAGTAGCACTAGATGGCCAAACAGCTATGTCTGCAAAAATGGCCATTGATATACCAGTAGATAGAGTACCTAAAATAGACATTGAGCAAAGCCGAATTACACTTTATCATAAAGGAATTCCCTTGCCTATAGATTATAATAAAGTAAAAAGATGGACAGAAGAAAATGTAAATGCACCTCTCTTTAAAAGGCCTTACTTAACTGAAGAAGAAATAGATGTTGACCCAGGTAGATTCAGAAACCTAGCTAATTATATTTCTATACAAAATGACTTTCCATTAATTTATGGTGTAGGAAAAGAAGGGCTGTCTAATACTGTGCTTGAAGATAGAAAAGTACAATCCAAGCAACTGAAAGCTTATCTTATGTTCTTTGATCAAGTTTTTGCTAATTATTTAGCACAGCTAGCACACGTCAAAGACCTATTAGCCGTTCAGAAAAAATCTAGTAAGGTAGATTTTTCTCAAATTCCACAAGAGGTTCCTTTACTACACACCTTAATTAAAAAACCTGAAACTCCAGTTGATGCAACCGAAAGTGATCCGGATAAAGCATTTAAGATTCAAAGAAGATATTTAGGAGTTAGTTGGAAAAAAAGTAAAAGTAAATGGGGAACTACTGAGGCAGATATAGAAGAAGCTTATAAACATTACCTTGATAAGATTTTGGGTATAAGCAAAGAGTATACAGACAAAAAGAATAATATTTTAGACCACTTGCTAGCTAGGTTTGCTGAAACTTTTGCAGATAGAGCTATGCAACTCTATGACACAGTGTATAAATCTTGCTTGGGAGAGATTAGCGAAGACAAAGAACTCTTTTTGCAAGATTATATAGCTATCAGTAGAGACAGAAACAAGGCAGTGGATATTACCAATACACAAAATTATGGGTGGGATATAGATAATATTTCTGGTTTTGAACGTAGAATATGCCGTGCTTTAGGAATTAAAAACTTAAAAAGAAGAGTTTTACATGAGAATTTAAAAAGTAACTTTTACTTAGAGCAAAACTTTGAACAACAGAGTTTCGAAGTGTTTCTAAGTGAAAACTTACAAGCAAAATATGATAACCTATTAATATTTAAAGGAAACTATCCAAAAATTAAGGATTTAGCTATCAGCCGTGGCGGCAAAGAGAGCAATTATGATATCGTAGAAAATTCAGAAGGTAATTATGAAGTATTGCTGTATATAGATAAAAGAAGAACCAAGTTTATTAGACTACTTAACAAAGTAGTAACCATTCGTACTTTTGAGCAAGCACAGGCTGTTATTAAACAGGCAGTCACTTTTTTTGAAATATTCAACAAAGAAAGCGAAGGATTCCACCTGCTAGAACACATTATGCTAAGAACTAATGATACACTAAGCGGTACACACGATCCTTACTCTTTTATGATGACGCTGGTCTTTCCTTCTTGGCCAGCACGTTTTCAGCGAGCAGAATTTAAAAATCTCATCCATGAATTTGTGATGTTAGAAAGCCCAGCACACATCTTTGTTAATGTATTATGGTTAGACTTAACAGAAATGGAAACTTTCGAAAAAGCCTATAAAGAATGGATGTTCTATAGAACTACCGAAGATCCTAGTGATGCTAAGCTTAAAGAAGCAGCACGCCACCTTTTGGGACTGATCATGCTTTATTCTAAAGGACAAGAATAATAGATTATGAATACATATAGTCACATTATCATGCGCCAACGCCTGACAATAGATATTCCTGACAAAAGTTATCAACAAGAAGTACAAGATAAAGTCAAGAGAATACTTGAGCAAAAACTAAATGAAATACTAGAAAAGTCCTTTGCTGCAAATGTGCCTAAAGATGTAGTTATAACACTCGATCAAGTAAATATCAATCTAGCAGATACAACCCCTGATTCATTAGAAGAAAATATTTTACAGCAAATTTACCATAAACTACCGACCGTAATTAAAGAACAGGTTGACTTAGCTATAAAAGATCCTTTAAAAAGAAGAATTACTCCTCTTCCACATGCTAAGCTACAAGCTGTTAAGCATTATCTTTTATATGGGTATTTTGCTTGGTGGATGCCCGCCCACAATGAAAAGATTATTGAAAATCTGTATACAGAAATTTATCATAAAACACCTACTGCTATTAAAGAATTATGGGTAGAACTTAGTGATAAGCCACCAGCCATTCAAAGGTTTATAGAACAATTTAGTGATACAATTATACAAAAGTCCATTCTACTTCTTAGTCCTAGCCAGGCACAGCACGTATTAAATATCTCTGAGGATTTTTCAAAACTACAACCTATTTTATTAAAAATAACGCCACCATCTGCACAAAAGAAATTACACACAGCTACTAAATATACTGTGCTAACCCAATCAATTCAGTATTTATCTATTAGCAAGAATTTTAATGAGATCAATTTTATTAAAATATGCTTGCAGCAAATTGCTAAAGAATTTAATACAAGCTACCCGGCACTAATAACAAATCTATCACGCGAACTCTCAAAGCAGGCCTTGCCATTTAATTTAACGAGCAAGCTTGCCAGCCATATCATACGCTTATACGATACAGAAGTTGCCATCAATAATTCCAATTCCACACCACCTGCTAAACTTTCTATGCTTATTAGAAAATTAGATGGGTTGCTAGCACAAAAAAAGGATATTAATAAGCGTCAGCTTTCCAATACCATCAATGAAGTATTTGCTCAAGTTAAAAGTCCTGCAGCTAGGTCTACATTAGCAGGCTATCTTACATCTATCTCACATACTAGACAGTTGACACAATACTTGTCTACCAAAGATTTTATAAAACTTATTGAAGTTCTACAGCCAGCTATACAAAATGCTTTTACAATTATTAAACAAGTATGGCAGGCTGTAATGCCTCCAGAAAAGAAAAGCCATCAACTTATTGAACAGCTTACAGTAAAATATTTAAATAAAAAAACTTCTAACCAACAAGAACCTCATGCTTATATCAGTTATTTAATAGGCAAGCTACATTCTTATGTAGACAATAATTTAGAGAAGTGGGCTCCATTCATTAAAGAAAATGTAGCTACATTAGAAAAAAAGTATACTAATGAGTTGACTAAAGTATTGTTAAGTAATTTACCTGCACATAATGCACAATCACCCAGCCAGGTACAATCTATACTTTCCATATCGTCTTTAGACGAATTCTTTATAGAAACAATTAATAAAATCCAAGAACACCCAGCGTTTACTTCTGACCATGCTCTAACTATATTACTAGGCAATTTATATCAAGATTTATCCTTTTTTATACAAGGAAACAAACCACTCTCTTTAGCGTCAGAAAAAAAGCTCTTAAATAATGTAGAAAATATATTTAAGCATGTTATTACAGATAACGAGCAGCTTCACTGTGCTACAAAGCAATTCATACCTTGGATAAAACAACAGGCGAATAAAGCAGAGCCATACAACCTAGGAAATAGCGTACAGATATTCCAAAATAAGCTTGCGGATTTATTATCAAAGCAGGATTCTTCAAAAGAATATCAGAATGACGTAGTAGCAAAATCTGAACATATTACTGTTTCACTGATAAAAGAATTTTTTACTCACCAACTATTACCACCTGGCTATGTTCATCAATCAGCATTAATGTCAAATATTATAAGGCAATTAGTATATATACCTGGCTTTCAAGATGAGTTATATGATTTACTTCAACAGCAGGGCATACGGAAACAATTAGTAAAAAATATAACACCTGCAGCTAAAAGCATGTTGTTAAATACCGTAGTACCCATGTCCATAGACACAAGGCAAACATATGAACAGATACTATTTAAGGCCGATATATTGCGAGCAGATACCTCAATAGATAAGCAAGCACTTTTAGAAGACATCTTCTTAGAATCTGCTACCCAAAGTTTAGAGACTAGCGAAGAAGATTTTATACAACATTCTTTACTTATTCTTTCATACAATGCCCAATTACCTAAACAAGAAGTATATAGAAGAATACATTTGTCTGCACAGAAACATCCACCAACTATATCATTGACTCATAAGCTTCAACAACTATATCCTTTATTTGAAACAGCAGCCCCGGCAATAGCAGATGTATTAGATAGAGCATTTTTACCCATTTATAATTTACTAAAAAGCTTCTTAGACCCTCAAATCTTAACACCCGTCTTATATGCACAATTGTTAGCTTTTATGAAAAATATCATTGAAAATAGGCTAACAACAGCAGTTACGGATAAAGAGCTGTATCAGCAAATACATAAGCTTTTTCCTATGTTACCTGCTCATCAAAAGCAACACTTTTTTGAATCAATCAAGAAAAAGCTCCAAGAAGTAGCTGCTAAGCAACTACAGACTTTACAAGCTACTTGGCTACATTTTTTACATACTGGTGAGTTACTAGAAGAATACAAAAGTGCTACTGAGCTCTTTAATAATTTATTACTAGGTATTGCTTCAAAAAATAAAAATACCAATAACAATTTAGCTACTACTCCTCTCATACATAATCTACCAGATTCAGATATACGACAAACCACTATCTCACTTATAACAACCTTACAAACTCCACATACTAGGAAAAGGTTAGTAGCTAGCTTGTCTACACAAGATTTAGAAAAAGTAGTGCAATTAGTAGCTAAAGAGAAAAGTAAAATTGTTCTTAATTATATCCATAACATATATGAAATATGGAATTATACCGGATTTTTCAATATTTCTTCTCAAGAAAGTAAGCTAGCTTGGTGGGAAGCTACCTTGCCAACTTTAGTTAATACAAATACAAGCGCTTTTTCAGAAAAAGATTGGTTAGCAGAGAGCTTATCAGAATTTGCTACATTACTAGAATTGCCTTTCACCACAGTACTCTCTTCCTTAACAACATATGCTAAAGCCAGTTCCAAACCTTTTAAGCTAGTAAAAGGGAATATAGAAGAATTAAATAAGATATTGATTGATATTGAACAAGAATGGCTTAAAACAGTTAAACAAGAAGCTAAAAAAGCCTGGCCTACACAAGCTACTTTTCAAGAGCTACACCAACTCTTCAATATAGGATATAGCAGTTTCAATAAGCATACGTCAACTAGTTTGGACGCTCTGGATCAGCAAGTAAGCAATTTAATCAACCAGCAACTTTCGTCAGTAAAGAAGTTTTTATATACTTATCCAAAACCTGCTATTTTAAGCCAACAAATAGCATACTACTTTTCTACTCCTCTTATTAAGCAGCTCATCTATTGTCTAGATACAAAAGCACATCCGTTTATTCAACAATATATAGAATTTAGCAACTTACACCAGCCAGATTTTTATGAGACTCAAGGCATAGATACATTTAATTGGTGCAAATATAGCGAGGTGGCAACCCTGTCTTATCTATTAGAAAAAAAAGATACAGCTTTTGATAAACAGAAATACTTGCTACACATTTTAGAAATATATCAGAAACATATCAAGCAAGACATACAGTCAGTCCTAGAATCGCTTGTTACTTATCATACACAATACAAGCGTACCACAGCATATGATGAAGTAATACAACAGCTGCAAAATATTTTTGTAACTAATAGTGGACTAACTGCAGCAATACAAAAACCCATTGAAAAACAAGAAGAAGAGAATACTGCTACAGCATCTATAACGTCACAACAAAACAAATCCAGGTTTCAGGATTACCAAAAAGAGCAACCTAGCAAAGAAATAAAGTTATATATTAAAAACAGTGGGCTTGTTTTTTTATGGCCCTTTATAGAGGGCCTCCTCGAAAAGCAGGATTTATTAAAAAATCAAGTATTTTTTGGTAACCTTGAACGTAGCAATGCAATACATACATTACAATATCTAGTAACAGAACAGCTTAGCACCCCTGACTGGCGTATTATACTTAACAAATTGCTATGTGGCATGGCCTATAATGATATTCCCTTTGCAGGCTATTATTTATGGGATGAATCAGATTTTGCTAAAAGGGTAATAGAAGAACAAGAAAAAGCTTTAGCACAAGCTGATAACCAAGGCACTAGAAGAAAGCACAAAAAAAGATCTAATAAAACACCTGTTATAGAATTGCCAGAAGAAATTGTCCTGTTAAAGAACAATACTGAGGAGTTATTAACCAAAATCCTAACAGAATGGAAAAGCCTTAAAAAACTTGAAAAATTTGAGCCTTTTAAACAAGGATTTGGTATACAAGATTTTAAAAAATATATACTGCAAAGAGATGGGATACTACAGTATATAGACCAAGGTGATAAAGGAGGGTATTGGCATTTAACCATTACTTGGGAAGAATATGATGCAGAAATTACAAAAACTCCATGGCCTATCAATAAAATTTACTTACCCTTTATGAAAGAAGAGTTAGTGGTATTTTGGACACCTAGTTAAAGGGCAACAAGTTAAACTTACATTTAATGATGCAGGGAAAATGGTATAGAGCCTATATGTAATTTATTATCTCTCGCCTTATACCATATAATTTAACTCTATATGATAATTAATCAATAGTTCGATTACGCCATCTAGAAATAAAAATCGAGCTCAGGTTTTAATACTAAGTATTAACTTATATTAGTCACAAAGTAGGATTAATAAACATCTTGTGCTTATTTCAGTATACCACCCTGCTTACTTAATAGTTCAGCTATTAATATATGGTTATGTTTGTTTGCCCAATATAAGGGAGTATGTCCTGCATCATCTCCTGCATTTACCTTAACATCTTTGCGTGCTAAAAGAGCCTCAACCACAGTAAAACACTTAATAATTGACAAAAGAATTTGTTATATGATTTAGACATATATAGGACTGCTTAGCTACTTATTGAGAAATCATACTTAAACTAGGGCGTGTCAACAAATAGCCCACAAAGAAGAAGCAGCCAAATAAATACCACCTAAAAAGTTGACCGCTAGCTTATCATAGCGCGTGGCTATAGCTCGATATTGCTTTAAGTAAGCAAAGAAATGCTCGATCAAATAGCACCATTTATAGAGCTGCTTATCATAAGATCGCTTGTTTTTATGATTGGCTTTTGATGGTATGACTGCTACACAATTGCTCTTTTGTAATCTAGCTAATACTCTCTTTTGTGCATAATAAGCCTTATCAGCCAATAAAGCTGGGGCATTTACTTTTTCCAGTAATGCATCGGCTCCTTGCAAATCATGTGCCTCTCCACCTGTTAGGTGAAAGGCAATAGGCCTTCCTTTACCATCACATAATGTATGTATTTTTGTGCTTAATCCTGCTCGGCTACGGCCGATCGCTTGTTTGTTAAGGCTTTTTTTTAGCGCCTGCACTATGCTGTTGGGCCTTAACAATAGTAGCATCAAGCATATAATATGCATTATCGCTCTCTTGTAAAAGCACTTCAAATACTTTTTGCCATACACCTTTTTTACTCCATCTAGCATGCCGGATATGAACCACTCTAAAGTCTCCAAAGCGCTCAGGTAAATCACGCCAGGGTATACCAGCACGGTAACGGTATAAGACTGCTTCAACAAAGAGTCTATTATCCTTGGCTGTCGGTCCTACTGTGCCTGATCGGCCTGGCAAGAGATCTTTTATCTTTTCCTATTGCTGGTCTGTTAGTGCATAGCGTCACATATATTCCTCCTATTTTTAGCTCTGCATACAGCTAACTTACTCTTTTATACCTAATTTGTCTTATATTTTAATTCTTGACACACCCTAATTATTTTAAATAATATTTAATGGTAAAATCATAAAAATCATAAGAAAATTTAGCATATCAGTAAATCATCCCAACAATCATTTTGTTTTAACAAATGCTAATATACGTGCAGACAAGTACCCAGACTGGTCCTTCTGCTTCGATAATATATACAGATAATAGTAATATATATAATATAAGTAAGCCTTTCTGTAAATATACATTCTTATCTATTCCAATTAAGAAATACGGCTGTAACCTATGGAATAAGTATTTGCTTATACTTATAGCAACTTATTTGGGAATTCCCTTATAAAGTTAGGTATACTTTAACGGCTGTATAAGCATATAAAATATGAAATTCTCCTACACACCGCTTACTCATATGTTGAAATACCATGATAAGAAGCTGGTTCTACATAATCTGTACGTAAAGGATGGCCCTCCCAATCAACAGGCAACAGTATACGACGTAGGTCTGGATGACCGGTAAAATGAATTCCTACCAACTCATAGGCTTCCCGTTCATGCCAGTTAGCAGCCTGCCATAAGTGGCTTACAGTAGGAATAGAAGGCAAGGGTTCACCTGGTTTATTCCTTGTAACACTTACTTTGATCATCAACTGAAAATTATATGAAATAGAATATAAATTGTAGATTACTTCTAGTGTACCTGCTTCAAAACCATTATCCAACGCTGTAATACAAGCTAGATAATCGAAATACATGCTTGGATTTTCTTGAAGTATTTGGCAGATTTGAGCAATATGTGCTGCTGGCACTATGATAGCTTGTGGAGTAGCACCCATGTCTGTTTCTATATTAACAGCAGGTTTTAACTTTTCTTGTAAAAGCTTAACAATATCTTCAAATTGCATGATTGATCTTATGTCTTTTCTTGTTGAAGCTAGCTATAGGTAAGCTTTGCTTTTATTTTTTCTTGTAATTTTAAAATACCTCCTATTAAAGCTTCTGGTCTAGGAGGACAACCTGGCACATATACGTCTACTGGTATAATTCTATCCACTCCCTTTACTACATGGTACCCATGTTGCCAATAAGGACCACCACAATTCGCACAAGAGCCCATAGAGATTACATAACGTGGTTCAGGCATTTGATCGTAAAGCCTCCGAATACTATCGGCCATTTTAAAAGTAACTGTACCAGAAACAATCATCACATCTGCTTGCCTAGGAGAATTTCTAGGTATAACTCCTAACCGATCTAAATCATAATGAGATGCATAGGCACCCATCATTTCTATAGCACAGCAAGCTAGACCAAAAGTAATAGGCCACAATGAAGAACGTTCTGCCCAATTAAGCAAGTCCTCTAAAGCCACCATTATTACTCCTCCTTCTCCTGTTTTATTAGATATTGTGTCCATATAATTATTAATCTGGTTTATTATGCTTGGTTGGAACATGACTAGCATACTGCTCATTTATCTTTTCATAATAGGACAAAGGAACTTTACTGCTAAATGATGGCTGGACAACGTTAGCGGCAGTATGAAAATAGGCCAAACGGCCTTTAACAACTGCATATATTAATCCAATACCTAGCACAAGTATAAAAAAAGTACCTAATATAGCCATATATAAATTCCACGCTCTATCACCTATCATTTGATGGGTTTCTTCTGATAACCAAACAGTAGCCCAAGGGAATAGCAAAATAGTTTCTAGCTCAAATAAGATAAAAACTAGGCCTATAATATACAAGCGGCTATTGACAGGCGCCCAAGCATTATCCACGGGTTCTACGCCGGATTCATAGGTCGTTAACTTCTCTGCATAGGGTTTATTAGGACGCAGCCAAGCACTTACCCAAGCTCCACCTATTGCCAGTATGATAACCCCTACAATAGTCAAAAAAATATGTAGGAAAGCTGTTTGCTCTGTGGCCAAGAGGATGTTTTGAAACAAAAGATAATACATCATATTCCAGACAAATAGAAGATAAACATGGAAGAAAACATACAGCTAGAGAATAAAAATCTATGTAAAGCATCTAACCTCTTAAGTTAATCAACAAACTCAAAAGTAAAAGTATTATAGTAAAAGCGCATTTGATATACCATTTCACAGCTTGTTGGAGATCTCTTCGTACTCCTTTTCCCCTTGTATACATTACACCTAAGTTAAATTGTGCTGCTGGCTCCCCTTGCTCAGCGGCTTTTTTTACCCATATTGCAGCTTGTTGAAGATCTTCGCGCACTTCCTCTCCACGATAATACATATACCCCAGGCTAAATTGTGCTTTTGAATTTCCTTGTTTAGCAGCTTTCCTAAACCATTCTATAGCTTGTTGAACATTTTTCGGTATTCCTTCTCCACTTCTATACATTACACCTAAGCTATTTTGAGCATTTACATAACCTTGCTCGGCAGCTTTCCTAAACCATCCTATAGCTTGTTGAAGATCTTTTCGTACTCCTTTTCCCTCCTCATACATTACACCTAAGTTAACTTGTGCATCTGCATTCCGCTGTTCAGCAGCTTTTAAATACAATTCCCTGGCTGCAGTATAATCTTGTGACACCCAAACCCCATGATAATACATGTCCCCTAATTCAACGTGTGCTTTTGCATCTTTTTTCTTTTTTCTTATTCTTAATATCCTTTTTAGATTCTCCAATACTATTATCCCCTTGGTAGGTTTTGGAAGATATGTTATTTGTCAATTCCTCTCTCTCAACTTCAATGTTTGGATTGAGATCAGCTAAAGATATATATTTATAATTCCTCTGAGCGTCCTCATTTTCATCATTTTTTTCGCTTCGATCATCTATTTTCTGTTTGCCTTTAATATCTTTTTTTACTGTTCTACTACCACCCATTAAACCCATGTGTCCCACATATATATATCCTTTTTCTTGGCCTTTAGGTAAATTCACCTGTATCTGTTGTTTGCTGTTTATTTCACATAAAGACATGCCTTGTTCTATATACATAGGCAAAGTATAAGTTTTACTAAAGCCTGTAGGCAAGTTTTCCTCTATTATAGCTTGTAACTGGCCTGTTTCTTTATACGATATAGTGACTATATGACCTTCTTTAGAGACCAGTACCTTATCCACTATGTGATTAATAGCAGGATGGTCTGTTTTTCTTTGCTGAAGAGGAATAGAGGAATTACTAAATCCAGAACAACTTTGTAGATATAAACTGATTAGTAAAATAAGGGGTATTGATCGATGGCCTGCCATGCAATAGTTTTCTTTTATACTCATAACACTTATTATTTAAATTTGAGAGAAAAGTTATCTAAGATAGTATTTTAGATTATAAACAGCACATCTACAAGTAAATTATTAAAAAATGGTTAACTGCCTTTGTATACTTACAACAAGTAAGCTCCTTAAACACATTTCTTTTTGATTGTTTCCTGTATCAAACCTCTTTTGAAACTGCTAAAACACCTTTTCTAAATAAGTTTTTAATTTATATATATAAATTCCTACAAAGAACCGCTTATAGAGGCTGTAAATCAAGCATATTTAGATACTTTATAGCAGCATCAACGTACAACCCCCTAATGGAGTACCTGTAAAGTTTCCAATTGTTATTGAAATACAAGCGCTGAGTTGATGTAAAACTTCTGAAAGGCAATACATATATAACCTAAGTTGCTAGATAAGAAAAGCTTTGTTGATTTGAAAAGCTAACAAAAACAAGAATATTTTGATCAGAAAGCCTTGGAAGGTAACAGCATAAATCTTCCTTAAGAAAAGACCTTTAATACCACTAGTGCTAGTCTCTATCACTTTTCGCATGCGCTCTTTGAGATAAGCCAGAGAAGGTGTATCCTGTCGATAAGCATTCGCTTTACGCTGAGAATAAAGCTTAATCTCTTCATCAGCCAACATATCTTCTAGATGGTAGTTGGTATAAGTCGAGTCAGCATAGAGTACACTACCAGCAGGCAAACAGAAAAGTAATTAATCCAACCCTTTAACATCTGCTTGACTGCCAGCCACTATTGAGAATTCAACTGGGATATCACTGCTAGTTGTAACCAATTGCACTTTAATGCCATAAAAGTAACGGCTCATAGAGGCTTTGTAACCTCGATAAGCCTCACCTTGCAATAATTTACATCGGCTGATACGTATGTTATCACATACAGGAACGGGAAAGGAATCCAACACAAAATCCTTACAAGTAGCTACTTGCTTGATTAAAGTACCTATTGCTAAAAAAAGGTCGTTATCTCTTCTCCTATAGCGTGCAAACAGCGATTGTACCTACTTTTATCGAGCATGTTAGGGATAAGCCTAGTGGAATGCATAAACGATCGGGCTTTGTCAAGATGCCCGCCAAAGTATAAGGCTGAGACGATAGCTGTTGTTAGTAGCTCTACATCTGACAATCTCCTTTTTTTATCTTCCTAATGGTGCAAATACTTCAGTAGATGGTCAATAAATGAGTATAGTACTATTGATTTTTCAATCATAATGGACTCCGGTTTATTGGTTTATACAAAAACAAGATTGGAAGTTTTTTTATTTTTTTACCTACTATTAACTAGCAACTTAGTCTATATAGATTACCACTCGCCTATTATCGATTTTTAAATTGAGATATTTAATTTGTTGCTCTATAAAATTTAGCTGTCGCTTGGTATACAGGCGGCTTACATGAATTTTATTTGCCTAATTGATTGCATATTCAAAAATAATTTGTAATTTAGGTATGAAAAGTAAATATTATTAACCATCTAGCAAGGAAAAAAATATGGAAAACAAACATAATAATAACCAAGGAAATGGTAATAGTAACAATACCCAAAACCGTGGATTTGCTTCAATGCCACATGAAAAAGTACAAGAAATAGCTAGTAAAGGTGGGCATACAACAACAGAAAATACACATAACCGTGGTTTTGGTTCTATGCCACATGAAAAAGTGCAAGAAATAGCTAGCAAAGGTGGCCATACAACAACAGAAAATACACATAACCGTGGTTTTGGTTCTATGCCACATGAAAAAGTGCAAGAAATAGCTAGCATAGGATAGTATAGCAGAAGAATTTAAGGAAAGGAAAAAATAGTTATGTTTTACTTTTTTGTAGTTTAATCTCAATAAGGCAACACAAAAAAAGCAAATGGTGCTCCCCCTGCTGGACTTGAACCAGCGACCCTCTGATTAACAGTCAGATGCTCTAACCAACTGAGCTAAGGAGGAATAAATGTCTAAAATATGCTTACCTATTTTAGATTGTTGCAATATAAACAAAACTACGAAAACGACTATAAATTTCTCACATAAAAGTTTACATAAATTTTAATATCTACAGAAGTTAAGTGTAATTTTGCATCAAATAGTTTATTTCTAAAGTTCTACATGCAGCCGAAAAGTTTGTTCACAATAAATAAATGGTTTCAAATTATTGTAAGCTTATTGTTAGTTATGCTTACCTACGGCTTTATATGGAGTTATCGGATTATACAAAAACCTAATATTCTAGTAGGGCAACCATCTAGACTACTCTTTATACCACCCAATACTACTTTTAATACGCTTCAAAATACGTTATATAAAAATGGATATATAACTGACAGCACATCTTTCAGACTGACGGCTCATCTTTTAAGATATGATCACAAAATTTTACCTGGAGCTTATAGACTTTCTTCTGGAATGAGCAACTGGAAAGCAATCCAACTTTTGAGAGCTGGCATACAAGAACCAGTTAACATTATTTTGAATAATATAGCTAATAAAGAAGAGCTAGCTACTAAAATCACGCAAAACATTGAAATAGATGCTATAACATTCCAAAAACTATTAGATGATTCAAAGTTTTTGCAAGCTTATGGATTTACACCAGAAAATATCTTAACAATGTTTATACCCAATACTTATAATGCATATTGGACTATTTCTACTGAAAAGCTATTTAAGAGAATGTATGCTGAGTATCAGAAATTCTGGAAAGGTGAGCGTTTGGAAAAAGCTAAAAATTTAAATTTGACACCTATACAAGTATCTATTCTAGCTTCTATTATAGAGAAAGAAACCAACAAACTAGAAGAAGCGCCCCTGATAGCAGGTGTGTATATCAATCGTTTAAGAAGAGGCATGAAACTTCAGGCTTGCCCAACTCTATTATATATTGCTAATGACCCTTCAGCAACACGTGTGCTACATGCCTATATACATATCAATTCTCCTTATAACACTTACCTTTATAAGGGTCTTCCACCTGGCCCTATTACCATGCCATCTATTGCTATGATAGATGCTGTACTCAATTATCGACATCACGATTACTTATATTTCGTAACCAAAGAAGATTTTTCTGGTTATCACTACTTTGCTAAAACTTTTAAAGAGCATAAGGAAAATGCAAAGAAATATAGAAGAACGCTTAAAGAAATATTAGCTGCCAACAAAGAGTAACCTTATTAATAGATATTGTGCTTTTAAGTTGCTGGTAGATTAAACAAATAGATCTAAACAAGTTATTATGTATACTGGATATTTTAGACGATGTATTAGTAAAAACAGTCATTATTGTTCAATCCTTCTACAAATTTTTAAAGAATTATGGCATAGAATACTAGCAAACGATATATTAGAACGGTCCTATGCAGTAGCGTTCAACTTTACTTTAGCCATATTTCCTGCTACCATATTTATCTTTACACTCATACCTTATATTTCTATTCCTGAATTAGTCCCCAAGCTTATTGACTTTTTTAAAGAAGGGATACCAGAAACAATATATGGAGCCCTGGCACCTACCATACAAGATACACTTAGCAAACATAGAAGTGGATTGTTATCTTTTGGATTTATCTACTCACTATACCTTTCTAGCAACGGAATAATGTCTCTAATAAAAAATTTCAATTTAGTTGATCAACCTATGTCACACTATAAACGTAGCTATTTGCAACAAAGAGCTATTGCAACCATACTTACTTTAGCACTTATGTTAGCACTTTTTAGTAGTATATTACTACTAATAGTAGCTCGGCAAATACTAGACTATATGGTTAATTACGAGTTAATCACCCACAAAGTACACATTAGCATACTCCCATTTGCAAGCTCCATTATTGTATTTTTAATATTTTTTATAGCCATTGCAGGCATATATTATCTAGCACCTACCAATAAGCAAAATAGAAAATTTATACTAATAGGAGCCTTAATAGCCACGTTAGGATGTTTATTAGCATCGCTCGCATTCTCCTATTATGTTAATCATTTCGTAAAGTATGGGCTGTACGGCTCTTTGGGTGTCATGATTGCTTTAATGCTTTGGTTATTTCTCTTATCTCTAACATTGCTAATAGGATTTGAACTGAATATTACCTTAACCAGAATACTGGGCACTTCTAAACAATAAATACATTTGAAATACTTTTATCTTCTCAATAAGAGATTATACAATTATTGGTTAACAGTCACTACAAGAATACTTTTAAATGAATAAATCGAAAACATGTAAATTGTATATTGCAGAACGTTAATTAACTTAATATACTTTTTATTAATTTTTTTACCACAAAGCAAATTTAAGCTTATGAAACAGTTAAGAGATCGTGTTCAACAACTTGCACAAGCCAATCAAGCTCAAATAGTTGCCATTAGAAGGCATTTACATGAAAACCCAGAACTCTCTTTTCAAGAATTTAATACTGCAAAATTTATAGCAAAGACATTAAGAGAATTTGGATTTGAAGTACAAGAAGGCATTGCCAATACAGGCCTTGTAGTAGTTATTAAAGGCAAAAATCCTTCTAAAAGAACTATTGCACTACGTGGTGATATAGATGCATTGCCTATACAGGAAGAAAATACAGTTTCTTATAAATCTAAAGTCGAGGGTGTCATGCATGCCTGCGGACATGATGTACATACATCCTCTTTAATTGGTACAGCACTTATCCTTCATAGCCTACAAGCAGAGTTTGAGGGTACTGTTAAGCTTATATTTCAGCCAGCAGAAGAAAAAGCACCTGGCGGCGCTATAAACATGATTAAAGAAGGAGTGCTCCAAAATCCAGCACCTGCTATCATATTGGGCCAACATGTATGCCCTATTATACCTATAGGAAAAGTAGGTTTTACTAAGGGCACAGTAATGGCGAGTGCTGATGAAATATATATTACTGTAAAAGGCAAAGGTGGCCATGCAGCTTCTCCACATGCTGCGGTTGACCCTATCCTCATTGCCTCTCATATTATTGTAGCCTTACAACAAATTGTAAGTAGGAACACAGATCCCTTAAAACCTTGTGTATTATCTATCTGCCAAATTAAAGCTGGAGAAGCAACCAACGTTATTCCTGAAATAGTAAATTTATCAGGAACAATCCGTACCGTAAGTGAAGAATGGCGCAAAGAAGCACACAAAAAGATAACCCATCTTTGCCAGAGTATAGCTGAAGGTATGGGAGGTACTTGTGAAGTCAACATAGGGCAAGGCTATCCACCTACTTACAATCATCCTGTAATGACCGAAAGAACATTCGAAGCAGCATGTAATTATATGGGACATGATAATGTACATTATATGGATATGAATATGGGAGGAGAAGATTTTGCCTATTATGCTCAACAGATACCTGGCTGCTTTTATATGATAGGCATACAAAATATAGATAAGGGTATTAATTCCTTTGTACATACGCCAACATTTGATGTAGATGAGAAGGTTTTAGAGATAGCACCAGGACTTATGGCATGGTTAGCGTTACATGAGTTAGCTGTAAGCGAAGACTAAGATTATATGTTCACATATGGTAAGGGAGCATATTGCAAATCTTACCATAAAGGTGGAAAGCACCTAACTAAGTTCCATAAATTATAGTTGGTTAAAATATAAATTTTAGCAGTATAAGATGCTTGTTTACATATAAAAAAAATTTTAGTTTATTGCAACCATTAATTTATAATAAATCACCCAGATATTTTTTTATATAGCCTAGCCTTTCTATGTTTGTTCGGCCCTTGTTTAGCAAGCCAACCATAGGATATAAGCTTATTAAAGGTGGCCATTTATTAAATTTATATAAGTTATACATATACCATGAATACACTCTATTCATTTTTTATAGCATTTAACATTAAGAAATTTCTTACAGCTTTTTTCATACTCTTTGCTGTAATAGATGTACTAGGCTGTACAGCTATTATTATCAATATGAGAAACAAGATAGGATATATCCATGCCAGAAAAACAGCTACTGTAGCAGGTGTTATCATGGTTACCTTTCTATTTTTAGGACAAACCATCCTAGACTTGTTTTCTATTGACATGAGCTCATTTATTATAGCCGGTAGTATTATCTTATTCCTCCTTGGATTAGAAATGTGTCTGAATATTTCCATTTTTAAAACAGATACAGATGCCAACTCCTCCTCTATTGTTCCATTAGCATTCCCTATCATAGCAGGTACTGGCACTTTATCAACCCTTTTGATTTTAAGAGCAGAATGTGAAACTATTAATGTATTATTAGCTAGTTTGGTAAACTTAGTACTGATCTTTTTAGTACTAAAATACTCAGAATGGATAGAAGCAAAGCTTGGTAGATTAGGCGTGAGCATTATTCATAAAATGATGGGAATTATACTTATAGCCATTGCTATTAAAAGGTTTAAAATGTATCTCTTTATTTAACCAAAGTGATTACCATTTATACAGACGGTGCTTCTAGTGGAAATCCAGGCCCTGGTGCTTATGCTGCTATTTTACAGTACAAAGACTATAGCAAAGAACTAGTACAAGGATTTAGAAATACTACCAACAATCGTATGGAATTATGGGCGGTTATTGCTGGCTTAGAAGCTTTAAAGAAAGATAAACAACACATAGTAGTTTATTCAGACTCTCGCTATGTAGTAGATGCTGTTGAAAAAGGTTGGCTTCAAAGCTGGATAAAAAAAGGCTTTAAAGGTAAAAAGAACATAGATTTGTGGAAAAGATTTTGGAGTTTATATGTAAACCATCATATTACGTTTAATTGGGTTAAAGGCCATGCAGGAGATCCTAAAAATGAGCGTTGTGATAAGCTAGCTACTGGACGTATAAGAACTGGCCCTTTAGGTATAGATGAATGCTATGAAAGTGAGCTACAAGTCTAGAAGAGCCAAAAAAAGCTATATGTCTCCCTCCTATTCTTATCAATCTTAATTTGCTATTTGCTAAACTTAGCTTGGTTTAAATCAGAAAACTTTTTTTTTCCTTGTATAAAGTAAACAAAAGGAAGGATGCCATGGTACACTTGCTTGACCTGCTGTGTATTTAAAGTTGGTTTATAATTCTTTTTTAGTTTAAAGAAATCGATCTGTGCTTGTAAAATAGCCCAACTGTGTTTAGCTCGCCCTTGCAAAACAGCTTGCAAAGCTGCTAACAAATCTAATATGATACGCAAAATGTGTTTCCAGCTTAAAAAATGGCTTGGTGTGTTTTTATAAAGAACAAGCGCTCGATTTCTAAATTTCAGATAAGTTTTATATGGGTTATCTATACCAATAGTTGCACTTCCAACATGGAATACCTTACTATTGCCACAATAATAAATCTTATACCCATACTGTTGCATACGCCAGCAAAGATCAATTTCTTCATAGTAGGCAAATAAAAGTTTATCAAACCCACCTAGCTCCCCAAAGACGCTAGCTCGTAGAAACATGCAAGCGCCACTAGCCCAAAACACTGCACGCGTATCATTATACTGACCTAGATCTTTCTCTATACTAGTAAATAAACGCCCCCGACAAAAAGGATAACCTAACAAATCTATAAATCCCCCTGTTGCACCCGCATATTCAAATTTCTCATGCTTATGGTATGATAATATTTTAGGTTGGCAAGCAGATACCTGCTCATTTCCTTCCATTAACTCTAAAACAGGTTCTATCCAATTACTAGTAACTTTAACATCTGCATTCATTAATATATAGTATTTAGCTTTAATTTCTTGTAAAGCCAAATTATACCCACCAGCAAAACCTTCGTTCTTAGTATGGCGTATACACTGTATATGAGGAAAATTAGTAGATAAAAAATTAATAGAATCATCTACCGATGCATTATCTACTATTACTACCCTATAAGGATGGCTATGTTGTATTACACTGGGTAGAAACTTTTGTAAAAGAGCTTTGCCATTATGATTAAGTATGACAACTACTGCTTTTTCCATTAGATCTATAACAATAGGTCCAAAGGTAAGTTTCCTAACATGCCTGCTGTATGCGATTGTACCATTTCTTTTGTTTTGTTTTCTACACTCTGTATAGCCATATTAACAGCAGCTACAATTAAATCTTGTAGCATTGCTTGCTCTTCAGCCTGAATAATGCTAGGATCTATCTCAATTTTAAGGATTTTCTTATTACCATTGACAGTAGCCTTAACTAAACCTGCACCTGATTCCCCAGTGGCTTGTAAATGTGCTACCTTTTGTTGCACTTCTTGAATTTTGGCTTGCATTTCTTTTACCTGCCCAAACATTTGCATAAAATTTGTCATACAATCAGTGTTTATAAAAATTTTAGTTTAACTGTATATACTAAACAATATATTAAGGTAGCCAACTAGATTATGATATAAAGTAACAGATATCACCCGAAATAATAAAATTGTGAATCCCCCTATTTCTTAAACTTAATTTGTTTTAGTATGAGATAATGCTGTAATACTATGCGATTATCCTACTTATATTACCTACTATAGATTATCTAAGAAGATACGGATGCTTGCTACTTTGTAATATGTAAATAAGTAAACTTAGCCATAACAATTCTAAACTTAGCTGATTTTTGTTAACTTTATAAGAGTAATATAACGTTTAGTATAAAAAAATATTGAAGTAGTTTACAACTAGAAATTATTTTATAAATTTAACTTCAGTTTATATTACTAATCACTATCAATAGAAATAAATTTACGTCTTTTTAATACTTATTAAAATGAAACTAACCTTACAAGACTTAATAGCTGTTTGGGGGCCTATAGGAGGACTATTTGGCTTTATGTGGTATCATTTTAGTACAAGGTTTGAGAAAATAGATGGCAGGTTTGATAAAATAGATACAAAATTTGAGAAAACAGATACAAGGTTTGATAAAATAGATAAAAGGTTTGATGAAGTAGATATAAGGTTTGCACAAATAGATACTCGTTTTAGGGAAATAGATATAAGATTCACTCAAATAAACACGCATTTAATACAAATTCACAAAAGTTTTGAGGAAATTGATAAAGGATTTGGGGAAACAAAGGTAAAATTCAAGGAGCTAGACTTAAGTTTTACTTCTATGCAGAAACACCTTAGTGACGTAGATAGTAACCTAAATAATAGAATAGATGATCTAGAAAAAAGGATAAGTGAGAAAGTAGAAAGGTCTAATATCATGTTGAATGAAAAAATTGAGCATGTAACTAAGCAGTTGAGTGAAAAAATAGATAGTGTAGATAAAAAGCTAAGTGAAAAAATAGAAAACACAGACAAAAAGCTGAGTGAAAAAATAGACAATGTAGACAAACGATTAGGAGAGAAAATTGATTTAGTCAGAGATCGTGTCAGTCGTATTGAAGGTCAACTAATTCCTACTAAAATTGTTCCTTTTGAAGAAATAAGACCTAAGAAAAAAGCTTAAGATATAATTTAGGTCCTTACATATAGGAAGCTATATAAATTCTCGTAAAAAAACTCATGATATTAGACCTTTCTACTTTCTCACTTATCCTTTTTTCTAGATCATCTATTCTATTATTTAGGTTACTATCTACGTCACTAAAATGAGTAAACTATTGCTTTATCCTATTATTGTTAGTTGCTTATCTTTATTTATATATTTCTTAGTAAAAAAATCTATTAGCTCCGCTGTTAACAACTATTGTGCTTTTTGTACTACGATGGTCCTGGAACGTCAAAAATTCTATGAAGATGATCGTATCATTGCACTTTATACTTACAAGCCCATTTTACCTGGACACTGCCTTATTATTCCTAAAAGACATATTGAACGATTTGAAGAGTTGACTGATGAAGAAATTATGCAAATGGGTCAAGTTATTAAAAAGGTAAACCAAGCAGCTAAGCAGGTGTTTAAAACTTCATCTTATATATTATTACAGAAAAATGGTCTTGAAGTTGGCCAAAGTGTTCCCCATGTACATTTTCATTATGTACCTCGAGTGTCTGAAGATAACTCCATGCTAAAACTTTTACTAAAACTATACATTACCAATTTAAAAAAGCCCCTCCCTACTGAAAAACTTTACCATTTTACAAATATGATGAAAGAAGCTATAGAAGAAGCTGAATAAGCTATAGCTTTTACTAAAACCTAGACAAAAAAGATCCAGAAAACACTTGTATGTGCAATTTTACTGGTCTACGGTTCTACTTTCCTCTTAAAATAATAGCTAAAAGTATATTTCCCTTTACTTTAGGCAAGTTTGCCTGTAAGATTTAGCATCTTTGTTTTCTCCATGCTACTACTCTAGATACGGAGTTCTAACTTTTGCTCTAGTAATTTTTTCCTTATTAAACATGCCCCTTTCGCTGTATGTATACCGTAAGTTTCTGTATAATGTTCCTGGTGGTTTAATGGAATTAGGCACAAGGCAAAAACACAATTAGTAAACTTAAGTGTAATTTTTAAGTAAAAACTCTCTGACCGGTTGTATAAACTCATCTGCATCACCTGCTCCTAGATTTACAACCACTTCTAATTTATCTACCTGTGCAAGCTGCAAAACCAAATCTTCTTTTGTACAAGCGTACTTATAAGGCAAAGTTATATGCTGCAAGATAGCTTCTGAATTTATTCCTTCAATAGGCACTTCACGGTCGCTATAAATATCTAGTATCAATACACAGTCTGCTAAGCTAAGGCTTTGTGCAATTTCCTGTAAAAAATCTTTTGTCCTACTATACTGGTTAGGACGAAAAATTACTGTAACCTTTTTGTTTGGATATAGTTTTCGGATAGTAGTAAGTAATGCTGTTATCTCAACAGGATGATGTCCATAATCATCAATAAAAACTAAGTCATTACGTTGTATAATGAGGTCAAACCTTCTTGCTATTCCCTGGAAGGTATGTATGGCTTCTCGAATAATTTCAGGTGCTATTCCTATATGCAAGCATGCCGTAATAACTGCTAACGCATTTTCTATATTATGGTACCCTGGTACCGGCAATTGTATATCTCTAATAACAAACTTTTCACTTATATAGTCAAAGCAAAACCTTCCTGTTTCACTAATATATATATTATCAGCGCAAATCGGTGAATCTTTCAATGCATATTGAATAACCTGTGCTTGGGTAGGATATGACTCATCATCTATTAATCTCTTTGCAACATCATGGTGTAGGATAGCAATTCCTTGTTTAGGAAGCCTACTTAGAAATTGTTTAAATCCTTCTTCAAAGCCATCTTGGTCTTTATATATATCCAAATGATCTGGGTCTACTGTAGTAATAATTGCTATATCGGGATGCAATTTTAAGAAAAAGCGATCAAATTCGTCTGCTTCTATAACAATGGAGCTTTCCTGTTCTGTATTAGAACTTGCTATAAAATTACTATTATAATTTTTGGCAATACCCCCTAAAAAAGCAGTTATATTTCTATTGGCATGACATAAGACATGTGCAGCTAAAGAAGTACTGGTTGTCTTACCATGAGTACCTGCTATGGCTAATGTGAAGTGATTCTTTGTAATGATATCTAGTATATCACCTCTTTTACACAAATTGTATCCATGGTCAGATAAATATTGCCAAATAGGATGAGTTGCAGCAATTGAAGGTGTATATAAAACTAAAGTCTCGTGTGGATGATCCAAAATAGCAGTAGGAATAGCATCTATGGTTGCTTCATAGTGTATTGATATGCCTTCTTGTATTAGCTGGTCAGTAAGCAACGTTTGTCCTTTATCATAACCAAATACTTGAGAACCTTCTCGATGAAACCATCTAGCAAGCGCACTCATACCAATACCACCAATACCTAATATATAAACGTATTTATAATGTTCCATTTAACCTATTTGTTAGTATGCTATACTAAATCTTCTATAAGACTGGCTATACTTTCTGCTGCATGTGTCTTAAAACAGCTACTCAAATTTTCTACTAGCATACGTTGACGCTGCTTGTCTTTTGCTAGTTCTAAAATAGCTGGAACAAGCTTGTCAGGGACTTCATTATCTTTAATTAAAATAGCGGCATTTTTAGTAACCAAAGGTAATACATTTTTCATCTGATGGTCAGCAGTCACATTAGGAGAAGGAATAAAAATAGCTGGTTTCTGGGCTGATGCAATCTCTGCAATAGATATGGCACCAGCCCTAGACACAACAATATTTGCAGCTGCAAATGCTAAATCCATGCGCTCTATGTAAGGCAATATTTTAAAATTCTTATTGAAAGCTGGGAAATCAGCTTGCTGTATGGTTGAAAAATAGGCATTACCAGTAGATAGGATTACTTGTATAGTATGTTTTTCAAATATATGAGCCGCTTTAATAATTGATTCGCTAATAGCTTGTGCACCTAGACTTCCACCCAAGACAAGTACAGTAATAATGCCTGGCTCAAGCCCAAAGTATTGTAAGCTTGGCAGATAATTATCAGCCTTATCTGTTAGAAATGCTCTTACAGGGTTTCCTGTTAGCACAACTTTATTACTAGGAAAATAAGCATCCATACCCTCATATGCTACACATATTTTATGAGCATATTTGGCAAGTAACCTGTTGGCAACACCCGCATAAGCATTTTGTTCTTGTAGTACAATAGGTATATGCATACGAGCAGCCATATATATGGTAGGAAAACCTGCATAACCCCCTGTACCTATCACAACATTTGGTTTAAAGTCTTTTATAATGCGCTTAACTTTCCATAAGCTAATTAACACCCATATTGGTAAAGCTAGGTTTTTCCATATATATTTGAGTTTACGATTTATACCTCTAATAGGCAACCCTACAATAGGATAGCCTGCAGCAGGAACCTGGCTCATTTCCATTTTCCCCCCAGCACCTACAAATAAAATTTGGTTTTCAGCATTTTTCTGTTTGAGCACATCAGCTATGGCAATACCGGGGTATACATGTCCGCCTGTTCCTCCCCCACTAATAATAACTTTCATAAACAGCTTTTTAATCGTATGTAGGTTATAGATACCTATCAATAGAACAATTTGGTTAATGTTGTCTTTATAAATTTAAATTCCATTTTATAGCTAAAATACTAATTTTATGGATAAATGGCTTATGAGAGTTTACGGACTAACTTCTACACCCATCTATAGACATGTATAGTAGTTATACTTTTGATAACATATATTAATCTACTTATACTAATTTAATCAAAAATATAACTGTGTTTTGCTTTAAACTGCTTATTACGTACGAACAGTCCTTTTTCAATTTGTTTGAATAATAGTTGATAAAAACTCATAAACTGTTTTTTCTTATCTTCAAGTAATTTTAATTTGACATTAAATAAGTTAATTATTCTGATTTTTCCATTCAACTCTTTTAAAAACATCTGTTCCTTTATCTTCTCATCTATATGCAACTTAGATAGTACTTTTTTAATCTCTTTTGCTTCACAAATTAACTTTACCTGTGCTTTTTTATAAATAGATGTGATTATCTCTAATAGATTAAGTGCTTCATTATAATGAGTTTGATAAACCTGTTCCTCTAAAAGCTGGTCTGCAAACCGAACATTTGATTCTCCAAAGCTTATATAATTCTTTTCTTGATATTCATATTCCTTTACGTAGGGGATAACACCTGTTTCCGTTTGACGTTCTTGTATTATGCTTTTAAAGCTTGGATCCTTAAAATTCATGAAATTTATCAACAAGCCAGATTGAGACTTTAATTGTTGTCCCCACTTCATAAGTTCATCTATTATCTCTTTTAATCCTTGAAACAAGTCAGGTAACATATCAGCATGCCTCCCTATAAGTGAGTGCTTCTCTCGTGCTCGCATACGTCGACAACTAACAAGAAGATCTTTACCCAAAGCCTCAAAATCTCTTTTAACTTGGTTATACATTAAAGGATTATTTAAGTTAATTTCAAATTTATCCAATAACCATGCTTTATCTTTTGCTTGTAAAGCCCAAAAAATTGCCTGAGCAAAATCTTGTTCAACATATTCTCCCTTAAAATACACTTTTACTAAACGCTTCTGAGCTGCAACCATCCCACCCTCAGCTGCTTTTATATATAACTCTATAGCTTTTTTAGAATCTTTAGCTGTACCAAGCATACCATAGTAATATATGTCTCCTATTCTCTTTATTAAATAGTGGTCACTTAATAAAGTCTTATTTCTATAGTCAGTGGCCATATTAAGCCATTCTAAACCTAATTCAACATTTTGCTCTACTCCTTTACCTATACAATATATCAATCCTAATGCCGCTTGCGCATTTTTATCTCCTTCTTTATCTGCTACTTTAGCAAGCCACTCTATTTCTTTTTTCAAGCCCTCTTCTTCGTCCATTTCTTCTTCAACCTCAGCTTTATCAAATAAAATACTGGCTATGTATATATCCCTTAAATTGTACTTGGAGCGTATAATCCCTTGGTTAGCTGCTTCTATATGCCATTTAACTACCTCTTTTGTATTCTTCTTAATACCTATCCCATGCTTATAAACTTGTCCTAGCATATAATAAGCTAATCCAAAATTTTTCTCAGTTGCTTGAATAAGGCATGCTAGTCCTTGGTCACTATTTATCTGTACACCTTTACCTGCCAAATACATCATTCCTAAATTGGTTTGTACCAAAGAATCTCCTGCTTGCGCATGCTCTATTACACTATCAACAAACAAGTTACAAATAGCATCATCTTTGATCTGATTTGGACGGCTTAGCAATATATAAATGTAACGCCCATCTTGCTGTACTTTTTCTCTAATTCCCTTCCAATTATATGGATCAGCTAATTTTAGCAAGCTTAAAAAAGAGCCTTCTGCCATAACCTTTCTAACCATTAGCTCTTGCGCATATAAATCATTCTCATTCGCTCGCTTAGCTAACTCTTGGTTGCTCATGTTATTATATCTAGCAGGTATAACCATCTTTTCTAATTCTAACCGTGCATCAATTTTTTCTCTATTTTCTACCTCCCTTAATGTCACTTTGTGTTTAGCATTGTTTAGATAGAAAGCAGTTGTTAGTTCTTTTTGTGGCTTGCTCCCCACTTTTATATGGCTATGTTCACCTGTTAGTGTTGTAAATGTATTCCCATAATTTACTGGCAACACATCTAGTGCCTCTAACTCCTCCATTCTATGTATTTCAGCACTTTCTAGCAGCATTAAGTTATTTTCTGGCTCTATTATAGTATGCTCCCAGCTTACATTAGCTGAACTAATTAACATCCCTGCTTCATTGAAAAGCTCAAAGCATATTTTTGCATTAGTTACTTCTAACCCTGGAATAAATGTAAAAGGTATTAGAATCTCTTCACTTTCCAAATTTATCCTCTCTTCTCTTGTAAAATAGCTCAACGGTTGGTCGATGTTTGTTGCTCGCTCATGCCGCCCTGCGCCATTTATATAGTCTATAAAACTAGTAGCATCTCTTTCTGTTGTAGAAAACAACCTAACTCTTAATCTATAGTTACCAATTATAGCTTCATTTCTCCTTGCTCCCAAGCTAATATAGACTTCCATTTTTCTATCCTGTCTTGAAGTGACGTTCATTATCAAACCTTCCCCATGCCTTTGATTTACTACTTCTGTTACACATGTCTGGTAGCTGCTGCTTGCTACAATAAGTAATATGCACAAAACAATACGCCTCATATATAGACACATACCTTTTTGATTAACTTTTATTAATGGGACTTTACACATATTTCTATAAGAAATATTTTTGATCGGGGAATGATGTCTTTTCAGTGGTTGATACAATTTTTCTTACCTAAATTTTTATTAATGCCGGTTAGTAATTGAGAAACTTTTATACAAAGCTGTCGCTTACTAATACAAAGAACATTAGCTGGCGCAAAACTATATACAATTAAGCATAATCTTTATGTTAATCGCTATTTTAATATACCTTTGCCTGTATATGTATATATCAATCTAATTTGTATCAGTTCTCCTCTTCGCTTTACAAAGTGAAATAGAGGATGGATATATTTTACCCTTATTCTTCTTCAGGGCCCTGTTCATCATTTTCTTGAATAAGAATTATAGTTGTATTCTTGAAACTTCATACTACGCATTTCTGCCTCTTGTACAATTACGGTAACTACGTTGCCATAATAATTTCAAATTGTGTGGCTGCTTCTTTAGTTTCTTCTAACTGTTATGGAAAGTACTAATTCCGTTTGGGCTATAGCAATTTCTTAACTGGCTGCTTCCTTTAAAACTAGAATTCTGGCTGCTAGCTTGAATAAGCTATAGTGTGTTTTAAATAAATAATTATACCATTATAAGTAGCGACGTAGCCATAGTTACGGATAGCATTATAAAAGCGGCCTATTTTATAAAAAGGCTTAAGGATAATAAACATCCAGCTTAAGAAATAAAATAAGGAGTATTTACCTTCGCTAGCTAGGGCCATGTTAATGATGCTGTATATTTTATAATAAGTTACTAGATTAATTAAAAAATAATTGATACATAATTTGGTTGGTTATACGTTTATCTTTTAGATACTAAAATCTTTTTCAACAACTTTAAAGCTAAATAAGGTACGAGGGTATGCATACGGTTCTTCTATTCTTAAAATCATATTGCGCTCTTTTCTAAAATTTTTATTACGAATACCTGACCCTTTTTCAATCTGCCTAAATAGTGCCTGATAATAAGTCCTCAATTCTACGATCTGGTCTTCAAGCAATTTTAATTTATTTGTATATATCTCTTCTAATGCATTTTCTATTTCTAAGTTTTGTGAGAGCTTCTGTTTATCTAACTCTGACAAATCTGAATCTAGTAAATGGTATCTGGTTTCTATATCAATTGATCGCTTATGTGTTTTTGTACGCAATTTTTCATATATACGTTTAAGATGATTAAGAATGTTTTCAGCCTCTCTATATAAATGTTGATTTAATGCTTCTTCCATAATTTCATCTGCTAACTGAACTATGGGCCGATCAAAACTTATATAACTTTTTCCCTGATATATATGCCCCTTTATATAAGGTATAATACCTGTTAACTTTTGACGTGCATCAATGGCTTGTTTAAATTCTGGATCCTTAAAATCTAAGCTATTTATCATTAGCCCATTAGCCGTTTTAAGTTTGTAATTCCACTGTATAAATTTGAACATTATCTCCTCAAGCTTTTTATATAATCCAATTTGAAAGGTAGCGCAGGTGCCTAAATGGTCTCTTTCCTTTTGTATTAACATTGCTTGGTAGTTTCCAAGTAAGTTTGCTTCAATAGCTTCTAACGCCTCATGTTCGTTATCACCACCTTCCATATCATTAGAACCTTCTGACATCTCTTCTTCTTCTGATTGAGTGGTAACAAATAGGGAGTATTTCTCTGAAAAATACCTTTCTTTATAAAACCAGAAAAATGCGTTAGAAAAATCTTGAGCCATCTGAACTCCTTTAAAGTACATTTTTCCTAAAATTTCCCCAGCATCATCACAACTTCCTATTGCTGCCTTGATTAGCCATTTAAGCGCTTCCTTAGAATCATATATTATATCTTCTTCTATTCCCCGTTTATAATATATATCTATTAGTTTTGATAGAGCGAGATCATAATTTTTTTCTGCAGATTCCTTAAGTAATTCCATAGCTCGCTTATTACTAAAACCTACCCCCCGGCCTGCAAAATACATGATGGCCAATTGATATTGGGATTCCGGATTTCCTTGTTTGGCTGCCTCATTATACCAGTAAATAGCTTTTTCAATATCCAGCTCATCTCTGTTAATATAAGAATGATATGTGTTCTCTAATTCTGATTGAGCCTCTACGTCTCCTGCTTTAGCTTGTATTAAGGTTTCGTAAAATCCACACCATTTATAATCATCTATCTGTGATTCTGGTCCATAATGATATAAATTACCTAATAAGAATTGTGATTCTTGATGTCCTTGTTTAGCTGCTTGAGCATAATAGGCAGCCATTCTTTCGTAGTCTTCATATATGCAGTCTGGTGCATAGAAATCTCTCCCTAATGCAAGCTGAGCATGAGCATTTCCTTGATCCGCTGCTTTTTTTAACCAGCAAAAGGACTGATGAAATGTTTCAGCTACCTCTCTTTTTACAGATGTAGACCATTTATCTTCATCATTAGCTTTAAATAACAATATATAGCCTAAGTTAGTTTGAGCTAGTGCATCTCCTAATTCTGCAGCCAACCTTACTTTTTCTATAATCTTTTCTATAAAAGGTAATTTAAAGAAATCCATACATTCGTACTTAGTATAATAAGTATACCGATAATAATTATATATTAGCAAAAGAACATATCGTTGATCTTGTAATGCTTTTTCTTCTATATTTGACCATTTGTCCGGTTCAAGATCATATTGCAGGCACCCATGTATACCTGAACGTAAATTCAACCTAACAATCGCTTCTTGAGCATACGGGCTATTATCATTAGCACACTTTACTAATTCTATCTCTGACATACGGCTGTATACATCAGGTATAACCATCTCTTCAATAAAAGCATGTAGAACTTCTACTTCAGCTTCTTCTTCAGTTTCTACGCTTTCTTTGCCTTTAGCTAATCTCTTTGCTCTTTTCTCTTTTCTCTTTATAGCATCATTTAAACTCATTGCACTACTACTGTTTTCTAGGTTACGCTTTCTTTTTCTACTACCATCCGGACTTTCTTCTGCTGTACTCATACCCATTTGTTCTAAAGCAACAGAACCTACTGATATAGCTATATTTTCTTCATCATTTACCTTCGGAATATCTATTAGCATTAACCTATTATCTGTTACTATTTCTGATTCTTCCGTAGAACTATTCCAATCTACATACGATGTACTGAGAATATTGCCACCCTCATTCAAAAGTAAAAATTGAACTTTTACTTTTGTTACACCTACTCCCGGTACAAGTTTGAAAGGTATCATTAACTCCTCGCTTTCTAAGTTTAACTTTTCCTCCTCTATAAAATAGTTTAACGGTTTATTGATACTTGATGCCCTCTTACCTTTACCTGATCTATTACGATATTCTAGCAAATTATTACTATCCTGCTCTCCTTCTATGACAATTAGATTTACATTTAATGCATAACCAGCAAGGCTAGCCTCTTCTACATCATCACTCAGCACAAAATGAACATCCATATGTCGGTCCACCCCTGAGCTTACTTCCATCTTTAAATTGCTTCCTACTTGGTGGACTCCATTTGACACACATGTATGGAAATTGGTGCTTGCTATAACTAGTGCAATACCTAAGGCAATATTCTTGGTATATCTATAGATAGCCCCTTGACGGGTTTTTATTAATATGGCTTTACACATATTTGTATGTAATGATTTTTGATTGATGGAATAACTATGTATTGAAAACTTTAAATCGATTAGAAGGTTTTTTATTTGCAGTAAAAATACAATAGAATTATTAGACCTACTGCGAAACAACTGTTATAAAAAAGCAAAGGTGCATTTTGCATAATTGAGAAAATACAAGAAATGAAAATATGCATTTAAAGCATGTGAAACGCAGGTTAAATTTTTACAAATAGTGAATTTAACTCTCAAAAATTAAACTTTTATATAGATTCTCTGTTTCGCAGTAGGTCTATTTGTTTGGTCCCCAACAATTATGGTTATATTAGCAAGGATATTATTAGTGATAAAAACCAAGTAAAAAAACTATGGGACAATTACTACATAAATGCGCCCGACAACAGAGAAAACTCGTAGAGAAATACAGTTATCAAAACAGAGTATAGCTTCCCTTGCTAGGCGTTTTGGAGTTAATCGTAAGACAATAGCTAAATGGAAAAATAGGACTTCTTGCCAAGATGTGCCTATGGGGCCTAAAGTAAAGCGTTCTAAGGTGTTAACTGAGCAAGAAGAGAAGGTTGTTATTGCTTTTAGAAAGCTTACAGGGTTACCCTTGGAGACTCGCTATACACTCTACAAGAAACTATACCTCACTTATCGCGTTCTACTTTGCATCGCTGCTTTCAGCGACACGGCTGCCCTAAGCTAGAGAAAGTGAAGCTTAACAACAAAGCAGCTAAGAAGCAGTTTAAAGCTTATCCTATCGGCTACTTCCATATAGATATAGCACAAGTGCAGACCGCCCAGGGTAAACTGTATTTGTTTGTGGCAATAGATAGAACTAGTAAGTTTTGTTATGCCCGCTTATATGCATTTGCTTCCAAGTCAGCAGCCGTAGGCTTTCTTCAAGACCTGATAGCTTTTGTTCCTTATAAGATACATAAAATACTTACTGATAATGGTGTACAATTTACAAACAGGAAAGAAGGAGAATTAGCGCTCGAGCATATGTTTGACCGCATTTGTGAGCAAGAAGGCATCGTTCACAGAAGAACGCAGCTGGCACATCCATGGACCAATGGCCAGGTAGAGCGCATGAACAGAACAATCAAAGAGGCTACTGTGCAAAGCTATTATTATAGTAGCCATCAGCAGTTAGAGCGGCACTTAAATGACTTCTTGTTAGCTTATAATTTTGCTCGTACACTTAAGGCACTCAAGGGCAAAACTCCTTGGCAATTGATAGAGGAACAATGGCAAAAAAACCTCACCTTTTTCACCAAAATATTAATACCTTTACTAACGGACTAAACAACCTAAAATATCATTTAAATATGGCTAATACATTTAAAATGGAAACTATACATTAGCCATTTTAAAAATATTAACCATACATCTACTCACTTTTAAGCCTCTAACTCTAACCTTTTTGTAATAAGACACCTTAAATATCTATCTGTGCATACTTAGCATGCAGCTGAATAAAGTCTCTTCGTGGTGCCACTTCATCACCCATAAGTATAGAAAACAAATGATCAGCCTCTGCCGCAGATTCTATAGTAACTTGCTTTAAGCTTCTCACAGCAGGATCCATAGTAGTAGTCCAAAGCTGTTCAGCATTCATCTCTCCTAAACCTTTATAGCGCTGTATATTTACCGACTCTGTTTTACCATCTGGCGAAAAGTCTTTAACAGCTGCTATACGATCTTGTTCCGTCCAGCAGTATCGTGACTCACTTCCTCGTTTTACCAAGTAAAGAGGTGGCAAAGCAATATAAAGGAATCCTCTTTCTAAAAGCACTTTCAGATACCTATAAAAGAAAGTTAATATAAGGGTACGTATATGGCTACCATCTACATCGGCATCAGTCATGATAATCACTTTATGGTAGCGGAGTTTTTCTAGATTAACAGCCTTGGCATCTTCTTCTGTACCAAAAGTTATACCCAAAGCCATAATCATATTCCGAAGCTGCTCATTATCATAAATTCTATGCTCTTGGGCTTTTTCTACATTTAGTATTTTTCCCCGCAATGGTAAAATAGCTTGAAATCTTCTATCCCTACCCTGCTTAGCCGTACCACCTGCAGAGTCACCCTCTACCAGGTATAATTCACAAGCAGCAGGATCATTATCAGAACAATCGGCCAATTTACCAGGCAACCCTCCACCAGTAAGCACATTTTTACGTTGGACCATCTCTCTAGCTTTGCGAGCCGCATGACGTGCCTGGGCAGCCAAAATTACTTTGGAAACAATTATCTTAGCTTCCTGAGGATGTTCTTCTAAGTAGTTTTGGAGCGTTTCACTAACACAGCTATCTACAGCACCCACCACTTCCGCATTACCTAGTTTGGTTTTTGTTTGTCCTTCAAATTGAGGTTCAGATACTTTTACGGAGATAACGGCTGTAAGCCCTTCTCTAAAATCATCTCCTACGATTTCTACCTTAGCTTTTTCTAGTAAATTGGACTTCTCTGCATAACTTTTAAGTGTACGTGTGAGAGCCCTTCTAAATCCAGCTACGTGCGTACCACCCTCTATTGTATTAATGTTATTGACATAGGAAACAACATTTTCTGTAAAACCTGTATTGTAACTTAAGGCTACTTGTACAGGGACATCATATTTTTCTCCCTCCATATAAATAGGTTGAGGGATTAATTTCTCTCGAGCATCGTCTAGGTAGGCAACAAATTCTGCTAAGCCTCCTTCTGAATGGAAGGTTTCTTGAAGAAAGTTCCCTTCTTGGTCTTGCTCGCGTAAATCTGTTAATTCTATTGTAAGGCCTGCATTTAAGTAAGCCAACTCACCAAGCCTTGCAGCAATAGTGCTATAGTTGTAAGTGGTTGTAGTAAAAATGGAATCATCTGGCTGGAAATGTATAGTAGTTCCTCGCAGAGTTGTTGTTCCTACTTCTTTAACAGGGTATAATGGGGCACCTTTGGCATATTCTTGCTGATATATTTTACCATCTCTATATACAGTAGCCTGTAAGTGTGTGGAAAGTGCGTTTACGCAAGATACACCTACGCCATGCAACCCTCCAGAAACTTTATAAGTTCCTTTATCAAACTTACCACCAGCATGCAACACAGTCATAACTACTTCTAAAGCAGATCTTTTTTCTTTTGCATGTATGTCTGTAGGAATACCTCTACCATTATCAGATACGGTAATAGAATTATCTGAATGGATCTGTACTTTAATAGTAGTACAATAACCCGCCAACGCTTCATCGATTGAGTTGTCGACAACTTCCCATACCAAATGGTGTAATCCTTTAGGACCAATATCGCCAATATACATGGCCGGACGCTTTCTTACAGCTTCTAATCCTTCTAGTACTTGAATGCTATCTGCTGAGTAGGTATTTTGTAGTTTTTGGGTTTCTTCCATGTGCTTGCTTAGCTACGTTTGAAATATGGCTAAGATACACAAAACCGAGCGATTTTTATGGATTACATAAGCAATATTTTATCTCGATATTAATTTAACTTAGTAAGACTAAGTATGGCAGTTTGATATCACTATGTTTACTTCTTATTAGTAACTTATAGTTAATCTATGTAGATTTCATCATCTATTTTATCCTCATCTGTGCCTTTCTTCTCTTTTCCTTTTTCACTACCTACTTGCTGAATATTTGTTGTGCTAGCCGATTTTCTTCTTCGTTTCTGGCTTGCTGGTGGTTTATCCTTCCCATCCTTGCATTTGTTCTTTTTACCACTTAAAGCTTGAACATCAATCGATAATATTGAAGCAGTGGTAGTAGTTGAAACAGCCATGGCAGGTTGATATCGGATAAGATATTTATTTCCATGGTCCCTCACACATGGCAGATTTGGACAAAATGTAGGCAACAAACTTTTTCACTTTAATAGAGCCATTCTCCTTATTGAACCCTACACTTAAACCACAATTACTAGCAAGTAATTGACTTAATCTTTCCTGTAAAAGCTCACCAGCCAGCTCTTCACTTTCGAGTAAATTTCCCCACCACCATAACTTCCACCCTAGTGAGTTAGCAGGTTCTACCTGAAATCTATAAGTACAATCCTCGACTGCCTCTAAATCTTGGCATAACGGCAAGCATACAAAAACGCTATTAAACCCCATTTCTATATCATCCTTACTCAAAGCGACACCTTGCAGAACGGCATTTATAGAGGACTTTTGGCCCACTTCATCTAAATCCCACAGTATAATTTTTTACAACCTTTTTTCAAACGAAAATCTATAAGAGATTTGATTAGTTTATCAATGAATAAAAGCATGGAGTAGTCAATGAGTTTACTCACAAGCGAACAGGCAGTAGAAATAGTCGAAATAGATGAGTTGCACACGTATCTCGGTTCAAAAAAAGTACTGTTGGATATGGATTGCTGTTGATAGATTTAGCAAACGATTCCTCTCTTATGTGGGAAAATATAAAAGGCATAGGTAAGTATTATTATAATGATTATTGAAAGAGTTATGGTAAGTTTATTCCCCCAGATAAGCATATCCCAAGTAAAGCAGAGACATATACTGTGGAGGGATATAATAGTCTGACTCGATATTAGTTAGCAATATTTAAGCGTAAAGGCAAATGTTATAGCAAGCAACTACACATGATCGAAAAATCGCTCAACTTATTAATAATCGCAAAGTTAAACAATCAGTTGACTATATTAATTTAACAATGCCTGAAAGGGTTTTTAAAGGGATTTGAAGAAGAGATGCGTACCAGAAATTTAGAGATTGATGAGAATATACTAAAAAAGGATTTTCATATAAGTTTTGTTGAAGAAATGGCAGAAATTAGGGCTGAGCATATAGAATCTCTTCAAGAAGAATTGTAATAGCTAATCAGCAACTTTTCTATACAGCTTCTTATCTATAAGGTATTGATTTTACACCCGTTGTAAAATAGCTATACTTTGGATATCCAAAGTATAGCTATTTGTCCCTCTAATAGTATTTACATTTGCAAATATGCTAGATATAAACTATCATATGTTCCTCTGCTCCTCATTAAACTTTGCAACTATGAAAAGCACTTCTTCTTTAACTCAGCAATACATAGCCTCTATTTTACTTATCAGCTTACTCTTACAAAATTGTGGTGGAGGATTTGACAATCATCCACTTATTCCTACTGGGGAAGAGCAAATAGTATTTATACAACCTAATACACAAGCAATTATTACTCCAACAAGTATCCAGACTTTAATTGGTCAAGAATTAACGACTCAAGGTGGCCATGCTGTTACTTTCTATGAGGAAGCTGGTGAGTTAAAAGCAGATGTAGTGATGAATGCACCTCAAGGGTTTAGTAAAGGCTATGATGGTTTAAACGTGTATATAGAACAAGGGGCAGCATTAGCCAATTTACCATGCTTAGATACAAAAGCACAACAGTGTCGCGTTCACCTTCAGCCAGCACACGCAGGAAAGCCAGCTAAAATAGTTATTTACAAAGGAGCAGGGTTAATGGGGGGATGCAAAGAGATGAAGAAGATGAGGAAAAATATGTAGAGGACTATAAAAATGAGGATACTGATGGGAGCGATGAAGAGGATTTTGATGATGGAGGTTATGAGGAAGCACAAAAGCAACAAGGTAGTAAAGAAACGCAAGATAATAATATTAGATTAAATGATCTTCCTGATGAAGATAGTTTAGAAGTATACCAAGGGTTACTGAAATTTGCTATGGAAGGAGAAGCAGAGGCAGAATTTCGACTAGGGCAAAGGGCCTATGAGTCATGGAAAAAGGGAGGGCAAAAAGAGTCAGCTTATAATGAAGCATTAGAATGGTTAGAAAAAGCAAAGAAGCAAGGGCACGAAACTGCTATTGCTTTACTACAGCAACTAGATCCCTCTATGGTAGTGGAGTAAATTCAAGAAAGAATGAAGTTTGAAGAAGCAGAAGAGTATAGGAAACCTATAGAAGATAAGCTAAGAAAAAGACCAAAAGAAATACATGAAGAGAATGAAGGGAAAGAAGCTAGTACATCATATACAAGCGCTAGCAAATCTCAAACACAAAAAGGTCCATATCGTTATATTTTAAGTTTAAGTGGAGGGGGTATTAGAGGTGTATTAGAAGCTTATGCTTTAAGCCACATAGAAAAAACACTAGCAGCAAAAATTTTAGACTATTTCACAGACCCTGATGCGCCAGCTCCTACTGTACGGTTGGGTGAGTGTTTCGATTTAATTGTGGGTACCTCGACAGGAGGCATTATTTCTTTAGCCATGCGTGTTTTAGATCCTAGTACAAATCGGCCCCTTTATGATATGGAAACAATATTAGAAATATATAAAGATAACGGAAATAAAATATTTTCTGCTACTAATGTACTCAAGAAGAAAATTCGACAAGCTCTATATCATATATATAACCCCAAGGCTTTCGAATCCGTCTTAACAGATTATTTTAAAGAGGCCACCTTAAAAGATGTAATGAGTCCTGTTCTTATTACCGCTTATGATGCTAATAAAAACAAACCTTACTTTCTTAAGAGCCCTGAAGCAAAAGATGATAGTAGCAAGAACTTTTATTTAAAAGATGTAGCTAGGGCTACTTCAGCAGCCACCACTTATTTCCCACCTGCAAATATTAAGTCTATGGATGGAACAAAGTATTGTTTTGTTGATGGTGGGCAGGCTTCTGTTAACGACCCTACTTTTGAAGCATACAAATATGCTAAAGATTCTTTATACAAAAAATCACATTTTCACATTATTTTTTTAGGAACTGGTATTGTGTCACAAAGGAAAAGTTTGGCCTCTGCTGCACAATGGGGTGGATTGTTGATGGGGGCACCGGCTGTTATAAATATGCTTTTAGCTAGCAGTGGAGAAGCAGCTGAGGACAATGTTAGAAGTATGATTTGTGAGAGAAATAATGATACTTTTACTCGCTTAAACTTTGAAATAGATCATCAGGCTCTGGATGAAATGGATAATGCTACACCTGAAAATTTAGATAAATTATTAAATTATGCAGCAAAAACAATTGAAGAAGAAAAGGATGGAAGCTTGAAAATTATATTAGATAGGTTAGAAGAGTATTATGCCCAGCGAGAATATTATGTTTTCCATAAACTTGTCAAAGAAGTCCGTAATCAACTACAAAATGGTAATCAAAAGGTTAATCTATCAAATGCTTACTTACAAAAGCTCGCTATGCCATATGTATGTGAGCGAGCAATATGGGAAATTAGCCATGCTTTAAGTACGCTTCCTTTATCAATGTTAACCTATTTAGATTTGAGTGGTAACAAATTGATAGCTAAAGATCGTAGCTTAATATATTTAAAAAACCTCCACAGCCTTACTTATTTACTCCTTAATGATACTGATTTAACGATTGATGGTTTGGAAAGGTTAAAAGAAGCCAACTTGTCTTTAGATATACTACAAGCACGCAACAATCCAGCATTAGAACAATTTATAATAGGAGACAACAAAGTAGCCAACATGTCTACTTTTTTTGTTTTTTTTGATTGGAGCGATGAGATTTGGAAAAGTATCAGTAGGCGTGCGATTGCGAAGGCTATTAAGTACTAGACTTACTGCGAAAGAGGTTGATAAAGAGAGTAGAAAAGGTTAAAATGTAATCCTTGTTATATACTAAAAGGAATAAGTATGCATTTAACCTACACCAGAATAAGCAAGTACCCATACAATTTTAGAAGAATAACTGGATTGAGGCTAGAAACATTTGATAAATTAGTTCAAAAAGTAAGGCCTGTCTTTGAAAAGTTAGAAGCGAGCAAGCTGCGCCATGGACGTCGGAGCCATTTACCTACCTTAGAGGATAAACTGCTCTGTGTTTTGGTATATTACCGCACCTATATTAGCCATGTATTTCTAGGCTACTTATTTAACTTACACAACGCTAACATATGCCGCTTGCTAAGAAAAATGGAGCCCTTACTAGCTAAGAAAATTAGCATTAAAAAAGATAGGACTTTAACCCCAGACAAGGTATTGCGCATATTAGCAGATGTAAGTGAACAGCCTACGCAAAGACCTAGTAAAAAGCAAAAGAAATCTTATTCAGGCAAGAAAAAGAGACATACCATAAAAACAGAGATAGTCATCAGAGAAGATGGGAGAATACTGTCTGTCTCCAAATCACATAAAGGAAGAGTGCATGACTTTAAAATCCGTAAAGGAGAAAAACCCTTACCTAAAGAAAGCTTAAAGCTGGCAGATAGTGGTTATCAAGGCTGGCAAAAGCTACAGAGCAATGTAATGATACCCTACAAAAAGAGCCGTAAGCGGCCATTAACCAAAGAGCAAAAAGACCATAACAGAAAGCTAGCCTCCATACGCATGAAGGTAGAGCATAAGATAAGAGAGATCAAGGTATTTAAAATTATGGCAGAGGTATACAGGAATTTTCAGAAAAAATATAACCTTCGCTTTAACATTATATCCGGGCTTATAAACTTCAAGTACGCTTTTTAACAAATAATGTCGCTAGAGCCAAGCTCCCTTCTTTATTTTATTTAAAATTCTACTCTATTTTACCTCTTTCGCAGTAGGTCTACTATAAAATTTCTTTTTTAGACAACGTAGTTATGTCCAAGTTAGCAGGCTATTATAAAAATCAAGGACAAGAATCTCGAGCAACTATAATGGATAGTATGTCAAAAGATAAAGAAGTTACTGGATCTGCCGAGTGGCACTTAGGTAAGCTGTATGAAAATGGTTGGGGGATAACTAAAGATTGTAAAAAAGCTATAGCATGGTATCAAAGCGCGAGTTATCAAAATCATACGGAAGCACAATGTAGGCTTGGTAGGATTTATGAGAATGGTATAATAAATGGTATGATAACAGAGAAAGATGAACAAGAAGCGAGAGACTGGTATGAAAAAGCTGCTGAAAGGGGAAGTTCAGTAGCAAGGAATGCATTATGTTCTATGTATGAAAAGGCTGTAAGAGTAAGACAAGAAGATATGGAAGCACAATATAACCTAGGAGTAATGTATTACAAGTGCTGGGGAGTAGATAAAAATTATCAAGAAGCTAAAGAATGGTATGAAAAAGCTGCGGAGCAAGGATACGCGAAAGCACAACATACTTTAGCAGCAATGTATATAAATGGAGAAGGAGTAGAAAAGGACCATGTTAAAGCATTTAAATGGTGTCAAAAAGCTGCGAAGCAAGGATACGCAAGAGCACAACATAATTTAGCAGCAATGTATATAAATGGAGAAGGAGTAGAAAAGGACCATGCTAAAGCATTTAAATGGTGTCAAAAAGCTGCGAAGCAAGGATACGCAAAAGCACAAGATAATTTAGCAGCAATGTATATAAATGGAGAAGGAGTAGAAAAGGACCATGCTAAAGCATTTAAATGGTGTCAAAAAGCTGCGGAGCAGGGTAATGTAAGTGCACAATACAATAGAGCCGCTGCGAAACAGAAAATTAATAAAACTATTGGATTTTTGAGAGATAAATTTACTATCTACAAAAAATCAACCTGCCTTTTTTATACTTTAAATGCCTATTTTTATTTTTTGTGTTCTCTAAATTGTGAAAAATACTCCTCTGTTTTTTTATAACAGTTGTTTCGCAGCAGGTCTAATCTAGGAATGAGGTGTGAAAAAGAAGAAGGAATAGAGGAAAATGCTCATAAAATGGGTTTTGGCTTGAAAAAGCTGCTATGCAAGTAAATGTAGATGCTTTGAATAAACTTAAAAATTTGAATGAACTGGTAAACATGCTAAAAAAATAATATGAGTAAAAATTCCCAATGATTGAAAAATCGCTTAATTTATTAATACTAAAATTAAATAATCAGTTAACTATACTAGTTTAACAATACCCATTTTAATAACCTATTTATTCCACCGCCCAGTTAAATTTTTATTAATTGTTCACAGTTCATAAATTTTTGAGCGTGTGAAAGAATCAAATATCCCACTAATACAAAAAGCTTCGACGTCCAGTACTTTATATAATTTTATATAATAGACTTCTTCCGAAACCTATCACTTAGCCGTGTTTAAATAAGTTTATAGCTAGGGTTTATGGGATTTCAGAAGAAATCTGATAAAGAAGATACCTTAAATGTAGTTGATATATGTGGACAATTAGGTATCTCTATCTCAAGCACCAGGATGTTGCTTTAAAGTTAAATTCGCTTACTTATGAGATTATAAATACAGTTGTCGTTTTTTAGTTTACTAAATTTTTAAAATTCCCACTTAATATGAGCATACTTATCTTTTAATAATTTTTGTATATCAGCGCCTATACTATTAAAGCTTAAATTAACCGTATGTACGTTTGTTCCCTTTAAATGCTTAGCAAATCCTTCTGCTCCTTGACCGTCTATATGGTTCTCACTTAAATTAACCGTATACACCTGTGTTCCCTGTAAATGCTTAGCGAATTCTTCTGCTCCTTGGGCACCTATATGATTCCCAGCTAAAATAACCGTATGCATCTGTGTTCCCTGTAAATGCTTAGCCAATGCTTCTGCGCCTTGATCGCCTATTTGATTATAGCTTAAATCAACCGTATGCACCTGTGTTCCCTGTAAATGTTTAGCAAATCCTTCTGCTCCTTGAGCGCCTATTTGATTCATACTTAAATGAAGCGTATGCACCTTTGTTCCCTGTAAATGCTTAGCCAATGCTTCTGCGCATTGAGCGCCTATTCGATTTCCAGCTAAATGAAGCGTATGCACCTTTGTTCCTTGTAAATGCTTAGCAAGTCCTTCTGCGCCTTGAGCACCTATTACATTCCCGCTTAAATTAACCGTATGCACCTGTGTTCCCTGTAAATTCTTAGCTAATCCTACGGCTCCTTCTGCACCTATTTGATTCCCGCTTAAATTAACCGTATGCACTTGTGTTTCCTTTAAATACTTAGCAAATCCTTCTGCGCCTTGATCGCCTATGTAATTCTTACTTAAATCAACCGTATGAACCCTTGTCTCCTTTAAATGCTTACCGAATTCTTCTGCGCCTTGATCGTCTATTTGATTCTCACTTAAAACAAGTGTATGTACATTTGTCCCTTGTAAATGCTTACCGAATTCTTCTATACCTTGATCGCCTATTTGATTCCCGCTTAAATCAACCGTATGCACTTGTGTTTCCTGTAAATGCTTAGCAAATCCTTCTGCTCCTTGATCGCTTATTTGATTGTAGCTTAAATTAACTGTATGTACCTTTGTTTCCTTTAAATGCTTGGCAAATCCTTCTGCTCCTTGATCGCTTATATTATTAAAGCTTAAATTAACCGCTTGCACCTGTGTTCCCTGTAAATGCTTAGTAAATCCTTCTGCTCCTTGATCGTCTATTTCATTCCCACTTAAATCAACCGTATGCACCTGTGTTTCCTGTAAATGCTTACCGAATTCTTCTGCTCCTTGATTGCCTATTTCATTCCCACTTAAATTAACTGTATGAACCCTTGTCTCCTTTAAATGCTTACCGAATTCTTCTGCTCCTTGATTGCCTATATTGTTAAAGCTTAAATTAACTGCATGTACCTTTGTTCTTTTTAGATGCTTGGCAAACCCTTCTGCTCCTTGAGCACCTATTTGGTTATTACTTAAATTAACCATGTGCACGTTTGTTCCTTGTAAATGCTTACCGAATTCCTCTGCACCTTGATCACTTATTTGATTCTCATTTAAATCAACCGTATGTACATTTGTCCCTTGTAAATAAGGCCTAAGCTCTTGGGGTAAATTCTTAACTTTCCCCATTAAGCTATAAAAAGCAAAACTAGGCATTGTCTCGAAGTTTATTGTACTTAACTTATTACTGGCAAAATCTATTTCCTCGTCTTTGCTCCAACCAAGTGCATTAATAATATAAGAAGGCTTATTCTCCAATCCTACTACACCTGCCTCTCTAAAGCCTGTGATCAGTCCATTCCAATCTTTATTAACTGCTCTTGCTAGTAAAATATCTTTAAACTTTAAATAAGAAAAAATATATTGCCATACTTCTGAGGGAAATATATCAAAAGGACTTATTCCTTGTTTTTGCTCAATCAAATTTTCTTCCTGTTCTTCTCCTATTTCAATCCTTGCTCTTTTTCTCCTCCCTTGCGATTCTTCCTCAACTTCCCCTTCTCCTTGCATCATCCCTCCTGCTAGCCCTACTCCTTTATAAATGACTACTTTTGCTGGCTGGCTACCTTTGGCTAATTGCAGATGAACACGACGCTCTTGTAACTTTTTATCTAATTGAGGAAAAATAGAAACGTTGGTACCCTGTTCAATGTATACGTTTAATCCTGCATAGCTTTTACTAAATCCTTGAGCAGTATTCAGCACAACATCTGCTTTTGTCCTACCATCTTTCACATAAAGGGTAACAGCATGACCTCCATGGGCTATCACTTCTTCTCCGACTAAAGGCTCTATATTTATGAGAGAAACATTTCCCTCTGCCTGCATAAAGACTATCTTCTTTTCTTGGATAGGAGTAGGTGAATTCCCATCACAACTCTGTAAGCATAAGCTTATCAGTAAAACATTAGCTATGTATTGCTGCGATATTGTATAAGTCCTTTTCATATGCTAAAAATTAGTGAGGATATTATCCTAAGAAGGATCTTATTGATCTCCAAGCATAAGCATAAAGTTTATCGCATAAACAACTATACTATGCGTCTTATAGTACTATAAACTCGTATTTAATGGCTTTTGGCCAAAAGATCATAAGTATGCCAATCATAAGAATAAGCTTATAAGATATATGTTACTCAAACAGCAAATATGCTCTTTTCATATTTTAAAGCTTATCGGGGGATAGACATGTAAAGGACAATTAGCTTATATGCAAATTTAAATACCATGGAAGGGGCAAATTTCATACTTTGAGTACCCAAAGTATAGCTGATAGCCAGAGAGAAAAGATCAATATCTAATAGATAAGAATCTATATAATTTTATATGATAAAAAGTCGCTTATTATCAATTACAACTCTTCAGGAAGATCTTTTATATACTTATCATTGAATTGGAAGCACCAACTAGCTTAATTACCTTAAAAAATTCAAGCGTATTATTTCTAGATGTATGTTTAAATAGTCCTATTCGTACGCGCTACTTGTCCATTAGTGCAAGTATGGGCCAACTCGGTTCTTCTGTGAACTATGCCTTCTTGCTCACATATACAATCAAACATGTGTTCTAATGCTAATTTCCCTTCACACCTATTAGTAAATTGCACCCCCACTATCTGTTAGTATTTTATAGGGAACAAAAGCTATTAAATCTTCCAAAAAGCCTACTGCTACCGATTTGGAAGCAAATTCATATAGACTAGCCAAACAAAACTTACTAGTCCTATCTAGTGCCACAAACAAGTAGAGTTTACTTTGGTCTGTTTATACTTCTGCTATATCTGTATAAAAATAGACAATAGGTTACGCTTTAAACTGCTTCTTAATCATTTTCTCCTTAGTATACACTTTCTCCAGCTTAGGGTAGCCATGGCGCTGAAAACAGCGATACAAGCTAGGGCGAGGTAAGTGAGGAAGGTCTCTTGTAAAGTATATAGACAATCATCCAAGGGCAATTGAGTGAGCTTTCTAAAAGCAATAACCACTTGTTCCTCTTGCTGGGTTAATACCTTAGAACGCCTTACCTTAGGCCCCGAATGTAACTTAGCAAGTGGTCCTGTTTTTCCATTTAGATATCGTTTTACGGTTAACTCCATAATTGTCTAGCAAGAGTTGCTATACTCTCTCTTGATAACTGTATCTCTCTGCAGGTTTTCTGTGTTGTCCTGGCACATTGATGTAATAGTCGTCCCATAATTTTTTACTTGGTTTTTATCGCTAGTAACATCCTTACTAATATAACCATAATTGTTAGGGATCAAACATCTACTTTAATATAGCCATTCGTCTCATTAAACTCTACACTTCAAACACAATTGCTAGCAAGTAATTAGCATAATCTTTCCTGTAAAAACTCACCAGCCAGCTCTTCACTTTCTAGTAAATCCCCCCACCACCATAACTTCCACCTTAGTGAGTTAGCAGGTTCTACCTGAAATATATAAGTACAATCCTCGGCTGCCTCTAAATGTTGACGTAACGACAAGCATATAAAAACGCTATTAAGCTCCATTTCTATATCATCCTTACTTAAAGCGACACCTTGTAAAACGGCATTTATAGAGGCCTTTTGGTCCACTTCATCTAAACCACATAGTATAATTTTTAAACTTTTTTCAAACAACGTCTAATATTGGCAGACCCGTGAACGCGTACGTGCTGTCTTCATTGGAGCATAAACATTATAAATACAAGGAAAGTTTAAAGGTTAGGTTGTGATTACAAGGACAACTTATTTTTTACTCTTATTATAATATACTTATTAATAAAATTGATAATGGTAAAAAGCTTAACTATAGCCTTGATAGGCTTCGTATCATTTCTTTAAATTATTTTAATAAAAAATGTCAGCCTAATTGTAATTTACACTATCTAGGCTGACACTTGTATTAATAGCTATTGTTATTAATATATAAAAGCTTATTGATGCTGCTGCATAGATTTGCCAACATTTTCTATGGCTTTGCCCAACCTATCATTAACTTGCTTAAACTTATCTTTAGCTGCTACTAGCTTGTCATGCACCTCTTTGCTGATCGTATTCTTTTTGTCTTTTAAATTTTCTTGAACACCTTCTTTCCACGTATTCAATTCAGCTTCTATCTCTTCGAGCTCTTTTACCACTGCTTCATATCTTTCTATAGTTTTTATTGCAGCTTCCTCAGATTTTATTCCCGCTTTATGCTTAAGCTCATCTTTTTTGTCTGCTATTTTTTCTTTTAGATCATGTGCTTTCTCTTTTATTGCTTGAGCCTGTTCTTTTACTTCTTTTTTGCCTTCTTCTTTTAGGCCCTTAGCATCTTCTTTAAGTTTATTTATCTGCTCCTTTAAATTACTTTTCATTTCCATAATCTTTACAAGTTTAGGTTCGACATCTTGTTGAAGTCTACGGACTTCTTCTACAGTGGCAAAATGCTTTCTTTTACTTAACTGAGAATTAACTATATAAACGGTAATTATTCCTATTATTACAATTAGGACAATTAAAACATTCTTATTCATAATTATTCTTCTTTTTAAATAGTTTACAAGAATTAATATATTGTATTATAGTAATCCTTATAAGCTCATACCCTATTAAAATTTGAAAAAAGTTATTTATATCTATTAAAAAATGAAGCTTTTTTCTAAATACCTACTGTTAGTTCGGCTTTCAAATATAAGTAACAAATTTACTTAACTCCAATTTTTGCCAAGTTTTTGTTTAATTTTTCACGAATTTATTACACTAACATTAGATTGATTATGAAACACCAAGTTGATCAACTTATTAGATTTTTAAGCTTGAAACCTAACTATTAAAAAAGAACAATTTATTTTTTTATGCTTTAAGAGCATATTTTTATATTTTATAATCTCTGCCTAAATATCTATTTATTCTTTCCTAATATTTTTGTGTAGCTCTATTGTTTTACCTACTCCGAGCTGGCGATCTACCATGAGTGTTTCAAGACTCGCTTGATTAATATGCTCAATAGAGTTCTTCCGAAACTTAACATAAAAGTTCATAGTTATAAATTCCAGCAATAAGATTAAAGCGTAGCCCAAATCTTTTTCTCCTATTTCTGTAACGCTCCGCTAAAATTTTAAACCGCTTGAGCATACCAATTATATGCTCGCTAAGCACCCTTTGGCTGGCTAATTGCTGATTACTCCTCTTATCGGCTTTGGTCAAAGAATGCTTTTTACTGCGTTTTTTAGGCATAAGCGATTTGTCATGTAGCCTCTTTAACCCTTGATAGCCTGTATCTACTATGGCTTGACTATGCTGGCTTATATGTACCTTAGATTCCTTAAACAAGCGAAAGTCATGCCGCTTTCCATTTGAAAAACTACTACATATTATGGCTCGCGTTTGCTTATCGACAACCAGTTGCGTCTTTAGTGTATGTCGTTTCTTTTTACCTGAGTAGTAATATCGCTGCTTTTTTTAGGCCGCTCAATGGGGCTCTCTGTAGCATCTATTAAGATTACTGCATATTCCATATCGCTTTTTAACAATGCTTTACGGCCTGGTAAAGTGAATTGACCACTTTTAATTAACGCCTCTTCAATAAAACGGATGGTATAATAGCAATTACTCTCACTTATTCCATAACTTTTTGAAATATGGAAGTATGTGCGGTATTCTCTTAAATATTCTAAAGTCATTAAAAACATTTGTTCACAACTCAGTTTATTAGGCCGCCCTACTTTAGCTTTCTTTGTTTGAATGGCTTTCTGTATGATAGCTAACATTTTGGCAAAGGTCTCAGCCTTTACGCCTGTTAAGCGACGGAATTCTTCTGGCTTTAAGGTTTTTAGATGACTGTTTTCCATTAATCTTTCTGTTTTTTTATCCCTAATTTATACATTTATGCTTATTCCTTAGGTTTCAGAAGATCTCTAATGAATTGTAAAAATATATTGATATCAGTTTCGTCGCTCAATCCAAAAAGAAGTTGCCTAAATCTGTATGGAAGACCGGGGATATTTTTCCCCTGTACTATTTTAGTTTATGGCTGGTAGAGAATACTGGGTTAGTGCAGTAGACAAGCAAAGCTCAATATTTAAGATGGGACAGGAAAAACCTTTTACGTTTAGCATGTATGGCAAACAGAATTAAAATTTGAATAGCACTAATGCTGATATAAATAAAAAGGTTTTCCAGAATAACAGAGCTGTAACAAAGACATTAGACCTCTTTCGAAACTTAAATTGAGAGTTCATAATTATGGATTGCGGCTATTAAATTAAACCTAAGGCCAAAGCGTTTTCTTCTATTACGATATCTATCAGAAAGGATTTTAAAGCGTTTAAGCATGGCGATAACATTTTCATTAAGTACCCTTTGGCTGGCTAATAGGGCATTGCTTCTTCTCTCCTGTTTAGTTAAAGGGTGCTTGCGAGTTCGCTTTTTAGGAAGTTTTGTTTTCGCATGTAGTTTGTTTAAACCCTGATAGCCTGTATCTGCTATTACTTCTATTTGTTGATTAATGCGAACTTTAGACTCTTTGAACAAGCGAAAGTCATGCCGTTTTCCATTTGTAAAACTGGTGCATATTACTATTTTGCTTTGCTTGTCGACAATAAGTTGACTTTTGAGTGTATGCCTTTTTCTTTTTCCAGAGTAAAAGTGTCTTTGCTTTTTTTAGGTCGCTCAATAGGGCTTTCTGTAGCATCTATTAGTATAACCTCATACCCACACTCACTTTTGCGTAGGGCTTTCCTACCAGGCAGAGCAAAGGCTGGATGCTTGATTAAAGTGTTTTCTATCCACTTTATTCCCTTGTATGCACTACTCTCACTAATGCCATAACTTTGTGCTATATGAAAATAAGTGCGGTATTCCCTTAGATATTCTAAAGCCATTAACAACTGGTCTTCCATACAAAGTTTATGCTTACGCCCACCGCGGGTCCTTTTCTGTATGTTAGCTTGGTTAAGTATAGCTATCATTTTGTCAAATGTAGGACGTTTAATACCTGTTAAACGACGGAATTTCTCTTCTTCTAACTCCTTTGTTTGCTCATATTTCATGCTTATTGCCTCTTTTTACACCCAATTTACTCATTTTTTGTAAATCCTAGTTTCGAAAGAAGTCTATTGATAAATGGACATATAGAAATACTTGAGATATTCAAAGAGACAAGAAGATATGAATCTATCACTTGGTAGAGAAATCATTAAACTAATATATGAACCTTCGAACCATAGGATAAAGACATTACTTAAAGAAGAGATGAAAGGCAACAGACTACTAGTACTTACTTATTTTTATAAAGGATAATACTGTGCAACTTCCCTATTTGAAGAAAAAAAGTTAAGAGCATACTTAATTTATCGAGGGCTAGTTAAAACATATTTTGTGGGTATTGTTAAATTGAGATATAAATAGTAAGTTAGATGAAAACTATGAATTGTCCTCGATGTAATAATGCTCACAGCTGTAAAGATGGAATTGTTAGAGGTAGACAGCGCTATCAGTGTAAAAGTTGCCGTTTCCGTTACACAGTTAGCCACAAATCAGATGTTAAACCTCTATCTACTAAGCGAAAAGCGTTGCAATTATATTTGGAAGGATTAGGATTTCGAGCTATAGGGCGTATACTCAACATAAGCTATGGAACAGTCTATCAATGGGTAAAAGCATGTGGAGATCAAGTAAGTTTACCAGAAAGACAAGATGAAGTAGAGATAGTCGAGATGGATGAAATACACACTTATGTGGGTTTAAAAAAGTCTACTGCTGGTTATGGATAGCTGTTGATAGGATGAGCAAGCGTTTTATATCTTATGTATGTGGAGATCGCTCGAGACAAACAGGACTAAAGCTATGGGAGCGCGTCAAGGATATAGGCAAGCTGTATTGTGGTGATTATCGGAAAAGCTACCAGCAGTTTATTCCAAAAGATAAACATAGACAAAGCAAATCAGAAACATATACAGTGGAAGGATATAATAGCTTAATTAGGCACTATTTAGCTAGATTTAAGCACAAAGGTAAATGTTATAGCAAGCAGGTACATATGAGAAATCACTTAATTTATTAATGGCTAAACTAAATAGTCAGCTTCTTATCTTAATTTAACAATACCTAATTAAGATATATGAAACAAATTTTTAATTGTAAGGTGGCTAAAAATCAACTATTAACAAGACAGTTATACAAATGATTTATTTAATAACCTATTTTGGTACAGCACGCAATAAAAACAATTTTAAATGTAAATGAAGCTATCCAATATCCATATTCAAAAGGCTACAAAAAAGAAAGAAACTATTTTTATGTATACTGCACCTAGTTTATCTAAGCAAGCTAAACTAGCACATGGCTTTTTTACTAGAATTGGTGGTGTTAGTACCTCGGTATATAGTTCATTAAATTGCCAAGCAAACTGTAACGATAATCCTGAGAATATAGTAACTAATCAGTCACTAGTATGTAGTGCTGTAGGCTTTAATTATAATGATTTGAGAATACTAGACCAAATCCATTCTGCTTCTGTAATTACCATTCATAATAAAGAGAAAACAACCTCTTGCTTACAAGCAGATGCACTGGTGACTAGCTTATCAGGAATCCTTTTAGGAATTAGAACTGCTGATTGTGTTCCTATCTTGTTTTTTGATAGTAAAAATAAAGTTATCGCAGCTGCACACGCAGGTTGGAAAGGAACAGTTGCGGGAGTTATAGAAAACACAATACTTGCAATGCAAAACTTAGGCGCTGAAGTACCAAATATACTTACCTCAATAGGACCATGCATCCAACAATCATTCTATGAGATAGATCAAGCTTTCTATGGTGGAATTGTAGAACAAAATAACTCATATGAGCGATTTTTTATCAGATCTAAACAAGCAGATCATTACATGTTTGATCTGCCTGGATACTGTGTGGAAAAGCTGCAGCAAGTTGGAGTAAAAACTATTGATAATTTAGAAATAGACACTTATTCAAATCCCAATATCTTATTTAGCTTTAGACGAGCGGCACATGAGAATAAAAATTCAAGTAAGCGGGCTGAATGTGGCAGACAACTTTCGGTAATTGGGATGTTATAAAAAGATATACTAATAGACTTAATAGAGGAGGTACGCACAAGACTTAGTTATACTTCAACTGGCTAGCTTGATGCTCAAATTAAAATGTAATACAGCTATTAACTTAGATGGTGGTGGTCCATCAAGTTTTTTATTTATAGAAGAAAAAATTGTTAATAGGGCTATAGGCGACAAAGATGAAGGCCTCAGACAATCTAATCTATGTTTAAGCCTATATCAGATGCTATTGTATTTAAACAATATTCTGCATCCAGCCTGCCTACCGCTTCTAGTAAGTAGCTTTCTTTAGATAAGCATAAAAATTATGCTTATCTAAAGAAAGACAGCAGATGTCTTATGTGTAAGTTATCTTTTAATTTAAATTTTTCGAAAAATTATTTTAAATATCAAAACTATTAGTAATTTAACGCTCTATAGTTAACAACCTTATTGAAGATCTATTTTGAAATTACTAGATATAATCTTACTACTCATATTAGCCTGGGGTGGTTATAGTGGATACAAGAGAGGCCTTATTGTAGAAGGTTTTTCTTTATTTTCCTTTTCTATAGCCAAAATACTTGGACTTAGGGCATTACATATATTCAAAGCATTCTCTAACAAAGTAGATGGGCACGTACCAACTGTAACGTCTTATATAGCTTTTGGTGTAGTCTTTGTCATCATTGTAGCCATTCTAATCATTCTAAGTAGATATTTTAGGGCTAAAGTAAATAAGACTGTATTAGGAAAAGTAGATAAAACAATGGGAGCCATATTGGGTATTGGTAAGTGGGCTTTTTATGCAAGCACTGCCTTATGGGTAGCCAATCTACTTCATATAGGATTGCCAGATAGTTATATAGCTAACAGTTTCTTGCTCCCTATTATTAAAGCAATTTCACCTTCTTTTATATCCTGGATAGCTAAATTGCTACCAGCTTTAAGAACACTAGTTGAAATTGTTAAATAAATTTTAGTAAAATAAATTTTGTATAGTTTTGAAAGTAAATAGCTACTTTAACATTATTAAACTTTACAAATAATGAATTTTCAGACTAAAGAAGTACGCGTTCACGTGTCTACTACCTTTAAAATGAGCCCAAAACGCATATTTATTTGGCAACTAGCTATAAAAAATATTATCGGTGGTTAGTATATGGTTGATTTTATAGTTGCTTCTTATTTTATTCTTAGCAGACAAGTGCTTTCTTATACTTAAAATAAGGTATTTCTAGTATTGGCAGACCCGTGAACGCATACCTAAAGAATAGATAAGATAAAAGATTTATACATCAATAAGTATAAAGATAACACAACTAACCTTTCTGATTTAGAGTAACACTTGATTCTTCTTCTAAACCTAGCCATATGATGCCTCACATTAGCATTATATGACTCTATATGCGTTGTTTGCTTGTGCGCATCTACAAACTGCTGATAGGCTGTCCAATGGTCTGTGGCATAAAATCGACAAACTATATATTTTATTTTGCTCCAAAGCTTTTTCCCTGTGCTTGCTTCTTGGCTCCCCGTAACAAAGTTAAGTATACTTCCCCGCATTCACTCCAGTGCAATCCAAACTCATACTTTCTTTTTTTGACCCTACATAATACCACACATCTCATCCATTTCTATTACTTCTACTGCTTGCCTTCCCTGAGCTTTATTTTGCACATGGTAATGCTGTATCCATTCTCCAGCTGCCCTTATCCATTTCAAAACTGCTACATTACTTACTCCTAGCACCCTACCTATTGCCCTAAATCCCATATTTTCTAAATATGAATGAATAGGCATTCTTTGTTTATCTATATTTTTTCCCCTACGCTCATCTACTTGGACAAAATTAAAGCCACAGCTTTTGCAGTTGTACCTTTGTTTACCCCGTACTTTACCATTATTGATGGTTTTATTTGATTTACATCGTCTACATTCCATGTGAGTTCTTTCTCTTTAATTTAATACCTATTCTTAAGTTAGCAAACCCCTTTTCTAACTTAGTAAGATGCAAACAAAATCATTAACTTATTCTCCTATTATATAAACCCATAACAGAGTTATTATGGAAAAACACACCTCAATCTGGCAAAAAACCAAGATTTCTACTCAAAACTACCCCCAATTAGATAAAGAAATCAAGACCGAAATTGCTATAGTTGGTGGAGGAATTACTGGCCTTACAGCTGCAACTGAGCTACTAGGTACGAATAAGAATATTTGCATTATAGAAGCAGGAAAAATAGGAGAAGGAACAACAGGGCATTCAACTGGAAATTTGTATATACCTATACAATCTCTGCTTTCCACGATTGCCTCAAAATTTAATAAGGAGACAGTAAAAACAATTATAGATTCTCGTTTATATAGCCTCAACTATATAGAAAGAATGATAAAAGAGCATGAAATAGATTGTAATTTCTTAAAACGGACTTTGTATATTTATACTAATGATTCAAAAAAAGTTAAAAAACTGCAAACCGAACTAGAGTTATTTAAGCAGAATGGACTAGATGTATCCATAGCTTATGAATTACCAATTCCTGTAAAATTTATATTTGCTATTAAAATAGAAAATCAAGCCAGGTTTAATCCTTCTACATACATAGATAAATTAGCACATAACCTTACACAGCATAATTGTAAAATTTTTGAAAAGAGCCCAGTTGTTAATATAAAAGAATCATATAATGCTTGCCGTATAGAAACTGAGAGTAGTGTAGTCATAGCCAACCAAGTTCTAGTTACTACTCATATTCCTAAAGGAATAAATAAACTGCAGTTTGTTAGCTTCCCATATAGAAGTTATGCCATAGCTTTCAATCTAAAAGATAAAAAATACTCCAATAGAGTTCTTCCGAAACTTAACATAAAAGTTCATAGTTATAAATTCCAGCAATAAGATTAAAGCGTAGCCCAAATCTTTTTCTCCTATTTCTGTAACGCTCCGCTAAAATTTTAAACCGCTTGAGCATACCAATTATATGCTCGCTAAGCACCCTTTGGCTGGCTAATTGCTGATTACTCCTCTTATCGGCTTTGGCCAAAGAATGCTTTTTACTGCGTTTTTTAGGCATAAGCGATTTGTCATGTAGCCTCTTTAACCCTTGATAGCCTGTATCTACTATGGCTTGACTATGCTGGCTTATATGTACCTTAGATTCCTTAAACAAGCGAAAGTCATGCCGCTTTCCATTTGAAAAACTACTACATATTATGGCTCGCGTTTGCTTATCGACAACCAGTTGCGTCTTTAGTGTATGTCGTTTCTTTTTACCTGAGTAGTAATATCGCTGCTTTTTTTAGGCCGCTCAATGGGGCTCTCTGTAGCATCTATTAAGATTACTGCATATTCCATATCGCTTTTTAGCAATGCTTTACGGCCTGGTAAAGTGAATTGACCACTTTTAATTAACGCCTCTTCAATAAAACGGATGGTATAATAGCAATTACTCTCACTTATTCCATAACTTTTTGAAATATGGAAGTATGTGCGGTATTCTCTTAAATATTCTAAAGTCATTAAAAACATTTGTTCACAACTCAGTTTATTAGGCCGCCCTACTTTAGCTTTCTTTGTTTGAATGGCTTTCTGTATGATAGCTAACATTTTGGCAAAGGTCTCAGCCTTTACGCCTGTTAAGCGACGGAATTCTTCTGGCTTTAAGGTTTTTAGATGACTGTTTTCCATTAATCTTTCTGTTTTTTTTATCCCTAATTTATACATTTATGCTTATTCCTTAGGTTTCAGAAGAACTCTAATGGAAATTTTTGGAATATGGATGCACCCTATTATGCTACTAGCACCCATAATATTTTTTCTAAAGATATAGATACAATTATAGTAGCTGGTAACAACCATAAAACAGGGCAACCATTGCTCAGAGAACATATAGACCACTTTATATCAACCGAGCAATATATAAAGCAACATTATGGTGTTGATACAATACAAGCTACTTGGTCTGCCCAACATTACAAGACAGCTGACAGCATACCTTATATAGGACCTGCTAATCGTAGTTCTAAAAGAATATACGTAGCTACAGGATATGCTACAGACGGCCTCATCTATGGGACCGTTGCCGGAATAATTTTAAGTGATTTAGTGATTGGGAAAGAGAATTCTTGGGCATCTGTTTATAACAGCAATCGTTTTACACCTATAGCTTCTTTTGGGAGCTTTGTAAAGGAAAACTTAAATACTTCTTTATACTATCTCCTAGGCTATGTACGAAGTATGTTTGAACGAAAGCTTGCTGCTATTAAACCTGGAGAAGGAAAAGTAATTAGTGCTAAGGGAAAAAAAGTTGCCGCTTATAGAAATAAGGATGGAACTTTTAAAATAGTATCAGCAGTTTGTACACATATGAGATGTATAGTAGCTTGGAATGGAGCAGAAAAAAGTTGGGATTGCCCATGTCATGGTAGTAGGTTTAGTGTTGATGGCAACATTATAGAGGGTCCAGCACTTGATCCCCTACATAAAATAACCCCTTAGCCCTTACTCAATACATAATTAGTGCAAGCAACAGCACAATGTACTTATGTACTTTTACATGCCAAGCAAGCTATTTCTGTAATGGCACAAATATAAAACCTGGATATTTATAAATAGTAGTTGCTGAATTATGTCTTTTTTCTACTTTCCAAATTGATGCATCTATTGGTATAATTAAATTACCCCCCTCTTTTAATTGCATTAGCAATTCTTTAGGCAGATCATCAGTACCAGCAGAAACCAATATCCGATCAAATGGTGCATTATCTGGTAGCCCTAATATTTCCCCAGATTGCTCTATACTGGCATTCGAAAACTTATATTTACTAAGATTATATTGCCCTAAAGCTACTAACTCAGGAACAATTTCAACCCCATATACTCGCCCCTTTCCCCCTACTATAGTAGCTAAAAGTGCTGTGGTCCAACCAGAGCCTGTTCCAACATCTAATACTATATCACCAGGCATTATGCCTAGTTTTTCTAGCATAAAGGCTACCGTAGTAGGCTGAGAAATAGTTGCATCATAGCCAATACTAAGTGCATAGTCCTCATAAGCATTATCTAGATTTTCTAAGCCAACAAAGTCTTTTCGGTCTATTACTGTAAAGGCATTAATGATTTCCTTTGACCTAAGGATACCCTTGTTTACCAAATACTTAACTAAGTGATTATTACTTTTCATATCTATTTACTTTACTAATATTTCCAAAATTTATGGCTAGTTACTCTACTAGTTATAGGTCCTATAAGGAAGCAATTTTTTAGATGTTTACAATGGAATGAGTAGTACAAATATTCCTAATTTGCTAGCACTTACTAAAACACCGAACTTATAAAAATGTATTTAATAATGATTGATTATGAGAAGTTTAAGCAAAAAAAGTATATTTTAACTTAAGGACATTAGCCAATTAAGTAATTTTTCAGGTAGCATATAAGCTCGAAATTATAGAAAAGATTAACATTTTTAATAAATAACCCCGCCGCAAGCAGCGGGGTATTCAAAACAACCTTAGCTGCCTACTCTCGTATAACATCTCATACGTATTACCTTGATTTTGCACATAACGCGCTATCATCTTCTCATCTCCATGCTTACCTACAGTAGTTGCAAAATATCCATCACTCCAAAACTCCCCACCCCATAATTGCTTCTTTACTTGCCGACACAGCTTGAATATTTCCCTTGCCGTAAGACTTTTGATTAGCGTTACGAGTTTGGTTATGCTATATGTTGGAACGCTCTGTACCAGCATATATACATGGTCTTTATCGGTTCCTATTTCTAAAAACTTAATTTGATAACGCTCTTCAATCTTAATACAAATTTCTTTCAAGGCTTCATCTACTTCCTTATCAAAAACTACACGCCTATATTTTGCTGGTAAGACCAAATGATACAACAACACTGTTACATTATGACTCTTATGGATATATTTACTCACATATGCAATTTACGCCGCAAGCGGCGGGGAATTCAACCCTAAGAGATTAAAAACCAAACAATTTCAAATATTACTAATTATTATTTGACTAGCTGATTGTTTGTTCAAAAATAATTTGTAACTTAGGTATGACAAGTTAATATTATTAACCATCTAGCAAGGAAAAAAATATGGAAAACAAACATAATAATAACCAAGGAAATGGTAATAGTAACAATACCCAAAACCGTGGATTTGCTTCAATGCCCCATGAAAAAGTACAAGAAATAGCTAGCAAAGGTGGGCATGCATCAGCTGAAAAAGCAGGGCATGAAGGTATGGCTGAGAGAGGGCGTGCTGGTGGACATGCTTCGGCTGAAAGAGCAGGACATGAGGGTATGGCAGAAAGAGGTCGCGCTGGTGGTCATGCTTCACATGGTGCACACGGAAAAGCAGAAAATGAGGATAGAGAAGACAGAGAAAATGCTGGAGGAGACAATAGCAACAAGCGTGGATTTGCTTCAATGCCCCATGAGAAAGTACAAGAAATAGCTAGCAAAGGTGGGCATAGCTCAGGAGGAGGAAAAAAGTAGCAATGGAGAGGACGAAAGTTAATTCTTCCTCTTTATTACTTTAAATAAAAAAGGGTATGCTAATTTAAGCATACCCTTTTTTGCTAACTTTATAAGTCAGTTATACTTCCATTTTCTTACCTTATTCCCGCCTTTATCCCTGCCTAATTAAACATAAAATAAAAGCCTTAGTTTAGCCTCTTACTTATTCTCCTTTGAGCAACTATATAAAGAGCTAATTTTTATAGGGAAATACTTTACTACTTTATACTTAACAAGCTAATTATTTCATTAGCTTCGTATATCCAGAAACTAATACAAAAACTTATATCCAGCTTTAGTAACTTAAAGCTATGTTTAACAAATTAAAATATGTTAGAATTAGGAATATCTTACTTAATTGCTGCTATGATACCAGGTCCCTCTATGGCATTAGTTATTAGAAATGGTATCCTACATTCTAGATTAGCTAGTCTACAAGCTGCTTTTGGAATAGTCGTAGGAACTGCCTTACAATCAGGCATTATATTAATAGGTCTCAACTTTATAAGTGATTATCCTATGGTTATAAGAGGCATGAAAATGGTATGTGCTTGTTACTTAATATACCTAGGATTAAAGAGTATATTTTCATCAAAAATAGAAACCAAAACCTCTTTAATACCAGTCTCAGATTCTAATCAAGCAAATAAGAAAAAACAGAATTATTTTACAGAAGGGCTTTTAGTAGAAATTTTAAATCCATTAGCTTTTACCTTTTTTATAAGTATTTTAGCTATTAATTATAATCCTCAACAAACTTCATCTATTAAGATTATGTATTGGCTTGAACTGATATTACTGGCATTCTTATGGTTTATTATGCTATCTTTCGTATCATCTTCTAAAGCTATTACTACCTATACTAAGAAATACAATAGAATACTAGATGTAGTTGCTGGAATACTTTTTATATTTTTCGGCATACAACAGTTTTTTAGTTAGTTTATAAAAACTATGAGCTAACTCAAGAAACAACTACATAAGGTTTATGCTTATTCAATCATCCCAAAAGTAAAAATCAGTCTTTGTAACTAACTTTCTAAGCAACAATAAATTCTGTTTATACAATAGAGTTCTTCCGAAACTTAACATAAAAGTTCATAGTTATAAATTCCAGCAATAAGATTAAAGCGTAGCCCAAATCTTTTTCTCCTATTTCTGTAACGCTCCGCTAAAATTTTAAACCGCTTGAGCATACCAATTATATGCTCGCTAAGCACCCTTTGGCTGGCTAATTGCTGATTACTCCTCTTATCGGCTTTGGCCAAAGAATGCTTTTTACTGCGTTTTTTAGGCATAAGCGATTTGTCATGTAGCCTCTTTAACCCTTGATAGCCTGTATCTACTATGGCTTGACTATGCTGGCTTATATGTACCTTAGATTCCTTAAACAAGCGAAAGTCATGCCGCTTTCCATTTGAAAAACTACTACATATTATGGCTCGCGTTTGCTTATCGACAACCAGTTGCGTCTTTAGTGTATGTCGTTTCTTTTTACCTGAGTAGTAATATCGCTGCTTTTTTTAGGCCGCTCAATGGGGCTCTCTGTAGCATCTATTAAGATTACTGCATATTCCATATCGCTTTTTAGCAATGCTTTACGGCCTGGTAAAGTGAATTGACCACTTTTAATTAACGCCTCTTCAATAAAACGGATGGTATAATAGCAATTACTCTCACTTATTCCATAACTTTTTGAAATATGGAAGTATGTGCGGTATTCTCTTAAATATTCTAAAGTCATTAAAAACATTTGTTCACAACTCAGTTTATTAGGCCGCCCTACTTTAGCTTTCTTTGTTTGAATGGCTTTCTGTATGATAGCTAACATTTTGGCAAAGGTCTCAGCCTTTACGCCTGTTAAGCGACGGAATTCTTCTGGCTTTAAGGTTTTTAGATGACTGTTTTCCATTAATCTTTCTGTTTTTTTATCCCTAATTTATACATTTATGCTTATTCCTTAGGTTTCAGAAGATCTCTAATACTAACTATACTTAAGATTCTAGTTTACAGATTAATTTTATTATGCTTTTGTTAAAGTTGTCATACAATTATAAAATAGAACTATAAGGGAAAGGCAATTCTAATTTATACATTCACTTTTATATTACAATAAGGTTTACTTTGTTCTATTTTCTATAAGTAGTAGACAATGCCTTTATGTATTGAATCTTGATCTGATATTTAAAGCAAATATTATAATTACAATATCAGTTAATTAAAGGAGACTGAGATACTCACATATATTGCCACACAATAATTAAAATATGTTACTATCGTAAATGAAATGTATAAATATTAGTGTTTTTTTAAAGAAATCAAAGCAAATAAGTTTGTAAGATTAATAGAGATAGTAAGTACAAAGTACTATAAATCTAGTTTTCTGTTTACTATACTATTAGAAACTTAAGCACAAATAGACTATTAAATAGATTATCTTGTTTAGCTAGATAGGATTATTCTATACCTGCAGCATTTACTATATAAACTAAGTTGCTAGTTGAAAAAAGCTTTGTTAATTTGAAAAGCTAACAAAAACAAAAGTATCTTTGACCAGAAAGCCTTGGAAGGTAACAGCATGAATCTTCCTTAAGAAAAGGCCTTTAATACCACTAATGCTAGTCTCTATCACTTTTCGAATGTGCTCTTTGAGATAAGCCAGAAAAGGTGTGCCCTGTCGATGAACATTGGCTTTACGCTGAGAATAAAGCTCAATCCTCTCATCAGCCAACATATCTTCTAGATGGTAGTTGGCATAAGCCGAGTCAGCATAGAGTGCACTACCAGCTGGCAAACAGAAAGGTGATTGATCCAGCACTTTAACATCTGCTTGGCTGCCAGCCACAATTGAGAATTCAACTGGAATGTCATTACTAGTTGTAACAAGTTGCACTTTAATGCCATAAAAGTAACGGTGCATAGAGGCTTTGTAGCCTCTATAAGCCTCACCTTACAATAATTTACATCGGCTGATATGTATGTTATCGCACACAGCTGTAGCTACGGGAAAGGAATCCAACACAAAGTCCTTACAAGTGATTACTTGCTTGATGAGATAGCCTATTGCTAAAAAGAGGGTCGTTATATCTTCTCCTATAGCATACAGACGGCGATTGTACCTACTTTTATCGAGCATGTTAGTGATAAGCTTAGTGGAATGCATAAACGATCGAGCTTTGTCAAGATGTCCGTCAAAATATAAAGCTGAGACGATAGCTATTATCAGAACCGCTGCAGCTGATAATTTCCTTTTTTTATCTTCTTGGTAATGCAAACACTTGAGTAAGCCGTCAATAAATGAGTATATTACTATTGATTGATCAATCATAATGGACTCCGGTTTATTGGTTTGTATAAAAATAAGATCAAAGGTTCTTTATTTTTTTTACCTACTATTAACTAGCAACTTAGGTTATATAAATAAAAGAAAGCCTTTACCTATCTTCTCTAGAGCATATAGAAAGCGTATAGAGATAAGTATTTACCAAATAGAAAGCTTATTCTTAAGAAAGCTACATGCTGCAACCTTTGTTAATTTCTTTATTAAAGCAGTCCTATTTATTTTCATTTCTTAATTAAATGCAGCTTATCTTAACTAGCAACTCAGGTTGATCAATATACAAGAATAATTCTGGTCCAGAACTCTTAGCAAGCATCCAACCATTACTAAATTTTTACCTCTAACGCTAAAAAGATAAAGAAAGCTGCATAACAGGTTTGAAAAAAATTGTTATTTTTCTTAATATAAATAGCTAAATCTACTTTTTAACCCTACCTGTTAATAAAAGAGTATAGCTCTATCATTAACAGGAAAAATCACATAAAAGAAACAATAAGTTGAACTTTGTTCCATACTTATTAACTTTCATAACCGAACCGCTGCAGCAACTTATTTTGACTACGCCACCCCGGCAAAACTTTTACATGTTGTTGCAAAAACACTTGTTTTTCTAAGAATTTTTCTAATGCCTGGCGCGCAGCTATACCTACTTGCTTAAGTGATTCTCCTTGTTTACCAATTAGAATGCCTTTTTGGCTCTTCTTTTCTACATAAATCATAGCACTAATACGTATAAGTGAAGCCTCTTCTTTAAATTCTTCTATCACTACTTCTACAGCATAAGGTATTTCTTGTTGATACTTATATAATATCTGTTCTCGTATAATCTCTGCTACAAAAAAACGTTCAGGCCTATCGGTGAGCATATCCTTAGGATAAAATGGCGGATGTGCGGGCAGATAAACTAGGATATGCTTTAAAAGTTGCTCTATTTGAAATCCCTGCAAAGCAGCTATAGGAATGATTTGCGCTACATTCACTTTTTGCTTCCAGTACTCTACCAGACTCTCCAACGCTTCTTGGCCTGCTATTAAATCTATTTTATTAATTAAAAGTAAAACAGGTATACGTCCTTGTGCTAAAACCTTTTCAACAATAGGAGGCACCTCTTTTTCTTTAATATCTACTAACCACAACAAGACATCCGTATCTACCAGAGCATGCTGCAACATATGCATCATAGACTCTTGGAGCTCATAAGCAGGCTTAAGTATACCAGGCGTATCTGTAAAAATAATTTGAAAGTCAGTGTCGCTTACGATACCACAAATACTGTGGCGAGTTGTCTGTGCTTTTGGTGTAATGATGGAAAGACGTTCACCTACTAACCTATTCATTAGGGTAGATTTACCTACATTCGGCTTGCCGATAATGGTTACAAATCCTGCTTGGTGAGGTGATGTATGCATATAATGATAAAAAATAAGAGAAAGATAGTGTATATTTCAACAAATGTATATATATTTGTTGAACTTCATAACAAAATATCACTTGTTTATATGCAGTTGTTTAATCGACTAGTGATATTTCAAAGGCATTATATCGCGGGGTGGAGCAGTGGTAGCTCGTCGGGCTCATAACCCGAAGGTCACAGGTTCGAATCCTGTCCCCGCTACTAACCTTTGGAAGGTTGGTAATTTATAGAATTAATGCTTGCCTCTTTTTGAAATGTATCCTCCAATATTTTTACAAGTCGCCTTATACTAACCTTTTCAATTTCTTATTTTTAAACATCCATACTCTGCTTAACATTTTTTGCTTGTCCGCATTTCAATAAAATATCTTCTGCGAGCTGCTGAAGCTGTTGAAATAAATTAGCTTTATACTGCAATGTATCGCAAGTAACACGCTGCATTTCTGCAACCTCCTTTTCTAACCTAGTTTTTGTATATTCTATTTCGGCCTTACTTCTGACTTCCATAACTTGCACTTTCTTTTGAGCTTCGTGCAACAATTTTTCTGCATCAATATGGGCTTTTTGTACAATTAATTCAGCCTCTTGCTTAGCCTGTGTAACTATATGGTTGGCAGTATACTCAGCATCTTTAATTGTTCTTAATAGAGCACTTTCAAGGTCTTCTAAGCGCTTTATTTCCTTTTTACATTGTTCTAATTCTACTTTTGTAACTTTATACTGCGTAGTTACCTGTTCCCAACTCTGTGCTAAAGCATGTAAAAAAGCATCTACCTCTTCTATATAATATCCCCTCATTTTCCTTTCAAAATTTTTTTGTCTAATCTCAGCAGGCGTTATTTGCATAGGTAATTGCAATTATAAGTTGTATGTATTTTATACTGCTATCAGTAACTGTACAACATATAATTTAACAATATTCTCAAGTATTTACCAGTCTATCGTGTAATTTTACTTACATATAAAGCTTTATCTTATTAATGCCAATTTACCAACTAAATTACACAACTAACCAATATGGCTACCTGGTATGGTATATAGAAGAATCAGAAGAAGAATTACTTAGAGAACTTAGGCTAAACGTAGAAGAACAAGCAACATACAGTAATTTCTTACACCCTAAAAGACGATTGGAATGGTTAGCAAGCAGGTTAGCATATCAGAAATTGTGTACCCATATACAACTCCCTTGTCTGACTATTTACAAGAGCCACAACGGACGTCCTTACCTTACAGATGATAAAATTCATATAAGCCTTTCTCATTGCTTCCCTTTTGCTGTAGCAGCTATCAACCAACAGGCACCGATCGGTATTGATATACAAATACCCAGCCATAAGTTACAGATTACACAAGAAAAGTATCTAACTAAGTTAGAGATAGAAGATAGCTACCAAGATTTAGAAAAACTATGTATTTGCTGGTGTACTAAAGAGGCTATCTACAAAGCATATGGACACAAAGCATTATCTTTTCAGTCAATAAACCTAGCACCTTTTAGGAAAGAAAAGCAGGGCACAATACATGCTCAAGTCTTAGATAAACATGATTACATAGTTCATTATTATATAGATCCTAATTATATTTTAGCTTGGTGTTAAAGCGTTAGCATACATACAAAATAGAACATATAAATAACAGAGCCTAAAAAGCCATCAGTATGTAATACAAAAATAAGAATAGCCGACTCCCTAACATTATATTTAAAATCGCAGTATACCTTCTTGGCTACTGCTCTTGTCACACTGTTAGTGTACTACTAACAACTATATTAAAGCATAAACAAATTTCTATTCAATATTGTCTTTTGATTTAAAATATTTGCACTAAATTGCAGAGGTTTCGTAACACGCAGAAATAAATTCAATAAAAAACAATCAATAAAGCTTCAATCAAGCAGATCTAGAAAAAAATATAAACATTCTTTTTTACTAGCTATCATTTCAATAAAAATCTATTATTCTTATGCAACGTACTTATCGTAAAAGCCAACGCCTGATTGCGCATATCCTACTGCTTAGTTCATTTTTACAAAGCTGTCTGAATCCTCCACTAATGCCAATAGCCTCTAAGGAAGAAACTATAAGCACGTCTGGAAATACGAAGGCCTCACAAAAAACCAATATTAATAAAAAAGGCAGCTCCAATGTAAACCAAGTTGTTGCCCGCCCCTTACTACCCAAGCAGCCTATCATCGCTACTGAATTGCCCCCTGTAGATATTGATAGTAAGGACAAATTGAAAAGTGTTTCGAACGAGCTGCTTACGATACGTTTATCAACCCAACTTACTCCTGTTACTAGTAGTAGCACCCCTACCTACCCTAGCCGCACTTAAACAAAAAAGAGTTTCAAGAAAGCAACTATCTATACCAACCAAAGCCCATCCGCAGGCTAGCCAGCACCATCAGGCACCCGTTAAGCAGAAACATAAAAAAGATATAGCATTACCGGCCGACCAGCATATAGCTAAGAAAAAGAGAGAGGATATTGAAAAGCATAAGAAAGAACAACATACGCATAAGACCTCATCTATAAAATCTGATACAACAGCTGAACAAGAGCCTAAAAAAGCAGAGGATATAGATGGCCAGATTATTGAAAAAGCGTTTATAGCAGAAGGCGATTATCAGGTTACTTTTACTAAAGTAGAGAATCAGTGGATAGCTCGTATACAATCTCCTAGCTGGAGTTATTATACTGTAAGCCATCAAGTACCAGTATATCTAGCTCTTAACATGAAACTAGCGCACCTTTTAAAAATGGATGAGCGCTCGCAAAAACGGCATATTCATATACTTTTTCAAAGAGATACTAAAAACAATCGAAAAGTACTTAAAGGTGTGTATATCGGCATCATGGGACTAAATGGTGGGGGTAACTTTCCTTTACACGAAGCTGTTAATCAGGGAGATTTACAATGTATTAAGCAGCTAATAAACGCTAGTATACGAGATATCAAAGATGACACTGGCAATACAGCCGTACATATTTTAATTAATTCTTATAAACCAAAAATAGCAGAACAGCAGTTAAAAATACTTCACTTTATAACAATGTTTGGCCCAAGACCAAACATGCAAGATAATGATGGTAATACACCTTTGCACTTAGCAGTAAAAAAAGGACATATAGAAATTGTAAAGAAGTTGTTAGAAAGGTCTGCGGATATATACATACAGAATAACGATGGTAATACCCCTTTGCATTTAGCAGTTATACAAAATGAAATAGAAATAACTAGGTTGTTATTAGCGTCTCTAGATGATATAGCTTTTAATACCAAGAATAATTTGGGAAAAACACTCATGCATTATGCAGCGGCAGCGGGACATGTAGAGATTGTAAAAATATTACTAGCGCAAAGAGAAAAAAAGAAAGAAAAGCTAGGACTTAAGGTTCTATGGAGGCATGAAGAAATTTCAATTCAAATTCAAGATGAACAAGGTTATACCCCTTTGCATGGGGCAGCTGAAAATGGACATTCAGAAATTATTTCACTACTACTGCAAGCAGAAGCAGATCCTTACATTAAAGATAAAAGCGGTATAACTGCACTACATAAAGTATTTAATACTGGACAGACTAAAGCAATACAGGCCATATTAAAGCAAGCAAATCTGTTTCCTTTACGCTGGGCTGTTGAAAATGGAGATACCAACTTAGTAAAACAACTAATTGCTGCAGGAAGCTCAATTAACAGCTTAGAACGTTATGATAAACATGCTTTGTATATAGCCTTTGAAAAAGGTTACGATGAAATAGCAAAACAGTTATTAGAAGCAGGTGCAAATATAAACAGTCAAATTATTTTTCGTAATTCCGAACAGGAGCTAGAGTTGATCCCTCTATTGGGCTTGTCGATTGCCAGAGGTAATAGTAAAGTGGCAAATCAGTTATTAAAAGCAGGCGCAGATATCAATTATCGTGACAATGAAGGGAGAACCTGTTTACACTTAGCAGTAAAAAACAATCAACTGGAAATATTCCAAGCTTTGTTAGATGCTGGCGCCAACGTAAATGCAAAAGACAACTTTGGTAATTCACCATTACATATAGCGGCAAATAATAGCCACTGGTATTTTGTTACATTGCTGTTAGAAGCTAGGGCCAACCTACAAGCTACTGATGATAATGGATATACGGCTCTAGATAATGCTATGGCAAAAGGCAGATTACAATTGGTTGAAGTACTCTCTGCTGCTAATATACATAAGTTTTATGCTAGTTGTTGTGCAGCAAGAGCCCGTAAGCAACTTACATTCCCTCAACGAGCAGATAGCGAAAAGGAGAATATATCAACTGCTAGAATTCAAAAATTTTTAGATGACTATACAGCCAGCTTACTTTCAGCAGATAAAGAAAAATTTAATGCCGACATTACACCCATTTTACATAAACAGCTGGGGCAGGCTGCTTCTAATCTACAAGAGCAAGTAATCCACTACTTCCAACAAGGAGGCGATTTCCACTTGCAAGTATTACAGAAACATAATGTACAGGACTGGGTAAAAGAATCATTAATCTTAGATATAATCCAAGCTACTAGTGACCAAGCTAATACAATAGCTATTTATCAATTGAGGACAAGTATTGTAAAGTTACTTCAAAACTATTCAGATATTGATGCAAATAATTTACTTTACATACTTCAAGAAATTCAAGCTACTCACCAGTTAGAGCTATCACAACTTTGTGAGGTTATTACCTATTTATCAGCATCAAATCCAAGCCAAGCAGTAGAGTGTTTAACAACGCCTCATGAGAATTGGATTATTGCTTTACAATTTAGTTGGCTAAATGAAAAGATAAAATCTCTAAAGCATTTTTTACCCAAGCAACGTAGAAAGTTAACACATACTTTAAACCAATTACTCTGGCAGTCTGAAGTTACAGCTACTTTTTTAAATGGCCTGCAAGCTGAAAAGAGTTGGAGAAGAATTAAGCAATTTTTCTCTTTTATAACGCTTAATACTGTACCAGAAGATATTCTAATATCAATCTTCAATCTACCGCCTTTGAAGGAAGGGGCTAGTATGGTAGAAAGTTGGCAATATTATATCATCTCTAAGTGTATTAAATCGTTATTAAAAAAAATATTTCCTGCTCCTATCCCTGTTATTGAAAGTCAAATAGATATACTTCTATTAGATAAACTATGGCTGCTTGATGTTATGTTCCATCCTTTAAAAGAACTATCGAGAAGGCAGACTAACTATACAGAAATAGATGATCACCGCTTCAGCCAGGTTTTAGATTTGCTTATAGAATATAATCTTGGAGAAGACAAAGCGTCTGTCTATGGTGAAGTTTTAGAAGTCATTACTGATAAACCCTCTCAAGATTGGGAAAAAGAAGCACATAAGTTTATTACAAAAGCAGCTTTTAAACAATCACATGAGCGAAGCATAGACGAAATACTTAGTTACATCACTGAGAAGTCACCTTATGCTAGCTTTGCCAAACAGAAAGATCACTTAGAAACTGCTTACAAAGGTGTCAAAAATGCTTATAAGGAGAGTTCTAATCTCCTACTCACCCATAAAAAGACCATTAATAAATGGAACCAAGAAGAAATTCTGGAATGGGCCAACCATATTAAATATACTAATTCAATCGATTTTTCGCTTCCAGAAACTCAACATGAACTAATAGCTGTTATAAAAAGAGCTGTAGAGCTTTGCTATGGCTATCCTCCAAGAAATACTCAGCTGTTAACAGCCCTAATTATGCTTAACCCTGCGGAAGGGAAAGGAAGACTGGCCCAAGTCAATACTGGCGAAGGCAAGTCGCTCATTGTGGCCATACTAGCAGCTATTCATGGACTACAATGTAAAAAAGTAGATATCGTTACTACTTCTACCGAGCTCTCCGTTCGGGAGGCAGCTAAACAAGAAAATTTTTTCTCTATGCTAGGACTTACCGTAGGAGAAAATAGTAATGATGAGCTAAACTATGGTATATATGGGCGCGATATCGTATATGGGACAGCTGCTAATTTCCAAAGAGATATTTTGCTTACCGAATTTTCAGGTAAAGATAATAGAGGCCGGCGTGGATTTGGAGTCGTGATTGTAGATAAAGTAGATAGTATGCTCTTTGACAGTAGAAATTACAACCTACACATTTCTAGCCAAATGCCTGCTATGCACCACCTAGAAGTTGTTTTAGGCGCCTTATTTAGCTTTGTAAATTTATTGCTACGCCATCTGGTAGAAAAAGATGGAAAAACCTACTATATCGCCGAGGATTTTGAAGTTAAAGGTGACCAACTAATCGTATACTCAGGTTCAGATAAGCCTGTGCAGCTAGAAGACAAGGAGGTTGAAGATAAAGAGAGTTTTATTGTACAAAACACTGAGAATTGGCTACGTACCGTTTTACGCAATCCTGCTGACACAGGTAATGGAGAAGAAACAGAATGGCAGGACTATAATAAGTGGTGCGCAAAGCTGGTTATGTTCAAATACAAACTAGGAAGAGAGCAAAAAGAAGAAAAGAAAAAACAACTAGAAGAACGAATTAAAACGCTGGAACAACAGATAGAGAATGCCCCTTGGAAAAAGCGTGAAGAAGTCATTGATATACCTAAACATTTACGCGGCTTTGTACTTAAACAGATACCTCACTGGACACGTAGTGCATTGCTAGCCATCTGCTTCTACAAAAAAGAGCTTCATTACGATATCAAAGATGGAGAAATTGTACCTATCGATTATGACAATACAGGTGTATTGCAAGAGAGTATGGTATGGAACGATGGTTTAGCACAAATGCTACAAATTAAAGAGGGCCTTAAAGTAAAACCAGAAAGTATTTCTACCAATTACATATCTACACCTGGATTTTTTAAAAGATATGGACATTCTATTTATGGGCTTACAGGTACACTAGGCAATCAACCTACTCACGACTTCTTATCTGAAGTATATAGCACAGGCTTAGTTATTATACCACCCTATAAGCACATTCAAATAGCTAATAATGAGCATTCTCAATATCTGTGTAAAGAGCTACCAGCTATTATTGTACCTACCCACCAAGCTTGGCGAGAAGCTATTAGCAAAACTGTGCTCAGCAAAGTTAGGAACAAACGCGCTGTATTAGTTATCTGTAAATACATAGACCAGGCCAAGCGCTTAGCAAAATACTTGCGCCAGCATCATAATGCAGATAAAATATTTACTTATACCGGCCAGGAAAAGTTTACAAAAGAGCATATAGATAGTGGCGAAGTTATTATAGCCACCAACATAGCAGGGCGTGGTACCGACCTTACTACCACCTCCACAGTAGAAGAGCATGGAGGTATGCATGTATGTATCACCTTTTTACCAGACACCTATCGGATAGAATTACAAAACGCAGGCAGGACAGCTCGGCAAGGTAAAAAAGGAACTGCCCAGTTAATTATACAAAATGCTGATATCAATGACATTAAATTACTGAGGACCATACGCGACTGGCAAGAGCGTAATGCCATAAACCGTGCCAAACAAGATGTGGAGGAAATGGATTTCCAAGATCGCTTATTTGATAGTTTTTGTGCGTTAGAAAGTAAACTTCTACCCAATGTAGATGATGCAAAAAAGTTACAGCAATATCAGATTATAGAAGAAGCATGGGAAAAGACTGAAAAAGATTTCTTGTCGCCACCCAGCATTGCTAAAGCCTACCAAGCGCAACTCAACGCTAGGGTGCAAGCTGACTTAGACCATCTGATTAACAAATTAGAAGAAGATATTAGCAAAACACCTGAAACACAATGGGGACAATTAGAGTTTTCCCTAACGCTTAATAATGGCAAGAAATTAAAGATTACTGATATAAAGACACGTGCAGATATACAACAACTAAAAGAAAACCTAGCACAGTTTATCCGTAAAGACTTAAGCAGCACGCTATTTAAGGAGGATGATTTTACACAGCAACATACAGAAACCATACGTAATAATTTTTATCAAGCTTTTAAAAGTTCTATGGCTGCTGACGTAATAGAAGCTTTGCGTGAAGGCAAACCTTTTATTCCAGAAAATGGTGAGCTAGCTGCAAAATATAAATGGGGAGAACAAGAAAAAAGAGCAATACAAGAGCGCTGGGGAATTTGGCTACACCACGCTTTAAAAGGCAAACGATCTGACAAAAAAGGTATACAAGATCAGTTTACCGCTTTATCAAAAGAAATTAAAGATCATGGTAAAGAGGATAAGCTTATTCAGAACCCTTATTTTTATGTACTAAAAGGGAATGAGCTGTTAGCTCAAGATCGAAAATACTTGGCTATAGAAGCCTATGATAAAGCCATATACCTAGATCATCTGTATAGCGTTAATGCACGTTATAACAAAGCCTGGGCGCTACTCAAAGAGGAAGGAGATAGTAGGCAAAATATAAGAATTGCCCGAAAAACACTTCAGCAAGCAAAGATACTATTAGCTAGCAAGCATCAAAGTGATTTAATTCTTTTTCATTCATTAGTAAGTGGAGCTATAGGTGCTAAACCTACCTTTCTCCAGCACATGCAATATCAAATAAATATCTTAGCCGAACAACAAAATATATTGATGCGGCTTTACATCAGCTCTATATTGCTAAAGAGAAAGAGTGGAATATAGAAATAAAAGAAGTAAAAACTTTAACAGAGATATTTAAAGATGCTGCAGGAGACCATGAAGACGCTATAAAAAAGCAGCACTAAATGGCCTTACACACCTATATACTATTGAAGCCAAACAACCTTACCCATGGAAAGCTATTTTTTGCCTTATTGCCTTGGGAATTGCGCAAATAGCAGCAGGCGTGACCATTGCAGTATGTACTTATGGAACAGGTACTAACTATGCTTGGAGTTTAATTAATGAAGGCATATCTGATCTAATAGCAGCTGGCAAATCAGCATGTACCGGGCGGTTCGATTGGGAGCAATGGGGCATACAAAAGGCAATTAGCATGCTTTCTTCTATAGTAGTAGCAGGCTTAAAATCAACTTTTAAAGGATTTAAGAAAGCCTGGGATTCAGTTACAAATCTAGGTACACTCAATACTGAAATTGGTCAAAACAACCTTAAGGCAATCACCAAACAAGTCGCTATGAATTTGGGAAAAGGAGTGGTAAAAGAGTTAATTAACTACGGTTTAGACGAAATAAGTAATGAGTTACTGGTTAACTATATAAAAGACACCATAGAGGGTACCGTAACAGAAAAGCTAGAGCAACTTATATCTGAACACCCACTAATGCAAAAAGCCTTAGAGTCTGTTCATAATCTTTGTAGGCATATTCTTAGAAAAGCAAGCACCACCATTTGTAAGCTTGTAGTTAATCTTCTCTCACAGTTTTTCCATAGGCGTCGGCATTTTTCCAGCCAGCCAAAACTTCGCTCCACTATCCATCGCTTAGGTATTACCTTAAATCGATGCAATTCGCTCCTTTTAGCTACTTCTACTTCCGCTCCCTGAAGGACTTCTTTTACTTGGTTGGCAAACACTTCTCCACTATAGCCTCCATCTACGAGCACCTTCTTTACCTTAGCTAATTGCTCTTTGTGATCTTTAAGCATAGTTACTGCTCCATCTCTATTTGTTTCACTAGCCCGTGTAACATATATCCCATGCGGTAAGCCTTGGCTGTCTACGGCTATGTGGCGCTTGATCCCGTTTATCTTTTTAGCTCCATCATAGCCTTTCTCTTTGGCTGTATCTGTATTCTTTATGCTTTGCGCATCTACTATAATCAGGCTCGTTTGGGCTGCTTTACCTGCTTGCTTCCTCAGACGAGCAACCATATTTTTTTAATGCTTCTTCTAGAAAGCTTATGCCATTTTCTTGCTTTTCACTCCATATCTGAAAATAAGCATGTACCGTACGCCATTTAGGAAAATCTTTAGGCAACATTCTCCATTGGCAGCCTGTCTTGAGCAGATACAGTAATCCAGAGAATACCTCATATAAATCTACCTGGCGAGGTTTAGTCTTTTTTCGGGCTGCTTCCAAAATAGGGCGTATAACTTCAAATTGTTCTCTATTAATATTAGTAGAATACTCTTGAGTCATAGATAAGTCCCTTTTTTATCAAGTTATTGACTAGTTTCCTCTCTAATCTAATAAATATTAACTTAATGAACAAAGATCTTGAACAGGCTCTAAGAACTTGTTTCGGATAGCTATATATATTTTGTAATTACTACAGATAAATTAGATATATAGCTACAGGAAAAGACTGTTGGAAATAGATACGAAATAAGAAAGAGTATCTAGCAGGAAAATTCCTTTGTTTCCCAGTTATACTTGTGATATAGTTTACTAAGTAACAAATGATATTAACAAGTTATGTCAGGAGTTATTTCTTGACAATCAATAAATAGTAGTGTTTGTCCTGCTTTACTAAGCAACCTATATTAGTACAGAAAATCGACTTTTTAATTTGCGAGTTACGTCCTGCCACCACTAGGAAGTAGGACAAAATTTAGTACTACTCAAGTTAACAAAATTTTAACAAAGAAATTTTTATGGTAAGTAATAATATAATGTTGTTAGATAAAATTCATCTACAGAAATACATTTACCTTCTTGGCCTATTTGTTTCAAATCAAATTGATATATCTAGCTTTGAAGATTTATTTCTTAAAATTAGAAGGGAAGATAATTATTGGTTATCGGGCTTGTTTAATAATAAAATAGGAAAAGTTTTGGACTCATTGTTTCTTGATGTTGATGAATATACTCCAGACTGCTTATTTGATCCAAATAATAAATTCACAATTAATGAAACAGAACTAAAAAAACGAGCCAGTGAATCATTGAATACGTTAAAGAAAATAATTTAGGATAATACTTAACGTTAAAACTTAAACTGTTCAGCAAGATGTATTTGGTTATAGATATAAGTAATAACTTATACGTAAGGATGCAACCTCTTATTACAAACATCAGATTTACCAATGGCTATATAAATGACTGAGGATGGCAGAGCATCCAGATGTGGCTGCTACATTAGCCAATACTGGTAAAGTTTATAAGCAGTATATTATGGTTAAAAAATTTAACACCTGTTGGCTTTTTAAGCGCTTTAGTAGTAAATTACGGCTACAATAAGCCGTTAGAACTCTCTGATTTATAACTAGCTAAAGAAAAGCTATCTGCTTATTTACAAAGCAAAGATAGCAACTTAAATAAGAGACAGACAGGAATATATCTACCTTATTTTTCTAACAGTTTAACCAAGCTATCACCAATTGATAATATTGTTGCTTGAAATCTCCCTAGATTTAAATTCTACAAAATTTTTTATAGAAAACTACGCTCTAAAGTGTAAATTTTCTAGTTCCTGTCATAGCATCATACATTTATAAGCCATCACTTAAACTGTGCTTATATAGCCTATGATATATGCTTATAGCAATACACCTCCTATACCTAACTTTAGCATCAAAAAAACAGAGCCAACACCTAGCAACCTATTAGCTACCTTAACAGAAAATTAACCTATCTCCTATCTACGAGCAGATTTCTTTTTTGCAGTAGCAATTGGCATGGCGCTTTCTGCTAATTTTTGACATTCTGCAAAGCTTAACTTTTTAGGATCTACGTCTTTAGGTAACTTAACATTTACCTTTCCTACCTTTAGATAAGGTCCCCAGCGACCATTAAGTATTTGCATATTTACATCCTCTGGAAAGGTTTTAATTACTTTTTCTGCATCTGCTTTTTGCTTGTCTTGTATAATCTGTATGGCACGCTCTTCCGTAACTGTAAGCGGGTCCTCTTCTTTGGGAAGGGTATAAAATTGATTTTGATATTTCAAATAAGGACCAAACCTGCCTATACTCGCTTCTATAGGTAAGTTTTCCCATTGCCCTACTGTTCTTGGAAACTTGAAGAGCGTAAGTGCTTCTTCTAAGGTAATACTTTCTATACGCTGATCTTTTTTAAGGCTTGCAAAACGTGGGGCCTCATCTTCCTCGTTGTTGCCTATTTGCACTAATGGACCAAATCTTCCAATACGTGCAGTAACAGGCTTACCACTTACAGGATCATGTCCCAACATCCTACTTGTATTAATGGCTGTCCGCTCTACTTGTTGTGTTTCTGCTACTTTGGGATAAAAATTCTTATAAAACTCAGCCAACATCTGGTTCCACTCTTTATGGCCTGTAGCTACCTCATCTAACTCAGACTCTACTTTAGCAGTAAAACCATAATCAGTTACTTCGGAAAAGCGCTCTACCAAAAAGTCATTCACTACCATGGCAATATCAGTAGGGAACAACTTATTTTTTTCTGTGCCTGTTATTTCCTTAAATATCTCTTTTTTTATAGCATCATCTTTTAGCGTCAACACCTGATAGTTACGCTCCTTCCCTTCTTTTGATTCTTTAACTACATAACCGCGTTGTTGTATAGTAGTAATAGTAGGCGCATAAGTAGAGGGGCGTCCAATCCCCTGCTCTTCGAGCTGCTTAACCAAGCTAGCTTCAGAATATCTAGCAGGAGGCTTGGTAAAACGCTCACGCGCTTGCATATCCTCTAATGGAAGAAGTTGTCCTACTTTTAATGGTGGTAATAGCTTACTGCCTTGTGCTTGATCGTCTGCTTGATCGTCTGCTTCATCGTCTTCATCATGTTTAACTGCATATACTTTTAGGAAGCCATCAAACTTAACAACCTCACCATGTGCCACAAGCTGTTGAGGGGTAGTAGAAATAGCAATATGTGCGGTAGTCCTTTCCAATTGAGCATCGGCCATTTGTGAGGCAATAGCACGTTTCCAAATTAATTCATATAAGCGCTGCTCACTAGCGTCTTGACTTACAACACGTTGAGAAAAGTCAGTGGGCCTAATGGCTTCATGTGCTTCTTGTGCCGAAGCAGATTTTGTTTTGTAATGCCTTTCTTGAAAATAAGTACTACCATAATTGCTTGCTATTTCTTGCTGTGCACTTTGAATAGCCTCTTGCGAAAGCGTCACAGAATCTGTACGCATATAAGAAATCTTACCAGCTTCATACAGATTTTGTGCTAGTAACATGGTACGTGTAACGCCATAGCCAAACTTTTGGCTGGCTTCTTGCTGTAAAGTAGAAGTGGTAAAAGGGGGAGCAGGTGACCTTTTAGCTAGCTTTTTATCTAAATTTTGAATAGAAAAGGTTGTACCTATACATTTCTCTAAAAATTGGTGGGCTTCTTTTTCATTTTGCAAACGATCAGAAAGTTCTGCTAACAGACGTTGCTTGTTACCCAAATCAAATAATGCCGTTACAACAAAGTAGTTAGTAGCAACAAAATGCTGTATAGCACGCTCTCGTTCTACAATCATTCTAACAGCAACTGATTGCACCCGCCCTGCAGAAAGGCCAGGCTTTATCTTTTTCCACAGCAATGGAGATAAATCATATCCTACCAACCTATCTAGAATACGCCGTGCTTGCTGGGAGTTTACTAATGCCAGGTCAATATTTCTAGGGTTTTTTATAGCATTTAGTATAGCATTTTTAGTAATCTCTCTAAAAACAATTCTTTGTGTTTTATTATCCACTAAGTCGAGTGCCTCTTTTAGATGCCAGGAAATAGCTTCTCCTTCTCGATCATCATCGCTAGCTAAATAAACTTTTTGTGCGTTGTTGGCTTTCTTCTTTAGTTCTTTTATAAGCTGTTGCTTACCTTTAGTAATCTCATAAGTAGGTTGAAAGTCTTGCTCAATATCAATAGCCTTATTATGTTTAGGTAAATCGCGTACATGCCCATTGGAAGAAGCAACTTCATAGTCTTTTCCTAAATAATTTTGGATGGTTTTGGCTTTAGCAGGTGACTCAACAATGACTAAATTCTTGGACATAGGCTATATATGCTAGAAAATATTTTAAAAATACAGTATATTAATTAAACTTTGAATTTTTCCCAAATTTTCCATACAATTACTGTAAAAAAAGATAAATATAGCTTTTTATAATGTTAAGTTCATAATTTTAAGATTTATTTAGATATAACGTTACTTTTTTTGGGAAGCCAAAGTTATAATGTTTGTACATATATTATGTTACTGATGCTGTAAACTTTATAAGAAGATAACTTATTGACAATATATGAAACTCTTTTCTCATACCAATCATATGCCAACTACTAGAGCTAGCCTTTTTCATACCAATGTTTCTATTGAAGAAGCATCTTTGATAGTAATTCCTGCGCCTTGGGAGGTGACTGTATCTACAAGATCAGGTACAGCATTAGGGCCTGAAACCATTTTAAAAGCTTCTTATCAACTAGGCCTTTATTCTCCTAGATTTCCTAATATAGATCAAATATCTATAGCTATGTTACCGATCCCCCATGACTGGAAAATATTAAGTGATACGCTCAGGCATGATACGGCTGGATATATTCATGCATTAGAGTTAGGAATTCAATATACTACGATGCCTAAAAGTATCTTACAAAAAATTAATTCACACACACGACTTTTTTTAGATGAGTTAAAAAATAAAGCCTTAAACTATTTAAACAAAGGCAAAATCGTGTCAGTAGTAGGCGGTGAACACATTGTAGCATTAGGGCTTGTAGAAGCATTGACAGAAAAATATTCAAATTTTGGTATGCTCCACCTCAATGCTCATGCTACGTTACATAAGGCGTACCAAGGATTTACTTATTCTCATGCTTCATTAATGCATAATGTATTAAAATTACCCCAAGTTGAAACAGTAGTACAAATAGGCTTGCGTGACTATACAAAAGAGGAAGCACAAGTAATTGATAGTTCAAAAGGACGTATTATAACCTTTTTAAATGACACGCTAAAAGCAGAAAAGTTTCAAGGAATTACCTGGGATACAAGCTGTAAAAAAATAATAGATGCACTACCAGAACATATCTATATCAGTTTCGATATAGATAGTTTAGATGCAAGTTTATGTCCTAGCACAGGGACTCCCGTGCCAGGCGGTCTAGGATTTGATGAAGTATGCTATTTGTTTAAATGTTTAGTAAATGCTGGGAAGAAAGTTATTGGTTTTGATTTATGTGAAGTTTCTCCTGGAGAACAGTTTGACTTAGATGCACAGGTAGGTAGTAGAATGCTATACCAACTTGCTTTAACAACAGCTGCTAGCCAAAATACATTAAATAGTTAACCTAATTTTATAATAAAACTGGTAAAGTAGCCTACTATTGCACTAACTGTTTACATAACAGCTTAAGATGATTAATTATACCTTGAATAATTTTTAAAGTTAGGGGCCATTTGTGCAGGTATCTTACCTTCCTTATTTTTAAGGCTTAATTTAGCACCTCTATCCCTTAATGCGGCAGTTATTGACCAATAACCTTTTTTAGTTGCTAAATGCAATGGTGTGTTACCATGATTGTCTTGTATATTCACATCTATCTCACTCTCCTGTAAAAGTCGTGTAACCTTTTCACCATCACCCTTAAGTACTGCTAAATGAAGGGGCGTATGACCCTTATTATCTCTCAAATTTAGCTGAAAGTCCTTTCTAACTAATAACGCATCTAAGATTGCTATATCTCCCCAGTCAATCGCTAAGTGTAAAGGACTCTGGTCTTCTATATCTTGTATATTGATATCAAGAGCCAAACAGCTTAGTAGTCGTTTGATGGTCTTTACATTACCCCGTGAAGTAGCCAAGTGCAAAACAGTAGAGCCGCTATTATTGACAGAATTTACATCAACTTCTTCTCGTAACAATAGTATTTCAACCATATTAAAACAGCCTTTTAAAACTGCTGAATGTAAAGGAGTATTACCTTGTGCATCACGCAAATTTATATTAATATGATCTTGATTGATTAATAATTGAAAAACCGCTTCATTTTTCTGAAAAACTGCATAGTGTAAAGGAGAAAATCTATTTTGAGCAAGTGTACTAATATTAATTTGATGGTATAGTAAAGCTTGTATTATAGGCAGGTGGCCTAAAGATATGGCTTGCTGCAAAGCATCAGAATAAAGTTGTACTATATCCGTACTATTTGAGTTTTTAACAGCATGCATTGAGTCATCTTGAAGTAACTGGAGCGCTCTCAATAATGTAGATCTTCTTGTATCGCTAGCCAACTGTATCATTTCTGCTGTAATAGGGGTAGATAGAATTACCTTTTCATCTACATTTCTTTTATGCTTGCCATCACAATGAGAAAATGTAGCTAACACCATCAATAATCCTATCATATTATTAATATGCTTAATAAATCTTTGCAGCATATATTTTTTAATTAATATTTTCTAAATCTACAATCACCTTTGATAGTACCAATAAAGCACTTCAATTTAATTATAAGCATTCTTATATTTTTTAAACCATTAAAGCATAATATGTAGATCGGTGAACCTATTATATAATTTTCCATTTGTAATCAACTCAATTATTCAAGAATATTTTACTTGAAGCTTCCTTCTATATTTGTTTCAGATCTCGGCAGCTTGTAGAGTTTTCAAATTGTAGAGAAGCCACAGTTAGTAAACTGCTCAAGTTCACATAATTTATGTGATAAGTAGTAATACCTAATTACTCTGAAACGAGCAATGAAGTGGTTTTTCAGTTTACCTGGTCTATAGTGATATTGAGTATTTTTAAAGAAGTATTTTAGTAACTCATGAAATAGCACTAGTTCTCTTAGTTTTTCAATTGATATCTTTCTCTATATTGTTTAAGGTATTTAATTCCTTTATCCCCAGCAGTCGATTTGACCAACAAAGCTGCCACTTATTAAGTTAGGGCTCAATTAGTACCTATGTAACTATAACAATTTACTATACTCTTTTGCCACTTGTAGAGGCATTTTACGGCTTTTATTCTTAAGAGTAAGTTTAGCACCGTTAGCCCTTAACTTTGAAGCTATGTGCCAATATCCATTAATAACTGCTAAATGCAACGGTGTATTACCTTCATCATCCTGTGCATCTACATCGGCTCCTGTTCGCAAAATTTCTTCAACTGCTGAATCATGACCACTAACCACAGCTAAATGGAGAGGTGTTTGACCATCATCGTTACCAAGGTTGAGTTTAGCACCTTTAACTCTTAATGCAGAGATTATACAAGCATACCCTGCATCAGCTGCCCAATGTAATGGCGTATTACCCACTTCATCCCGAACATTTGTATCAGCCTCTGCCAGCAAAAGCATCTTAACTACTTGATGATGCCCTTTTAAAACTGCCAAGTGAAGGGGCGTATGTCCATAATTATTGACTAGATTCAAATTAGCACCTTTACCTATTAACTCAACAACTATGTCCTCATAACCTTTACTAGCCGCTAAATGCAATGGTGTATTGCCTTTAAAGTCTTGTAAATCAATATTTAATTCGGGTGCTGAGTGCAAGAACGTTTTTACTATCTGATGATGATCCTTAAGTACTGCCAAATGTAGTGGTGTACGGCCATCTTTATTGAGCAGCTCTAGGTTAGCACCTATGCCACCTAACTGCAAAATCACTTTCATATACCCTCTTCTAGCAGCTAAATGCAATAACGTATTGCCAGTATTATCTTGCGTATCTATATGTATTTTTTTATCTCTTGCCTGGAAAAATTTCTTAACTAGTTGATAATGGCCATTGAGTAATGCCAGATGCAAAAAGGTATAACCATTTTTATTTACAAAAGTTGTGTTAACACCTGCCTCTATCAATTCCAGAACTATTTTCCAGAACCCTCCACTGGCAGCTAAATGCAATGGTGTATTACCTTTATTATCTTTAAAGTTTGCAAACTTTAAAGATCCTGCCCTTATAAGTTCTTTAAAAACTTCATAATGACCATTAAATACTGACAAATGTAGTGGAATATGTCCATTTTTATTCGGAATGTCTATTCTCGCTCCCATAAGGATTAGATCGGCAACTATACTGGGATATCCTTTACTAACAGCTATATGTAACGGTGTATTACCCTCTTTATCTTGTGCATTTGCTGTTATGTTTAATTCTGGTAAAAGCACTCTAGCTACTTCATAATTTTCATTAAGTATTGCCAAATGAAAGGGTGTATGCCCCTGTTTATTACATAAGTTTATATCAGTACCTCTTGTTCTTAATTCCATAACTATGTCCATATCTCCTTTTTTTGTCGCCAAATGCAAAGGAGTATTTCCTTCATTGTCACGTACGTTTACATCTATGGTTATATTCAGTTTTGGCGCTACCTGTAGCATACATTTTACTATCTTATAATGTTTATTCAATGCAGCTAAATGAAGGGGAGTATAACCACGCTTGTTAGGTAGATCTAAGCGAGCACCCCTATTTTTCAACTCTTTAAGTATCTTAACATACCCTCCGCTAGCAGCTACGTGTGCTGGTGTATCACCTTTATGGTCTGGCACATTAACTTCAGCTTCTTTATCTAAAAGTTTTATAAGTACGTCATAGTAACCATTAAGCGTTGACAAATGAAGAGGAGTACAATCATTATTATCTTTAAGATTCACATTAATATCTGGCCTATCTAGTAATATATCTACCATAGGTATACTGTACCAATCGAATGCTAAATGTAAAGCAGTACGACCATTTACAACATTCTGCATATTAACATCCGTAGCTGATTTTTCTAATAGTAATTCAGCCATCTGCAGATTATTACGTAAAGTAGCTAGTTGTAATGCAGTAAAACCAGCATTATTAACAGCATTAATATTAACTCTTTGATGTGATGTAATGGACTTGGCAATATCAATACAGTCTTCCAAAATCGCTAAATGTAATGGTGTATTACCATCTTCATTTGCGCAATTTATATCTAGTTGACCTTGGCTTAATAAAAATTGGCAAAGGACTAAATCTTTCCATACAATCGACCAATGTAATGCTGTGTATTTACTACAATCAGCCACATTAATATCAATGCCATTTGATATGAGGGCATGTACGATTGGTAAGTTTTTTATTATCAAAGCTTGGTATAACACAGAAGCATAAAAATGTCTTACATCAGCACCATGAGAATCCATAACAATAGCCATTCGGTCATGCTGTAAACTTTGAAGTATATCGGCTAACAGAATTTGATTTTTATCTGTAGCTAATTGTACCATTTGCTGAGTAATAGGAATAGGTGTAGGAACAATCCGTGTGGTAGCAGTATTTTCCTTATGATGGCATCGCGTATAGGCAGCTAACACTAGGACAAGCGTTATTACATTAATATGTTTGATTAGTTTTTGTAGCATATAACTTTATCTTAGCTTTAAAAAAACATACCATAAGTATGCGTAGACACTAATTTACATTAAAGTCTATTCTATAGCAGTGTACGATGGAAGCTTTTAAATAAGCTACTTACTTTTAACTTTATAATTCTAAAGAAAGCTTCAAGAATAATATGATGAGACATCTTAGAAGATCCTCTTATTCGATTGGTAAATACAATAGGAATTTCTTTAAGTTTAAAACCATACTGATAGGCTAAAAATTTCATCTCCACCTGGAAACTATAGCCAATCGACTTGATGGATCCTAAATCAATCGTTTCTAGTACTGCTCTTTTATAACACTGATACCCAGCTGTAAGGTCCATGATAGGTAGTCCCGTTATATAACGTGCTATCCAATTAGCAATATAGGATAAAAGCACCCTTCCCATGGGCCAGTTTACTACATTAACTCCATTCACATACCGAGAGCCAATTGTTACATCATATTCTTGTTGATTGCAGGTTTCATATAAAACTTGAAGCTTATCAATTGGATGTGAGAAGTCTGCATCCATGGTCAGTATGTATTGATAACTATTTGCTAGTGCGAATTTAAATCCTGCTATATATGCTGTGCCTAAGCCTGCCTTTTGAGGTCTGCTAAGTAAATGTAATTTACCATTATATTGCGATTGTAGCCCAGCCACAACATCTCCTGTACCATCTGGAGAAGCATCATCAACAACAAGGATATGGAACGTAGGAGAAGTTGCAAAAATAGCGTCTATAAGTAATGCTATATTTTCTACTTCATTGTAAGTGGGTATAATCACCAACGAATCTGTGTCATGGTGATAAATTGTCATAATTGTTTAAATTTGAGAATCTATATTCTATAAATTGTATGTCAGCACTCGAAAATACACATTGTATTGCCTGCTTACAAATCTTGCCAGCCAAGTATCCATACAACTTATACGTATTCAATAGCTCATTCTATAAAATAACTTATACCTAATTAATAAACATGCAACTATTTTTTATACACAATATACTTATTCGTATTCTTAAACATCTAGACTTGGTAAATATGGGAAGATCTTATGAACACGCCTATAATTATCGGCCACATATATTATCAACTTCCATACTTACAAGGCATATTCTCATACAAGTTGAACCAGAAAGACTGGGACAATTACTAATTGAAATTTCCCAAATTTCTTCTAATAAACCTACAAGTATAACCATTCTATTAAATACTAAGGATGATGTATTTCCATTACTTCAGCAATATTTCAAGATTATCAATGCTGCAGGAGGTATAGTAACAAAAGGAAATCAGCTTTTAATGATCTATAGAGCACATACCTGGGACCTTCCAAAGGGTAGAATTGAAGCGGGAGAAGCAACCATCAATGCTGCTATACGTGAGGTACATGAAGAATGTGGAGTGAGGGCGGTAGCCACAGCCAAGTTTTATACTACTTGGCACGCTTTTCAAGTAAATCGAGTAAATGTACTCAAAGAAACGACTTGGTATACTATGAATTGTATTGATGATACGCATATGGCCCCTCAAAAAGAAGAAGCTATAGACCGTGTGGCATGGATAGATATCAATCAACTTACACCAATTTTAGAAAATACATACGCAAGCATTAGACTACTATTGCAAGCATATCAGAATCATATAAAACTTACGAGAACTTTAGATTATTAAGGTAATTAGTAGCTGGATAAAAGTTAACTAAGTCAAAATAATTAATAATTAAATCCTTTTTAAATGACCAGCTAAATTTTAGATAAGGAGGCTTTTCACTAAAAGAAATATGTCGGATATAGTTGCGCATCTTCTTGTGAACTAATGAATCCTTAACCACACTACCTGCCAAAATTACCTCATGAACACCTGGGTTAAGTGCAAGCGTATACATGACAATTAAAATATATTGAAGAAACTCATCACTAGAATTATACGCAAATCTATTATAATATAACAATTGAGATTTTTCTACTACTGTAATATGCATATGCCCTGTCTCAGCCAACACAAAGACCTTAGCTTCTGCATATAATTTTTTAGCCTGTATATAGGCTGCTGTACCTGCTATAAGACTGTTAGCCTGGTGTATAATACAGCAATGTTCTGGTGTATATCCCTTTTGCAGCCAATTGGCAATACTTTCGTCTACAGCAAAGACAACTGCTAAGCCTAAGTCGGTATGTATACAATGTTTAACAGCTTGGTCAGCTATATCAACCGCAAGCTTTAGATAATCAGCACTATTATTTTCTTGAAATAAAGCACTAGGCACTAATGTATATTGTTGATTTTCAAAACATAAGACAACCTTTTTCCATGCTGAAGTAGCAATAAAAGGATGTTCTCTAAAAAGCTGTTGAAGTATGGTGAGATATTGTATAGAATTATCGGCATCCATTTGATAAGCCTCCATCAGTAAGCAGCGGCTCGAAGCCTGGTCAACACATGAGATTCTTAGCCTCTTGCTACCTATGCTAATAAGTAAATAGTATTGGCCAAGGCGATAAACACTAAAACGTTTGTCCTTAACAGAAATAACAGGTTGATACATGGTTTACAGAATGGACCTTTTAATATTCTATTTTGTTATATGATGCTTTACTAAACAAAAAAACGATAGGATTACTACCATACTCATTTGTAAAATCAGGAAGATAATTTAAAACTCTTAATCTATAAGTATTTTAAAGTTTAAAAAATCTCTAGCTTACTAGCCTTTTTCAAAACAACTTTTATTCTTTAAGCATAGGTTTATAATATATGTAATCTAGTAAAAATAATGCTCATTATATAAATACAACTTGTATATTATATATTAATTGTATTTTTGTAAAAAAGCGTCATGAAAAAGATTTTAGCACTTGTAATGGCATGTGGGTTAATTAGTCAGAATTTAGCTCATATCCAGTCAAGCATATTAACACAGGATCAGTTAATTGAAATATTAGCAGACTTAGAACTGGCAAAAGCCATGTTATATACTTCTGAAGATAATAAACAAACAGAAATAGATAACCTATTCCAAGAACAGGCACAACTTATTTATGAAACACATGCTACTGATGCAGTAACTCTACAAGAAAGCTATATAGAGTATTTAAATAACCCAATACGTTTACAGTGGCTATATGACCAGCTGATTGTTAGGTTGGAAAAACTTTTGAGAGAAGAAATCATAGAGAAATAAATTTATATGTATCTAAGTGCAGAGTTTTCTAAAGGAGATCATGTACAACTGTTGCATACAGATAAAATAGGTGAAATAATAGCTGTGGATAAAGGGCAAGCTATTATAAAATTTGATTATGTTACTTTAAGGTTACCTTTACAAGAGGTTAAACATCTTCCCAAAAACTATTCTACTTTAAAAGCTATTTCTTTAACATCTTCTGTTGCATCTACTAAAACTAATACCCTAGATATGCATAAATTTATAGCTTTTCAACCTGAGTTAGATTTGCATGGCTTGTGTGTCAGTGGAGCACTTCATATCTTAGATAAATGGATAGACCAAGCATTGCTAGCAGGACATAGGTATTTACGGATAATACATGGAAAAGGTAAAGGAGTATTACGTGAACAAGTGCATAACTATCTTAAAACAAACGAGTTAGTAACCAAGGTAACTACAAATCATAATCTTCCAGGTGGGAGTGGCGTTACTTTAATTGAATTGTGATAAGTTAACCCTCCTACTGTAATTCTTATTTAAAAAAGGTTGCTAGTTAAAATAAAGCTTTATTAGCTTTATTAGCTTTATTAGCTTTATTAGCTTTATTAGCTTTATTAGCTTTATTAGCTTTATTAGCTTTATTAGCTTTATTAATTTAAAAAGCCGGTAAAAAAACAAGAACGTTTTAATAAGAAAACTCCTTAAGATTACAGTATAAATCTTGCTTGAGAAAAGAGACTTTTGATACCGCTGATAGTGGTGGTCACTACTATTTTTTGTATCCTTTCAGATAAGAAACCAAAACTTAACCTTACAGCTGGCTACTTGCTTAGTAAGCGTCCCTACTTATGAAATTATCTGTTCTCCTATAGCATGCTATGTATAATTGTAACTACCCCTATCACACATATTAGGTATAAGCGTACTAGCACACATAAATGATTTTTACCTCGTCAATATGCTCACCTAAGCATAAAGCCACTATGATGGTGTAATGCTTGTGTATCTGATACTTTTCTTTTTTTATCTTCTTTATGGCGTAAATATTGGAGTAACCCATCAATAAATACTTATACTGCTATTGACCTTTTAACCATAATGACCTCCAATTTATGCAATACCAAAGAACCTGTGTACATAAACAAGTAGGCCTAGTTTGAAATAGAGAAAAGATAAGTATTAAGAAAATTTACCAAAAATCTTTCTTTTGCCATAAAAAATCTTGCACAGCCAGCATCTTGCCTCATAAATTCAAATTATTGTATAAATTATTTAGTAGACCCGCTGCGAAACAGAAGATCGATAAAAACATTAGATTTTTGAGAGTTAAATTTATTATTTATAAAAATTCAACCTGCGTTTTTTATACTTTAAACGTCTATTCTTATTTTTTATATTTTCTGAATTGTGCAAAATGCTCCTCTGTTTTTTTACGGCAGTTGTTTCGCAGCGGGTCTAATGTATTTAGAGGTATGCAAGAAGACTGGGGCTGTTGAAAAAGTATATGTTAAAAATATTTTATTAAGCATGTTAAGAAAATAAAGAAAGACATAAAAAAGCTGCTTAATTATTCTTTTAATATTTTGTACAACAGCTACCATATATGCTTGTATTTGCACTCTTTCCAACCTCCTATAACGAGCTTTACCTAACCCATGTAACTGCTTAGCTTCAGCGAAAATACCTTCTATTTTCCACATCCTTTCTTTAAGCTTACCAATCAATGCCGACTCTTGCATAGCTTCAAAAGTCTTATCAAACAACTCTTGATGTATGCTTCTAATAAGATATTTTGTGAATGGCCTGCTTTTCTTAGCTGAAGCAATACAAGCATCTTTTTGCTTGCATATAGCACAAATGGATGATTTTGACCTGTAATATTTACTCTCCCCATTCAGAAAGCCATAAGGGTTCAAATACTGGTCTTCAGGATATATAAAGCGATCCTGTTCTTTTTGATAGACAAACCCAGCGCTGTAAGCTTCCTGTATGGTCCTACCACTCTTAGTACTAAAGAGTGGTATATAGCTTACTATAACTTCTTTCTGTAAAGTCTCTATTATCTCTCTTGAACCGTAACCCCTGTCTGCTACAACTTCTTTTATGTTTAGCTTGTGCTTTTGAATAATATACTTGATTCTCTCTATATATACACCATATACACCACATTCGTGGGTCTTGCCCGTTGTAACCTTTGTATCAATTATTACTCTGCTTGTTGCATCAATAGAGTTGTGAACTTTATATTTCAACTCCCGAGGACTGCCTTCCTTTTGAGCCAGGCTTACGTCTTTATCTGTTTTACTAATATGAGTGCTGTTGCTTATACTCCTACTGACAGGAGGTCCAAGTTTATTTATAGCAGCTTTTCTTGCTGCTTTCTCATCAACTGCTGCTTTAGCTTCGATAGGAGTTAATGAATTTAGTGATGCATTAGCTTTAATTAATGTGCTATCTGTCATCATAATATTAGACCCCAATAAGCCATGCTTTCGACACAAATTCAGTATAGTAGTAAAGAGCGCTTCAAATATTCTTTCACCAAATCTGTTTCTTGTTTTACTTAAGTAAGAGTGATCAGGCACCTTGTCTTCTAACTCAAGCTTACAAAACCACCTATAAGCCACATTGTAGCGTACTTCCTGACATAACCTTCTATCAGAAAATAGCTAATCAGCAGCATCCTAAAGAAAATCTCTGGGTCTATCGAGGGACGCACATACTTGCTATTATAAGAGGATATAACTAACTGATGGGTAAAGGAGAGATCTATATACTTATTAATCTTGGAAAGCAAGTGATTATCATCTACTGGGCTCCTGCTATAATTAGTATTTTTGTTCTGCCATAACATATACTCTTCAATTAAGCTATGACCTTAATTTAAAACTCTTAATTACTTTTTCAACAGCCCCGACTATTATTAGAGAACTTCCCGAAACTTAGAAGTGTAGCACACCCTTAAATTTATGTTTATGTTCATCCGTATCTACTGATACTTCTAAAAATTTCTATATGTTTTTATCGAAGGAAAGACAAAAAGGTTTTACATCATTCCTTGATAATGCAAATGCTTATGCTTGCACATAAGCTATTTATACCCTATCATGCTTCACCATTGGCTCTTAAACTCAGATAGCCGTGAAGAAGAATCATAATTTTGTCCAGCTATTTAGGCGCTGTATTTTTCTAGCAAGTTTCATCTTTCAAAGCTGTTCTAAACTACAAAACCCTATTATTCCTGGTAAGAAAAAACAAATACCTATAACTCAACAAGTAAGCAAGCCAGAAAGAGTACCATCAAATTTAAGCAAGAAAATTACCAATCACCCAGATCTAGATTGCTTTTATAATAGCCTTGAGAAGGGAACAGACATGATTATTTCAGCAGCTCATTTTGCAGAAATATCAGCAGTTAGACAAGCAGGCAAATCCGCTCCCATTCAAGAACTCCCATCGAGCAATCTTAACAATTACCTTTCTATTTCTACCAGGCATAACCAGCGTTATCCTATAAAATACCAGTCAAAGCAGCCTACTACTAAGACCAGGACAACTAAACAGGACATAGTAGCTAAGAAGCAGCAACATAGCCAATTGAGAGTAACAAAGCTAAAGCAGGCATTATTAGAAAAAGAAATTATAACCAAAGATAGATATCAACTTAGATTTTACAAAGAGCTAGGTCTATGGAAAGCAGAAGTAATAGAAAATTATGGTAGCTTGAGTAGAACACATCATCTGCCCGTTTATATAGCAGCAGGTACAGATCTACTACAAGTAGCCAGCTCGAATGAATTACAACAAACTAGGCTTATCCATGTAAATTTACCTAAGAATAAACAGCCTGGTTATGTGTACATAGGCAGTGTGGGATTAAAAGGAGGAGGTAAAACTAAGGCTAACAGTATATCTAAGGTTATCAGTACGCCCGCTATACCTGGTTATAAATTGCATACTTCTTTACATATAGGGACTTTTTCGAGCATTTATCGTGCAATATGCCTTGCAGATAATCATCCAGTCGTAATTAAAGTCAGCGCCCAAAAAGTGATAACTGAGAAAAAAGCCCAACGCTTTCTTCGTGAGTTTGAATTGGGCCAGCAGGTCCATTCGCCCTATGTGGTTCGCTATTTGGAACTCAAGCAAGATCCGGCTTATGGTATAGCAGTAGTCATGGAAGATGACCAGGCCGTAGAGTTGAGTACTATCGTTCCACGAGAAGGTTTTTCTAACCGTGATTTTATAGAAATCGCGCTTCAAATTGTTCAAGGCTTACAGGCCATTCATGATGCCAACATCATTCATAATGATCTTAAACCTAGCAATATCGTTATTGAGCCAACAACAAAAGCTATCAAAATCACTGACTTTAACTGTGCTTCTACCTTACGAGAAGAAAAGAGAACAGCTATGCCTAGGCGGACAGGTACCTTGGCCTATATTTCACCTGAGCAAACAGGGCGGGTTAACCGTAGTGTTGATTACCGTACGGATTTTTATTCATTAGGTATTACCTTTTATCAGTTGCTCTGTGGCGAACCACCCTTTACAGCAAAAGATGCACTGGGACTCATTCATCAGCACTTAGCCAAACAGCCCATACCCCCTCACCACCGTAAACCCACGATTGCGCTACCCTTATCCCAGATGGTGATGAAATTACTGGATAAAGAAGCGGAGAACCGGTATCAAAGTTGTGAAGGGATTCTACATGATTTAAGATTCTGCCTGCCAAACTTAAAAGAGACTGGCACCATTCCTGAGTTTGTGCTAGGTCAACAGGATTTTTCCAATAAACTCACCTTATCCCAACAATTATACGGCCGAGAAAGCGAAATCAAGACCTTACTAGATGCTTTTGAACGTGTCAGGGAGGGGAAGCGGGAAGGGTTGATGGTCACCGGCCAACCCGGGGTAGGTAAGACGATCCTGATCCAGGAGATCCAAAAGCCGATTGCCTTAAAGCAAGGATATTTTATAACCGGTAAATTCGATCAGTTAAATAAAAATGTAGCATATAGTGCCTTGACCCAGGCCTTTAACAGCCTCATCCAGCAATGGCTAAGCGAAGACGAAATCCGTATTACCCAATGGAAGACTCGGCTGCTGGTGACATTAGGGGCACAGGCGCCATTCCTTACCAAGGTCATTCCTGCCTTAGCCTTACTGATCGGGGAACAACCAGATACATCCATTACCGACATTAATCAGGCCAAGAATGTATTTAACTGGATTTTCCAGGAGTTTATTAAGATTTGTGCCACCACGTCCCATCCCTTAGTGATTTTCTTAGATGACTTACAGTGGGCCGATCAAGCTAGTTTAGAGTTGATGACCTATTTACTGCAACAACCTAACATCGGCCATCTGCTGTGGATAGGTGCTTATCGGGACACTGAAATCACCCCTTCCCATCCAGCTTTACAGGCTATCACTACCTTACAAGAAGCACAGATCACCATCCAAAAACTCCCGCTTGCACCATTGTCACTGGCCAGTTTGTATCAGTGGATTGCCGATAGTTTACATAAACCCTTAATAGACATTCAGCCACTAGTTGAACTGATTTTTCAAAAAACAGCCGGGAACCCCTTTTTTGTGAAATTATTTTTACAATCGCTATATGACCAGCGGTTGTTAACCTTTTCTCCGCAAACCCACTGGAAATGGGAGCTTGCTAAAATCTACCAGCATCCGGCAACTGAGAATGTCATTACCCTGATGACTTACCAAATTCGCCAGCTGCCTGTGACTACCCAAAAAGCATTAAGTGTAGCCAGCTGTATAAGTCATCGTCTGGCATTAAGTACCTTGCAAACGGCAATGGCTTGTTCACATGAAGAGGTGGAGAAGACCTTACAACCGGCCCTAAATAGTGGCATTTTGATTCAGGTCGACCATGAAGTATACTTTGCCCATGACCGGGTGCAAGAGGCAGCCTATCATTTAATAGCAGAAGAAGAAAGAGCCCATACGCATTTAACGATTGGACAACGATTACTAGCCAACCCTACTAGTGAAGAGACTTTGCTATTGGATATTGTTGCCCAGTTTAATCGCAGCCGCTTGCTCGTCACTGAGCCTAAAGAGCGCTTGCGGATTGCACGCTTAAACCTAAAAGCAGCGCAAAAAGCCAAAAAAGCCACGGCTTATACATCAGCGTTAGATTACCTATATGTCAGTCGGGACTGGATTGACATAGAAACACTCTGGAAAACCGATTATCCACTGGCCTTTACCTTCCATAAAGAATTAGCCGAAATAGAATATTTAAGCGGTCATTTTGAGACTTCAGAAGTTCTAATAAAAGACATGCAGCCTTGGTTGCAATCCAATTTGGATAAAGTCGATATTTTTCGTTTACTGATCATTCAAAAGACATTTCAAGTCCATTATCACGAGGCCATTACCATTGGTCAGCAAGCATTACAATTACTGGGTAGTAGTTTACCTTTAGATAATTTAACAGAATTCCTCCAGCGTGAAATGCCCTTGCTTAGGCAAAGGCTGGCTGGTATATCATTTTCTTCTCTACTCGATGCGCCACTCGTTGTTAAGCCTGAGAAGCAAGCTCTCTTTAAAATTTTAGAAAGCCTCTATAGCGCGGCTTACTTAACTGGATCAGAGCTATATCCTGCTATTGCGCTGATATCAATCAATCTGTCGTTAAACTATGGACACACGCCCGAATCTTGCCATAGTTATGCAGCATATGGACACTTGCTTTGTGCTAGGTTTGAAGAATATGCCTTAGGCTATCAATTTGGCAACTTAGCCCTTCAGCTGGCAGAAAAACTTCAATTACCTGTCCAACACTGTCAAAGTTCAATGATTATGTTAGGTTTTATTTACCCCTGGTCAAAGTCTATTCAACAGTTACCAGCTTTATTGGCGGCTGCTTATAAATCATGTCTAGCTTGCGGTGAACTCGAATTTGCCGGTTACTGTGCGAATCTAACAGCCCAAACCCTACCTTATCTAGGTATCTCCTTAGCCAAGGTTCAACAAGAAGTGTTGCCGTTACTGCAATTTGCACAAAACACGAAAAATCAAATGACAGCTAATATCATTCAATCTGTACAGAGGGTGTTAGCTAATTTAAGGGGTGATACACCAGATGAATGGAATTTTGATACTGACACTATTGATGAAGCCAAATTTGAAGAAGGTTGCCAACAAACAAACAGCTTTTTTGCCTTATGCTTTTACTATATTTTCAAAGCTCAGACTTTTTATCTGTATGACGACTTTAAACAAGCACTCGACAATTTAGCATTAGCAAAGAAACATTTAATTGTTATTACTGGTCACTATATCACAGCAATTTTTAATTGGTATCATTCTTTAATTTATTTAGCACTCTATCCAACGGCTTCTATTGAAGATCAGCAAGCTTATCTCGAGCAAGTAATCCAAAATCAGCAACAGATGCAACGCTGGCAGGCCAGTTGTCCAGAGAATTTTGCTCATAAGTACCTTTTAGTTGAAGCCGAATTGGCGCGACTTAAAGGCCACTATGAACAGGCTGAAGAATATTATGACCAGGTTATCGAGTTAGCAGGGCAGCATGGTTTCATTCAAGAACAAGCGTTGGCAGCCAAGCTGGCTGCTAAATATTGGCTAGCCAGAGGCAGATCTGTATGTGCACAAAGTTACCTGTATATCACCTTTAATGGCTATAAACAGTGGGGAGCTAAGCATAAATTAATGCGATTTAAAGCGCAATATGCAGATTTATTAAAAGCTTTAACCCCACCTGGCTTAAGTCAGTTAGTGGTCAACCAGGAAACCACGCTCAATGGCAATACCTTACAGTATTTAGACCTATCCAGTATTTTAAAAGCTTCCTATGCAATTTCCAGTGAGATCGAACTGACCAAGCTCCTGCGTAGCATGATGCAAATTATTATTGAAAATGCCGGGGCTCAGCAAGGCGCAGTATTATTTGTTGAAGCAGACGACACTATTTTTGTACAAGCAGAATATGCGATCGATGGTACGATCACTACCCTACAGAAAATACCACTCGCCGACTGGGCCAATGGTGCGCACACGGTCATTCAGTATGTCAAAAGAATGCAACAACCGATCGTGGTGGACCATGCCACGACGCATGAACAATTTAAGACTGACCTATATATCAACCGAACGCAAGCAAAATCCATTTTATGTGTCCCGCTCCTCAAGCATAAGGAGCTTCAAGCCATCTTGTATGTAGAAAACAACCTGATGACCCATGCCTTTATGCCCGAGCAGGTACAAACAGTGCTAATTTTAACAGCTCAAATGGAGATTTCCTTAGAAAATGCCCGTTATGTTGCCAGGCAACTTGTACTAACTCAGCAATTAGCCGAGCAATCTGCTCGTAGGCTAATAGCTGAGGAATCGTTGCATGCGGTAACCCATGATTTAAAACTGGCATTAGAAGCCTCCCAAGCGGGTACATGGAATTGGTGGATTGACACGGATAAGGTCACGTGGGATACAACCAATTGTGCGTTGTTTGGTTTAACACCCGATACATTTAAAGGTACGTATGCAGCAGTTGTGGAATGTGTGCATCCTGAAGATCGAGAGCGACTTAATCAGTGTGTTAAGCGTTGCCTTGAGCAAGATATCCCGTATGATATGGAATATCGGGTGATTTGGCCAGATGGCAGCCAGCATGTAATTGTAGCACATGGCCATGTTTACCGGGATAAAGATGGTAAGCCAATTAAAATGGTAGGTGTATGTTTAGACATAACACAGCACAAACAGCTAGAGCAAGAATGGCTTGAGGCCCTCGAGCAAGCAGAAGAAGCACAACGTCAACGCGCAGATGAGGCTGAACGTCACAGCGAAGAACAGAGATGGTTTATTGATACGGTTTGCCATGAAATTCGCAATCCTATGAGTGGTATTTCTAATACAGTAAGTTTTATGGAAGAAAAGCTAGCTTCACTCAAAGCATACAAGAAAAGCTTACCTAAGCCGGCGTTAGAAGAGCTTGTGCAAACGCTGGAAGAGGATATAAAAACCATTAAGCATTGTGTCAATCATCAGATAGCAGTTATTAACGGTGTGCTTAGTTTGTCAAGATTAGAAGCAGGCAAAGAGGAGCTAATTTTTGAACCGTTTAAACCCAAGGCAATCATTAAAGACATTATTACTCTCTTTACGCCTCAATTAAAGACCAAGCAGCTTGACTTAATTGTAGACTTGCCTGAACAGGCGATTGCCATCAAGGGAGATCCTGAACGTTTCAAAATAGTTTTAATTAACTTAATTTCCAATGCCATTAAGTTTACTGAAAAAGGGTATATAAAAGTCAGCTTACAAATCCAGTCAGTTGATTCAAGCCACGTGCAAGTAGCTATCTGCGTAGAAGATACGGGTACTGGTATGACACCTGAAGAGCAATCGCGTTTATTTCAGCAGTTTTCACGACCCCTTTCTTCTCAATATGAAGGTTCTGGTTTAGGGCTTGCCATTAGCAAAAAATTACTTGATTTGATGGGTGGTACTATTCAAGTGGATAGTGTAAAAGGACAAGGTTCTGTGTTTGCCATCCATTTAACTTGTGAGATAGTGGGTATAGAAGAAAAAATAAGCCCGTTGATTAATCGAAAAACACCTTCTACTTTACCTCTCTTACCCCCTGTAGCCAAGCATATTCTCGTGGTCGAAGATAATATAGTGAATCAAAAAATTCTACGTAGGCAATTAGAAGCGGCAGGCTACACATGTACGGTAGCTGACAACGGACAAAAAGCAATCGAAGCTATCGGAGCACTCGAGGAAGTTGAAATGCCCGAACAATGGAATCTGACAGCATTCGATCTCATTTTGATGGATTTAGAAATGCCTGTGATGGGTGGTATAGAAGCGACTGGATGGATTCGTAAAAAAGAAAAGCAATTAGGCGTACCTTCCATACCTATTATTGGCTTATCAGCTTATGCAGAAGAAGTTTATGGCGAAAAAGCTAAGCAGGCTGGCATGAATAATTATCTAACTAAACCTTACAAGCGAGAAGAAATGTTTAAAGCTATCCAAGCATATCGTTAATTTAGTGCTTAGCCAAAAGCAAAGCTATTGCTAAATAATTAACAAAAAGTTTAACAACAACTTAAAAGGCTATAAAGTAGATCTTACATATGTATGCCATAAGTTTGATTTGATTAAAAATGATACTACAATGTGGCATTAGAGTTCTTCCGAAACTTAACATAAAAGTTCATAGTTATAAATTCCAGCAATAAGATTAAAGCGTAGCCCAAATCTTTTTCTCCTATTTCTGTAACGCTCCGCTAAAATTTTAAACCGCTTGAGCATACCAATTATATGCTCGCTAAGCACCCTTTGGCTGGCTAATTGCTGATTACTCCTCTTATCGGCTTTGGTCAAAGAATGCTTTTTACTGCGTTTTTTAGGCATAAGCGATTTGTCATGTAGCCTCTTTAACCCTTGATAGCCTGTATCTACTATGGCTTGACTATGCTGGCTTATATGTACCTTAGATTCCTTAAACAAGCGAAAGTCATGCCGCTTTCCATTTGAAAAACTACTACATATTATGGCTCGCGTTTGCTTATCGACAACCAGTTGCGTCTTTAGTGTATGTCGTTTCTTTTTACCTGAGTAGTAATATCGCTGCTTTTTTTAGGCCGCTCAATGGGGCTCTCTGTAGCATCTATTAAGATTACTGCATATTCCATATCGCTTTTTAACAATGCTTTACGGCCTGGTAAAGTGAATTGACCACTTTTAATTAACGCCTCTTCAATAAAACGGATGGTATAATAGCAATTACTCTCACTTATTCCATAACTTTTTGAAATATGGAAGTATGTGCGGTATTCTCTTAAATAACCTAAGTTGCTAGTAATAGATAAGGCAAAGAGTAAAAAACCTCCGATCTTGTTTTTGTCTTAAACCAATAAATCGGAGGTCATTATGATTGAAAAATCAATAGCAATATACTCATTTATTGATACTTTACTCAAGTATTTACATCATCAAGAAGATAAAAAAAGGAAGTTGTCGGATGCAGAAGTACTCACAACAGCTATCATCTCAGCCTTATACTTTGGCGGACATCTTGACAAAGCTCGATCGTTTATGCATTCCACTAAGCTTATCCCTAACATGCTCGATAAAAGTAGGTACAATCGCCGCTTGCATGCTATAGGAGAAGAGATAACTTCACTCTTTTTAGGAATAGGCACTTTAATCAAGCAAGTAGCCACTTGTAAGGACTTTGTATTAGATTCATTTCCTGTGCCTGTGTGCGATAACATACGTATTAGCAGATGTAAACTATTACAAAGTGAAGCTTACAGAGGCTACAAAGCCTCTATGCGCCGTTACTTTTATGGCATTAAAGTGCAGCTTATTACTACTGATTGTGGTATTCCGGTCGAATTCTCAATAGTAGCTGGCAGCCAAGCGGATGTAAAAGGATTGCACCAACTGCCCTTTTCTATGCCTGCTGGTAGTGCACTTTATGCTGACTCGGCTTATACTAACTACCATCTAGAAGATATGTTGGCTGATGATAGGATTAAGCTTTATTCTCAGCGTAAATCTAATGCTCATCGAAAGGATACGCCTTCTCTGGCTTATCTCAAAGAGCGCATGCGAAAAGTGATAGAGACCAGCATTAGTGGCATTAAAGGCCTTTTCTTAAGGAAGATTCATGCTGTTACCTTCCAAGGCTTTCTGATCAAAATACTCTTGTTCTTGCTAGCTTTTCAAATCAACAAAGCTTTTCTTAACTAGCAACTTAGGTTATATATTCTAAAGTCATTAAAAACATTTGTTCACAACTCAGTTTATTAGGCCGCCCTACTTTAGCTTTCTTTGTTTGAATGGCTTTCTGTATGATAGCTAACATTTTGGCAAAGGTCTCAGCCTTTACGCCTGTTAAGCGACGGAATTCTTCTGGCTTTAAGGTTTTTAGATGACTGTTTTCCATTAATCTTTCTGTTTTTTTTATCCCTAATTTATACATTTATGCTTATTCCTTAGGTTTCAGAAGATCTCTAATATTATAAGCAAGAAGTAAAAGAAGGAAAAATCAGACGAGTATGATAAATGCTATTTGCAATAGAGTTCTTCTAAAACCCTACAAAAACTAGATATAAACCTATTTAAGTGAAGGCAAGTGATAGGTTTCAGAAGAACTCTAATAAAACACTCCATAGATGGAGGGGATATGCATATATGTATTAGAAATCATAATAAACAAGTGGCTTGATTAATATCATACCATAATACAAAAGCATGCTAACAAAATACCTTAAATGAGTTACTTTGCCATAAAAATCTTACATCATCACACCCTTGCTTAAATACTTGAAATATTCTCTGCTGTCGGCCGAATGCTAACACACTTAGTTAGTTAAGGATTACTTATAGATTTCTGGTAATTTTTTTTAAAAGTATTTAGCTAGTTAAGCAACTTATAGAAATTATACAAAATAAAAACCCAAGCAAATTATTTAAAAAATTAGTGACACATCTGTTAATTACGTAACTTGCACCTATGTTTAATAATATACTTCAAAAATCTCTTAACAACAAAACACACGATTGTTTTATTGACTCTTTCTGTTAGTAATGAGTTCTAAGAGAATCTTAGCCTATTAATTGATGTCTAAAGAAAATCCCATTTTTGGAAGTAAGGCGGTATTAGAAGCCATTTTAGCAGGCAAAACCATAGATAAAATTTTTATTGATAAAGACACAAAAAACGCTGATTATCAATCAATTTTTAATGCTATACGTTATAAGCAAATTCCTTGTAGCCGAGTCCCTGTCGCTAAGCTTAATAAACTAGTACCCCTTAATCACCAAGGTATTGTAGCACTTTTATCACCAGTGCCTTTGGTTACACTTAGCCATATCGTGCAAGACACCTATGAAAAAGGCGAGCTACCTCTTATCATTATTTTAGATGGGGTTACTGATGTAGGCAACCTAGGCGCTATTGTAAGAACAGCTGTATGTGTTGGTGCTCATGCACTAGTGCTTCCTAAGCAAGGGAGTGCATCGCTAGGTAGTGGTGCTATGAAAACTTCAGCGGGTGCCTTGGCTCACTTGCCTATTTGTAGGGAGGCTAACCTACAAGCTAGTATAAATTACTTACAAAACAGTGGTTTACAGGTTATTGCGTGTCATGAAAAAACACAAACTTCTATCTATCAGGTCAAACTAACTGTACCCACAGCTATACTCTTAGGATCTGAAGATAAAGGCATACAACCACAACTGCTTAACAAAGTAGATGTGCAAGCATCCATACCTATGGTTGGCCCCATTAGTTCTTTGAATGTGTCTGTAGCAGCGGCTATTATTTTATATGAAAGTTTTAGACAAAGAAATAATATATGAGTGCATTTTTCTTACCTATAAGCAAGCATTTTCAAACTAAAATACTGTATATTTATCAGTAAAGGGGCAGCAAACACATGTCCTATTCAACTCCTCAAATATAAGTAATTTAAGCAAGCCGATAATGCCAGAAAAATTAACTACAGAATTATATAAAGAACTAAAAGAAATTTTTGGCTATGATAATTTTAGGGAGGACCAAGAAGCCATTATCAAGAATATATTACAAGGCAAAAACACCTTTGTAATCATGCCTACAGGCGGAGGGAAATCCTTATGCTATCAGCTGCCTGCCATTATGCAAGAAGGGTTGGCAATTATCATTTCTCCACTTATAGCTTTAATGAAAGATCAAGTAGACCAGCTGCAATCAAGGGGTATTAAAGCCGCATTATTAAATTCTACTCTATCGCAAAAAGTTATCAATGAAACTAAACAAGAGGTATTATCAGGAAATACCAAAATGCTTTATGTAGCACCTGAAACACTTAACAAGGAAGATAATCTGGCTTTCTTAAAACAGGCTAAGTTATCTTTTATAGCTGTAGACGAAGCCCATTGTATTTCAGATTGGGGACATGATTTTAGACCAGAATATAGAAACATAAGGTATGTTGCCAACCAACAACTAGGGCGTGTACCTATTATTGCACTTACAGCCACAGCTACCCCTCGGGTACAACTAGACATCCTTAATAATTTGGACATTAACGATGCCACTACCTTTCAATCATCCTTTAACAGGCCTAACCTATACTATGAAATCAGGTATAAAGAAGAACAAGCCAATAAACAGCTCATTAAACTTATTAAAGAGCAACCACAAATTATGGGTATTGTCTATTGCCAAAGCAGAAAGCAAGTAGATGAGCTAGCAGCACTACTCAACCTCAACGATATTAAGGCTGCACCCTATCATGCTGGGTTAGACGCTAACGTAAGAGTAAAAAATCAAGAAGCCTTTTTACAAAAACAATACAATGTAATTGTAGCCACCATTGCTTTTGGCATGGGTATAGATACACCCGACGTACGATTTGTTATACATTACGATATGCCTAAGTCACTGGAAGCATACTACCAAGAAACAGGAAGAGCTGGCAGAGATAGTTTGCCAAGCACCTGCCTAATGTTATACAATCCCGAAGACTTTATTCGACTAGAACGTCTTAATAAAAGCAAGCCTAATGGAGAACGAGAAAAGTCGAAAGTGCTTTTAGAAGAAATGAAAGGATATATAACATCTGGCGTCTGTCGTAGAAAACAATTGCTATACTACTTTGGAGAATCATTTGCAGACCACTGTAACAATTGTGACAACTGCAAGAAGCCTACAGAAGGTTATGCAGCACAAGAATATTTACAAATAGTATTAGACGCTGTACAACAGACCCAAGGACTTTTTGAAACAGACCATATTGTATCAGTTATACAAGGTGTAAGTAATCCTAACATAGAAAGCCACCAACATCAACAATTACCTATATTCGGACAAGGGAACAAGCAAAATGAAAGTTTTTGGAGATCAGTAATTAGGCAAGCACTTATTCACGACTATCTTACCAAGGATATACAAAAAAATGAAACATTACAGCTCACAAAAAAGGGCCAAGACTTTTTAAAAAAGAAATATGAAATTAATTTCGTAAAAGATAATATATACGAACCCATTGAAAGTAATAAAAAGACTATGACCACAAATAAAGGTTATGACGAAAATCTATTTCATCTACTAAAAAAACTGAGAGAAAAAGTAGCTAAAGAAAAAGGCATACCAGCTTACACAGTTCTACAAGATAGCTCTTTAGAAGAGTTAGCACTTGTGTACCCTACTACATTAGAAGAGCTAGCACAAATTGGCGGCTTAAGCATGAGCAAAGCAGTAAAGTTTGGACAACCTTTTATACAAGCCATCAAAAAATATGTAGAAGATAATGATATTATTACTTCTTCGGATATTGTTGTAAAGTCAAAAGCCAGCAGATCTAAAGATAAAGTATATATCATTCAACAAATTGATAGAAAGACAGATCTAGAAGAAATAGCTATGGCTAAATCTCAAACCATGGATGAGTTAATAGATGAAATAGAAGTCATCTGCTATTCTGGTGTAAAACTTAACTTAAACTATTATATAGACAATATTTTAAGTAAAGATGAGCAACAAGAAATATATGATTATTTTATGCAGGCTAAAGAAGATAATATCAAACAAGCGTATAAAACACTAGGCGACTATTATAACGAGGAAGACATTCGACTTATGCGAATAAAATTTTTGTCAGAAGTAGCCAACTAACCTTTTGATTTGGAGAGGAGGAAATTAAAATAAGTTAATTGCCTAGCAGAAGGACAAAATCTACCATTACAACGCAGCACATAAGCTTGCGTTTTTTCTGTATAGTTTATACAAAATAGCAAACAGCATATGCCAAGATTTAGATGTCTTATAGGATTACTAATCTTAGTTTTCGGTGGCTGCGAAACCAATACCGTATATACTGTTACCCATACACTGAGTGATTATACCTGGTATAGAAAAGACAACTTACAGTTCAATTTCTGTATACAGGATAACACTCAACCCTATGATATTTATTTATTAATAAACTATGCTCCAGAGTATCCTTACCAGAATTTGCACCTTACGTATTATCTCAAAGATATCCAATCTACAGTATTAACTACTGAACTTAAAAATTACCTGCTGTTTGAGCCAAAAACTGGCAAGCCATTAGGAAGAGGATGGAGTAGAAATAAAAAACAGGAGCTGATTTTGTTAAAGAATTACTATTTTAGTACTCCTGGGACTTATACTGTAGAATTAGCACAGTTTATGCGTACAGAAAACTTATTAGGTGTACATACAGTAGGTATTAGAGTTTGTAAAGCAAGTCCTACAATAACACCATAGGCCCATTTACAAAAACTATATTTTTCTAATGAGATCAAGCGAAACCTACCTTATAGCCAAACAAAAGCTAAGCGACTATTGCAGCTATCAAGAAAGAAGTAAGGCAGAAGTATTAAGTAAACTACAAACCTATAAGAATTTAAGCCCAGCAGAGGTAGAGCAAATTATACAGGAACTAATAGCAGAAAATTTCTTAAACGAGAAGCGCTATATAGCAGCTTTTGTACATGGGAAGTTTTCTATAAAAAAATGGGGTAAATTGAAAATACACCATGTACTTACGAGCAAGCATATAGCTTCTCAACTAATACAACAAGCATTAAGTGAAATACCTGATGAAGTATACCAGCAAACAATACAAGATCTTATTCAGAAGAAGCTAGCTACTTTAAAAACACCCATTAATGCTGCCATTCAAAAAAAAGTAGTAAATTATCTTCTACAAAAGGGTTATGAGTATGAACTTATTAGAGAAAATTTACAAGCCATATTACAGCAAGAAAAACTTTGAAAGCTTATAAGACAACCTATATTTGCCAAAACTGTGGCGCGCAATATGCCAAACAACAAGGTAAATGCAATGCATGCCTAGCATGGAATACCATTGTAGAAGAAGTAACACAAAAAAAAGCGAACTTATCTAGTCCAACTTGGGAAACTTTTAGTTACCAACACTCAACAACGCCCAGCCATCCTAAAAAGCTACATGAGATTACCCACGATGCACAAAATAAGATTATTTGTACTGATAAAGAGTTTAACCGGGTATTAGGAGGTGGTATTGTAGCAGGCTCTCTTGTGCTTATTGGTGGCGAACCAGGCATAGGCAAATCCACGCTTCTCCTTCAAATAGCACTCAACCTAGGTACTTATAAGGTACTATATGTGTCAGGAGAAGAAAGTGAAGCCCAAATAAAGATGCGGGCTAGTAGGATGAATCATACTTCTGACAATTGCTATATCCTTAATGAAATATCACTAGACAGCATCTTACAGCATGCTGTACAGTTGAGGCCAGATATTATTGTTATAGACTCTATACAAACTATATACACACAACAAATAGAATCAGCTGCAGGTAGTGTAGCACAAGTACGAGCTGCCACGGCTATCTTAATGCATTATGCAAAAACTACTAATACCTCTATCTTTCTAATAGGACATATTACTAAAGAGGGTACCTTAGCAGGTCCTAAAGTATTGGAGCATATGGTAGATACTGTATTGCAATTTGAAGGAGATAGGCACTTGACCTACCGTATAGTACGTACTATCAAAAATAGATTTGGTGCTACCTCAGAACTAGGTATCTATGAGATGCGCCATAACGGATTGCAAGAAGTCTCTAACCCCTCTGCCCTCCTCCTCTCGCAAAGAGAAGGACATTTAAGTGGCATTGCTACAGGTGCTTTTATAGAAGGCAACCGCTCTCTCTTAGTAGAAGCACAGGCACTGGTGAGCCCTGCTACCTATGGTACTCCTCAGCGTGCTACTACAGGCTTTGATAGTAAAAGGTTAAATATGCTACTAGCGGTACTAGAAAAACGAGCAAGATTACGTTTGGCTATACATGATGTATTCTTAAATATAGCTGGTGGTATTAAAGTAGAAGATCCAGCCCTTGATTTAGCCGTCTGCATAGCTATTATGTCTTCTTTGAAAGACATAATTATTCCTACCAATTATTGTTTTGCTGCTGAAGTGGGACTAGGAGGAGAGGTAAGGGCTGTTAACAGGATCGAACAACGTATTGCAGAAGCAAGCAGGCTAGGATTTGAGCAAATTTTTGTTGCTAACCATAACTATAAAAGTTTAAACCATAAAAATTACACTATCAATATTAACTCAATAGAAACCATCAACGAAGTAGTCAATTATTTTATTGATTCAAGAGATTAATGACTTATATATAAGCAATTACTACTAAATAGCTCTTAGATAACTATTCTATCTGATAACTTCCTATTAACTTCGTATTCATGGCAAATATAGTAGCAATTGTAGGTAGACCCAATGTGGGAAAATCAACCCTTTTTAACAGACTTGTTGAAGAGCGAAAGGCCATTATGGCTAGTGAAAGCGGAACCACACGCGATAGGCATTATGGATATGCAACTTGGAATGGTAAAAACTTTACAGTAGTAGATACAGGAGGCTATGTACAAGGAAGTTCCGACATATTTGAAAAAAGTATTTGTGAACAAGCCAAAATAGCTATTGAAGAAGCGAGTGTAGTTTTATTTATGGTAGATTGCCAAGTAGGTATTACTGCTATGGACAAAGAGGTAGCGCATATTTTAAGAGCTGCCGATAAGCCCGTACTTTTAGTAGCTAATAAAGCAGACAATGTAGACACTGCTTTAATGGCGCATGAATTCCATGCCTTAGGATTAGGCAACCCCTACCCTATCTCTGCCGCTAGCGGTACAGGGACAGGAGATTTACTAGATCAAGTAACTGTTTATTGCCAAGATACTATTGAACAAGAAACCGACATACCTAAAATAGCTATTCTAGGACGGCCTAACGTTGGTAAATCTTCGCTTTTAAATGCATTACTAGGAGAAGAGCGTAGTATTGTTACCCCTATAGCAGGAACTACTAGAGATGCCATTGATACCACCTACAATCTATATGGCAAAAATTTTATTCTTACTGATACAGCAGGTATTCGTAAAAAATCTAAAGTCAAAGAAGATATAGAATTTTATTCTACATTACGTGCTCTAAAGGCTTTACAAGATGCAGATGTATGCATTATTATGATAGATGCAACCCTAGGGTTAGAAGGGCAAGATGTTAACCTTATCTCATTAGCATACAAATATAAAAAAGGCATACTGCTTTTAGTAAATAAATGGGATTTAATAAAAAAAGACAATCATACCAATGCCCAGTTTAAAAAGAATATTGAGCAAGAGCTAGGTGCTCATAGCCACATACCTATTTTATTCATATCAGCACTTCACAAACAACGGATTTTCCAAGCTATAGAAAAGGCATTAGAGGTTTATACCAATAAGACCCAAAAGATATCTACTGCTGCACTTAACCAAACAATGCTGCCAGTTATCGAGAGATATCCACCACCAGCTGTTAAAGGTAAATATATTAAGATTAAATATGTGGCACGACTACCAACGCATACACCGGTCATTGCATTTTTCTGTAATCTACCTCAGTATGTGCAACCACCATACAAAAGGTATTTAGAAAATCAGCTGAGAAAAAATTTTAACCTAGCAGGTGTGCCCGTACAATTGGTTTTTAGGAAAAAGTAGCAAATAAGGGGGCTGTTACAGGTATAGCCCTCCAACCAAATAAAATCTTTTAAAAGTTATTCAACAAACCCTTATTTTTTATTACATAAAAATTAGGACTTCACTAAACATAACATACAGAGTTTAATAAACCACAATTAATCCGTAGCTTTGTTTTTTAAGCGGTCATTATCCAAAAATTGGATTGAATATGTCTACAGAAAAACAACTATTACAACAACTTACTACTGCAGATTATCCTTATGGATTTGAGAGTAACATAGCAGTAGAGCAAGCGCCTAAAGGGCTCAATGAAGACACCATTCATTTTATCTCTGCTAAAAAGAATGAGCCACAATGGCTTTTAGAATGGAGATTAAAAGCTTACCATCATTGGTTAACCCTAAAGGAACCTACCTGGCCCAATGTTACCTACCCTCCTATCAACTACCAAGATATTAGCTACTATGCTGCTCCTAAAAACTCAAAAAAGTTGAATAGCTTAGACGAAGTAGACCCTGAGCTGAAAAATACTTTAGATAGATTAGGCATATCAATAGAAGAGCAAAAAAGGCTAACTGGTGTAGCCATGGACATTGTTTTTGATAGTGTTTCAGTAGCTACTACCTTCCAAGCAAAATTACATGAACTAGGTATCATCTTTTGTTCATTTACTGAAGCAGTACAAAACCATCCGGAATTAGTGCAAAAATACTTAGGCACTGTAGTTCCGCCTCAAGACAACTATTTTGCTGCACTTAATTCTGCTGTCTTTAGCGATGGCTCTTTTTGCTATATACCAAAAGGTGTCCATTGTCCTATGGAGCTATCTACTTATTTCCGTATCAATGCGGCTAACACAGGTCAGTTTGAACGGACACTCATTATAGCAGAAGAAGGCTCTTATGTAAGTTATCTAGAAGGTTGCACAGCACCCATGCGCGATGAAAACCAGCTTCATGCTGCCGTAGTAGAGATTTATGCTGCTAGTAGAGCAGAAGTAAAATATTCAACTGTACAGAACTGGTACCCAGGCGATAAAGAAGGCAAAGGAGGCATCTTTAACTTTGTAACCAAACGAGGAATTTGTGCTGGCGAAAGTTCTAAAATATCTTGGACACAAGTAGAAACAGGATCTGCTATTACCTGGAAATATCCTAGTTGCATCTTAATGGGAGATAATTCTATTGGAGAGTTTTATTCTGTAGCAGTTACAAAAAACAAGCAACAAGCAGATACAGGCACCAAGATGATCCATATTGGAAAAAATACAAAAAGTAGAATAGTATCTAAAGGTATTTCTGCTGGGCAAAGTCAGAATAGCTATCGTGGTCTAGTAAAAATAACTAGAAATGCTACCAAAGCACGAAACTTTTCGCAGTGCGATTCTTTGCTATTGGGCAACCAATGTGGTGCACATACCTTCCCCTATATTGATGTAAAAAATAGTACTGCTCAAGTAGAACATGAAGCTACTACTTCTAAAATTGGAGAAGAACAGCTCTTCTATTGTAACCAACGAGGTATTGACAATGAACAAGCTGTAGCACTTATTGTAAATGGTTATTGTAAAGAGGTATTGAATAAGTTACCTATGGAATTTGCTGTAGAAGCTCAAAAATTGTTAGAATTAACGCTAGAAGGGAGTGTGGGGTAAATTGCGCATTAACAATACATAATTGTTTATAATATGTAAGCTTTAGCTAACTGTTATGTGTCTGTAAGCAAAATTTTTAAATATGTAAATATAATTTAAAACATCACTTCTATTAAATCATTCTCTGTCATCTTATGAAAATACTCATCAATTGTAAAGCTAGATAATGCATGCCGAATACTTGGTTCATAATGTGCAACACCAATAAGAGCAGCTTCAACTTCTGAAATATCCTTTTTATTGAAAAAGTCACCAAATATCTTAATCTTTTTGATAATTCCTTCTTCTACATCCAAGTTCATTTCTATAGTACCACCCTCTGCTTTAATAATTTTATTAAAATTATAGTTAGGTGAATACCCATAGTTCCATTCTTTAGTAGCATATTTTTCATCCCGAATTCTAGCAATTTCCTGTAGATCTTGAGGAGTAAACTCATAAAGATGCGCATCTGGATAAGTAGAAATAATGTGATGCATTATTCTATTAGTAAATTCTTCTATTGATAAAGGGGCTGAAAGATGACTAGCAATGTTAGTTACTCGTTTAGGGATAGATTTTATAGCCTTGTCCTTATATTTCAAAGGATTTACTTTCAAAGCTTCTGCTACCATATTCATATTAGAAGAAAACAGCAAAGTACCATGATGTAAAACTCTATTTCTATAAGTATGTTCTGCATTACCTGATATCTTTCTGCCATCAATTGCAATATCATTTCTTCCTTCAAAAGAAGCATTGATACCAAGACTTTGTAGGACTTCTATGATAGGCTTTGTATACCTTTGAAAATCTATTAAATAACCTTCTTTTACAGTTTGCGTAAAAGAAAAATTAATATTGCCTAAATCATGATACACGGCTCCACCTCCTGAAAGCCTTCGAACAACATGGATATTGTTTTGCTTGACATATTCATAATTGATCTCTGACAATGTGTTTTGATGTTTACCTACAATAATGGCATTATCATTTTGCCATAACATAAAACAATCTTCTTCTATATATCTTAAGATATACTCATCTGTAGCTATATTAAAATAAGGATCCGTAGAATGATGGTGGATGCAGAGCATATTAAAATAATTAAGTCAATTTCTATTTTATAGTACAAACAATGATCTTATACTGCTACAGTAAACATATAGGATAAACGTACATTTTATAAATTCTAAGAAAATGGTTACCCTACTTTGGGCTTGCTAAATAAAATACATATAAAATAAATCTTTATGTATAAACACACTCAAATTCAAACCAAGATTTAGTTATAGCATATCTATTTGGCTAGAATTGAAATCAAAGGTTCTCTTATTCCATAATCCCTTTCCCAAACGTAACCTTTATCTAGGTTACTTATCTTGCATCAATTTATAGAAAATAGGCTAACAATATCATCTTGATTTTATTATTGTGGGTGCATAAGTTAATAAGTAGCAAGCACGTCTCTATAAGTTTTGCTAATAACTTGAATCCTTTTGTTTCTGGAAGCTAACCTCTATCCTGCTTAGCTACTACTAGCTAGTTGAGCACAATAGCCAATTCCACACTAACATCTAGCAATCTATTAGTACAAAACCTAGCAAATATATGAGCTATCTTAAGAGGCTCTAACTGTCTATCCACATAGAATAGTAATAAGGCTATAAGGCTAAGTATCTAAAAGCTTTTTGTGCTATAAAAAGGTTGGGGCTGTTGAAAAAGTAATTAAGAGTTTTAAATTAAGGTCACAGCCTAATTTTAGCGTATATGTTATGGCAGAATAAAAATACTAATTATAGCACGAGCCCAGTAGATGATAATCACTTACTTTCTAAAGTCAATAAGTATATAGATCTCTCCTTTACCCATCAGTTAGTTATAGCCTCTTATAATAGCAAGCATGGGCGTCCCTCGATAGACCCAGAGATTTTCTTTAGGATGCTTATGATTAGCTATTTTTATAACATTAACTCTGATAGAAGAGTATGTCAAGAGATACGCTACAATGTAGCTTATAGATGGTTTTGTAAGCTTGGATTAGAAGACAAGGTGCCTGATCACTCTTACTTAAGTAGAACCAGAAACAGATTTGGCGAAAAAGTATTTGAAGCGCTTTTTACTACTATACTCAATTTATGTCGAAAGCATGGCTTGTTGGAGAGTAATAGTGTGATGACAGATAGCACATTAATCAAAGCTAATGCATCACTAAATTCTTTAACTCCTATCGAAGCTAAAGCAGCAGCCTATGAGAAAGTAGCAAGAAAAGCTGCTATAAATAAGCTTGGGCCGCCTGCTAGTAGGAGTATAAGCAACAGCACGCATATAAGCAAAACAGATAAAGATGCAAGCTTGGCTCAAAAGGAAGGGAGCCCCAGAGAGTTAAAATATAAAGTTCACAACTCAATTGATGCATTGAGTAGAGTAATAATTGATACAAAGGTTACAACAGGCAAGACCCATGATTCTCAAGTGTATATAGAGAGGCTAAATCACATTAGAGGAAAGTATGCTCTAACTATAAAAGAAGCTATTGCAGATAGAGCTTACGGATCAAGAGCGATCATAGAGACTTTACAGAAAGAAGGTATAGTGACCTATATACCACTCTTTAGCACTAAAAGTGGTAGGTCTGTGCAAGAAGCTTATCAAGCTGGGTTTGTCTATCAAAAACAGAAGGATCGTTTTGTATGTCCTGAAGGCCAGTATTTAAACCCTTATGGTTATATGGCTAATGAGAGTAAGTATTATAGGTCAAAATCATCCATTTGCGCTATGTGCAAGCAAAAAGATGCTTGTATTGCTTCAGCTAAGAAAAGTAGGCCATTCACAAAATATCTTATCAGAAGCATCCATCAAGAGTTGTTTGATAAGACTCTTGAAGCTATGCAAGAACCAACATTCATTGGTAAGCTCAAAGAAAGGATGTGGAAAATAGAAGGTATTTTCGCTGAAGCTAAGCAATTACATGGGTTAGGTAAAGCTCGCTATAGGAGTTTGGAAAGAGTGCAAATACAAGCATATATGATAGCTGTTGTACAAAATATTAAAAGAATAATTAAGCAGCTTTTTTATGTCTTTCTTCATTTCCTTAACATGCCTAATAGAATATTTTTAACATATACTTTTTCAACAGCCCCGGTTGTTTTATTTTAGCAAGCATATTATGAAAATATTTCGTACTATCAATTTATGGATTGGCTGGGGACTCTTTTTTCTAGCCATGCTCGTCTATACACTAACTATAGAGCCTACAGCTAGTTTCTGGGATTGCTCTGAATATATTGCTGCTGCTTATAAATTACAGGTAACGCACCCACCTGGTGCTCCCCTATTTCTTCTAATTGGCAGGATGTTCTCTTTTTTAGCTGGTAATAACACAGAGAAAGTAGCTTTTTGGATCAATATGAGTTCGGTAATAACTAGTTCGGCTACTGTAATGGTAGTATTCTGGATTATTTCTTTACTAGCTAGACGAATTATAGGTAAGACAACACAAGATTTACAACTTTATGAAGCAGCATCCATATGGGGTGCTGGCATAATAGGTGTGCTGTCGCTAACTTTCTGCAGTACCTTTTGGTCCAATGCTACAGAGGCTGAGACATATGCCTGCTCTACACTCTTAATGTCCCTTACAGTATGGGCTATGTTAAATTGGGAGTATACAACACCCAGACCACGAAGCTATCAATGGCTTTTATTAGTCGCTTACTTGATAGGATTAAGTTTAGGAATACGGATGTTTAGTGTATTGACAATACCTGCTTTGTGCCTCATATTTTATTTTAAGCGAGTATCAAAAATCACTTTGCTGGGTACTACTATAACACTTTTAATTGGTGGAATACTTTTAGCCTTTATATATACTGGCATTACCTTGAGCTTACCTACCTGTGCCATGCAGTTAGAATTACTTTGCGTTAATCAGTTAGGTTTGCCTTTTAAAAGTGGCATCATTATACTAAGTATTACACTAATAGCTAGTTTAACTTATGGTATCATTTATACTATACAAAAGCAGCATACCACAATACATATAGGATTGCTATGTTTAGGATTTATTTTAATAGGATACTCTTCTTATGGACTAGTGCCCATTCGTGCTCATGCCAACCCTCCTATCAATGAAGGGCATCCAAGCGATATTATTAGTTTTATTAACTATCTCAAGAGAGAACAATATGGCCATAGACCTTTGGTATACGGACCACATTTTGCTGCCCAGGTCATAAGTGCTAAAAAAGGTGACCCTATTTATAGAAATACTGGGAAAAAATATGAGATTATTGACTATAAGCATATCCCTATTTACGATGCTGGAGCCTATACGCTTTTGCCTAGGACTTGGAGTCAGCAAAATTCTATGCATATAACAGCTTATAGGAAGATTCTTAATCTTAAACCTTGGCAAAAACCTAGTTTGGGAGATCAGCTATATTTTCTCATAAGGCACCAGCTAGGACATTTCTATTTACGTTATTTCTTATGGAATTTTGCAGGACGTGCAAGCGACATGCAGGGTGCTTCATGGCTTACACCACTAGATGCTTTTGAGAAATTGCCGCCTAGCTTAACACAAATACCTGGAAGAAGTAATTACTTATTCCTTCCATTCCTATTAGGCCTAATAGGAATGCTTTTCCAGTATAGGCATGATAGACGTTATTTCTGGGTAATAACTATTTTATTTGTGATGCTAGGAGCAGCATTAGTAACTTTTTTAAATCCTCCTCCTATTGAACCACGTGAAAGAGACTATATTTATGTAGGTTCATTCCTGTTTTTTACAATCTGGATAGGCCTAGGTACATTAGCTGTTGTAAACTATTTCAGGAAACTATTTACACAATATAAAATAGCTGTTACAATAGGTATTATTAGTTGCCTAGCAGTACCTAGCATTATGGCTACGCAAGCTTGGCAAACACATAATCGTTCTCAGCGTTACTTTTCAGTAGAAAGCGCCAAAAATTTACTAGCCTCCTGTGCCCCTAATGCTATACTCTTTACAGCAGGTGATAATGATACTTTCCCGCTATGGTATGTACAGGAAGTAGAGGGCTTTAGAACAGATGTACGAGTAGTTATCCTTAGCTATGCTAATGCAGCCTGGTATATTAAGCAACTCACACGCCCAGTAAACAATTCAGCACCACTACCTTTATCTCTTCCATTTGAAATTTACCAGCAATATGGGCTTAATGATATTTTACCGTATGTACCACAACCCAATATACAAGAATTAGATATCATACAATATCTCCAACTTATCCGTGAATCACATCCAGCCTTGCAAATACAGAACATATTAAGAGAAACTACCAATACATTACCTTGCAAGAATATGTGTTTCCATATCGATAAAACAGGAATAGCTGCTAAAGAAATTGTACCAACACAATATGAATATTTAATTCCTGAAAAAATGAGCTGGTCTATAAAAGGTAGAGGATTAGATAAAAGAGACTTGCTTATACTAGATTTACTAGCGACTAACAACTGGGAAAGGCCTATTTACTTTAATCATAGTTCATTACATACCTTAAATATAGACCTAAGTACCCATGTAATGGTGGAAGGCTTAACACTCCGTTTAATGCCTATACAGAACAATATAGGTCACGAGCTAGTCAATACCGAAACAATGTATAATAATATGGTGAAAAACTTTTATTGGAAAGGAATGGATAAGCCAGGAGTATATTATGATGAAAATTATAGACTAGTATTTATCCGTAACCAACGTATGAGTTTTTGTACGTTAGCTAAAGCATGTTTACATGAAGGAAAATTGCAACAAGCCAAAGAAGTACTATTATATGGCTTATCGGTAATACCTGATGAAGTGGTACCATATGATATAGCCAACGTGTATATGATACATTTGCTCTTTGAAGTAGGAGAAAATGAACATGCCTTAAATATGATAAAAATTATAGGCAACAGAGCTGAAGAAATACTAACCTACAAAACAAGAAAAAGTAGTTTTATAGATAGAGAAGTACAGGAACAGATGGGGACATTATATGAAATAGCTAGAAGCCTAAGAGCAATAGATTATCAAGAGTTAGCACAAGAATATGAAGACCTTTTAAACAAATACCAAATTTTACTTGATGTACCTGATGATAATAATAATGATATAGCTAGACGCTAAGCCTTGAGTTATTGCTTAGATCACGTTAAATTTAGGTACTGTTAATTTTTATTTATATATAATAATAGCTTATGTCTACAAATATTGTCCGTCTACTTCCAGATAGTTTAGCTAACCAAATAGCAGCTGGCGAGGTTATTCAAAGGCCTGCTTCTGTTGTTAAAGAGTTAGTAGAAAATGCAGTAGATGCAGCAAGTACACATATTAAAGTAGTCATTAAAGATGCTGGTAAAACCCTTATACAAGTTATTGATGATGGAATAGGTATGTCAGAAGTAGATGCTAGGATGAGTCTTGAAAAACATGCCACTTCTAAAATAAGCCAAGCAGACGACCTATTTAACATTCGCACTATGGGCTTTCGAGGAGAAGCACTACCCTCTATTGCAGCCATAGCCCAAGTAGAGATAGAAACACGTACCGAAGATGCAGAACTTGGCACACGCCTTGTGGTAGAGGGTTCTAAAATAAAACTACAAGAACCTGTTGCTACTACAAAAGGCACTACCATTAGCGTTAAAAACCTTTTCTTTAACGTCCCAGCACGAAGAAACTTTTTAAAATCAGAGCCTGTAGAAACCAAGCATATTATAGAAGAGTTTCAACACATTGCTTTAGCAAGGCCAGACATCTCCTTTTCACTATATCAAAATGAGCAAGAAACCTACCACCTACCAGCCACTAAGCTTGCCAATCGAATTGTACACCTTTTTGGAGAAACTTATAAAAAGCAACTAATACCTTGCCAAGAAGGCACTGATATTATACAGATACATGGGTATGTAGGAAATCCTTCTTATGCTAAAAAGACTAGAGGCGAGCAATTCTTTTTTGTTAACAACCGTTTTATAAAAAGTACATATTTACACCATGCTGTTAAGAGTGCATTTGAAGAACTAATTCCTAAAGATACTTTTCCTTTTTATGTATTATTTATTGAAATTTCACCTGAACGTATTGATGTAAATGTGCATCCTACCAAAACAGAGATCAAGTTCGATGATGAGCGGATGGTATACTCTATATTACAAGCATCAGTAAGGCAAGCCCTAGCACATCATACCACACCGGCATTCGACTTTGAGCAAAATATTAATTGTGATCCGCTCGGTTTACAAGAGCAACCAAGACAAAAAAGCTTTACAACAAGTACAGATAGGGCATATAGCTCATTTAAAAAGTTTGACAATCCTTCTGTTAATCAACAAGAATGGGAACAACTGTTTCAACGAATCAACGTAGATACTGATAGTACTACACCTATCCACGGGCAACAAGCACAACTGTTAGACCTAGAAAATATGTTGTCAACAGTTAATGAGGTATCTTCTATGGCTACAATGCAAGAAAACATCCAGCCATTTTCTATGCTAACTCATGAAGGGACAGATACTGCTGCTAAGATGCAACTGCATGCTACTTATATTCTAGCATCTGTCAAGTCAGGTTTATTGCTTATCAACCAACATGCAGCGCATGAACGTATTTTATATGAAAAATATATCGAACATCTACAAAATCACCATGCAGGTACTTCTCAGCAATTACTGTTTCCACATCAAATAGAATTAAACCCAGCAGATTTTGCACTTATACAGGATTATGAGGGGACACTAGGAACACTAGGTTTTGCAATAGAAGACTTTGGCAAAAACAGCATCATATTAGTTGGCTACCCAGCAGAAGCTGCACAGCATAATCCAAAACAATTATTAGAAGACATATTAGAACAAATTAAGTGGAATAAAAGCCATCTCTCCCTGCCAATTCAAGAAAATGCAGCTCGTGCTTTAGCAAAACATGCTGCTATCCAACCTGGAAAAAAATTGACCATGGTAGAAATAGATAGCTTAGTAGATCAATTATTTGCTTGCAAGAACTCAACTCATGCGCCAGATGGTAGAAGAATATGGGTTATTATAACCTTAGAAGAGTTGGCTAGTTTATTGAAAACCTAAAACTACTCAGCAGTAAATTACTTATTTGCCAACAACAAGAAATCTTGATTTTTAAAATGCACATTATCTTATAGTAATAAGAATAAAATTTCTATATAGCGCCTCTCCCTTAACACATGTAGAACAATACATACAATTTCCTATGATACCAGTAAGCTATACAGTACAAAATTACCTTAGCATATAAATTTTTATTTTCTTATAACATAAAACGGATAGTAATTTATAGTTGCTTGGTTAAAACTGATAAAACACAGAAAAAGACTATTACTTGCTATATAACTGAGCTTAGAATCTACCCAGTCTAGCATGTTAAATTGTATGCACTCACAGGTCTGCCAATGTTAGAAACTCACTGTTTTAAGTATAAAAAAGCACTTGGTTGCTAAGAATAAAATACTAAGCAACTATAAAATTAATCATATACTAACCATAAACAATAGACCTACTGCGAAAGAGGTAAAATAGAGTAGAATTTTAAATAAAATAAAGAAGGGAGCTTGGCTCTAGCGACATTATTTGTTAAAAAGCGTACTTGAAGTTTATAAGCCCGGATATAATGTTAAAGCGAAGGTTATATTTTTTCTGAAAATTCCTGTATACCTCTGCCATAATTTTAAATACCTTGATCTCTCTTATCTTATGCTCTACCTTCATGCGTATGGAGGATAGCTTTCTGTTATGTTCTTTCTGCTCCTTGGTTAACGGCCGCTTACGGCTCTTTTTGTAGGGTATCATTACATTGCTCTGTAGCTTTTGCCAGCCTTGATAACCACTATCTGCTAGCTTTAAGCTTTCTTTAGGTAAGAGTTTTTCTCCTTTACGAATTTTAAAGTCATGCACTTTTCCTTTATGGGATTTGGATACAGAGAGTATTTTTCCATCTTCTCCCATCACTATCTCTATTTTTATAGTATGTCGCTTTTTCTTGCCTGAATATGATTTCTTTTGCTTTTTACTAGGTCTTTGCGTAGGCTGTTCACTCACATCTGCTAATATGCGCAATACCTTTTCTGAGGTTAAGCTGCGATCTTTTTTAATGCTAATCTTCTTAGCTAGTAAGGGCTCCATTTTTCTTAGCAAGCGGCATATGTTAGCGTTGTGTAAGTTAAATAAGTAGCCTAGAAATACATGGCTAATATAGGTGCGGTAATATACCAAAACACAGAGCAGTTTATCCTCTAACGTAGGTAAATGGCTCCGACGTCCATGGCGCAGCTTGCTCGCTTCTAACTTTTCAAAGAGAGGCCTTACTTTTTGAACTAATTTATCAAATGTTTCTAGCCTCAATCCAGTTATTCTTCTAAAATTGTATGGGTACTTGCTTATTCTGGTGTAGGTTAAATGCATACTTATTCCTTTTAGTATATAACAAGGATTACATTTTAACCTTTTCTACTCTCTTTATCAACCTCTTTCGCAGCAGGTCTAATTGTTTGATCCCTAATAATTATGGTTATATTAGCGTAGCTAATATAAGTGATCAAAATCAAGCAAGAAGATTATGGGACAACTATTACATAAATGCGCCAGGACAACAGAGAAAATTCGTAGAGAAATACAGCTATCTAAAGAAAGTATAGCCACTTTAGCCACACGATATGGGGTCAATCGTAAAACAATAGCTAAATGGAAAAACAGAACTTCTTGTCAGGATGTACCTATGGGGCCTAAAGTAAGACGCTCTAAGGTATTAACTGAGCAAGAGGAAAAGGTTGTTATTGCTTTTAGGAGACTTACTCAATTGCCCTTAGATGATTGTCTGTATACTTTACAAGAAACCATACCTCACTTATCTCGTTCTACTTTGAATCGTTGTTTTCAGCGCCATGGCTGCCCTAAGCTAGAGAAAGTGCAGACTAAGCAGAAAGCGGCTAAGAAGCATTTTAAAGCGTATTCTATCGGCTATTTCCATATAGATATAGCAGAAGTACAAACAGCCCAGGGTAAACTCTATTTGTTTGTAGCCATAGATAGAACCAGTAAATTTTGTTATGCTAGACTCTATCCCTTTGCTTCTAAATCAGCAGCAGTAGGCTTTTTACAAGACTTGATAGCTCTTGTTCCCTATAAGATACATAAAATACTTACAGATAATGGCGTTCGATTCACTAATAGGAAAGAAGGAGAATTAGCACTCGAGCATATGTTTGATTGTATTTGTGAGCAAGAAGGGATTGACCATAGAAGGACGCAAGTAGCCCATCCTTGGACCAATGGACAAGTAGAGCGAATGAATAGAACTATTAAACAAGCCACTGTGGGAACTTACTATTATAGCAGTCATCAGCAGTTAGAGCGACATCTGAATGATTTCTTGTTGGCTTACAATAGACCCGCTGCGAAACAACTGCCGTAAAAAAACAGAGGAGCATTTTGCACAATTCAGAAAATATAAAAAATAAGAATAGACGTTTAAAGTATAAAAAACGCAGGTTGAATTTTTATAAATAATAAATTTGGTATTGTTAAATTGGGATAGGATTAGTAAGTTAGAGGAAAAAGTATGAACTGTCCTCGATGTAATAATACTCAAAGCTGTAAAGATGGAATTGTTAGAGGTAGACAGCGCTACCAGTGTAAAAGTTGCCGTTTCCGTTACACAGTTAGTCACAAATCAGATGTTAAACCTGTATATACTAAGCGAAAAGCGTTGCAATTATACTTAGAAGGATTAGGATTTCGAGCTATAGGCCGTATACTCAACATAAGCTATGGAACAGTCTATCAATGGGTAAAAGCATCTGGAGAGCAAGTAAGTTTACCAGAAAGACAAGATGAAGTAGAGATAGTCGAGATGGATGAAATACACACTTATGTGGGTTCAAAAAAGTCTACTGCTGGATATGGATAGCTGTTGATAGATTGAGCAAGCGCTTTATATCTTATGTGTGTGGAGATCGCTCGACACAAACCGGACTGAAGTTATGGGAGCGCGTCAAGGATATAGGCAAGCTGTATTGTAGTGACTATTGGAAAAGCTACCAGCAGTTTATTCCAAAAGATAAACACCGACAAAGCAAGGCAGAAACTTATACAGTGGAAGGATATAATAGCTTAATGAGGCACTATTTAGCAAGATTTAAGCGTAAAGGAAAATGCTATAGCAAACAGGTGCACATGATAGAAAAATCGCTCAACCTGCTAATGGCCAAGCTAAATAATCAGCTGTCTATCTTAATTTAACAATACCATAAATTTAACTCTCAAAAATCTAATGGGGCTGTTGAAAAAGTAATTAAGAGTTTTAAATTAAGGTCACAGCCTAATTTTAGCGTATATGTTATGGCAGAATAAAAATACTAATTATAGCACGAGCCCAGTAGATGATAATCACTTACTTTCTAAAGTCAATAAGTATATAGATCTCTCCTTTACCCATCAGTTAGTTATAGCCTCTTATAATAGCAAGCATGGGCGTCCCTCGATAGACCCAGAGATTTTCTTTAGGATGCTTATGATTAGCTATTTTTATAACATTAACTCTGATAGAAGAGTATGTCAAGAGATACGCTACAATGTAGCTTATAGATGGTTTTGTAAGCTTGGATTAGAAGACAAGGTGCCTGATCACTCTTACTTAAGTAGAACCAGAAACAGATTTGGCGAAAAAGTATTTGAAGCGCTTTTTACTACTATACTCAATTTATGTCGAAAGCATGGCTTGTTGGAGAGTAATAGTGTGATGACAGATAGCACATTAATCAAAGCTAATGCATCACTAAATTCTTTAACTCCTATCGAAGCTAAAGCAGCAGCCTATGAGAAAGTAGCAAGAAAAGCTGCTATAAATAAGCTTGGGCCGCCTGCTAGTAGGAGTATAAGCAACAGCACGCATATAAGCAAAACAGATAAAGATGCAAGCTTGGCTCAAAAGGAAGGGAGCCCCAGAGAGTTAAAATATAAAGTTCACAACTCAATTGATGCATTGAGTAGAGTAATAATTGATACAAAGGTTACAACAGGCAAGACCCATGATTCTCAAGTGTATATAGAGAGGCTAAATCACATTAGAGGAAAGTATGCTCTAACTATAAAAGAAGCTATTGCAGATAGAGCTTACGGATCAAGAGCGATCATAGAGACTTTACAGAAAGAAGGTATAGTGACCTATATACCACTCTTTAGCACTAAAAGTGGTAGGTCTGTGCAAGAAGCTTATCAAGCTGGGTTTGTCTATCAAAAACAGAAGGATCGTTTTGTATGTCCTGAAGGCCAGTATTTAAACCCTTATGGTTATATGGCTAATGAGAGTAAGTATTATAGGTCAAAATCATCCATTTGTGCTATGTGCAAGCAAAAAGATGCTTGTATTGCTTCAGCTAAGAAAAGTAGGCCATTCACAAAATATCTTATCAGAAGCATCCATCAAGAGTTGTTTGATAAGACTCTTGAAGCTATGCAAGAACCAACATTCATTGGTAAGCTCAAAGAAAGGATGTGGAAAATAGAAGGTATTTTCGCTGAAGCTAAGCAATTACATGGGTTAGGTAAAGCTCGCTATAGGAGTTTGGAAAGAGTGCAAATACAAGCATATATGATAGCTGTTGTACAAAATATTAAAAGAATAATTAAGCAGCTTTTTTATGTCTTTCTTCATTTCCTTAACATGCCTAATAGAATATTTTTAACATATACTTTTTCAACAGCCCCGGTTGTTTTTATCGATCTTCTGTTTCGCAGCGGGTCTAATTTTTCTCGTAGGCTTAAGGCTTTGAAGGGTAAAACTCCTTGGCAATTTATAGAAGAACAATGGGGCAAAAATCCTCAGCTTTTTCACACAAATATTAATACCTTCACTAAGGGACTAAACATCTAATAGCTTTTATAGCTAGTTACTAAATAAAATATGTGTTTTTGGCCCATTTTAAAGGTATAGTATACATGTGAACGTGTACTTTGGGAATTTACAGATCATTAACCCTGAGCGTCGTCAGATAGATAAAACTGAACAATTAGATCAATATGTTGATAGGGTTTGTTTGCTTCAATAGCCTGAATATATAATAAATTTTAGAAGGAGACAAAAATAATCTGTTTCCTTCTAAAATTCTTATAATACTTAGTACCGTATCTATATATTAAACTACAAAATGTATGTTTTAAATGAATTTATTGATGGTAGATACCTAAACAGAATAAGTTTTTTAGATATTTCTAATATGCACTTAAACACCTATGAAGAACCAAGTGTTAGGTGTTATTTAGCATTAAAATAAAGCGCTTAGACTTTATACGTATTGTTGTATAAAAGGACCCATTTACGCTACTTTAGCAGCAGATAGCTTACTAATTGCATAGTTTTTATCTATTAATAAGACAGCGGCTTCTTTTTCAGAAGACAGCTCAAACATGGCATCCATAATAACTGCCTCGCAGATAGATCTTAAGCCTCTAGCCCCTAATTTAAGAGAGAGCGCCTGTTCTACCATATAGTCGAGCGCATCTTCAGTAATGGTTAATTGTACATTATCCATAGCAAAAAGCTTAGTATACTGCTTAATCAATGAGTTCTTAGGCTCTGTAAGGATACTTTTTAAAGCTTTTGCATCAATTGGGTTTAGATAGCTAATGATTGGAAGCCTACCTATTAATTCAGGAATTAAGCCATAGACTCTTAAATCATTGGAAGAAACATGTTTTAAAAGGTTACTAGTTTCTCTTGTTCCTTGGCTTCTAGACTGGGCAATATCAAAACCTAGAGTGCCGGCATTAAGCCTTTTACTAATAATTTTATCCATACCTTCAAAAGCCCCACCGCATATAAACAGAATATTTTCTGTATTTACTGGTATCATTTTTTGGTCTGGATGTTTTCTTCCACCTTGTGGAGGCACATTAACAATAGTACCTTCTAGTAATTTTAGTAAAGCTTGTTGTACACCTTCTCCACTTACGTCGCGGGTAATAGAAGGATTATCTCCTTTACGTGCAATCTTATCTATTTCATCTATATAGACAATGCCTCTTTCAGCAGCAGCCACATCATATTCGGCTGCTTGTAAAAGTCTGGTAAGTATGCTTTCTACGTCCTCACCCACATATCCTGCTTCCGTTAAAACTGTAGCATCTGCCATGCAAAATGGTACATGAAGAAGTTTTGCTAGCGTACGCGCTAAGTAAGTTTTGCCAGTTCCTGTCTCGCCTAACAGCAAGATATTTGATTTTTCTATTGTAATCCCATCTTCCTCTTCGTAAGACTGTCTTAACCTTTTATAGTGGTTATAAACGGCAACAGCAAGCGTTTTCTTTGCCACATCTTGACCAATAACATATTGATCTAGATATGCTTTAATTTCTTTTGGAGTGAGGATTTCTAAGTTGGTAGGGACAGGTTTATGAATTCTTTCCCTATCAATGAGTAGTAGAGCTTCTTCAATACATCTGTCACATATATGAGCTGTGTGGCCAGATATCATTACCTCTACCGTTTCATTACTTTTTCTGCAAAAAGAACAGTAAATAGTATCCATATTTATTGATTGTTTTTTTCTAATACTTCATCAATAATGCCATACTCTTTTGCTTCTGAAGCACGCATCCAATAGTCTCGATCTCCGTCTTTTTCTAGCTTTCCTTGGCTTTTTCCTGTATGTTTAGCAAGAATTTGATAAAGATCTCTTTTTATTTCCAACATCTGCTTAACAGTAATTTCCATATCAGATGCCTGGCCTTGAGCTCCTCCTAATGGCTGATGGATTAAGATTCGTGAATGCGGTAAGGCATAACGTTTCTTGTGTGCACCGCCTGCTAGTAATACAGCTGCCATAGAAGCTGCCAAGCCGGTACATATAGTATGTACATCTGGAGCAATATACTGCATAGTATCGTAAATACCTAAACCTGGATATACAGAACCACCTGGGCTATTAATATACAAGCGGACATCCTTTTTAGGATCTGTTGACTCCAAAAATAAAAGCTGTGCTACAATAATATTGGAAATATGATCATCTACAGGCATACCTAAAAAGATAATCCTATCCATAATAAGTCTTGAAAAAACATCGATTTCCCTAAAATGTGTTGGACGTTCTTCAATAACACTACGAGTCATATTTTCTATATGATCTATATATTTATCAACATGCATGCTGCTGATATGCCTATCTTTGACTGCGTAGCTTTTAAATTCCTTTTTATCGAGCATAAACAAGTATAGTTTGTCTTCTTTAATACTTTAATGTAATACTACTTATTATCTACTTTTGGTGTGTCTATTGATGCCGTATCTTTCTTTTTAGATAAATCATCCAACATTTGATTGAATTCTTCAACACTAGTCTCTTTTATATGAATTTTAACTTTATCTTTTAAGGTATGTAAAATCTTTTCTTGAAAAATTAAATCATATGTTTCTTTATAGCGCTGGTCAGTTTCTCCACTTGCAAAACTTTTTTCTATTCTTTTTTTAAGGTCTTCTTTACTTAATGTACCTAATTCACTATAGCCTCTTGTAGTACTAGCCTTCCTTTTAATTAATTCAATAATTTCTTCTATAGTTACTTGTATCTCATGTTCTTGCCCAATCTTTTCAGCTATTAAATCCCAATGCAAGTTAGGTTGCATATATGCATAAAACTGCCCTATTAGAGATTCTTCCCAAGTAGGGTTTTTACTTTTTAGCCGTTTCTTGATAAAGGTTTCTGGCAGTTCAAGTGATATATGATTACTAACAGCTTGCTTCAAGTTATTAGCCAACAAAGAATCTGCTACGTTTTGTGTATAGGCAATAAAGCTATCACTAAATTTTTGTTTGAATTCTTCGAGTGTAAAGGTTTCATCTTCTCCTAAGATATTAGAGAAAAATGTTTCGTTAAGCTCGGCTGGTATTGTACGATAAATCTTCTCTGCCGCGAACTGATAATCACCCTCTAATGAGCTTAAAAGTGATAATGTTTCTTGATGAGCAGCGCTTACTTTTGGAAGTATATATGGTTGCTTAGGATCCAGCTGGAGTGTTCGTTTTTCTGAAATCTCCATATCCAAAAGGTCTGTAGCATTTTTCTCAAACTTAATCTCTGCAGGAAGATATACTGGTTGTTTAAAATTAGCATCATCTGTAAGTAAGCCATATACCATATCTCCTGGTTCACTTTTGGTTACTTCTATCGCATCACCATACTGTAGTTGAACTTTTTTTATGGCTTCATCAACCGTATTATCAGCTACACTTTTAATTTTCCAACATTCTATCTCAACTTGTTCTAATTGTGTTAGATCTACGTCAGGAATTAATCCACATTCAAATTTAATTTGAAAGTTACCAGGATGTTGAAAGTTGATATCTGAATTATATAGAGAATTTTCCACCATAATGGGCTCGCCCCATAATCTAAGCTTCTGTTCTTCTACATACTCCTGGATAGCTTTTGTAACCATCTCCATCACTACCTGAAGTAAGACTTCTGGACCATACATCTTCTTTACAAGCGCCTGGGGAACTTGTCCTTTTCTAAATCCTTTTAAGTTAACTTTGGAACGATATTGTACGATGGCTTGTTCTACACGGGGTATATAATCTTCTTCTGTCAGGTCTATGATGAGATCTGCCTCAAGAGGATTACTCTTATGGAATATAATGTTCAATTTTTGCTATATAATGTTACGATTTAACAAACAAATACTTATACTGCTTCCAAATTGCCTAAAATCTTATTAATATTATCACAAGCTAATATTATAGAAGTATAATTGCATGCAGTTTATCAATATTCAACCTACAAGCAATAGGCGATTGTTAGTGCGGATGGAGGGACTCGAACCCCCATGCTTTGCAGCGCTAGATCCTAAGTCTAGTGCGTCTACCAATTCCGCCACATCCGCGTTGTTGCTATACAAATCTACTACAAATAAAAGATTTTTTATGCTAATGAAGCAAAAAAATATACAATAAAATGATATTAAATTTGTTTCAACAAGTAGCGAAGAGATGGAAGAGATGTTGGATTAATAATTATAACTACATGTCAACTAATTATAATGAGTTATATCGAAAACTAAAACCTTTGTACTTACAGGTATATGGAACCTAAGCTTGCAAAATTGTTGACTTATACTAATGATATAATTCGTACTCAAAAAGAGGTAGAGAGGAAAGTTATTTTAAAAAGCTACCGCACATTATATCAATTAGGGAGTTGGCAACCGTGTAGTAAAAATAAAGATTATCTAAAATTAATGAAAAAGGCTTTCCGATTTACCTTGCAGGTATATCAAGAGCCAAATTATGAGTTTATATCTGGTTCAGTATTTCATCCAATAGAGATTGCTATTATTACAGCAGACAAATTTAGATTAGGTGCCAAATCAATTGTTTGTGCGTTGTTGCACGATATTCTTAAGGACAAAAAAGTTACCGAATTAACCTTACGTAAAGAGTTTGGTGCTGAAATTACATCTATAGTAGTTGGGCTTACTAAGGTAGCAGGGATTACAGCAACAGGATCGGGTAATGAATGCAGTAACCTACGTTATGCTTTAGCTCATTTCTCTCCAGATAATCTGCTAATTGTTTTAATAAAGTTTGCCGAATATTTACGCAAAATGTATAAGATAGAGCAATTTTCAAGGGAGAAGCAAATAAGGTTAGCGGACGAAGCCTATGGAATTTATATTCCATTAGCACATAATTTAGGGTTGGATAGTATTTATTTGGAATTACAAGACTTGTATTTAAAATTCAAACATAGAATTGTTTATGATGCTATCTTAAAAAAAATCAGAGCTACGAAGACAACTAAAGAGGGGTTTTTAGAAAGGTTTATAAAGCCAGTATGTACAATCCTTAAAAAGGAAGGTATACAATTTACGCTTAAAGGTAGAACTAAATCTATTGCCTCTATTTGTAATAAAATAAAGGAAAGAGACCTGCCCTTTGAAGCAATATATGACTTTTATGCTGTACGTATTGTCTTTGATAGTGATATGGGACATGAGTATAGTAGCTGTTGGGGTATCTATGAACTTATAACTAACCTATATGAACCTAAAATCTCTCATTTAAGAGACTGGGTAAGTTATCCTAGAGATACTGGCTATGAAGCTTTACATATTACTGTTATGAGTCCAGAAGGACAGTGGGTAGAGGTGCAAATCCGTGCCAAAAGAATGCATAATAATGCTGAACATGGTAATGCAGCACATTGGAAATACAAAAGCAATAGTTTGGGTAAAGAATTTGAGAAAATGGATGGCCGGTGGTTAGAAAGAGCTAGAGATTTTCTGTCTAAAAACAGCTATGAAGGGGAGCAAAACCAAATATCAATTAGTGTCAATAAAATTTATGTGAATGAGTAATCATTAAACTATTTTATACTTATCCGATCTAAGCGCTCTTCCTTTTTTACTAGAATTACACTCGTATTTCTACTCTTTCTGCAATAAGCTTATATAAACAGAACTATATTTTTAAATTATTTTAAAAGTAACCTTACACTTATTTTGGTTAACTATTGCAAACTTTATTAAAATTTACTTTGTTGGCTTACTAGGTATGTTATGGTGCTTATGGCAACGAGGATAAAGAAGTTATGAAGTTTAGTGGAATAGTTGTTTATTTTTCATTTTTTTCAAAAACAGCTTTTAATATATGTGGATTTTTACTCGTTTAGATAAAGAATTAAAACAAGCTATCAAGCTATTATCATTAGGTACTTTTTTAGAATACTTTGATTTGTTTTTATATGCCCACATGGCTGTTTTGCTCAATGACTTATTTTTCCCGCCTGCTGACACACATGCTAAATCTTTATTAACTGCTTTTGCTTTTTGCAGTTCCTTTATTTTTAGGCCTATAGGCGCTATGTTATTTGGTTACATAGGTGATACTTATGGACGTAAAATTACCGTAGTGATTACTACTTTTATGATGGCCATTACCTGCTTGATTATGGCCAATGCACCTACTTATTCACAAATAGGTATTGCAGCTGCTTGGATTGTAACGGGGTGCCGTATTTTACAAGGTATGTCGTCTATGGGTGAAATTGTAGGTGCTCAGCTTTTTCTAACAGAAGCTACTCCTTCACCAGTTAGGTTTCCAGTAGTGGGGTTAATTAATGTATTTGGTGATTTAGGAGCAACAATGTCTATTGCAGTAGGGGTATTAGCAACTTCATATGGGTTTAATTGGCGAATTGCTTTTTGGATAGGCTCGGCCGTAGCCCTTATAGGTAGTTTTGCCCGTACTACTTTGCGTGAATCTCCTGAGTTTGCAGATGCTCGAAAAAGGTTGCAAAGTGTAGCTACAAGAGCAAAAGAAGATATTACGCAAATCAAAGCAAGACCTTTTTATAATGAACCAATTGCTGTAAAGACTGCTTTAGCTTATTTTCTAATTAAATGTTCTGGAGCAGTATTTATTTATTTTATCTTTTTTTATGCTACAACTACTTTTAAATTGGTTTTTAGCTATGATGCTCATCAAATTTTACTGCATAATTTCTTGCTAGGTATAGTAGGAATAATTGCTTGGTCTACACTTAGGACTTATTTAAGCACTAAGATTCATCCTCTTAAAATACTTACCTTTGCTTGGATTGGAATAAGTATATTTATCCCCTTTTTGCCTTGGTTATTAAATTACGTCACAGCTCCTTGGCAACTTTTTCTTATACAAAGTTACATTATATTATTCTGGCCTAATGACTTGCCAGGTGTACCCATTTTTTTTAAAAATTTCCCTGTTTTTAAACGTTTTTCTACTGCTAGTTTTCTATTTGCTCTAGCTTATGCAGTAGTTTATACTATCACATCGTTTGGCTTAATTTATTTAGTAAATTATCTAGGATATTGGGGTTTATTATTTCTGATGGTACCTGTACTTATTGGATATAAGTATGGGCTTAATCATTTTATACAATTAGAAAAAGCGGCTGGTAGGTATCCTAAGCTAATCAACTGGGATATGGATTGGTAGTATCCTCATATTGTAATTGCACGAAAATATCCGTCTGTTAGAGAGCCATATAGCTAACTGTTTAATAAACGATCAGCCTTACACCCTACATTAGACCTACTGCGAAAGAGGTAAAATAGAGTAGAATTTTAAATAAAATAAAGAAGGGAGCTTGGCTCTAGCGACATTATTTGTTAAAAAGCGTACTTGAAGTTTATAAGCCCGGATATAATGTTAAAGCGAAGGTTATATTTTTTCTGAAAATTCCTGTATACCTCTGCCATAATTTTAAATACCTTGATCTCTCTTATCTTATGCTCTACCTTCATGCGTATGGAGGCTAGCTTTCTGTTATGGTCTTTTTGCTCTTTGGTTAATGGCCGCTTACGGCTCTTTTTGTAGGGTATCATTACATTGCTCTGTAGCTTTTGCCAGCCTTGATAACCACTATCTGCCAGCTTTAAGCTTTCTTTAGGTAAGGGTTTTTCTCCTTTACGGATTTTAAAGTCATGCACTCTTCCTTTATGTGATTTGGAGACAGACAGTATTCTCCCATCTTCTCTGATGACTATCTCTGTTTTTATGGTATGTCTCTTTTTCTTGCCTGAATAAGATTTCTTTTGCTTTTTACTAGGTCTTTGCGTAGGCTGTTCACTTACATCTGCTAATATGCGCAATACCTTGTCTGGGGTTAAAGTCCTATCTTTTTTAATGCTAATTTTCTTAGCTAGTAAGGGCTCCATTTTTCTTAGCAAGCGGCATATGTTAGCGTTGTGTAAGTTAAATAAGTAGCCTAGAAATACATGGCTAATATAGGTGCGGTAATATACCAAAACACAGAGCAGTTTATCCTCTAAGGTAGGTAAATGGCTCCGACGTCCATGGCGCAGCTTGCTCGCTTCTAACTTTTCAAAGACAGGCCTTACTTTTTGAACTAATTTATCAAATGTTTCTAGCCTCAATCCAGTTATTCTTCTAAAATTGTATGGGTACTTGCTTATTCTGGTGTAGGTTAAATGCATACTTATTCCTTTTAGTATATAACAAGGATTACATTTTAACCTTTTCTACTCTCTTTATCAACCTCTTTCGCAGTAGGTCTATTGATAAATAAACAAAAAGATAGGAGTATTAACTGAAATTATCTATATAAGATTATTTAACTCTCGTAAAATATAAGAACTCTTTATACGATCCTAATTTTATTGTATTGCAAGCAGTTTATAAGATTTACGATGATAAGGGGTAAGGCCCAGCTCTTGAATGGCTTTCCGGTGTGTTACTGTAGGGTAACCTACATTCTTTTCCCAACCATAATCAGGATACTGTATTGATAATTGATGCATATAGGCATCTCTGTAAGTTTTTGCCAGAATAGAAGCAGCAGCGATAGCATTAAATTGAGCATCACCATCTATGATACATTGATGAGGTATATTGGGATAAGGATTAAAATATTTTCCATCAATCAGCAAGAGTTGTGGTAGTTGTCCTAGCTGGCTAATAGCTCGATGCATAGCTAAACAAGAGGCATTGAAGATATTTATTTGGTCAATCTCTTCGTGGGTTGCTTCTCCTATAGCCCAAGCAATAGCTACTTCCTTAATGATGCTGTCTAGCAAAATTCTTTTTGCTGTGCTAAGCTTTTTGGAGTCATTTAACAGAGGGTGGTAATAATTTTTAGGTAAAATAACTGCAGCAGCTACCACAGGGCCTGCTAGGCAGCCTCTTCCTACTTCATCGCAACCAGCTTCTAGCAAGTCTTCTGTATAATAGGGTTTAAGCATATTTTATTCTAAACATGGCTATATGAACAAGCTGTTATAGATTATCCAGGCAATTAAAAGCAATAATATGCTTATAAAGCTCCATGCTATATGATGTTGGGTATTACCTTTCTGTATGTGTAAATATAGCTTACTAAAGCTCCCAAATATAGTAGCTATTGCACGTCCAATACCATCTATAAGTTTATTGTCTATCCAAGCTACAATATGTGCAATGATGACATATCCAATTGTTAAGTATCTTATAAAGCCAGCTATGAGCTTATTTTCTAACCAAGCTACACTATACGCAGTAGTTATACAACTGTTTGCCAGTCGTTTTATAAACCCATCTATCATATATTTCTCTACCTTAACTGTATGTTTACTAAAGGACAATATCTGTTTGGCAAACAAACTTACTAAAGCGTCCATGTACCAACCTTCTGAAAATAGTTGTGTTATTTTATTAGATTTAGAGATTCTGATAATTCTTTTTGGTTTTATGAATAGAAATGCTAAGAGTAGTATAGACGAGAATAAAACTCCTATTGCAAGGGACATAGTTAGGAAGTGTATATATGAAAGTTTATTCATCGACAGTGAATCTAGCACATAGGCTATGTTAGCTTTTGCCAAACCATCTATGATGAATTGTTGGATGGGCAAAATAGAGAAGCCAACTACGAATATTGATAATGCTAATACACTACCTTGCATGGACTTTAAATAATTGTTTTTTACTATTGGTACTTTTATATCGTTTCTCCACGTAGGAGTACCGAAAAATATGAGAAGAAAAGATTTTCCTAAATATAAGGCGGTCAAAAAAGTACTGGTAAATGCCATAACAGGAACTATATAGGCTATATAGTAATTGTCTATAGAAACATTTTCTATACTCCATAGTAAGGTTTGTTCTAAAATAGCTTCTTTAGCATGAAAGCCTGTCAATCCAGGTAGCCCGACTAATGTTATTGTAGCTACTAAATAACTGACAGCTACCCATGGTAAATAATGCCTTATGCCACCTAGTTGGTCCATATATGCTGCATTTTCTTCTTTTGTTCCCTGATGTTGAAGAAATTTTATAACAATACCGGCACATAAGAATAAACAAGCTTTAGCTAAGCCATGAAGTAGTAAATATGTGATACCTGCCCCCAATGTTTTCAAGCCAATAGCTGCAATAACATATCCTAGCTGGGATAAAGTAGAATAAGCTAACATACGTTTAATATGTTGTTGCAATAAGGCAGCACAGGCTCCCATGCAAGCAGTTGTATACCCTATTGTAATCATAATATTTTGACACTCAGGCAACAAAATAGTTTCAATACGTATTAATAGATAAATACCAATGCTAAGTACAGTGGCCGCATGCAAAAGTGCAGATGCTGGTGTGGGAGCTTTCATTGCATTAGGAAGCCAGTTGAAGAATGGAAATTGTGCCGATTTGGTAAAGGCAGCTATTAAAAAGCATATCCCTGCTATAAATAAGCTGTTAGAAAAGTTGGCCGTAGCATTTATAGGACGATTTACAAGCATCATTAAATTACAATTACCTAGCTCTTTTACCACGACTACAATGCCTATTAACAAGCATATAGAGCCTAACTTGCTAGTAATCCAAGCTTGTAAACTAGCCTTAGCAGCAGTGGGTTGTTGATACCAAAAAGCAATTAGTAAGCTGGAAGCTAAACCGATAAGCTCCCACCCTATTAACATCTCCCATAAATTATCTGATACAACGACCCAGCATGCAGCACTAACAGATAGATTTAATAATATAAAGTAGGGCTGTTGTTTAATATTATCTTGTATATAAGCTAGGGAGTATATATGTACAACCCAGCTGATCAGTGTTATCATAAACAACATGAGTGCTGCCAAGAAGTCTACATAAATACCTATATACAATACGGAATCTTGGCTAAGATGAACCCAGGGCAAGGAGTGATGGAAAGTAATACCTGAATAGGTGGTTATCAGGGTATAGCTACAGCAGACAATTTGCAGTAATCCTACTAAGTTTATTAACAAAAAAATACAATTGTTTTTTTTAAATAATATTACCGAAAATGCTAATAATAGGGGTAATGTAATGGATATAAGTAAAAAGATAGAAAAATTTCTTTCTAAAAAGGAAGGAACATATAACCAAGAGAATGTAAACAAAGCTTTAAATTTTGCTTATCAATTTGCTAAAAAGATGTTAGATTGAATATACAAATATAAAAGATACTTATTAGGTGACAATAAAATGGTGAGTAAAGCATGCTTATTTGATATATATCAAAGAAACACTTTAAGCTTGTGTTAAATTGATTGTACAACCCCGAATGGCTGGTTAATAATTATATAAAGGTTCTAGATTAATATTTATTAATATATCCTTTGCTCTATTTATATTTGTATTGTTTAAAATTTTTTTTGTATTAAAAACCTACCTCTTAATATATTTTCTAAGTATAAATTTATGGAAAAAAATCATTTGCGTAGCATATTTATTATTTCCCTTAGAGCCTGTTCAAGATCTTTGTTCATTAAGTTAATATTTATTAGATTAGAGAGGAAACTAGTCAATAACTTGATAAAAAAGGGACTTATCTATGACTCAAGAGTATTCTACTAATATTAATAGAGAACAATTTGAAGTTATACGCCCTATTTTGGAAGCAGCCCGAAAAAAGACTAAACCTCGCCAGGTAGATTTATATGAGGTATTCTCTGGATTACTGTATCTGCTCAAGACAGGCTGCCAATGGAGAATGTTGCCTAAAGATTTTCCTAAATGGCGTACGGTACATGCTTATTTTCAGATATGGAGTGAAAAGCAAGAAAATGGCATAAGCTTTCTAGAAGAAGCATTAAAAAAATATGGTTGCTCGTCTGAGGAAGCAAGCAGGTAAAGCAGCCCAAACGAGCCTGATTATAGTAGATGCGCAAAGCATAAAGAATACAGATACAGCCAAAGAGAAAGGCTATGATGGAGCTAAAAAGATAAACGGGATCAAGCGCCACATAGCCGTAGACAGCCAAGGCTTACCGCATGGGATATATGTTACACGGGCTAGTGAAACAAATAGAGATGGAGCAGTAACTATGCTTAAAGATCACAAAGAGCAATTAGCTAAGGTAAAGAAGGTGCTCGTAGATGGAGGCTATAGTGGAGAAGTGTTTGCCAACCAAGTAAAAGAAGTCCTTCAGGGAGCGGAAGTAGAAGTAGCTAAAAGGAGCGAATTGCATCGATTTAAGGTAATACCTAAGCGATGGATAGTGGAGCGAAGTTTTGGCTGGCTGGAAAAATGCCGACGCCTATGGAAAAACTGTGAGAGAAGATTAACTACAAGCTTACAAATGGTGGTGCTTGCTTTTCTAAGAATATGCCTACAAAGATTATGAACAGACTCTAAGGCATCAAATAATCAAACTAACCCACAACCGCCCAATTCATCTAACAATAATATATCCGTTGATTCTATACAGAAAGCTATAGCTGAGCTAGAAGAGTCAGTAAAAAACAACACAGCAACCCCTCAACTAAAGAATGTTTATGCATTACTGGAATATTTACCGCCTAAAAGATTTAAACAGAATGCAGACGGAAGCTTATCTCGTATCAATGAGGAAAAAAGTGGTAAAGAGTTATATATTAAATTTATTGATACTATACCATTTGCGGAGGCTCTATATGACACAAATACACCAGAATTATTAGAAAATATTGTTGATTGGTTAGTAGAGAAGAAATTGTTAGAAGCTAATGAAATGGATGAACAAGGTAATACTCCGTTAGAGCAACTCATATTAGCTTTTAGTAAAAAACCTTTTAATGCTATAAACCTAAAGCGTATGATAGATGCTTGGATGAAGCAAGGTGCTCAGCTTACCCCTAACAAAGCAAGCAAATTACTAGAGGAATTAGTGAAAAGCTCTACTTTCGATTTAAAAAAGTATACTGATATAGTAGGTTTTCTTACCAAACAAGGTGCTCAATTGCTGCCTGATAAAGCCAGTGAATGGCTAGAAAAATTGATAGAAGCACCTACTTTCTTCTCAGAAACGTATGTTGAAAGAATTAATTTTTTTATAAAACAAGGCGCAACGCTAAAAAACAATACCAAGGTTACTGCTTTACTTCAAGAAGCTGTTAAAAGAGAGGATAAGAAATTATATGCATCTCTTTTAAGGTTAGGAGCAGATCCTAATATAGAAGTAACTCATCCATATATGGGCGAGATGCCCTTTTTACATATGTTGTACGGAGGCTTGGACAAAGTAGAAGAAGAACTCTTCCAAGAATTAATTAAAGACTCTAAAGTAAATATCAATATTACTAATCAAAAAGGACTTACGCTTGCTATGGACATAGCTTACAAGCATAATCCTTTAACTAGGGTTATGGAAAATCTATTACAGCGGAAAGATTTAGATATGGTATTGTTAAATTAAGATAGAAAGCTGATTGTTTAGTTTGGCCACGAGTAAATTAAGTGATTTTTCAATCATATGTACCTGCTTGCTATAACATTTACCTTTGCGCTTAAATCTAGCTAAATAGTGCCTAATTAAGCTATTATATCCTTCCACTGTATATGTTTCTGATTTGCTTTGTCTATGTTTATCTTTTGGAATAAACTGCTGGTAGCTTCTCCAATAATCACTACAATACAGCTTGCCTATATCCTTGACGCGCTCCCATAACTTCACTCCCGTTTGTGTCGAGCGATCTCCACACACATATGGTATAAAACGCTTGCTTATCCTATCAACACCTATCCATATCCAGCAGTAGACTTTTTTGAACCCACATACGTGTGTATTTCATCCATCTCGACTATCTCTACTTGATCTTGGCTTTCTGGTAAACTTACTTGATCTCCACATGCTTTTACCCATTGATAGACTATCCCATAGCTTATGTTGAGTATACGGCCTATAGCTCGAAATCCTAATCCTTCTAAGTATAATTGCAACGCTTTTCGCTTAGTAGATAGAGGTTTAACATCCGATTTGTGACTAACTGTGTAAGGGAAACGGCAACTTTTACACTGGTAGCGCTGTCTACCTCTAACAATTCCATCTTTACAGCTTTGAGCATTATTACATCGAGGACAGTTCATACTTTTCCTCTAACTTAATAATCCTATCTCTTTTTAACAATACCTTAGATATTAATACGATAAAGGTAGGAGATGCTTGCTCAGGAATCAAAAGTTTTACATTATTAGATATAATTATAGATAATTGTTCTGTAATACCTACTGGGCATGATTGGCAAAAGCAGATAATATTAAATGGCAATAAAAAATGGCTAGAAGTATTGAAAAAAATGAGCAGCCATAAAAATTATTTTGTAAATGATAAAAATATCAATCTAGCTACAAATAAAAACAAGCAATTAGAGGAGATTCATGTTCCTGACAAAATAGACACTGATGCAATAGCTGTAGCAAAAGAAATTCTCAATATTTTACAAAAGGGTCCTGGAAAATTTTAATAGGGTAAAAAGGCATATGTTTTGGAAGAAACAAAATAAATAACCCCGCCGCAAGCAGCGGGGTATTCAACTGATAAATTTACGAGTATTTAATTAGTTTTAATAGAGGCTTATTGCTCTTAGAGGCTGTCTAAAAAGGGTAATTTAGATAGGAAAAGCAGACAAAACTTTATAAAATTAGTTAGTGAACTTTAAACTAACAGCTATGCCATACACTAGCGATTTAACAGATAAGGAATGGGAAGTGTTAGAACCATTAGTTACTTACATAGGTCCTTGCCGACCCCGTAAATACACTATAAGAGAAGTATTAGATGCTATTTTCTATTTAGAAAAAACAGGCTGTCAATGGCGCATGCTACCTGCCCATTTTCCACCCTGAAAAAGTGTTTATGACTTGTATTATCGCTGGCGAAGAAATGGTAAATGGGACTTAGTCCATGATACACTTCGAGATCAAGTACGAGAAAAGTTGGGCAAACAAGCCATACCTAGCGCTGCCATTATGGATAGCCGCTCGGTTAAAACAGCACAAAAAGGGGGTCGAGAGGCTATGATGCAGCAAAAAAAGTAAAAGGCCGTAAGCAGCATATTATTGTTGATACGCTGGGGCTTATACTTTGTGTGGTAGTACATTCAGCTCACTTATCAGACTCAAGAGGATGTCATCTTTTGCTTATTCGCCTTTTTAATACATTCCCTTCTATTAAACACATATGGGTAGATGGAGGATACCAGAAAGGATGTATAATGTGGGCTTATGGGGTGCTAGGTTATACTTTAGAAGTTGTACAACGGCTCTCAAATGGGTTTCATATTCTAAAAAAGCGATGGATAGTCGAGCGTACATTTGCTTGGCTGAGTTTTTCTAGGAGGCTCTCTAAAGATTACGAGCATAATCCCAAGTCTTCTGAAACACATATTAAAATTGTTATGATTAGAATCATGCTTAAGCGGCTTTTATGACTCCATTTTGGCTTTTTAGACAGCCTCTAAGAGGTTAAAGATATCCCTGAGTTATTACTTGTACTTCTGTTTTAGAGTTCTGAGAAAAGCCATTTAAGGCATAGATCATCGCTTTGGTATGAGGGCCTAGTAAATCCTTGCCTGCTGCTTGAGGTAAGGGAGCAACTATTTTTTTACCACATGCACACATTTTTCATGATAGCGTCTGTATTCTATTACATAAGGATTGATAAGTGGTATTCCTATACGTTGCTCCCTGGTAAAATGATTACCTACCTTTACTTATGCTTGGCACAAGCAAGTGTTTACCTTGAGTTCTACGATCTCATCTGCTGGCATAGGTTGGTATGTGCTCCCTCGATGGCCGGGCTAACCACCAGCTCTACGGTTACTTTTTGCCCTATTTCTTCTTTTGTTAGCATAAAGGTCTCTGGATGGTGGTAGGGAAGAGTTGGTTGAGTTTAAGTTAAGCTGCTCTTTAGGCCTTTGTATTTCTTGTTGAAGTCCACTATAACCAATTCCCTGGAAAATCTATTCTCTTTTCCAAGTAAATCAACTCTTGTTTGTAAGTCAGTATGCATAAAGTAAATAAGATAGCTTCTCTATGCCAATCTATAACTTTCCTTTCGCTTATCTAACCATTACCTTGTCTTATTTTGGGTTGGTCCCTGAACGGGTACAATAATATGGACTAAACTGCGTAGTCAACTAATGTAGAAATATGTAAAAAATAAGAGTATATACTTAATTAATATACATTTTTAATCAGCTGTACTTTTTGCTGTAACAGACTTATTAATATCATTATCAGATGTTAACTCTCCTTCTGTACTAGCAACCACTACAGCTACTACAGCATCGCCTGTGATATTCGTAACTGTCCTACACATATCCAGAATACGATCAGGTGCTAAAATGAGTGCTAGCCCTACGCCAGGAATACCTATAGCATGCAATATCATAGTTGTAGTAACCATAGCTGCACCGGGTACGCCAGCCACGCCTATAGAAGAAATAGCAACATTTGCTACAATCATAAATTGAGTTTCTAGCGACAATTTTATACCTAGTGCTTGCGCAATAAAAACCACTGCTATCCCTTGGTAAACAGCCGTTCCATCCATATTTACAGTAGCGCCTAGCGGCAAAACAAAGTTGCTTATTTCTTCAGAAACGCCTAAATGTTTTTCAACACGCTCCATAGTAACAGGAAGGGCTGCAGAACTAGAACTAGTAGTAAAAGCTATAAGCTGTGCAGGACGTATTTGCTTAAGAAAAGTAAGATAACTTTTCTTTGTAAAAAACCTCATTATAATAGGATATATTACTAGCGTCATTATAGCTAACCCTAGCACTACAGTACCGACATACCATAGTAGTGCGTACAAGATTTCAAATACCTCATATGTATTACTACCTCCAGCTATTTCTATCAAAAGAGAAGAAACCAAAGCAAAAACTCCAAAAGGAGCTAGCTTCATAATAAACCCTACAAGCTCTATAATAGCTTCATTAATTCCTGAAAAGAATAAGATAACAGGCTTACTTTTTCTAACTGGTATCTTAAGAAGTGCTATACCCAACATCGTAGCCACTAGTACTACCTGTAGTAAACTCATATTATTTCCTAAGGCTTGAAATAAATTTTCAGGTACTAGATCTACTAAGAATTGTAAGGGGCCGGTAGCTTTTGTTTGCTCAAAAGATACTGAATGCTGCTCAGCCTGCCCACCATAAAGTTTTAAAAGAGAATCTCTGGTCTGTTCTGAAATCACCTCTCCTGGCTTTATTATGTTAGCAACAGCAAGTCCAAGGATGACAGCTAGTATTGTTGTAATGGTATAGATAATAAAAGTCTTTCCTCCAATTCTAGAAAGCTTAGTAGTATCCTCTATACTGGTTATACCTATTACCAAAGAAACAAAAACTAATGGTATAGCTATCATTTTCAAGCTATTTAAGAATACTGTACCAAAAGGCTTGATATAATTAATGGTAAAAGAAACAGGCCAACCCAGCTGAATAGATAATAGAGCAAAGCATAACCCTAACGCTAGACCTATTAGTATCTGGATGTGAAGTTCAATTTTTTTCATATGGCGCTCAGTTTATAATGTTATATAACTTCATGCAGCGATACAAAGTGAAATAAGCTTATAAACACATTAACATTCTGCTTTAAGCTTACTAATAAAACTGGATACATATGTTATGGCTTATTATTATACAGTTATGATATATCTAGCAACTTGCTCAAGAGACCTGTTTAAAATTTTCCAATCCCTATAAATCTTCAAGCTACACACATTCCTATTTAGTAAGTAATAAATATTGACGGATTTTATTCTAGCCTACTATTTAAATTCGTATCTTTTTACATACTCTCTAGAAATACCTTAGATAAATAATTAACCATCGACCTTATTTACAAGAAGAATCACATAACTAATCAAAATTATTTGTCAATATGGCTAACTATATTTATTTATAGCAATCTCTTAAAACAAGGCCCTTTTTTATTAAAAAGGTATCTAAATTCCAAGTTGTATTTTTAACTATATATAGTTAAACTATTAGACTGCCGTATTTTCTTCTTCAGCATGACGATACATCAACTTACCTTCTAAAAATTCTTCTGTAGCAATGGTAGTTGGTTTAGGAAGTTTTTCATAAAGTCTTGTTATCTCTGCCTGCTCCTGCTTAGCAGCCTTTTCTTCATCTTGTAACTCTTCTGTATCGTCTGATACAAAATCTACCAGTTTACTATCAAGATCTTCTTTCATATGTAATGCAACTTGACGAGCACGTTTAGAAATGATAGCTACTGCTTCATATACGTTACTTGTTGGGGCGGTTAATGCTGAAAAGTCTCTGGTAACTAGGGTGTTAATTTTATATTTCATAGCAATTAATTATTCTTATCGTTTACAAAATTATTAATTTTTTCAAGGGCAGCGTTATATACACTTTCTAATGTCTTGAGATATTTACTATTTGGGAATTTATCTAAAAATATGTAATAATAATTTACGACAGCATACAACCTATCAGGTTGTTCTTTAACCTCACTTCCCAATGCCCATTTATACTGAGCCTGTATTTGTAAACACAGGGCCTCTTCTTGGTAAATGGACTCAGGATATTTTTCTCGAAAATTTCCTAATGCTATAACAGCCGCCTTATAATGTCCTAATTCGTAATAAAGCTTAGCAGCTTTAAAGGATTTAAGCATAAGCTTATTCTGTAACTCATCATTATACTGGTGAGCCTCTTGTTGATAAGTGCCGGAAGGATACTTGTTAAGATATGTTTGTAGCGTTTTAAGTGCTTTTTCTGTTACTGCTTGATCCAAGCGAATATCAGGTATAGATAAATAAAGTGAATAGCCTTGCATATACAAAGCTTCCTCTGCTTGCGCTAACCTAGGATAAGTCTTGTAAAAAGACTCAAAGCAATAAGCGCTCATTTTATAAGATTTCTGATAAAAGTAAGCATATGCCTGGTAAAATTGCGCTGGTATAATTTCTTTCCTTCCCTTGAGCATAGGGATAACTTCTTTGAACAACTGCAACGCTTCGTAATAGTCTTTAGCTTCATAGCGTGCCACAGCTTGTTGATACTTGCTAAGGTAATTACCAGAATGGGTGTGTGTAGCGCAAGAAGCAAGCGCTAGTCCTATTAATCCTATTTTTATAAATTTAATATATGACATGGATGCAAATTAACTCATAAATATACGTTTTCAAAGTACAAAACCGTCCAACCATCTTTAATTAAGTTCTTTCTTTGAATTTATATGGTTTTTTTGTGCGCTTTTATTACCAGCTTTTTGTGCAGCAACTTGTTTTCTTAATAAAAACTCTTCTAATATAGGTTTTTCATTTACTCTCCACTTAAAACCAAACAGCTGCTTCTCATCTTCCATAATTTTGTGAGCAGGATAAAAAATACCTGTAGGTTTTACAAGAAAGCTAATTTTTGATAAGTTTTCATTATCCATATCAATACGTATATGGCTACATCGAATGTAATTCATACCTACTAACTCTGAACTATCATTAAGTGCAAAATAGAGGCTCTCTCCATTACCTAAGATATCTATATAGCTGATTTTATTATCTTGAAATTGCGCTACCATTTCTCTGCCCTTTACTTGATTATAGTTGTCAAATTTATCTACAGAAGCTATAAAAGCATCTGTATCCATATACATTTTCTCAATAGCCTCATTGTTAAGTGCTATACGAATAGATTCGGCAGTAATTTGGCTATCATAATTCCAAAAAATAGGTTTATTATAAAAATAAACAGTAGAATCTATGCTATGGTAGGACATAGAATCTGCTTTGGCTTGTAGATTTGATTTATATATTTTTACATTGTTATAACCTAAAATCACATGGTCTTTTTCATCATCCTTGTCATGAACTTTGTCTTGTATAGCTTTAAAAGTATCTGCTATCATATATAAAGTATCTTCCTCTATGATACGCTGTAACAAAGGATTACCAAGAACTTCTCCTACTCCTTTATCATAATCATAATAACCATGCTCTCCTGTAATAGTTACATAATGTTCTTTGGAAACTAACTCCACTTGTCCTGTTGCTGTATACTGATTTTTCTCTTGATTAGCTTTTATTAGATTACTATACAAGCTGTACTTTTCAGATTCCACTCTTGCCTTTTTAAACAATGCGTCTTTTGTATCTGTATTATATTGGCCACCTTCCTTAGTAGTAATAGTTTCTCCTTCTTTAGTGACTATGTGTGTATTACCCTTAAACTCAGCTAACTTAGTATTAGTATGGTAGCGTAGCATATCACATGCCACATGATATTCTTTATTACTAAGCTCCACTTGATGGGAAAAGACAGCTAATTTATTTTTTTCATCATAATATCCGGTCTGGCTGCTTATTTGATCATTATCCTGAATTAAAGTACCTCCATTTCTAAAATATCCTTTTTTATCCTTTACCACATAATCCAGCTCATCAGTATAAAATTTAAGGGTATCTTGCTCATAAGATACTGAATTGCGTAGCTGAGCTATCTTTGTATTAACATCATATACAACCCTTTCTGCAACCATAACTCCACCTTCCTTATCAATCATCTGAAGATTACCAGCTGCTTTTACAATTCCTTTTTGGTCATAATATTGAGCAGAATCAGCATAAATGGTAAAATCTTCATGAATAAAAATTACGTGTCCAGAAAGTTTTTTATAAGGTTCTTCTCCATTTTCCTTTTCGCCACCTTCTAGTTTATCTGCACTATAGTTTATCTTTACTTTATCCTTGTTCTTAGCCAAAGAAACTGCATAGAAGCAAATTATTGTTACAATGGATATAAGACAGGTTGTAAAAACTTTATTTTTTTGTATGCATACGGTAGGCATCATAGTATCTGTCTATATATAGTGCATATCATCTTTATTGAAAAAGATGTCTTTCATTTTAACGGTCTAAAAGTTATAATTCTAGTCAAGTGACTTACAAATATAAGCATATAAATTTAACAGAAGGCTTTATATCATTTATTAACGACCACCAACTTCTTCAAGCAGAAGAACCAGTACTTTTAGCAGTAAGCGGTGGTGTAGATTCAGTGGTTATGTGCTCGCTTTTTCATGAAGCTAGATTACATTTTGCTATAGCCCATTGCAACTTTGGGTTACGAGGGCAAGAGTCAGAAGAAGATGAAGCATTTGTTCATACACTAGCACAACAATACCAAGTAGAGTTTTTTACAAAACGCTTTAATACGAAAGCCTATGCAAAAACAAATAAGCTCTCTACACAGATGGCTGCAAGAGAATTACGCTACGCTTGGTTTAAAGAGCTTTGTAATATCCATCAAATAGATAAATTAGCTACAGCACATCATGCTAATGATTGCCTAGAAACGGTACTTTTCAATCTAACAAAAGGAACTAGTATTGCTGGCCTCCATGGTATATTACCCAAACAGAACAATTTAATTAGACCATTGCTCTTTGCCAGTAAAGAAAATCTGCTACAATATGCACAAGCTAAAGGGCTTAGTTGGCGAGAAGATAGCTCTAATAAACAAGACGATTATGCTAGAAATTTAATTAGGCACCAAGTAATTCCTTCTTTAAAATTAATCAATCCTAATTTAGAAAGCACCACTAATCTTACTATAGACAGGCTAAGCCAGGTAGAAAAGCTTTTTAACGAACAGTTAGAAAACATAAGGAAAGAAATATTTTTCCAACAAGAGGATATACATTATATTTTGATTCAAAAAATTAAAGAAAAACCTTGGGCTGCTGTTGCATTATGGGAATTACTTAAACCTTTCGGATTTAATTTTTTACAGATAAAAAATCTTCTTCATCCATCCGTACAAATTGGAAAAAGTGTTTATGTTGATAATTATCAGCTTTATGTAGATCGTACAACATGGATGCTAACTGACCGTAAACAGACTACAGTAACTAGCAAACATATTGCTAACGAAAAAATAAAAAATATAAACTTTTTAGGAAAAAACCTACAACTACAAGTTATACCTAAAGAAATTTATCAGATTACCCATACCAATGAGATAGCAGCATTAGATTTAGATAAACTACAATTTCCACTAACTATTAGGTCCTGGCAGACTGGTGATTTTTTCTATCCACTGGGCATGTTAAAAAGAAAAAAGTTAAGTGACTTTTTAATAGACCAGAAAGTACCACTAGTACTTAAACAGAAAGTTTGCGTATTAGAATCTAAAGGGCAAATTGTATGGGTTATTGGTTATCGCATAGACGACCGATTTAAAATAACAGATACTACTAAGCAGATTTATGAATTGCAGTTAACTTCATTCAGTAAAAGCTAATTTTGCCAATCAAGCTTTAGGTTGATTACGTGTCTGATAATATCCAATAAAAAGTGTAGAGGGAATGATAATAGCAGCTCCTAAGTAGCTATAGCTGCTAGGTAACTCATGGAAAAATACATATCCTACTACCATAGAAATAAGTAGTTCTATATACCTAAAAGGAGATAAAGAGGATGCATCTGTCAAAGAAAAAGCACGAAGGATACAGTATAAAATAAGATTACTTCCTATACCTAATACAAGCAACCACATAAGCTCATAGTTGGTGGGAGTACGCCATACTTGCATAGCAGGGAAAGTTACCAAAATTAAGGCTACTACAGTTGAATAAAACAACATACATAACATAGGTTCTTGCGTAACATATTTTTTATTCAGTATGTCTAACATGCCAAAAAGTATTGCAGCAATAATAAAGAATAGTGATCCTTGATTGAAAGTATGGACATCTGGCTGTAATACAAATAAGATACCTACAAAGCCCCCTAGCGTAGCTAACCACATAGGCCAAGTGACACGTTCTTTAAGAAATATAGGAGCTAATACAAGCACAAAAATGGGTACAGTAAAACTCATGATAGTAGAGGTAGTAATTGGAGATACTTTAATCCCCTGGCTCCATAGACTTATGGCCACAAAAACAAATAATCCTCTTAAGAAGTGCAATTTCCATCTATATGTTATAAAAGCACTTTTGCCCTGATATAGCATAACAGGCAACAAGGTAAGAATTCCAAAAGCAAATCTAAAGAAGGTTATTTGCCAAGGATTGAAAGTATAGCCCAAATATTTGGTAATAGCATCATTACCACAGCTCACTATAAGGCTAAGCGTAAACCAAAATATTGCTTTAAAATATTTCAAAATAATTTTAGCTAAAATTATTGATAATACTACTGAGAAAAATTATACTTTTTAAAAGCAGGCTGCTTAAAAGAAGCCTTAATCCAGCCCCCTCCTATTACATCATCCCCTTCATAAAATACAGCAGCTTGTCCTGGGGCAATTGCATGCACTCCTTTTCCAAAAAATACCTTCATTATATCGCCATCTTGTTCGAGCACAGCAGGGGAACCTGGATCATTATACCGTACTTTAGTAACGCTGTCTAACCTACGCCCCTGTAAATCAGGATATTTACCCATATTTAATTTATGTACATACATCCCATCTCTAGCTAACTCATCAAAAGTACCTAATACAACCCTATTCTTGTCTGCTTGTATTTCAGTAACATATACAGGATAGCCTAATGTTATGCCTAAACCTTTCCGTTGGCCTACTGTATAAAACGGATACCCTTCATGGTGACCTACCACGGTTCCATCTTCCAACACAAATTCTCCTCCTTTTACTTGCTCCTCTAAATTATCTACTCGCCGTTTCAGGAAACCACGATAGTCGTTGTCTGGAATAAAGCAAATCTCATAGGACTCGGATTTAGTAACTAATTCTTTAAAGCCTCGCTGGCTAGCTATTTCACGTATTTCAGGCTTTGTAAATACGCCTAAAGGAAGCAAAGTTCTACTTAAGCTTTCTTGTGAAACTCCCCATAAAGCATAAGATTGATCTTTGTTCAAATCTTTCCCTCTCGAAACTATATAGCGTCCATTTTCATGGCGTATGTTCGCATAATGACCTGTTGCAATATATTCACAATTTAGCTTGTCAGCACGCCTAAGTAACGCATCCCATTTAATATGAGTATTACACAGAACACAGGGATTCGGTGTTCTTCCAGCTAAATACTCGCTTGTAAAGTTACTAATCACATAATCTCCAAACTCTTCTCGAATATCTAAAATAATATGAGGAAATCCCAATGATACAGCCACATTGCGTGCATCATTAATAGAGTCTAGGCTGCAGCAACCAGTCTCTTTTTTTCTTCCACCACTGCTTACATAATCCCATGTCTTCATAGTCAATCCTACTATCTCATAGCCCTGTTCATGCAATAACAGTGCTGTAATAGAACTATCTATACCTCCACTCATGGCTACTAATACACGGCCTTTTTTCATATATAAGTTGTGAATTATAAAGTAAAATTAACTAGATATTTAGCAAAGATAACAGCCACTAGTTGATAATTCAAAGGTATAATGCAAGAGAACATCATATATATAGGAAGCTTAAAAATTCAGTAAGAATAACATTTACAACTTAATTTGGCTGAACTTGTACAAGCACTTATTAATTTTTTATATAAGATTAATTTATATTTGAAAAAATTTTAGAATAGTAAATTATTAAATCTCCCAACCCTTATATGTTACATCAACAAGAGCCTATTATTGCCTTAGCTACCCCCGCTGGCAAAAGTGCTATTGCGGTCATTAGGCTTTCAGGCCAGAATGTAATTAGTATTGTTAATCAAGTTTTTAAAGGGAAAGACCTAAACCAACAACCTTCTCACACTATCCATTTTGGCACTATCAATTACCAAGGAGAGATGATTGATGAAGTATTAATAGCCCTATTCAAAGCACCACGCTCTTTTACACAAGAAGATAGCGTAGAAATATCGTGTCATGGATCATCTTATATCATCCAAAAGATCATGCAGCTCTTTATGGAGCTAGGAATAAGATTAGCCAAGCCTGGAGAATTTACACAACGGGCATTTTTAAACGGCCGATTTGATCTTATACAAGCAGAAGCTGTAGCAGACCTTATTGCTGCAGATACAGCTATTGCACATAAAACAGCCTTGCAACAAATGCGAGGTGGCTTTTCCACACAACTTCAAGCATTGCGTGAAAAGCTTATTCATGTGGGCGCATTGCTAGAACTAGAATTAGATTTTGCTGAAGAAGATGTAGCTTTTGCCGATAGAGCTATGCTAGAAAGCCTAATACAAGAATTACTTACCATTATAGGCAAATTAATACAAAGCTTTAGCTTAGGAAATGTCATTAAGAACGGACTACCTATTGCTATTGTAGGAAAACCTAATGTAGGAAAATCTACCTTGCTCAATGCTTTGCTACAAGAAGAGAGAGCTATTGTATCCCCTATTCCCGGCACTACCCGCGACTTTATTGAAGCAGAAATCAACATAGGAGGAATACACTGCAGATTTATTGATACAGCAGGTCTTAGAGAGCATACCACAGATACCATAGAGTCTATAGGAATTGCTAGGACCAAAGAACGGATGCAACAAGCAGGATTAATTATCTATGTATTTGATTTATCAGATGAATCTTTAGCAACTATACAAAACGCCATAGAAGGAATATCAGAGTTAGGGATTCCTTATATTAAGGTAGGCAATAAGCTAGATGCTGCTCAACCAGACTTATTAAAAGCACTATCACAAGAAGATTTTGTGTTCATATCTACCGCTAAAAAACAACACTTAGGTCAATTAGAAGCACGCATATTGGAGCTGTTTCAATTAGATCAACTGGATAATTCAGATACTATTGTTGTTAATACCCGCCATTATGAAAGCCTTGTTAAAAGCCAAAATGCTTTATTAGCTGTAGTCGAGGGCATAATTAACGGTTTAAGTAATGAGTTGCTAATGATTGACCTAAAGCAAACGCTGTACTATCTAGGTGAGATTACAGGAGAAATAACTACTGAAGATTTACTGGATGATTTATTTTCTAAATTTTGTATTGGGAAATAATTACCCTTCTCTTATTTACCTTGTGATTGCTTTCCAATTATTTATATATATTATATATATAACCTAAGTTGCTAGATAAGCAAAGCTTTGTTGATTTGGGAAACTAATAAGAATAAGAGTGCTTTGATCAGGAAACCTTTGAAACTAACAGCATATATCCTCCTTAAGAAAAGCCCTTTGATGCCACTGATGCTAGCCTCTATTACTTTTCTTATGCGCGCTTTTTGAAAAAGCTAGCAAGTCTTTTCTATATGCATTGGCTTTACGCTCGTGGTAAAGTTTAATCCTATCATCAGCCAACATACTTTCTACTAGGTAGTTGGTATAAGCCGAGTCAGCATATAATGCACTACCAGCTGGCAAAGCGAAAGGTAATTGATAAAAAGCTTTAACATCAGCCTGGTTGCCAGCCACTATTGTGAGATTAACCATAGAAGGGCTCAAGTAGCACATCCATAGAACTAATGGACAGGTGGAGCGCATGAACAGAACGATAAAACAAGCCACTGTACAAAGCTATTATTATAGCAGCCATCAGCAATTAGAGCATCATTTAAATGTTTTCTTGTTAGCTTATAATTTTGCTCGTAAACTCAAGGTATTGAGGGGTAAAACTCCTTGGCAATTGATAGAGGAGCAATGGGAGAAAAATCCTCAGCTTTTTCACCAAAATATTACTCCCTTCACCAAGGGACTAAACATATGGCTAATGCCACCTTATCGTATATATTACTTAAGATATATACAGTACCTTAGCAACCATACAAATCAGTTCAATAAAAATTTTACCAACAACATACCTGCACTCATAGCAATCATAAATGCATTTTCAATAATAGTAAAGGTGCCTACTGGTAAATTAAAAACCGTTCCAAGACAAGCACATTTTATTTTCCTCTTATTTAGGATGCTTTCTATAACACCCACTATGCTGAGAGACATTATTATTAAAGTAATGATGTTTACGATCCATAAATTAAATTTCATTAAATATGCTATAGCTAAACCAAGCTCAATAAAAACATATATATAACTCCAACTATACCACTGTTTAGCAACGATATCATAGGTAACATAAGTATCAGCAAATCCTTTTAAATCTAATAATTTGAAGAAAGAAAATACTAAAAAGAATCCACTCATAAAATTACACATCCAATTTTCTACTTCAAATTTATCCTTGTCAATCTCTATTATAAGGCTAACAGCAATAATATAAGCACCAATAAGAAGTATAGGTTTGTAAGTTTTAATCCAAGTTACTAGCTTAGAATTTCCAGTAGCATGCTGTATATTTTCATTTGCTACCACAATTGTATAGTCACCTGCTTTATTTAAAGCAGCCTGTAATTGATTGATAGATATATATCTTTCCATAGCAATTGTTGCTTGTGGTGTGGACAGCTGAACAATAGCTTGTTTGATTCCTTCTATTTTTAACAGCTCATCTTTTATCTTATCTACACAGCTATTGCACTTTATGCCAGCTATGTTATACTCATAAGTTGCCATTTAAGAGATTTTTAGGTATTTACTATCAAGCTGCAATTTTACTAAGTCTAGTGCAAATATCCATTAAACAATAATAATTTAAATATTAAATTATTCCCAAATGGTCCAAGCCAGCATGTTCTTTGGTATAAATTTGTAAAATCAAACTTCCTTTATCATTTACCATATCTTTAAATTGCTTAAAAGGAATCCGTTCCAAGCGAGCAACCTCATTGGTATCAAAGTGAATATTCTCCAACCTAAAAGGATGTTGGCAAAAATAAACATCATTGAACTGTCGGTCTATATAAGATTTATGTAAAGTATAATCTTGCCTATAGGAAAACAAGAAATCAAACTTCATGGTAGTGGGTTCTAGTCTAAGTTCTTCTCGTACCTCGCGATAAAGCGCTTCGCTACTACTCTCTCTTGCATCAACATGACCAGTCAAAGAAATACTCCATTCGTTAGGGTAATGGTCTACTGTCTTAGCTCTTTTTTGCATGAGTAGATGATCTTCTTCATCTACCAAATATAAATGTACAGCCCGATGGATAAGGCCTAACGTATGTACTTCTTCTCTAGACGCTCGCTGCCCTGTAAAATTGCCATATTCGTCTATAACATCTAAAAGAGATTGATTATAAAAGTTCATAGCTACACCTACTGTTTATTATGATGGCATAAAAGTATAGGTAAAATCATAAGAGTTTACTAATTAGCTTTTTAGTGGCTTACATAATTCTTTTTAATGATTCTTGCGCAGCCATCTGTTCAGCCTGCTTTTTAGTTTTACCAACTCCTTCTCCATACACCTCACCTTCTAATAAGAGCTGAACCACAAATTCTCTAACACCTTTTATACGTTTTTCAGTAATAAGTATAAATTGAATATGTTTTCGGTTTTTTTGTGCCCATGCTATAATTTTACTCTTATAGTTATTATCGGTAAGTACTATTGTTTCTAGATCCACATGAATTTTTAGCAGCCTATCAACAATAAACTGAGCGCATAATGCATAGCCTTGATCCAAGTACACTGCTCCAATAAATGCTTCTAATGCATTCCCATATACAAACTTGATATTGTGGTGATTGACAGAGCGCGTATCATAAGTTAGCAATTCATCCATACCTATTCTCTTAGCTAATTCGCCCAGAGATGCCCTATTAACTATCCTAGATCTAATCTCAGTTAAAAACCCTTCTTCTTGTAAAGGATATTTTTTAAATAAGTATTCGGCTACAACCAGTGAAAGTACGGCATCTCCCAAAAATTCTAACCGCTCATTAGAATTTTCTTCAATCTTAGCAGAGCTATGCTGTAATGCTAGCCTATAAAGAGAAAGGTTATGAGGATGCAAGGTTGTAATAGCATAAATAGCATTTTTGAACTGCTTAGTCCTTGCATCCTCGTAAGGAAAAAAATACTGACGAAAAAAGTTAATTAATTTATCCATTTCTTGAATATAACAGAGGTGTTATGTCCGCCGAACCCAAAACTATTATTTAAGGCCACTGAAAATTCTCTATTTTGTGCTTTATTAAAGGTAAAATTTAAATTTTTATCCAGCGTATCATCTAATTCAAAATGATTAATAGTAGGAGGAATTATACTATGTTTCATGGCTAATATAGAGGCTATTGATTCAATAGCGCCTGCTGCTCCTAACAAGTGGCCGGTCATGGATTTAGTAGAACTGATATTCAACTGATACGCATGTTCCTGAAATAACTCTCGAATAGCCCTTACTTCACTTACATCTCCTAAAGGCGTAGAAGTACCATGTACATTAATATAATCAATCTCTTGGGGGCTTATACCTGCATTTTTTAATGCTTGCTTCATAACCAGTGCGGCACCTTGACCGTCAGGGTGTGGCGCAGTAATATGATAAGCTTCGCCTGACATACCAGCACCTAAGACTTCAGCATAAATTTGTGCTCCTCTAGCTATAGCATGCTCATAAGATTCTAATATCAAAGCACCAGCCCCTTCTCCTAAAACAAATCCATCTCGATCTTTATCAAAAGGTCTAGAAGCAGTTGTAGGATCTTCATTACGTTCTGACAATGCTCTGATAACATTAAACCCGCCTATAGCTACAGGTGTAACAGCAGCTTCCGAACCACCTGTAACCATTACATCAGCTAATCCTAATTGGATTAGATGAGAGGCACTAATAAGCGCATTCGAAGCAGATGCACAAGCAGAAACAGCAACATAATTAGGGCCTTTTAGTCCATATTTAATGGAAATCTGACCAGCAGGCATATTAGCAATCATCTTTGTAATAAAGAAAGCACTAAACCTCGGCACCATATCAGCTTGGGCAAATGTTACTATCTCGTCTTGTATGCTTTTTATACCGCCAATACCCGTTCCCCATAAAACTCCTATTCGCTCCAAATCCAATTTACTAAGGTCAAGCTTTGCATCTTCTATCGCTTCTTTTGTAGCCACCAAAGCATATTGAGAGCAAGGATCTAGCTTTTTAGCTTCTTTACGATCAAAATGATCTTCCTCATGATAATTTTTTATTTCACACGCAAATTTTGTTTTGTGTTTAGAAGCATCAAAACGTGTTATAGGAGCTGCACCACTGGTGCCTCTCACTAAGTTTTCCCAATATGTTTGCGTATTGTTACCTATGGGGGTTAAAGCCCCGAGTCCTGTAACAACAACTCTCCTAATTTTTTGCATGGCAAGTCCTCAGTAAATTTTAGATGTGTTACTTTGCATCTTGCTAGTTGGATTTTTATTAACCCTTATTTTTCAGCAAGACGTTTTTCTAGATATTCAACAACCTGGCCAACTGTTTTAATATGTTCTGCCTGATCTTCTGGAATGTTAATGTCAAATACACGCTCAAATTCTAAGATAAGTTCTACTATATCTAGTGAGTCTGCACCTAGGTCATTGGCTAAATTTGCTTCTAATGTAACTTCTGCAGGTGCTACAGCTAATTTATCTACGATAATATCTACTACTTTCTGGTTAATTTCTGACATCTTATTTGGAAGTTTTAATGAATGTGCAAATAAATCTATTAAGTTTAAACTTTACAAAATTTTTAATCCGGCACTTATTTTACCACCCAAAAATAACACACCTAGCTTTTCTAAACAAAAATTTCTCATACTGAATAACTTACTATCACAAAACAATTTAATAATCAATACAATAAGTATATAACTCCTTTTGGCTGAATAATATCAATATGGAATGTCTGTACGCTGTTTAAATTAAAGCTTATCATAGCCATTATCAATAAAAAATACTACATTGATAAGTATGTATATGCAATATTTAGTAAACTTTAGTAAACAGATTGTAATGGAATCTTAAAAACAAATTTTAACTTGCTAATAATTCTACAATGTTATTATAAACTCTATTTGTGTAACGTACTGGCCACATATGTAATCTTATGAAGAACAACACCGCTATTTCAGAAAATTTCAATAAAACTAAAATTATAGCTACTGTAGGGCCTGCTAGTGAAAGTAAAGAGGTGCTTACACAACTAATTGAGGCAGGTGTAGGTATTATCCGTTTAAACTTTTCACATGGTACATATGCAGCCCACCAACAAGTAATCAATAATGTACGTGCCATTAACAAAGAATTAGGCAAACATGTTTGTTTATTGCAAGACTTGCAAGGTCCTAAAATTAGAATTGGCAAGCTAAAAGATGAAATTATACAGTTAGTTAATGGACAAAAACTTACACTTACACCTGAAATAATATTAGGTACTGAGAGCCGAATAACAACCACCTATACTAACTTAGCACATGAGATAAAAATAGGCGATACCATTTTGATAGATGATGGTAAAATTGTACTAAAAGCTGTACTTAAGCAAGGGAATGATCTAGTTACAGAAGTAATTCATGGTGGCCATCTACGTGCTAATAAAGGACTTAACTTACCTGCTACCAAACTTTCAACTCCTTCTCTTACAGAAAAAGACCGTGAGGACCTAGCTTTTGGGCTTCAACAAAATTTAGAGTGGGTAGCCCTCTCTTTTGTTAGGAGCCCAAAAGATATTGTAGAATTAAAAGAAGCCATCAAGCAAGCTGGCAAAAATACTAAGGTAGTTGCAAAAATAGAGAAACCAGAAGCCTTAGAACATATCCAAGAGATTATAGCAGAAGCAGATGCCTTAATGGTAGCCCGAGGAGATTTAGGAGTAGAAATTGCTATGGAAAAAGTACCTATGGTACAAAAGGATATAGTAAGCTTATGTAACCGAGCTGGAAAGCCTGTTATCATAGCTACCCAAATGATGGAAAGTATGATAGAAAACCCCCTTCCTACTCGGGCTGAAACGAATGATATAGCTAATGCAGTTATCGACGGTGCTGATGCTTTAATGCTTTCTGGAGAAACAGCAATGGGTAAATATCCTATTAAGGTGGTTAGTGAAATGAAAAAAACCATTTTAATGGTTGAACAAACTGCACCCATTTACAATAAGTATCAACCTATATTAACCACCTCACCTACTTTCTATAATGATAGTTTAGTGAGAACAGCTTGCCAACTAAGCCACGACATACAAGCTAAAGCTATTATTTGCTTAACACAAACCGGGTGGACAGCTTTAGAGCTTGCCAAGCATAGGCCCCAGGCTAATATATTTGTCTTTACAGATAACCAATATCTACTTAACAGTATCAACCTGGTTTGGAATGCAAGAGGATATTATTATGATAGTATGGTATCTACAGACCAAACATTTGCTGATATAGAATCTCTTTTGATAAAAAATAATTACTTACAGCCAGGCGATGTATTTATTAGTATGGCTAGTATGCCTATTCATAGCAAACAACGCACAAATATGTTAAAGATTAATAGAGTTTCGTAAACATCTTAGAGTCTATCAAAAAATAAACTTTTGTTATCTCTAATTCCTACAGATGTCTGCTGCTATGACAACCTTTTAATTTTTTAATTTATATATAGTATTAAAGAAAGTTCGGACTCTAATTACTATAACCACATAGTAGCATCAATAATTTCTCTAGATTTTTTTTCTAAGGCATAGTTCCAAATCTGTCCATCTATCATACAAGGATTAATATCAACTAGATGCACAAAGTTAGGGTAATTAAAAAAGCTGAAGTGCTTAGGAAGGTTAACATCAACTAGAAAATGCATACAGAGCTTAAGAGGTTAATTCAAAGGCATGTACCTTTCTTTCCAAAATACGAGCGGCAGAGTGTAAACGCGCTTGTATATCTTCTTTGCTAAGTTGTGGGTAGACTCCTAGAATATTGTCGAATGTTCCTCCGAGAGCTAGATAATTTAGTATAGTTTTGACTGTTATACGTATATTGGTTGCCTATTGCAGATCTGCGGAAAGATAGAAGTCTTGTCCAATAAGTTATCCATTAATTTAGTTTTTATACTAGACTAATATTGTTCACCCAACATATATAAACTTCATATACCAAACAAGACTCAATTCCATAAATTGAGAAGTAAAACTTGGGGAAATATTTAGCATGACTACAAGGTAGGATAAAGCTTTTCTGCTACATGTCAAAAAGTTTTATGGTATACACTATTAAATTAATTGAGAAATAAAAGAAACCATTGGTATAATTTGTGGCCTAGTTAAACTTAAAGCATCAATTTCCATATAAGGCATATCAAAGGCTAACTGAAAAGCATGAGGTGCACCTAAAGCTTCTTTAAATTCAATTAAGTGAGGATTTAAGCCTGCATTTTTAGAAGACTTAACTTCTATAACTAACCAAGGCTTATCGTTTTGAGTTACTATAAAGTCTATCTCTTTTTGGTCTTTAGTACGTAAGAAGTATAGTTCATATCTTCCTTTGCCTGTATCAGTCCAGTAATGAATACTTTTTAGCAAATGAGAAGCCACAAAATTTTCTACCCGGGCTCCATGATCTGGTATACAAGACCAATCCCACAGATACACTTTAGGTTCTTTAAGTAAAGAGCGAGATACATTTTGTGTCCAAGGGCGAATCATAAAACAGTAATAAAAATGGGATAATACTTCTAACCAAGCTTGAATCGTAGGTTGTGAAACCCTAACCTTTTTAGCTAATTCACTATATTTAACTGTATTACCTACTTGATGTTTTAAGAGCTTAGCAAGCACTTGTAACTGCGCTAGGTCATGAATATGTGACAAGGCACGTATATCCTCAAAGATCATTTGTCGTTCTCTAAGAGCCTGCCAGCGGTTATAAAAGCTCATATTCTGGGCTAGAAAGGGTTCTGGAAATCCCCCTAGTTCAAATAAGTTTTTTACTTGCTCTTCAGATATATAGGTAGGCTTAGCTAATAGATCAGCAGTAGGCTTTGTACGTACAAGCTCTCCCAAGCTTATAGGATGAATACGGTACAAAAAATAACGCCCCATAAGACTATCGCCACCTTGACGATAGATATCTAACTTCGCGCTTCCACTTACTACAATGGTAAGATCATTTTTATATCCGTCATATAAGCCTTTTAAAAAGGTCTTCCAATGCTTATACTTATGAATTTCATCTAAGGCTAGGATAGGCTTTTGGTATGATGCTACGTCTAGGTTAGCACCAGCTGTAAGATGCGAATAACCTTTAAGTAATATTTCGCGATCATCTATATTATCCCAATTGTAGTAGTTAAAATTGCTGTTAGCGTTTTTACTAGACCATAGAAGTGTGGTTTTTCCTACTTGCCTTGGTCCAGCTAGGAATAGCATTTGGCTATAAGATTGTATATGCTCTTGAATAACTGGCTGATAAATTCTTTCCATAAGATAACATAATTATATTTGACTAAAATAAAGCTTATTTTAATATAGTCAAGACTAAAATAAAACAATGTTTATTTTGGCCGTCTACAAAGTATAATATTTAATATATTATGGAATTAATGGAAGCAAAATGAGTGTTTGATAATTGTTGTCTGGTGGGATGTTGACTTTGTTTAAATTTTAGGTATTGTTAATTTAATATAGATAGCTGATTATTTAACTTTAGCATCAATAAGTTAAGCGAATTTTCTATCATATGCACTTGCTTACTATAACATTTACCCCTTCGCTTAAACCTGAATAGGTAATGCCTAATGTGGCTATTGTACGCTTATACAAACGGGATCTTACTATTTTCCCACTTTGGATTAAGCTCTGGCAAACTTCCGATAGGAATGGAAACAGCTCCTCAGAAGTTTTTTAGGCTCTTCAATCGCTTGTACGAGTTGCTGGAGCGAAAGTGTTTTTTGTTCGCTTTCAAGCCCTAGGAGTTTTATGTGATAGGTAGCTTTCTTTTGTGCTAGAATAGAACTACTGCGAAACTAAAGATAATCGTGTCATTTGATACTATTTTCCTGATTGAACTGGTTAAAATAGACTTTCTAGTGGTTCTATTTTGTCCTTGTATAATTCTTCTGGATTCCTTGCCCATAATAATACATTTCGCCTAGCTTATGTTGTGCTCCTACATTTCCTTGCTCGGCAGCTTTTTGGAACCATTCAAGTGCTTTAGCATAGTCCTTCTTTACTCCCCAACCATTCTGGTATGTCTCTCCTAAATTAAATTGGGCTTGTGCATTTCCTTGTGCAGCTGCTTTCTCGTACCATTCTCTAGCTTTTATATAATCTCTCCTTACTCCTCTTCCAGTTTGATACATCCAGCCTAGTCTACATTGAGCATTGGGATGCCCTTGAGCGGTGGCCTTTTGATACCATTTAAATGCTTCATGATAATTTCGAGCCGTTCCCTTGCCATTATAATACATCCACGCTAGGTTAGTTTGTCCATATACATAGCCTTGTATAGCTGATTTTTTAAACCATTCTATTGCTTTTTTATCATCTTGTGGTAATCCTGACCTTCCATTTTGATATATAAATCCCATATCACGTTGTGCAACAACATTGCCTTGCTCAGCTGCTTTTTCCGCTAAGACTACAATACTAGATTCTACATATGTCTTGTCAATTTCAACCGAATGGCTTTGTTGCTCTTGCTCTTTCCTTCCAGTCTGTAGTTGTCCTTTCTCCTCATTTTTACTCTTTCCTCGACGTTCATGTTTTAACCATTCTTTATAGGTAGGTTCTCCTTCCTCATCATCCACTCCCCTTATCCCCTGCTCTTTTGTTAATTCTATTTTTCCTTTTTCTATCCCTTTTCTAACAACTCCTTCCTGTTCTACAGTTTCTGTTATATTCCCTACTTCTTGAATAGGTAAATTGCTTGAACCCCTACAATTTTGTAAAAATAAGCTGCCAAGTAAAACAAAGGCTATGTATTGTTGAGGTAAAGAAGCTTTTTTCATGGTTGTAAAGTTTAAGGAGAAATGTATATTACTTTGCAGCTAGCATATTTGCAAATCTGAATATCATCAAATAATCTAATTCTATCCTTTTTGTAAGTCAACTATTGTATGATTTTTAGAGTTATTGTCGTACGACCATCTTATGAATTCATTATACTGATAATTTTTATCAAACAAACACATAAAAATGGCTAATTGGGCTGCCAGTAAACTGTTTGTAAAAAGGTACGGTTTGAGAATTTTTTTGTCTGTAACCGTAATTTTCTGTTCAAATGCCCCGCTGGACCGGTATGTTGAGGCATATTTTACATATAATTAGTAAAAGTCAGCTAAGGTAGTAGTAGAGTTATATTCAGTATAATTAAAGTGCACTACTCGTATTTAATACCATACTAATGGTATTTGAATTTGCAAATAAACTGATTAGATTTTAATATACGATTCTGTTGACCTTATATTTCCATAAGCTAGCATTCTTGTAGGATATTTCAACACTTTTCTTGGATATATGCTGCCTAAAGGTTAATATACTAGCCTCTTTTAATTTAAAGACTATGATGAAGCTTAAGTACTCGCTGTTTGAGAAGTTCGCAGCATATATACTACTTGTTATAAGCCTGTTTTTACAGAGCTGCAATAGCCCTAACGTTCAACCTATTGCACCACAATCACCTAACATTTCTACGGAAGAGCAGATGATTTCTTTTTACCAAGAAGCAGGCCAATTAAAAGCAATTGTTAAGCAGGGCCACGGCAGCTTAAGTGCATCCTATACCTTACCAGTGTATATATCTTCTGATGTGAGCTTAGCACAACTAGTTACCTTAACCCAAGAGGGGCAAAAACAACTGATCCATATAAACTTACCTAAGGAGGGGCAGCATGGTTATGTATGTGTGGGGCATGGAGATTTAAGAGATAAAGAGGATAAGCAAGAATATGCTGCTATAGTAGGAGATAGTAACCAAAAGGAAAAGGAAAAAGAAGGACAAGTATCTGAAAAAGTTGCCTATAGAAAGATTTCTACAGAAGATGCTGAAGGGGAAGAAAAATTTTTAAAAGTGCAAGAGTTAGAAGATCGAATTATTCAGCATATTAATCGAGCGAAAGATGAAGCGATCATCAAGAGTATAAATTATACACTAGAAAGTTTTAGTCCTAATGGGAAATGGAGTGCAAAAGTAATTTTGGATGCCTTTAGAGAAAAGAAAGAAATTTTAGATTTTGGGCATGTGGCTTTTCATGAACGTGATTTTGAATTAATTTCAAACCATCCTTTTTTTAGAGAAAAGGCAAAAGGGATTAAATTTAGTAATCTGGATAATTTAGCAATTGGAGGAGGACGAGGTAAATTTATCAGGTCCTTGGCAACAAGCTTACAATCTACCAATATTATAGAAGTTGAATTAAGCAATAGTAACCTGAAGGCTGAAAGTATATCCTTATTTGTTACGAATTTAAAAGGTGCCCAAGTAAAGAGGGTCAACTTTAAATACAACCAAGTAGGCAATGAAATACAACAATGGCTTTCTAGTAATTACTTGGCAAATACCACTATAGAAGAAATTAATTTAAAACATAATAAGGTAGAAACAAGTATACAGCAATTGTTAATTGAAAAGTATAATCACATTCACTGGATATTTTAGGTCAATAATGTTTGTTCGGTTGAATACTGGGTTGTGTAAACTTAAAAATTGCATTGTTTCTATAAATTATTTAATCGGTTTGTAACGAGTAAAATCTATCAGTACTATCCTTTTACAAGTAATCGTTTAACTGCTCATCAAAAGTAAGCACAGGAATGCTTGTCAGCTTGTTTTTAGCAAGTAGTAAGCAATCAACCACATGTATGTTATACTTACTATAATAATCTAAGGCTAAGGCAAATACTTCTTTTTCACTGCTTATTCCTTTATAAGTCAATAAATCTGATAATATTTGAGTGATTGTATCTTTGGGCACCTTGTAAAAAGAGGAAAGAACAAAGATGACTTCAGTAAATACAGCCTGCTCTATCATAAGGATTATTTTCCCTGTTTTAGCCTGATCAAATATTTCTTTAGCCTTAGTAAACATTTGTGGGTTATCTGCTAGTAGATAACGCAGGATAAAGTTGGTGTCGCAGAGATACTTCATTTGGACCCTTTTTCAGTTATAGATATACTATCCTCCCACGCCTTATTTCTAATTGCTTCAAAAGTAAGCGGTGTGTCCTTTTGATAAGAAGCCAACGCCCCCCCTACATCATGTACGGCAGTAATAAGGATTTGGTTATGCTCGTTAACTTCCACAGATACTAAATTAGATTTAAGCTTATCACGAACTTTTTTTGGTAAAACGAGTTGTCCTTTGCTAGAAATAGTTAAAGTGTTTATATACATAATGTTATAAGTAGAATGTCAATTAATATATAATATACATTAAAGTGTAATAATATAACTTATAGTAACACTAATATAAACAAATAAATATAATCATAGGATATTTACATATAGATAAATATCATACAATTATAATACTGTCTTACTTTTACATAATATGTTACAAACATATATAAATAAGGAAGGCAAAAGGATTAGGGGGCTATTTCTACCACGAGACAGCCTCTGGCAATTTACAAGAAGGGCAAAATCAATAAAGTTAGTATTTAAATTAAGTGTTTTTGTACTATTGCGCCCAAGGGATAAAATGGTTGGTTTACTCTATGGTTTACTCTAATCGCTACTTTGCTCTTCTCACAACAAAACGTTGTTCGCCTCGTCGATCACTTCGTTACTAAAACTCTTCAGGTAGATTTCCGTAATTTTTTCTCCCTTGTGTCCGAGCGCTTCACTAATCACCCCCGTTGAGATGACACTTTGCTTTAAGACCGTTGCATAAGTATGACGCGCTACATAGGTCGTCAAGTATGGCCGCTTGGGCTAATTCTTTGAGCGCGTCATTTACTCCTCTAAGTACCCGGTTGATTCGGTTCGAAATTTGCTGCGGAGTTGTATGTTCATTCTTATTTAAGATAGGAAAAACAAAATCATCCTTATCACTAAAGCAGAATTGCTTGCTGCCTGTAAATTCTTTTAAAGAAGTTAAAAGCCGTTTGTACAGTCGTGCTCTTCCTATTTTACCACTCTGGGTTAAATTCTGACAAACTTCCGAGAGGAATGGGAATAATTCCCCAGAAGCTTGTTTAGGTTCTTCGATCGCTTGTACGAGCTGCTGAAGCGAAAGGGATTTTTGTTCGCTTTCAAGTTCTAAAAGCTTCGTATGATAGGTAGCTTTCTTTTGCGCAAGGATAGCTTCTAAGAGTTTCCTGTCTAGGGGTATGCTTATCAAAGTCCCATAACTCTGAGGGGCAGGAAAGGCCTGTTGAGAAGTACTTTTTAGCCTTTAGCTGACTGATACGTACCATGAGCGGATGGGAACCATCCGCTAGTGCTTTACTCTTATATAATATGATGGAGATTTTCATTAATAAAGGAGCGGTAGGAAATTTAATTTAAATTCTTCAACTTATCTAGAATCTTTTGTGCATCCACTTGTCCTTGCTCAGCAGCTTTTTGGAACCATTCTAAAGCTTTAGCATAGTCTTGGGCTACGCCATACCCATTATAATACATCCATCCTAGACTATATTGTGCACTTGCATTTCCTTGCTCAGCAGCTTTTTCGAACCATTCTACTGCTTTTCTATCAACTAGGGCTACGCCTCGGCATCGTCCATCCCTATAATACATAAATCCTAGATTGTTTTGTGCATCTATATTTCCTTGCTCAGCAGCTTTTTGATACCATTCTACTGCTTTTATATCATCTTGGGCTACGCCTCGCCCATTTTCATACATCCATCCTAGACTATTTTGTGCACTTGCATGTCCTTGCTCAGCAGCTTTTTGATACCATTCTACTGCTTTTCGATCATCTTGGACTACGCTTCGCCCCTCTCTATACATAAATCCTAGACTATATTGTGCACTTGCATTTCCTTGCTCAGCAGCTTTTTGGTACCATTCTACAGCTTTTTTATCATCTTGGACTACGCCTCGCCCCTCTCTATACATAAATCCTAGACTATTTTGTGCACTTGCATTTCCTTGATCAGCAGCTTTTTGATACCATTCTACAGCTTTCGCGTCATCTTGGACTACGCCTCGCCCCTCTCTATACATAAATCCTAGACTATTTTGTGCACTTGCATGTCCTTGCTCAGCGGCTTTTTGATGCCATTCTACTGCTTTTCGATCATCTTGGGCTACGCCTCGTCCCTCTCTATACATCCATCCTAGACTATTTTGTGCTAATACATTTCCTTGCTCAGCAGCTTTTTGAAACCATTCTACTGCTTTTTTACCATCTTGGGCTACGCCACGCCCCTCTCTATACATACATCCTAGACTATTTTGTGCTAATACATTTCCTTGCTCAGCCGCTTTTTGATACCATTCTACAGCTTTCGCGCCATCTTGGACTACGCCACGCCCATTTTCATACATCCATCCTAGATTATTTTGTGCTAATACATCTCCTTTCTCAGCAGCTTTTTGATACCATTCTACAGCTTTCCGATCATCTTGGGCTATGCCACGCCCTTCTCTATACATACATCCTAGACTATATTGTGCACTTGCATTTCCTTTCTCAGCAGCTTTTTGGAACCATTCTACTGCTTTTCGATCATCTTGTGCTACTCCCCATCCATTTTTATACATACATCCTAGACTATTTTGTGCTAATACATTTCCTTTCTCAGCAGCTTTTTGGAACCATTCTACTGCTTTTCGATCATCTTGTGCTACTCCCCATCCATTTTTATACATACATCCTAGACTATTTTGTGCATCCACCTGTCCTTGCTCAGCAGCTTTTCCGTACCATTCTACAGCTTTTTTATCATCTTGGGCTACTCCCCATCCATTTTTATACATACATCCTAGACTATTTTGTGCTAATACATTTCCTTTCTCAGCAGCTTTTTGGAACCATTCTACTGCTTTCCGATCATCTTGGGCTACGCCATGTCCATTGTAATACATTGCACCTAGACTATTTTGTGCATCCACCTGTCCTTGCTCAGCAGCTTTTCCGTACCATTCTACAGCTTTTTTATCATCTTGGGCTACGCCTCGTCCCTCTCTATACATCCGTCCTAGATTATATTGTGCACTTGCATTTCCTTGCCCAGCAGCTTTTTGAAACCATTCTGCTGCTTTCGCGTCATCTTGAACTACACCATACCCATTATAATACATAAATCCTAGACTATATTGTGCACTTGCAAGGCCTTGCTCAGCGGCTTTTTGGAACCATTCTACTGCTTTTCGGTCATCTTGAGCTACGTCTCGTCCATTTCTATATATTATACCTAGCTTATATTGTGCATCAGTATCTCCTTGATCAGCAGCCTTTTGATACCATTCTCTTGCTTTATTATCATCCTTTTCAACTCCTTCGCCATCCTCATAGCTTATACCTAAATTATATTGTGCATTTATATGTCCTTGCTCAGCTGCCTTAGTGTACCATACCACTGCTTTAGCATGATCCTTCTCTAATCCTTCTCCATCATCATACATCCGTCCTAGATTATATTGTGCACTTGCATTTCCTTGCCCAGCAGCTTTTTGAAACCATTCTGCTGCTTTCCTTTCATCTTTAGCTACTCCTCGTCCATTTCCATATCTCACTCCTAAATTATATTGTGCTGTTACATGTCCTTGCTCAGCCGCTTTTTGGTACCATTCAAATGCTTTTTTATCATCCTTCTCTAATCCTTCTCCATCATCATACATCACTCCTAGACTATTTTGTGCATCCACCTGTCCTTGCTCAGCCGCTTTTTGATACCATTCTACTGCCTTTTTATCATCTTGGGCTACACCTCGTCCATCTCTATACCTATTACCTAGATTGTTTTGTGCAATAGTATCTCCTTGATCAGCCGCTTTTTGATACCATTCTACAGCTTTCGCGTCATCTTGTGCTACCCCAAGTCCATTTTTATACATCCATCCTAGATTAGCTTGTGCACTTGCATTTCCTTGATCAGCTGCTTTTTGATACCATTCTACAGCTTTTTTATCATCTTGGGCTACGCCTCGTCCATCTCTATACATCCGTCCTAGATTATATTGTGCACTTGCATTTCCTTGGTCAGCTGCTTTTTGAAACCATTCTACTGCTTTCGCGTCATCTTGAGCTGTGCCACGTCCATTTCTATACATTCTGCCTATGTTATATTGTGTCTCTGCATCTCCCTGGCCAGCCCCTGATTCTATTAACAGTTTAGCTACTTCTAGGTGTTCCTCCTCAGCAGCCACATACAAAGGGGTTATTCCATTATTGCCTTTAGCATTGACATCAGCTCCTGATTCTATTAACAGTTTAGCTACTTCTAGGTGTTCCTCCTCAGCAGCCACATACAAAGGGGTTATTCCATTATTGCCTTTAGCATTGACATCAGCTCCTGATTCTATTAACAGTTTAGCTACTTCTAGGTGCCCCTCCTCAGCAGCCCAATGCAAAGGCGTATCACCATGAATATTTTTAGCATTGACATCAGCCCCTGATTCTATTAACAGTTTAGCTACTTCTAGGTGCCCATTTAAAGCAGCTTTATGTAAAGGGATATAGCCGCTATTATCCTTAGCATTAATATGGGCCCCTAGTTGGATTAATTGCTTAGAAACTTCTAAATTTCCTTTCTTGGCAGCTCCAAATAAATTATCCTGCACATCAGCGCCTAATATCACTAATTGTTTGGCTACTTCTATATGTCCTTTGAGAATAGCTATATAGAGTGGAGTAGAACCATTATTGTCCTTATCATTTATATCCGCCCCTTGCTCTATTAAATACCTAACTAGGGCTAGGTTGCCTTTTAAAGCAGCCATATACAAAGGTGTGTTCCCATTTATATTCTTAGCATTTACATTAGCACCAAAAGCTATCAAATACCTAATTAACTCTAAGTGGCCTAGCAGAGCAGCCACATACAAAGGGGTTATTCCATTATTGTCTCTAGCATTGACATCTGCTCCTAAACTTATTAAGAACGCTGCTACATCTATATGACCTTTCTGAGCAGCCTTATGTAAGGGCGTCCAACTATTGTTATCCTTAAGGTTTATATTAACACCTGCATTTACCAACTCTTTAATCTTATTTATATCCCTCTGTTCAGTAGCTGTATGTAAGGAAGCAGCAGTGGTTAATTGTTGTATGTTATCTACTTGGGTTTGTACATCTGATTGGTCCTCTTCTTCCTCTTCCTCGCTTCCTTCTTTCTGTCCATCAGAATCAGGGTTGCCACCACCCATCAAGCCTGCTCCTTTGTAAACAACTATTTTAGCTGGCTGGTTGTCTTGAGCTAGTTGAAGGCGGATACGGCGCTCTTGTGCTTTTGTATCTAAGCAAGGTAATTTAGCGAGCTCTACTCCTTGTTCAAGGGTTACTTCTACCCCTTCATAAGTTTTACTAAATCCTTTATAAGCATTCATCTCCACATCTGCCTTTAAATCACCACCTTCTTCATAAAAACTAACAGCATGGCCACCTTCTGCTGTCAATACTTGACCTATCAAACGCTGGATATTGGTTGTAATAAGTGGTTTATTGTCGAATCCTCCACCACAGCTTTGTAAACATAAACCTATAAGTAGAATACGAGCTATAAGTTGCTGTGCAAGAGTATAATTGTTTTTCATATTTTAAAGATTAAAGAGGATTGCATATTAATGCGCAGTTAGTTTAGTTGCAAATGTATATACCAGTAGTGGGGTAAATTTTATGCTTTGAATATTCAAAGTCGCTGACCAACGGATTTAAAAAGGTTAAAAAACAAAAAGTAGTAATTTCTTATTTATTCCCTAATTATCGTCACTATAAGGCCTTATTTTATAAGACAGCAATATTAGACATTTTTTATGGTTCTTTTGCAGTTTTTGTCTATGGGATATTTTATCTCACAAAGCACCCTTTTTTGAGATACACAAGCTTAGGACTTACTATCCTTCTTTACAACAAGCACAGCGGATATTTAATTTTACGAATAATTACAATCAGAGCGTTTAAAAATTTATCGAGTCCCATATATTTATACCCAACTGATCTTATTACGTTATTCTTAAGCATAAGCTAATTAAATAGGCTTGGGAAATAATAGTATTATGATGAAAAATGGATTACTACCGAATTAAGTATTATTTGTGCATCCTCATAGCCCTTTTCAGCGGCTTTTCGAAACCATTCTATAGCTTTTATATTATCCTTTCCTACCCCAAATCCATTCCTATACATTATGCCTAAGCTATATTGTGCATGTGCATATCCTTGTTCAGCTGCTTTCTGATACCATTCACATGCTTTTCTATCATCTTTCTCTACCCCTTGCCCAGAATAATATAGCCCCCCCAGGTTAGATTGTGCATGTGCATATCCTTGTTCAGCTGCTTTCTGATACCATTCCCTAGCTTTTGTATAGTCTTTTTTTATCGCTCCGAACCAATCATACGCATACATAACGCCTAAATTATTCTGGGCAGCTGCACATCCTTGGTTAGCAGATTTCAGATACCATGCCATAGCTCTTGAGTAATTCCTCCTTATACCACAACCATGATAATACATCCAACCCAAACTAAGCTGGCAATCTGCATCACCTTTTTGAGCATCTATGGCTATTTTCTCTCTTATTTGTAAGCATAGTCTTTCTGCTTCAGCCCTATTTAATTGAACCCCTCGTCCATAATAGTATAAGCTTGCTAGCCTAGCTTGAGCAACCGCCACACCTTGGCAAGCTGCTTTTTCATAACACTTTTTAGCTTCAATAAAGTCTATTGTTACCCCTTCTCCATTATCATACATAGCTCCTAGCTTATATTGTGCCTCTGCATATCCTTGTTCAGCTGCTTTTTCATACCATCTTTTAGCTTTAGCATAATTTCTTTTTAATCCCTGTCGCCCGCTCCTATACTTATTACCTAGCACATATTGTGCATACATATGCCCAATAGTAGCTCCTTCTTTACAATGTTTTATAGCTTCTTGCTCATCTAGAACCTTTCCCTTCAACCTCTTACTGTCTAAAAAATATCGAAGTTTTTGTTCAGAAACTGCTGGATAATCTTGTTCTGCCTTATTATTATGATTGCCTTCTAGAACTCCTTCTTTTACTTTTTGTTGAAAGGCAGAAACACTGCTGCTTGAACTACTAACAGGTGGACCAGGCTGCACCATGTACTGCTGCATTTGTAGTATACACTCTTGCATCGTTGTACGCATCTGTTTATCTCTTTCTATAAAAGAGTTAACTTGCTCTTTTAATAGCCCAATTCGTTTTTCCATAATATGAAGCTGAGCTGTTTTTTCTTCCAATTTTCTTTTATGTTGTTGCAACTCTATCTCTTTTTGTTGTAGCTTTTCTTCTAAGCTTAACCGTTCCTGGCTTTCTTTTTCTACTAAATGCCCCTTTTGTATCAATTTTTCTTCTATCTCTTCTTCTCTGAGTTTAATAGCTGCTTCAATATTACGTATATCCAGCTTATGTCTGGTTAAAACAGGTACCTGTGCTTTTATATCCTGAATTAAACTACGCATGGTATAATTAGCTATGAGCTCGGTACTAAGCAGCCTCTTTCCAGTCATAGGGCTGACCCGCTTTCCCACATCAAACCAGCGTTGTATGGCTGATCGTTCATAGCTATGGCTATCCTGAGCAATGACCGGATCTTCCATAATCTCCTGGGTGATGGGGCAAAAACATTCGTCGGGTATATTCTCATCTGATAGCTTATCTTCTGCTGCTTCCTCTTCTCCTTCTTCCATTCCTCCCACTAGCCCTGCCCCCTTCCTTAAATGGCTGTTTGCCTTGTGCTAATTGAATAAGAATACGGTTTTGCTGTATTTTTTTAGGCAAGTGTGGTAAACTTGCTAGATCTGTTTCATCCTTTATCTCTACAGGTAACCCATTATAAACGCTATGTTTTTCATCTAAGGGTTCCACACTTGCTTGCAATTCCCCTTTATATTCGTAGAAAGTAACGGCATGTCCTCCCTCTGCAGTCACTGTTTGATCAACCAAAGGCTGGATGTTCGCTTGTAGCTGTGGGGTTAGTTGTTGCTGGGTATAAGTTTGTATAGATGCTATTTCCTCTTCTTGAATAGGAAGAAGTGGGCTATTTAAACGATTGCAGCCTTGTAAAAATAGGCTTATCAGTAAAACATAGGCTATGTATTGCTGAAACAAATTGTAAGATCTTTTCATATATTATAAAGTAAGTGAGACGCTTATATTAGTTTAGAGTTAGCGTATTTGCAATTGTAAGATTAGAAAAACCCAACCAGTAAAGGAGTATTGTAGCTGTGAAAGGCTATCAATAGTAAAATTTTAAGTATTAATGTAATGTATACGGTAACAGCTGATAGTTGTTTATCTATATAAAAAGCACACTTGTTGATTTATAATTAAAAACACTAATACTTAACTTAAAATGATGTAACCACAAATACTTTTTATTTGAAGTTTTACATTTATAATTATTGATTTCACTAATATCTGTAAAGTAAAATAGTACCGCCGCAAGTTATTTTTATGAATTGGACTTGCTTTGACTCATCTTTTCAGCCAGCAAGCTAGCTAGTTGTATATAATTTTTTAAAGTAGCAAACTGAAAAGGAGTATGACCTTGTTTATTTTTAACATTTATCATAACTTTTTTTGTATTAATAACTTTGCTACGTCTAAGCGACCCTGGTAAGCAGCCAGATGTAAAGGTGTATTACCATTACTAGTTCTAACATTTAGTTTTGCTCCCTTCTCTATTAATAACTTGACTACTTCTATATGTCCTTTACCAGCAGCTATATGCAGCGGAGTATAATTAGTTGTGTTCTTAAGTTCTATGTCTAGTCCCTGTTTAATTAACAATCTTGCTACTTCTAAGTGACCTTGAAGAGCGGCTAAATGCAGTGGAGAATTCCCCTTATCAGTCACAACATTTAGTTTTGCCCCTCTTTCTAGTAATAGCTTTACTATTTCTAAGTATCCATCTTGAACAGCATAACACAAAGGAGTATAACCATTATTATTGCTAGCATCAACATCTGCTCCTAGATTGATCAATAGTTGAATTATATTTATATGCCCTTCTGAAACAGCCTCATGCAGTGGAGAATGTCCATCATTATCCTTAAAATTTTGGAGAAACTCCTTGCACTAATAAAAACTTTACCAATTCTATATGATCTTTCCTAACAGCTATATGAAGTAATGAAGAGCCGGCACTATCTTTACAGTGTAAATTCCCTCCGTTTTCTAGTAATAACTTAACTACTTCCACATGGCCTTTTTTAACAGCCACATGCAAAGACGTATAACCATTATCATCTTTAGCATTAATATAGGCCCCTAGTTGGATTAATTGCTTAACTACTTCTAAGTTTCCTTTCTTGACAGCTCCATATAAAGGATCCTGTACATCAGCGCCTAATGCCACTAATTGTTTGGCAATGTCTATATGCCCTTTTAAAACAGAGATGTATAACGGAGTAAGAGCGTTATTATCGCGAATATTCACATCAGTGCCTGCACCTACTAAATACTTAACTACTTCTAAGTGCCCTCTTTGTACAGCTATATAAGAAGGAGTAAAACCCTCATTGTTCTGTATATTTATATTGGCCCCTCCTGAGAAGGCTAAAGTTTTAACTACTTCTAAATTTCCTTTCATAGCTGCCATATACAAAGGAGTGCAACCCTTTGTATTAGCAATATTTACATCTGCTCTGTGTTCTATAAGCAGCTTTACCAGCTCTAAATGACCTAGTAAAGCAGCCAAGTATAGCGGTGTTAATCCATTATTGTCCGTAGTATTGATATTTGCACCTGCCGCTAATAAGTTGTTGGCTGCTTCTAGATGGCCCCGCTGAGCAGCTATATGTAAAGGTGTCCAATTATTATTGTTTTTAGTATTTACATCTATGCCTGCTTGTATTAAGCCCCTAATTCTCTTTATATCTCCCTCTTCAGTAGCTGCATGTAAGGAGGCAACACTGGTTAGTTGTTGTGTGTTACTTACTTGAATTTGTACATCTGATTGGGCCTCTTCTTCCTCTTCTTCGCTTCCTTCTTTCTGTTCATCAGAATCTGGGTTGCCACCCCCCATTAACCCTGCTCCTTTGTAAATAACTATTTTAGCTGGCTTTCCTACATGTGCTGGTTGAAGATGAATACGTCGTTGTTGTGCTTGCTGGCCTAATCGAGGTAGGTCCGATAACTCTGCTCCCTGCTCTAATAATACTTCCACTCCCTCATAGGTTTTACTAAATCCTTCAGGTACGTTCATTACTACATTAGCTCGCAAATCACCTGCTTCCATATAAAAATTAACTACATGCCCCCCTTGTGCTGTCAATTGTTTATCTACCATAGGCTGGATGTCTGCTCGAGGAAGGATTGCTTGTGTAGTAGTTTGTATAGACGCTACTTGCTCTTCCCCGGTAGGAATAAGTGGATTATTGTCGAATCCTCCACCACAGCTTTGTAAGCATAAACCTATAAGTATAAGACGTGCTATGAATTGCTGTGCGACGCTATAATTGATTTTCATATTTTAAAGATTAATGGAAACCCTATATTAAGGCACAGCTAGTGTATTTGCAAATATAAATACCATCAGCAGGGTAAATTCTATACTTTGGGTACCTAAAGTATAGTTGGTATTACAACGTGGGATAAAAAAATGTTTGGTCCCCAACAATTATGGTTATATTAGCAAGGATATTATTAGTGATAAAAACCAAACACAAAAACTATGGGACAATTACTACATAAATGCGCCAGAACAACAGAGAAAACTCGTAGAGAAATACAGTTATCAAAACAGAGTATAGCTTCCCTTGCTAGGCGTTTTGGAGTTAATCGTAAGACAATAGCTAAATGGAAAAATAGGACTTCTTGCCAAGATGTACCTATGGGGCCTAAAGTAAAGCGTTCTAAGGTGTTAACTGAGCAAGAAGAGAAGGTTGTTATTGCTTTTAGAAAGCTTACAGGGTTACCCTTGGAGACTCGCTATACACTCTACAAGAAACTATACCTCACTTATCGCGTTCTACTTTGCATCGCTGCTTTCAGTGACACGGCTGCCCTAAGCTAGAGAAAGTGAAGCTTAACAACAAAGCAGCTAAGAAGCAGTTTAAAGCTTATCCTATCGGCTACTTCCATATAGATATAGCACAAGTGCAGACCGCCCAGGGTAAACTGTATTTGTTTGTGGCAATAGATAGGACTAGTAAGTTTTGTTATGCCCGCTTATATGCATTTGCTTCCATGTCAGCAGCCGTAGGCTTTCTTCAAGACCTGATAGCTTTTGTTCCTTATAAGATAGATAAAATACTTACTGATAATGGTGTACAGTTTACAAACAGGAAAGAAGGAGAATTAGGGCTCGAGCATATGTTTGACCGCATTTGTGAGCAAGAAGGCATCGTTCACAGAAGAACGCAAGTGGCCCATCCATGGACCAATGGCCAGGTAGAGCGCATGAACAGAACAATCAAAGAGGCTACTGTGCAAAGCTATTATTATAGTAGCCATCAGCAGTTAGAGCGGCACTTAAATGACTTCTTGTTAGCTTATAATTTTGCTCGTAGACTTAAGGCACTCAAGGGCAAAACTCCTTGGCAATTTTTAGAGCAACAATGGCAAAAAAAACCTCAGCTTTTTCACCAAAATATTAATACCTTTACTAAGGGACTAAACACCTATAATCAAAGATAAAGGCCAAGGCACTTGCACTAGTAAAAGGTAGAAGCTTTCACACAACCTAGCATGAATTACAATTAGGTTAGGTCAAGAGAATGTGCAAAAATTAGCATTTCTTTTAATGTAAAACTTTTATCTCTTACTACATCATTGACGCTTATAGTAGGATCTAAAATACCTTTATTAAATAGATATTTTGCTGCTAACAGCAACTGAGTAACGCTTGGCTGATACCTACCACTATCATTATCAATACTCACAATTTTACCTTTGCAAACTCTAATAATACCACTACATGCAACAGGTTTGCCAATACCACTTGTTTTGAAAAAGAAAGTGTGATGTACTTGACTGGGAATATCAGGATGTCTATCTCTAAAAAAGATGCACATCTTACCTTTTGGATTTAAAGCCCACAGTGCTTGTTCAGAGGAATCTAAAATACTATTGTTTTGATAAAGTAACCCATCACCATTAAATCCAACCCTCGTTCGTTTTTTAAAATCTGGAAGATTACCTGGGTATCCCCCGTCATCTGCTGGTAGGGTCTGCTCACAAATAATGAACTGTCCATATATTTTATGTCTTTTATTAAATGGTTCTGGTTCTGGTTCTGGAATGATACCATCTGCATCTTCCAAAACTTCCTTCACTTGTTTCTCTAAAAACTCTCCTTCTTTAATTTCAAAAAGCTTCATTAATTCCTGCATTGGAACTTTCTCAGGCTGTATTCTTACAGAAGTTAAAGGTTGTAGCTTTAAAAAATCCTCTCTCCATAAATTATAATGATAGTGTGCTTCAGCAACTCCCCTTTTAGTATGTCTAATTATTTGTAGCTTTTCTTTTTCTTGCTCAATTTCTTCGGCTTCCTTTTCTCCGCTCTCCACCACCAGTTGATATGTTCCTTCTTCCTCTCCTTCGTCTTCACTACTCCCTCCTCCCATCAATCCTACTCCTTTATAGATAACTACTTTAGCTGGCTGGTTGCCTTGTGCTGGTTGAAGATAAATACGTCGTTGTTGTGCTTGCTCACTTAATCGAGGTAGGTCCGATAACTCTGCTCCCTGCTCTAATAATACTTCCACTCCCTCATAGGTTTTACTAAATCCTTCAGGTACGTCCATTGCTACATTAGCTTTTAACTCACCTGCTTCCTTATAGAAAGTAACAGCATGGCCACCTTCTGCTGTCAATACTTGACCTGTCAAAGGCTGGATATCTGCTCGAGGAAGGATTGCTTGTGTAGTAGTTTGTATAGATGCTACTTGCTCTTCCCCGGTAGGAATAAGTGGGTTATTGTCGAATCCTCCACCACAGCTTTGTAAGAATAAGCTTATAAGTAGAAGACGTGCTATCAGTTGCTGGAATGAATTAAAGTTCATAAAGTTTTAAGTTAGAAGGTAAGCATAATAATGTATAGGAAACTCATTTACAACAATAGGATAGTATTTCTACAATTTAAATTGCATTTAAATTGTATTTGAGGGCAATTAGATGGTTCAACAGGAAGTGAATAGCTTAGGCAAGGCGCTACAAGTAATATCAAAACAGATTATGGTTGGATACCCCTTAAGTCGGCTGTTGAATCAGGCCACAGGAATATATCCAACCTACTCATTAAAAACTCTTGAATAGCCTCATACTAGTATAACTAGGGCTTGATATATGCAGTCTATAAAAATGAAAGTGAATGCTAAGGATTTGAGAGGATAGGTATAGCTATCCATACTGACATACAAAAAAGCATTACTAATTTCTTTAACCTATGCTATATTCCTAATTCTGATTTAACACTTACATACAGATACAGTAGTTACTCGATAAAGTATTACTTAACCTAAGTTGCTAGTAATAGATAAGGCAAAGAGTAAAAAACCTCCGATCTTGTTTTTGTCTTAAACCAATAAATCGGAGGTCATTATGATTGAAAAATCAATAGCAATATACTCATTTATTGATACTTTACTCAAGTATTTACATCATCAAGAAGATAAAAAAAGGAAGTTGTCGGATGCAGAAGTACTCACAACAGCTATCATCTCAGCCTTATACTTTGGCGGACATCTTGACAAAGCTCGATCGTTTATGCATTCCACTAAGCTTATCCCTAACATGCTCGATAAAAGTAGGTACAATCGCCGCTTGCATGCTATAGGAGAAGAGATAACTTCACTCTTTTTAGGAATAGGCACTTTAATCAAGCAAGTAGCCACTTGTAAGGACTTTGTATTAGATTCATTTCCTGTGCCTGTGTGCGATAACATACGTATTAGCAGATGTAAACTATTACAAAGTGAAGCTTACAGAGGCTACAAAGCCTCTATGCGCCGTTACTTTTATGGCATTAAAGTGCAGCTTATTACTACTGATTGTGGTATTCCGGTCGAATTCTCAATAGTAGCTGGCAGCCAAGCGGATGTAAAAGGATTGCACCAACTGCCCTTTTCTATGCCTGCTGGTAGTGCACTTTATGCTGACTCGGCTTATACTAACTACCATCTAGAAGATATGTTGGCTGATGATAGGATTAAGCTTTATTCTCAGCGTAAATCTAATGCTCATCGAAAGGATACACCTTCTCTGGCTTATCTCAAAGAGCGCATGCGAAAAGTGATAGAGACCAGCATTAGTGGCATTAAAGGCCTTTTCTTAAGGAAGATTCATGCTGTTACCTTCCAAGGCTTTCTGATCAAAATACTCTTGTTCTTGCTAGCTTTTCAAATCAACAAAGCTTTTCTTATCTAGCAACTTAGGTTATTTAAGTAAAATATCCATGCGGATATTGCTCCTTTAATAATTGCTGCGTAGCATCGACTATTTGGTTATAGCTTAAATTAATCGTATGTACCTTGGATTTGTAACTGTGACAAAGACTTAGCTAGTTTTATCGATCCTACATTTCCTATACTATTACCACTTAATATGAGGATATTGTTCTTTCAATAACTTTGTTGTCCTACTTGTTATTTTATTCCCTCTTAAATAAACCGTATGTACATTTGTGCTTTGTAAGTTACGGGCAAACTCCATCACTCCTGCATCTTCTATTTGGTTGCCTTTTAAATAAACAATTTCCACGTTTGTACCTTGTAAGTTTTTAGCGAGCTCTATAGCGCCTTTAGTTCCTATACGATTATTGTTTAAATCAATTGTATGTATACTCGTTCTTTGTAAATGTTTAATAAATTTCACTGTATCTATAGGCCCAAGTTGATTTTGATTTAAAAGGATTGTATGCACATTGGTACCTTGTAAATGAGGCCAAAAGGTTTGTGGCAAATTCCTAACGCTTCCCATTAAGCAATAAAAAGCGAAACTAGGAATCGTCTCGGGTTTTATTACCCTTAACTTATCACAATGAAAGTTTATTTCCTTTTTTTTGTTCCAACCGCGTGTATCAATAATATGAGAAGGCTTATTCTCAACACCTACTATACCTGCTTGCCTAAAGCCTGTAATGAGTTCACTCCAATCACTATTAACTGCTCTTGCTGGTAGTATATCTTCGAACTTTAAATAAGAAAAAATGTATTGACATATTTCTGAGGGGAATATATCAAAAGAACTTGTTTCTTGCACTTGCTCAATCAACCTTTGTTCCTGTTCCTCTCCTATTTCAATTTTTGCACTTTTCCTTCTCCCTTGCTCTTGTCCTTCTTCTTTTTCTATTGTTGTACTTGTTGAGGGTTCCTCTTCTCCTTGGATAGGTAAATTGTGAGAACCTCCACAATTTTGTAAGAGTAGACTAATGAGCACAAAGCATGCCACCTGTAGCAAAGGCAAAGAACAATGTTTTTTCATATTTTTATTTAATAAGGAAGCATAATAATTTTTATTCAACAAATGCTAAGGATTTGAGATGATAGGTATAGATATCCTTATTTACATGCAAAAAAGCATTACCAATTTATTTAACCTGCGCTCTATTCCTAATTCTGACTTAAACTTTCAATACAGTAGTTACTTGATAAATTAATCCCTTACATCACTAAAACACCCACTTAATATGCGGATATTGTTCCACGAGTAGCCTTTGTACATCAGGCCCTATATTATTCGACCTTAAATTAACCGTATGCACGCGAGTTCCTTGTAAATGCTTAGCCAATGCTTCTGCGCCTTGATCGCCTATTTCATTATAGCTTAAATCAACCGTATGCACGCGAGTTCCTTGTAAATGCTTGGAAAATCCTTCTGCGCCTTGGTCGCCTATTTCATTGTTGCTTAAATCAACCGTATGAACGTTTGTGCCTTGTAAATACTTAGCCAATCCTACGGCTCCTTGAGCCCCTATTTCATTCCTGCTTAAATCAACCGTATGCACCCTTGTTCCCTGTAAGAGCCTTGCGAATGATTCTGCTCCTTGAGCGCCTATTTGATTCGCACTTAAATCAACCGTATGAACGTTTGTGCCTTGTAAATACTTAGCCAATCCTACGGCTCCTTGAGCCCCTATTTCATTCTCGCTTAAATCAACCGTATGCACCCTTGTTCCCTGTAAATGCTTAGCAAATCCTTCTGCCCCTTGATCGCCTATGTAATTCCCGCTTAAATTAACCGTATGGACCCTTGTTCCCTGTAAATGCTTAGCCAATCCTTCTACTCCTTGATCGCCTATTTCATTCACGCTTAAATCAACCGTATGCACTTGTGTTCCTTGTAAATTCTTAACAAATCCTTCTACTCCTTGATCGCCTATTTTATTTCCACTTAAATAAACCGTATGAACCCTGGCCTCTTGCAAATAAGGCCAAAAGGTCCTAGGTAAATTTACGACTTTTCCCATTAAGTGATAAAAAGCAAAACAAGGAATTGTTTTGGGAGTTAATATCCTTAATTTACTATTTCTAAAATTTATCTCCTTTTTTATTACCCAACCGCGTGTATCGTTAATATGAGAAGGCTTATTCTCCACCCCCACTATACCTGCTTGCCTATAGCCTGTGATCAGCTCATTCCAATCTTTATTAACTGCTCTTGCTGGTAAAATATCTTCCAACTTTAAATAAGAAAAAATCTCTTGCCGTATTTCTGAGGAAAATATATCAAAGTAACTTATCTCTTGCCCTTGCTCAATCAACCTTTGTTCCTGTTCTGGCCCTTCAATCCTTGCCCTTTTTCTTTTCCCTTGTCCTTCTTCTTGTTCTATTGTTGTAGTTGCTGATGGATCCTCTTCTCCTTGAAGGGGCAAATTAGATGACCCGCCACAGCTTTGTAAGAATAAGCTTACAATTAAAATAGAGGCTATAAATGTGTGGCTGATTTTATAATTTCTTTGCATATTGTTAAATATTAGAAAGGAAGCATAATAATAGATAGGAAGCTCATTTACAAGGACAGGTTACTTTATATCAGGTAGGAGATTCAATGGGGGGCGAATAGCAGTAAAAAAGGTTGGGACGAATTTGACCAGCAGGGCATTTGAAGATGCTACTAAAAAATTGGTTTCTCGTATGTATAGTATAGAAGAAGAATCAGGCAATTTTCTTTAATTAGCCTTAGTAGCTTCTGCATTGCATATAAGGCATAGTGATAGCCATGACACAGTAGAGTTGGAGATTTCTAAAAGTGCAAATCCCTATCTATTCCAATTAAAAAAAACACTCTTGCATCTCCTCATCTCTATATTTATTTATAATCCTAAAGTGATTTCAAAGGAACTCTAAACAGTATTTCTAAACAAACCGGCCTCAAGTACCCAAGTAAATATATTGATATTTGCATATTGCTAATTCATCCAATATCTTATTGCTTCAACTTAAAGCATATCTCATGCAAGACGATAACATACTAGAAGAAGACTTTGGAATGAAGAGGGGTATCTAGCTTTAGAAGAAGGTTGGAGCACACCTTTGCATTGAGTGTGTCGCACAGCAGACATGACTATGGTCGAATTCCTACTAGCGCATGGAGCGAGTGTCAATGCTCACGATGAAGGGCATATCACTCCTTTGCAGGAAGCGGTTATGGAAGGGCATACGGAAATAGCTAAAATACTTTTAAAGTACGAAGCTGATATGAATGAGCAAGAGCGGCATGGATATTCTTCTCTGCAACTAGCTGCTTGGTATAACAAAGTAGAAGTTTTAAATCTGCTTACAGAAAAAGGTACTGATTTAAGTGCAAGGACCGCAGATGGTAACACTCCACTACATATCGCTGCTATAGAGGGGCATACAGAGATTATAAAAATCCTTTTTAGACGCCAGCGATAATATAAATCATATACGCTCTTCCAGAGTGGAAAATGGGCCATACGCCATTGGCAACCTGCTCTTTCCAGTTAGAAAATGGCATCCAAAATAGTTCTAATGCTATATTTACGAGGTTTACAGGGCCCTGGGTAGGTGACAAGTGACTCTATTACTGACCTTATCGGTTAAATCACTAGGATAGTTCATAGGTCTTTCTTTTTAGGGCGTTAGATAATATTACAAAAACTTAATTGCCCTTATATATATCCTTTTTAGACAAGCTCTTAGACTATCTTTTTATATGGTTTTATAAGTTTTACTTTTTGGTTAATAATTCAACTAATGCGGTATGGTTTTTTTGGGTAACTACCTGCAGAGGTGTTAAGCCCTGGTTATTTGTAGCCAGCAGGTCAGCTCCTTTGTCTATTAATAGTCTGGCTAATTCTAAGTAGCCTTGCTCTACAGCTTTATATAAAGGAGTATTACCCAATCCATCCTTAGCATTTACATCAGCTCCTTTCTCTATTAAAAATTTAGCTGTATCTATATGGGGTTTTTGGGAAGCACACAAACTCGTTAAGAGAGAATTACCACGTTCATCCTTAACATTTACATCTGCTCCGTGTTCTAGTAACAGCTTGGCTATTTCTAAATAACCGCATCTAGCAACCCAAAACAGCATGTTAACACCATTGAAAATACGATTTTTACCCTTAATATCGAAATATGCGCCGTGTTCTATTAATAGCTTGGCTACTTCTGGGTGATTATAATGAACAGCATAACCCAAGGGCGATATATCATATTCACCCTTAGCCTCTATATCTGCTCCGGATTCTAGTAACAGCTTGGCTATTTCTAGTTGACCATTCTTAGTAGCAGAGTGCAAGGGCGAATTACCATAGCTATTTCTAGCCTCTGTATCAGCTCCTTTTTCTAGTAACAGCTTGGCTATTTCTAGGTGGCCTGCACGAGCAGCTAAATGCAAAGGTGATTTACCCTCTACATCCTTAGCCTGTATATTAGCTCCTTTTTTTAGGAACATCTTGACTACTGCTAGTTGACCATTTTCAACAGCCGCATGAAGTAGATATTTCTCTTTATTGATTAATAACTGGGCTAATTCTTTATTAGTTTTTTGTTGGAGATATTTCTCCTGCATTAGCTTCTTGTACGCTTCTTCTTTTTCTGCTAGTTGTCTTCTTAAATTTACTTCTTGTTTGTTAAGAGCTTGGTAGGCTTGCTCTTTATCGGTTAGTTGATGGTGCAAAAGAGCAGCATTTTTTTTAGCTAAGCTATTCTCTTGTTCATACAAACAAAGTTTTTCTGTTAATTTCTTAACTTGTTCCTCATTCTCTTGTAATTGCTGGTATAACTTTCCTTTTTCTGCTTCGTTATGACCTTTGAGTTGTTCGAGTGCTCTACTCTTTTCTACTAGATCAAGTTTATATTTTCGATTCCGGTCCCTTAAAAATTGTAGCATTTCCTCTCCAGCAACTTTAGCTTTCTGAGCTTCCTGATATGCTTCTTCAAGTCGCATATACTTATTTTTTTCTACTAATGAAGCTTGGTCTAGCAACGATAATTTTTTTTCTTCTTCGATTCCAATATCATTATCTAGCTTATGTAGCAATGCTAATTGAGCTAAGTCGCTCATACGTTTAGCCTTGGATGAATTTATTGCGGCCTGGCTATACCAATGTAAGGCTGCTGTTGGATCTGGTAGCCTGCCCCAACCATGTTCATACAGCTTACCTAAAAGCAAGCATGCTTGGTATATCCCTGCTTTACCTGCTTTTTCTAAAAGCGCATACCCGGCTTGAATATTGCATCCTTCTACTTGCCCACTTAAATGCAACTTGCCTGCATGATAGGAGGCCTTTGCATGGCCTAGTTCACTAGCCTGGGTATAGAGACTTAATGCAGTACCTAGGTCTGCCTTTACGCCTTCTCCTTTTTCATAAAGTCTAGCCCTTCCATACCGGGCAATGGCATTATCTTCTCCTGCTTTCTCAGACCGAAGATAATAACCCAAAGCCGCTTGGATATCTTTAGGACAACCTAACCCTTTACGGGCCGCAATTCCTAAATAGGCATAGGAAGCTTGCACACCTTGGTAGGCTGCTTTATTGTACCATTCAATAGCCGTAGCATAATCCCCTTGACCCCAGTAATAGTTACCTAATGCATATTGGGCCTGGCTATCTCCTGAAAAACCTGCTTGTTCTAAGTAGTTTAAACGAGCTTCTTGCTCAGAGGCTCGAGATAACTTGTAAAGTGCCTGGGGATGTCCTTTCTTGGCTGCTTGCTCTTGCCAATACAGGGCTAATTCTGTGTCCCCTTCTTTTTCATAATGCTCGCTTAAGGCATAGAAAGCCAGTACATACCCGAGTCGGGCTGATTCCTCTAAGGCTTCTTTGGCTTCATGCATATCATAATATGTACTATTACTATCTCCGTATAGCAACCCTAGCTGATAATAGGCAACCGCATCTTTTAGCTTGGTCGCTTTTAGATAATAACTACGCTGCCATTCTATACTCTTTACTGCTTCATGGGAGTTCTGGCTTAGCTTTTTAGAGAGGCCCCCTAACTGGCGGTATAGCTTGCCCGAGAAAGCATTTAAAGCTTCTCGCTCTGTCTGACTATGCTTAGCCTTACTCTTTCCTTTTTGTGCTAACTCTCCTACCTTTTCTATAAACTTTTTAACATGGGCCGTATTGGTTGCTAAATCCATTGTTAAGGCTTCTCGCACTAAGTAACTGAGGTAGGATTTTCGTAAGGATATTAGCTCACTCATAGGGAGTATGCCTAATCTATCAATCCCTTTTTGTATATCTTTAACAAGCCCTTCTTTTTCTAGGCTAGTAGGTTCTAAAAGTTTTTGAAAGTGATACTTAAGCTCCAAAATAGCTAGCTGCTCAGCTGCCTGCTCAGCTTTGGCAAGGGTGGATAAATGCCTTTCTTTCCCTTCTAATGCTTGTAGGTACAAGGTGTGTAAGACCGCTTGTAATTCATCCGGTGTTTTACCTTGCCATGCTGCTGGTAAGGCTGATTGGTTACCTACTATAATAGGGATTGTACCTAGTTGATTCAATTTCTTTAAATAACGCGTTGTATATACGCCTCCTTTGTTGAGCGCTTCCAAGGCTAAAAGCCCTAAGGCTCTATCACGATATTTTTCTTCTCCTACCTCTTGCCCAATCTGCCATAAGCTCTTGATGGCTTCTTTAGATAGGTTTATTTCTGTTCCAAGCGGCTCTTTCTCATTGGCTTCCTCTTGTTCTTCTTCGGATACTAGACCCTTATCTTTTCCTCCTCCTAGTAAACCGTTCTGGCCTACATACACATATTGATCGCTAACATGGATGAACTGCTTCTGCCAAGCTATATTGCCAACGGCTGCCTCAGTGCAACTTAATCCTCCATCTATTACAACAGGTAAGCGTTGCTTAGTAAAGCCAGTAGGAAATCTATTTTCTACGATAGCCTCTAATGTACCTGCCCCTTTTTGTTCAAATTTTAATTGGTAGCCTTCTTTTGTGATACACACCTGGTTGGTTAGTAATGCTTTCATGCTATTATTAACGACGAGCTGCTGCTGGCCTGCAATACTTTGGGTAGTTTTGTTTGCTGGGCTAGTGTACGGTTGCTTTGTTGCTGGCCGACTATCTCTTATCGTTAGCTTGTTATTACTATAGTGTACTACACCTACCTTTTCATTACGCTTAATTGGTTTATCTTTTCTGTCTTGCTCCTGTATGACAACTATATTATTTCCTTGTCCTCCTACCTTTTGATATTTATTAAGTAAACTAGAGTCTCCTTGGCTAGCAGCAGGTTGTAGCTCGTTTGCTTCCTGATCTAAATCAATTTGATGATCTTCCTTTGGAATAAAGGTTGTATCTGCTAACTGCTTAGCAGTAACCTGTACCTGGTCTATTTGCTCTTCTTGTGTAGAAATAAGTGGATGGTTGTCGAATCCTTCACCACAGCTTTGTAAGCATAATCCTATAAGTAGAAGACGAGCTATCAGTTGCTGTGTGAGGGTATAATTGTTTTTCATATTTTAAAGATTAAGGAGGAACCTATATTAAGGTGCAGTTAGTGTATTTGCAAATATAAATACCATCAGAAAGGCAAATTCTACATTTTAAATAGTCAAAGTATAGCTCATATCATAATGGAAGTTGGAAATATGCCTTTTAAATAAGAATTTATATAGAAAAGGCACTAATTAACGATTACAATTTTTAGCGTATGTTTTCGTTCCCCTAGACTTCATATCCCAGCTTTCCTTACTCTAAACTTCTAAATTTTCTTTGATAATATATGTTTAAGTATTAGCAATTATGTATCTTGCATGAGGTAGATATTAAGGCCGTCTGTTAAAAGGAGAAGCGTTATACTTTTCTATTTAAATTAGTTCATTTTTTCAAATTTAATGTTTATTTTATAGATGCAGCGTACCATCAAAAACTATCTCTATGACTCAATTAAAAGGGTAAAATCTTGCCTTAAAAAAGTAAAGTAAGCAAACACAGAACACCATCACAACCACCTCCACGTACACAGAAACATTACAAAAGATTAAACTAATAGTCTGTTTAGAAGGAAGGCTGGTTAAAGAGCTGATGAATGATGCACTTAAAGAGTATATCAGCGCATACGAAGCCACACATGGGTTTATTAAGCTGGGTTTTCAGCAAGTAAATTAGGTAAATGCTTCAAAGTTAAATCTATGGAATAATTCTTAAATAATACGCTGGTAGTTACTAGGATACTCAAACCCTTCATACTTGTAACGGTTATTATCCAAATCCTAATTCGAATATACTACCCTGATATAATGATAAGTGAAATCTTAACAAAGGTTGTAAAACAAAAAAGGATGAGCCAGATAGTTAAATCTGCTATTAACCAAATCTATGAAATAATTTTTAAATGATATTCTAATAGCTGCGAGGATAGTCAAGCGCTGCCTTATTATGCTGTTTATGGGGTTTGAAGTCTAAAATTGACTTAAAAAAAGTTGCCTTAACAAAAATTATAACCGCTTCAAGTCGAAAATACACAGATATAGCCTTTGATATAAAGAAGAGGCCTGTATTATGAATATAAGGAATTTAATGTGTATACACATTAAAAAAATCAGCTACTCAACCCTAACTTTTCTTAAGCAAAACTAACCCTTGTAAACCCTTTTATAACCAAATTAAGAAAAGTATGATCAAGAATTAATAAGCTTTTATTAATATGCGAAAGGATTATTTAATACCAAAGCACTTGATACTGTTATAAGGCATAAAGTATAAATCAAAAGCATGCATAAACTTGTAAGCTAAAATTATTATACCAACAAATACAAGAGAGTCCTGTTAAAATTTCACTAGCTTAAACTTATTACCTGGCAGACATTCGACAATATTTTTTAATTCTAGTTGCAAAAGCATAGATGAAACCTGGCTAGGAGATAATTGAATTTGTTGACTTATCTCATCAATATAAGCTTCTTTTTGTAACAATTTTAATACTTGTACTATCTCTTGCTCTACTTGACTAAGGCCTACCAATTTTTCTTTATGTGAATTTATAAGATTATTTGGTTGAGAGCACTTTTGCCAATTCATTATATAAGCTAGATCATCAGTACTTGTTAATAGATGCGCTTGTTGAGTTTTAATTAAATGGTTACAGCCAGCTGAATAAGTAGCATCAATATTACCTGGCACAGCAAATACCTCTCTGTTATAAGCATTAGCAAAATTAGCTGTAATAATAGCACCACTTTTATAGTCTGCCTCTACCACAACAGTAGCATCTGCCAATCCTGCAATAATTCTGTTTCTTTGGGGAAATTGGAAAGTTTCTAATGTGCTACCAATAGGAATTTCACTTACCAAGCCACCATCGGCTAACATATCTAGAGCTACCTTTTTATGGGCTGTCGGATAAATCTTGTCTAACCCACCTGCCAATACACCTACTGTAGATAATCCATAACGTAAACACATTTTATGTGCTTGAAGATCAATACCATATGCCAATCCACTAACAACTAGAATCTCTTCATATTCCCTTAAACCTGCTATAAACTTTTCCACAAAGCTTTTCCCATAAGGGGTAGCCTTTCTAGTGCCTACAATACTTATAACCTTAGACATACTAAAATTCATATTACCCTGGCAAAATAAAAAACTGGAAGGAGTAGCAATATGTTTAAGGCGCAAGGGGTAAGATTCATCAAAAAAGGAGAGAACCTGTATACCATTCTTTTGATGTGCACCCACTAATTTCTCTGCTATCGATAGCGTATCCTTAGCTAAAATAGCTTGTATAATAGATAAGGGAATACCTGGCAGATTACCTGTGAGGGATGTCTTTGATGCCTGGAAAATTGCCTGAGCTGTTTTGAATTTTTCAATTATCCTCTTCCATGTATTAAATCCTATACCTTTAATAAGGCTCAAAGCTAATTGATAAATTTTTTCTTGTTCATGCATTTAACGCTAGTCTTATTTATTACACAACACAAGTTTAGCAAATTTGCTTAAATTTAACATCCTTATAACATCTATTATCTTAAATAAAATTCAATAGGCTTTCAAGATGATAGCTACGAGAGCCCTTCAGCAAGAAAGCTGTATTGGAAAACTTATGGTTGCTAAGATATTCTTGGAGATTAGATATTTGTTTAAAATAAATTGCTTTAGGGTTATACAAGCAAGCTTTTTCCATAACAGGCCCGTGTAAAAGAATTGCATCATAATCCTGCTGAGCAGTTTTTTCTATGATTGCTTGATGAAAAGCTAAACTTTCTTCGCCTAATTCATTCATATCTGCTAAAATAAGTACTTTATACATAGACTTCAGGAAAGAAAAACTTTCAAGTGCAGCTTGTACAGAAGCAGGATTTGCATTATAGGCATCTAGTAGAATTGAATTAGTCCCTTTTTTAATAAGCTGTGTACGGTTATTAGAAGGATTATAAGCTTGAATAGCTGTATTAACCATGTTTGGTTCTATGCCAAAATACTTCCCTATGCACAATGCAGCAGCCACATTATGGAAATGATGCTTGCCTATTAGTTGAGTAGTCACTGTTGTACTCTGTTCGCTTGTATAGACCAGATAAGGATTAGCTTCTTTTAATTCACAATAATAATAGTCCCCTTTTTGTGGATAGTAAATAGGGTTTACAAATCCGTTAGCCACATTTAAAAGTACGGAATCTGCAGAATTAATAAAAGGAACACCACCATGCTGCTTTAAATAAGTATATAACTCACTTTTACCTTTAATAACACCATTAATACCACCAAACCCTTCCAAATGTGCATGGCTGATATTGGTGATTAGCCCATGGGTAGGTTGAACAATCTCACAAAGCTGAGCTATTTCTCCTATATGATTGGCACCCATTTCTATAACAGCCATTTCTGTTGACTTCTTTATTGATAATAAGCTAATAGGTACGCCTATATGATTATTGAAATTACCAGAAGTAGCATAACAGTTATACCGCTGGCTTAGTACAGCATATATCAATTCTTTAGTGGTTGTTTTTCCATTAGAACCTGTAATAGCTATAATAGGGATATTAAGTTGGCTCCTATGAAGTTTTGCAAGCTGCTGTAATGTCTCAAGCGTATCATTAACTAAAAGATAACGTTCATCTTCTTGATAATAACGTGGGTTATCAATTACTGCATAAGCTGCACCCTTAGCTAAAGCTTGGCTAGCAAAAATATTACCATCACAACATGCCCCTTTTAAAGCAAAGAAAATTGTATTCGCTACATCTTTCCTAGAATCAAAAGAAACTTGCGGATGTTTTAAATAATAGGTATAGATAGTTTGAAGTGATTTAAAGTTATTTTCCACAATTGATTAGTATTATCTTTTTTAAACTAGTAGTTTAGTTATTAAATCTAAATATTATATAGTATATGACAGCCTATATAGAAACAGCCACAAAACAAGAAACTGCCGTATTAGTGTCGCTCGCTACTCCTAAACAGCCGCTACAAAAAGCAAAAGAGTATTTAGCTGAGTTAAGTTTACTATGTTATACACTCAATATCAAACCGGTGTCGACTTTTATACAAAACCTTGACAGACCCCAAACAGGAACCTTAATAGGCAAAGGTAAACTAGAAGAAATAAAAACATTTATACAAACTGAAGAAGTAGATAAAGTAATCTTCGATGAAGAATTAACACCTTCTCAAACACGTAACTTAGAAAGAATATTAGAGCGGCCCATACTAGATAGAAATTCTATTATACTAGCTATTTTTGCCATGCGTGCAAAAACTAGACAAGCTAAAATTCAAGTAGAGCTTGCTCAGTACCAATATTTGCTACCTCGCCTGACTAAAATGTGGAGTCACTTATCTAGACAAAAAGGTGGTTTTTCTGGTATGCGAGGGCCTGGTGAAAAAGAGCTAGAAACAGACCGCAGGATTGTTCAAGATAAGATTAGCCTATTACGTAAAAAGCTTGAAAGCATTAATAAGCAAAGTATTACCCAGCGAAAGACAAGGCAAGACTTAGTCCGCGTAGCACTAGTAGGATATACTAACGTTGGTAAATCTACACTCATGCATCTTCTGTCTAAATCAGATGCTTATGTAGAAGATAAGCTTTTTGCTACCATAACATCTACTGTTCGGAGAGTTGTTATTAATCATATACCCTTTTTATTAACTGATACAGTAGGATTTATCCGTAAGCTACCCCATACTTTAATTGAGTCCTTTAAATCTACTTTGGATGAAATACGAGAGGCTGATATATTACTCCATGTGGTTGATGCATCTCACCCTGCTTGTGAGGAACATATACAGGTCGTACAACAAACTTTACATGAAATTGGAGCAGAACACATCCCCGCTATCCTTGTATTTAATAAAATGGACCAGTTAGAAGAAGAAAATAGCGCCAATGGACAGCAACACACCATAACCATGGAAGCTATCAGCAATAAATATGCAGAGCAATATGGCCACCAAGCGATATTCATTTCTGCAAAACAGCAGAAAAATATAGATATACTTAAAGACATGTTATACCAACAGGTATTAAATAAACACTTACTTATATATCCCAATTATTTGAAAAGTGACCATCAATAGATTAAATTCGCAATCACCATTTGGCCTCGTAGTTCAATGGATAGAATAGAAGTTTCCTAAACTTTTGATACAGGTTCGATTCCTGTCGAGGCTACATTATAATATTTACTTACCACTACTTGTTGTATTCAAATATACTATACACATAAACTTATACAAGTACACATACAGCATTCCTCATTCTAAGTATTATTTTAGCTTTTAGGTCAGGAAAAGTATCTCTTATATAATATTGTATTTGAACTGTTGATAGCTCCACAATTAAATAACTCAATCAACCACACTTTTACCAAGTGCAATACTTCTTTAATAATTGTTAAACAGACAACACCTATTAAAAAGTGCAAGCAAAGTGCAGTATTTCTTTTTAATAGAGCTGCTGCGAAAGAGATAAAATAAAGTAGGAATTTGAATAGACCTGCTGCGAAACAACTGTTATAAAAAAACAGAGGAGTATTTTTCACAATTTAGAGAACACAAAAAATAAAAATAGGCATTTAAAGTATAAAAAAGGCAGGTTGATTTTTTGTAGATAGTAAATTTATCTCTCAAAAATCCAATAGTTTTATTAATTTTCTGTTTCGCAGCGGCTCTAATAAAACAGAGAGAGAATCTTGCCAGTAGCGATGCTATTTGTTAAAAAGCATGCTTGAAGTTTATCATACCCGCTATAATATTAAAGCGCAGGTTATATTTCTTCTGAAAGTTACGGTAAACTTCTGACATAATCTTAAATACCTTGATCTCTCTTATCTTATGCTCTACCTTCATGCGTATGGAGGATAGCTTTCTGTTATGTTCTTTCTGCTCCTTGGTTAATGGCCGCTTACGGCTCTTTTTATAGGGTATCATGACATTGCTCTGTAGCTTTTGCCAGCCTTGATAACCACTATCTGCTAGCTTTAAGCTTTCCTTAGGTAAGAGTTTTTCTCCTTTACGGATTTTAAAGTCATGCACTTTTCCTTTATGAGATTTGGATACAGAGAGTATTTTTCCATCTTCTCCCATCACTATCTCTGTTTTTATAGTATGTCTCTTTTTCTTGCCTGAATATGATTTCTTTTGCTTTTTACTAGGTCTTTGCGTAGGCTGTTCACTCACATCTGCTAATATGCGCAATACCTTTTCTGAGGTTAAGCTGCGATCTTTTTTAATGCTAATCTTCTTAGCTAGTAATGGCTCCATTTTTCGCGAGCAAGCGGCATATGTTAGCGTTGTGTAAGTTAAACAAATAGCCTAAAAACACATGGCTAATATAAGTGCGATAATACATGAGTACACAGAGCAATTTATCTTCCATGGTAGGTAAATGACTCATCCTACCATGGCGCAGCTTACTCGATTCTAGCTCTTCAAAGAGAGGCCTTACTTTTAAAACTAATTTATCAAATGTTTCTATACTTAAGCCAGTTATTCTTCTAAAGTTATAGGGATGTTTGCTTATCCTGGTGTAGGTTAAATGCATACTTATTCCTTTTATATAATAAGAATTACATCTTAACCCTTTTTATCTTCTTTGTCAACCTTTTTCGCAGCAGTTCTAATGAATACATCACCAGCTTGCTGTTTACATTAGATTAGATTACTTACTTACGTGCTATCAGCTGGAAGTTTTTTACAAAATCAACAGGGTACTTACTTTTACAAATTGTTTTTAGCTCCGCTATAAAGGTATCAACATGTTGCTCTCTTATCCCTGCTTTTATGATACTTGGCTTACTTTCCTCAATACCTAAGTAAAAGACAGCCTTTTCTTCTTCAGTAACTAGTGAAGATTGATTGATATCTTTTGTTATATCCTGCATACACAGCTCCTGATAAGTATCAATAATTGTTTTTTCAATATTAATAACTTGTCCTGTTTTAACTAATGCAAACTTGAAGAATTGGTTCCAATGATCAATAATATCTTTTTGCTCATATGAATAACAACCAGACTCCATAGGATTGTTATCTTCTATAATTAAATATCCTCCTGGCTTCAGTATGCGATATAATTGATGGATAATTTCTGATATATTCTTTTGGTAAATTATAACCCAACGCATGTAAATTATATCAAACTTTTCTTGAAGCTGCCCTACTTGGTTACAATCACATACGATAAAGCTGAGATTTCTATTTTTTGTATGGGCATTACGAGCAACTTCAATCTGTGCCTCGCTAACATCTGTTGCTAATACCTGAATAGAATCATCGACGACACTTGCTAGCTGCGCTGCTAATACACCTGTGCCACAACCTATTTCCAGAATATTTTTGGTAGTCTTATCAATATATTGTTGTATAGTGGCTATACTTTTATTGTTATATAATTTATTAAGTAATGCTAAGCGATTAACAGCAGCTTTACCTTGTGCTAGAGGATAAACATACTGCTTCTCAGAAACTTTTTCTTCCTTTATTTCCCCTATAAACTCATTTATAAACTGATCGGCATCTACTGTACTTAACGTTTTTGGGCCTGTTTCATACAACAATGCATCAACAATATCTGTATATAATTTACTATGATAATAGGCTCCTAAAGTTAAACCACGTGCTATCAGCTGCTTTTCTTGCTCATTGTTATACTTAAGCAGTTCATATATTTCTTTAGAATGCTGTTCATCAAGCACCTCATGCTCACTAAAATGTGACACACGATTTATGTTAGAAATATGTTTTTTAGTAGTTTGGCCAATAATGGGTGAAACTTGATGTACAATATCTTCTATAACTCCTAAGGCAGCAAGGCCTTCTAAATAGTTATAATGTAAACATAAATCGAGTACACTTCGTACATAAGCAATTACACCAGCACAAGGTTCAAAGGAATCTAAATCATGGGTAGGTATACCAATTTGATTAAGAAAATTGATATAGCTACGTAAATGAACATGGTCAAGATTCATCCTACCATGCTCTTCAAATAAGTTCTCTACCAAAGGCATCCTGGCTAGATAGTTATCCATGTTTGCTGTAATAGCAGATAAAAAACGAGGAAAGTTTTTTACAACATAATATATATTTTTAGCAATGTAATGGACCTCTTCAAGATTATAAGATAATGTTGAAATATTGACAATAAGTTTATGATTGACTGTTGGGTATATCTGATACAGTTTATCCACTAATTCTATTACAAAAGGGTCAATATGTGAAGTATTTTTATCAGTCATTTTTCAATTGGTTTTTAATAAAATTATAATTTCTCAAGTAATTTTAATCTAGCTTACTATAACCCGTAGTTTTTTAAATCAACGTTTTGTTGACTAATCAACTATGCGCACTCCCATTTCCCTTGCTATGTATTATTTTATGCGACTCAAGAAACTTTTTTATATGCTGTATATAATAAATTCTATGAGCAGGATAAGTAAACAGACAATACCATACTCTCTTTCTTATACTAGGTATAGCTTGTTGGTCAACAATTAATAACATTACTAGGCTATCTCCTTGCATCAAATCAATCCCATGATTTTTCAGCCAAGTTAACAAGGGCTTTTGGTCTTCTCGTTCCCTAAAAAGGCTGTATACAGATTTACTTTTAAAATGTATTTTATCTATTTCATCAATCTGCTTAACATTATCAATAAAACAGTCTAATTTTTCTCGTGCCTTATCAGACACATAAAATGTACCTATTTGTGGGAAAGTACTAGATTTAGGCATCACCGTATGTAAATGGATAATCATTTCTGGATTTTGAATTTCACCAAGGAAATTGAGCTGTCTCACTTTGTCAGAAAAAACTTCTACTAAATACATCCCTGACAAACACAAAGCTAGCTTAGACAGGAAAAATATAGGACCCACATACACATAATTTTCCTGATTATACTCAAAATAATTAATAAACATAAGTCCAAGCAACTTACCTCGCTTGGTTATAACCATCACATAAGGATAACTTTCAAATTTCTTGATGATATATCCTTCGATCACATGCTTATGCCTTCTTCTAATAATGCATTCAAAATCATTTTGTTCTTCTAAAGAATAGTCTTTACAAGGTTTTATACTGACATGGAAATCCAGAAGCTTACTAAGCCACCTAAAATGAATCCACTTTAAGCCATTGCTTAACACAATAGCTAGAAAAGGCTTAATGAAAATAGCCCACATAAGAGTTAAGGATAGTTAAGGCGACACATAAAAATAAATAAGTATATTATATAGCTACCTATTGCACAGGATATTTATATTCTAAAAGACTAATAGAATTACTTTTTGTTGTTGATGTTAATATATAGATTATAAAACCAAAACACATTCCTTCTTATCTATGGTAAAATCATTTATTAATTTACCAAATAATATTAACATAAACAGTGAATCAGTAAGCATAGCAGCGAGAATTGGTTATATCTTATTTGTTTACATCTAACCTAACCATATCTTTAACAGCTTGTAGGAATTGTACAATATTGATTATTTGCTTCACTACAAATAAGCTTCCAAATAAATAAGTAAATATAGGATATGCACAACTTTCAAGATAAGGATCAAGTGCTAACTGTATTTTAAAACGACGCATATATAACCATAGCAGATATATCTCGCTACCTAAACATAATAAAAATAACATAGGCTTGTAACCATAATATATTCTTAAAATCGAGAACTGATTTTTAGCAATAGACTTATGTGACTTTTTACCATAAGAAAGTGAACTATAGATATACGTAAAATGAGATATAACATCTAAGAGTATTATAACAATGAAGTATTGTATGTAAGCAGGATAAAAATTAGATAAAATAATTAATAACGCTGTCGTAGAAGATCTGTCAATCATCATATCAAGCATAGCCCCATAAGCACTTGCTTGGTTTAGGCGACGGGCAATATATCCGTCTAAGCTATCTAATAATTGACTAATACCATATAAGGTTATAAACCAATATGGCTTACTGAAACACACATAAAAGGCTAAAACGGATAATAATGTTCTAATATAGCCAACTATATTGGGGATAAGTAAATACACACTGTATGAATTCCACTTTTTTACATTTATGTGCTCCATTTTTAAAATATATGGTTAAAAAGTTTAAATAAATTTACACTATTTCTTTTGATTTTAACTATTCCATACTACTTTTGCATAGTGAGTTGGACAGAGGCTAAGATTCCGTAGCTCAGCTGGTAGAGCATCTCCCTTTTAAGGAGAGGGTCCTGGGTTCGAATCCCAGCGGGATCACTTAATTGCCTTTAACGTCACAAAATCTTATCATTTTCTACGAAGCTCAGATACCTGAACTTAATTCTATAACTTAAGCCAAGTTAACTTTTTATTCCCTAACAAGCAGCACATACGAGCTTTTTGTATACACGCGCAAATATAGTTTTAATTTTGATTGGTAAAAGGCATCTACACTCCTAAGTTGAATTATTGTCCCTTTATATAGAGTCAGCCCTAATCGTATAATAAGCAATATATATATATATTTACCTTTAGAAGTTATATGCAAGAATTACCTACTTAAGAAGCATATCACAAATAGAGTATGCACCGTTTGACCCTTGCTGGAATTATATTATATATAATATCGTCCTACATTCTCCCTTTTCATTTCCTAAAGTTCAATCGATAACAGATTTATAAAGCAAGAATTTTAACTTGCTAGAAAAATATATTAAGCTCTTGTAAAAGTAGTCCAATGAGGCACAATATCATTCCTTAAAAAGCTTGATTTAGAAAGTTATTGGATATTAATTTAGGTAAAGTAAAGAATTGGTAGCTTTTTAAATAAATAGGCAACAGGTGTATAAAGCTTATGCCACTGACATAATATATGGTTCAAATTTTAAAGCGAAATACAAAAACTTTACACATAAGGCCTAATGGTAGATCTGCCGATTTTATCACGCCTAATTTTATTTATGGTTGTGCTAGTGGATGTCGCAACAGCTATTGCTATGTTATGCGTCATAACTATAAATACATATATGTAAATGAAAATATAGATCAGATACTCACTCTTATAAATAATCATATTGAAACATTACCCACAAAAATTACCAATCAAACAGATGATAAATACTGGACCTATGATATAGGATGTTCAACAGACGTGTGTTTGCATTGGAAACACACAGATTGGTTAAAAGTGTTTAATTTTTTCAAAGGAAATCCTTATGCCAAAGCCACTTTTGCAACTAAATATGTAAATCATAAACTTTTAGATTTTAATCCTAAGAGTAAAGTAAGAATTAGATTTAGCTTAATACCACAAAATATAAGTTCTATATTAGAGCCAAGGACTAGCTCTATTATAGACAGAATCAGAGCTATCAACACTTTTATAGAAGCTGGATATGAAGTTCACTTAAACTTTTCACCTATTGTTGCTTATGAGAGATGGCTTGAAGAATATGAAGCTTTATTTCAATCTTTAAATACCCATATCAAGGAATCTTATAAACCTCTGATTAAAGCAGAATGTATATTTCTAACTCATAATTCCCATCAACACGAAAGAAATATTTTATCAAATAGACATGAAAGTGAATCGCTGATTTGGAAGCCAGACCTACAAGAAGATAAGGTCAGTGAGTATGGAGGTAGTGCTGTGCGTTATAGAAGTGGTGTAAAAAAAAACTTCATTCAACGCTGGGTTGCATTACACGATAAGATAATTACTTGGAATACAATACGGTATATATTCTAAACTAAAACGGTATAAATACAGTATGAACTATACATATTGAAGGCATGTTAGAAGCTAGCTTAGATTATATTTACAAGTAGATAGAGGAAAAGCAGAAGACATCATAGCAGCATTTATAAGTCTTGTTCCACACTTTAAAAAACCATTATGACAGCAGCTTATCAATTTTTTCATAGCCAAGGTCACGTTTAGTAAGTCCCCATATTTTCCTTTAAATAGCTGTCTCCTTGCCTTGTTTCACTAAAGGATCACTTAAAATAATAGCAGCTTGGGGTTATGCTCATAAACATGTATATGTATCTATTTTACCTTGCCACAAACAAGAACCATCCCCTAACTTCCATAAAAATTCCTATAAGTTTATAATGATAACATTCTCCAGTTTACTTTCGTAGTATGAAGCTTACCCACCAAAGCTTATGTTAATCTTTCCAGCGTACATACTTACTACTTCTGTACTAACAGGTTAAATTTAGAGCAGCAACATCAAACATCGTATGTGATTAGAATAATAGGTGGTTTACTAATGGCTGGCTATATGGCTATATATATTGTAAGAATGAATAAAGGTAATTCCGGTCAATAATAGCATAATTTAGATTAATTCTAGTGGAATTAGTATCAATTTTATAGGTTTATTCGGCAAATAAACTGAACATATCCATTTAAGATACCTAGTCCCTTTTAAATAAATCCTAACAGAAGTACTATTTCAATCAAATAAAGTAAGGCTATAATTGGTATATATACGATTGTAGAGGCCCGTTTGCCATTTTCTGCCTAAAATATGCTTCCACTTTCAGATAATCTACATATTCTTGTAATCTATCTACTTTAACAAACTACATTTTACATCCTGTAAAGTATACTTTAGTTTAAATTCTTTGCAAAATTAAATGAACGCTGGCACTCTTAGAGGCTGTCTAAAAAGCCAAAATGGAGTCATAAAAGCCGCTTAAGCATGATTCTAATCATAACAATTTTAATATGTGTTTCAGAAGACTTGGGATTATGCTCGTAATCTTTAGAGAGCCTCCTAGAAAAACTCAGCCAAGCAAATGTACGCTCGACTATCCATCGCTTTTTTAGAATATGAAACCCATTTGAGAGCCGTTGTACAACTTCTAAAGTATAACCTAGCACCCCATAAGCCCACATTATACATCCTTTCTGGTATCCTCCATCTACCCATATGTGTTTAATAGAAGGGAATGTATTAAAAAGGCGAATAAGCAAAAGATGACATCCTCTTGAGTCTGATAAGTGAGCTGAATGTACTACCACACAAAGTATAAGCCCCAGCGTATCAACAATAATATGCTGCTTACGGCCTTTTACTTTTTTTGCTGCATCATAGCCTCTCGACCCCCTTTTTGTGCTGTTTTAACCGAGCGGCTATCCATAATGGCAGCGCTAGGTATGGCTTGTTTGCCCAACTTTTCTCGTACTTGATCTCGAAGTGTATCATGGACTAAGTCCCATTTACCATTTCTTCGCCAGCGATAATACAAGTCATAAACACTTTTTCAGGGTGGAAAATGGGCAGGTAGCATGCGCCATTGACAGCCTGTTTTTTCTAAATAGAAAATAGCATCTAATACTTCTCTTATAGTGTATTTACGGGGTCGGCAAGGACCTATGTAAGTAACTAATGGTTCTAACACTTCCCATTCCTTATCTGTTAAATCGCTAGTGTATGGCATAGCTGTTAGTTTAAAGTTCACTAACTAATTTTATAAAGTTTTGTCTGCTTTTCCTATCTAAATTACCCTTTTTAGACAGCCTCTTAGAGCCATTCAACTACGTGGATGAAATTCATGAATAGTTTGCTGTAAATAACTTCGATCTAAGTGAGTATATATTTCCGTAGTAGTAATAGACTCATGGCCTAGCATAGCCTGTACAGCCCTTAAATCCGCACCTCCCTCTACTAGATGGGTTGCAAAAGAATGCCTAAACGTATGTGGACTAATTTCCTGTTGTAAGCCAGCTTTACTGGCCAATTCCTTAATAATTAAAAATACCATTACCCTACTCATTTTACTTCCCCGCTTATTTAAGAACACACAATTAGCGGCCTCTTTTTTAATTGGAAAATGAATACGTACTTCTTCTATATATATACGTAAATACTTCAATGCTATTTTACCTATTGGAACTAATCGTTGCTTATTGCCTTTCCCTAGTACTTGTAAAAACATTTCTTCAAAATAGATATCACTCATCCGTAAAGAAATCAGCTCAGATACACGAAGCCCAGAACTATACAATGTTTCTAGCATAGCCCTATTGCGCATACCCATAGCAGTGCTATGGTCAATGGTACCAAATAATATTTCTATTTCATGTACAGACAACGTATGGGGAAGTTTGCGCCCTAGTACAGGACGTTCCACAAGCTTAGTAGGATCTGTCTCTAAATACCCTTCTAACAGTAGAAATTGATAAAAACCCCGAATAGCAGACAAAATACGCGCTTGACTAGTGGCCCCTATGCCTAATTCATAGAGATACATTAAGAAATCACGTAAGTGTGTAGTCTGCAATGTCAAAGGAGATAGGCCAAGTTGCCTTAATTCTATAAATTGGCATAGCTTACGTAGATCACTACCATAAGCCAAAATAGAATTTTCAGCAAGAGACCGCTCAAGCTGTAAGTGTATCTCAAATTGCTGGATGGCTAGCTCCCATGTCATATTGAATTAAAGTAATGTAGCAATTGCATCTCATAAACATTTAGACAACAAATCATTTAACTAAAATAAAGCGGTTTTTTAAGAATGGTTGTCTTGGACTAAGGCTGCTTTGAGCCCTTTCATAAATGAACCAAACACAGGAAAAAGCTTTTCAAAAAATGGATAATTATGGTTTTTAATTATTATTTCACTAAACATTTTTAGACTAACAGCAAATTGTACTAATTGACCTAAATTATTAAAAGGGTTTTTCTTGTTCACCTGCTCGATAATACCAAAAATATCGTCATAATTATCAGAATCTATTTCTATAGGCTTTTGGAATACTGTTTTTCCACTGGCTAATTCTAACTGCTCTAATGTTAATCTATATATATTGGTCCTTTTTGCCATTGTAATTGTTGATAAAAATTTATGTATTAACCAAGCCTTAAACTAACAGACAGACTAATATAATAGGGATTAAAATTGTCAACATATTCTCGACTGTCAGCCATGCGCTAAAAATATAACAACTCCTTATTCTTTCCCAAGGCTGAGGGCTTACTATCTTTGAGTGTTTACACAAACACTTTCCTATAACAATACTTTCCACTGCTACCCCCTTTATGAATGTATCTGCAATTGAGAATCACGAATATGCTAAGTTTTGAAATAAGGTACGCATCCACCAGTATACATCCCATTATAAATACTCAAAAAAGCCTATTCTAATTGGCAACCAACCACTAAACTTACACGCTATAGAGTGATTTTGTTTTAAGTAGAGCTATGAACGTATGTAAAATAAGTTTATTCCTTATAAGAAGTATGTATGACAAAGCTAGCTAATAACCATATCCGATAACAAAAGAAACTTTATCGATGACTAACTGCATAATTAGCAATATTCTAATAAGTATACTATCTGGCTTATGTTTAACGAGCAACAAACATGGCTAAGAAAAGAAATGGATACAGCAAAGACATTAAAATCAATTAATTTACGCACAATATGCCTAATAATTCCTGAAAAAATTTTAGCTTAGCTTCTTATTTTTAATAACCAATAAATTAATTGACTACACTTCATATGTCATATTCTATAAGCGAACAAGAACTTCTAAGAAGGCAAAAGAAAGAAGAATTAGAAGCTTTAGGTATTAATCCATACCCCTCAGCAACTTTTGCAAGCAATACCTCTACCCAAGACATTTTATCTAATTTCAATAAAGCACCCGATAATTTTAAACAGATAAGTATTGCAGGACGTATTATGGGTAGACGCATCATGGGGGCTGCCTCTTTTGTAGAGCTACAAGATGCTAGTGGAAAAATACAGCTTTATGTGCACCGAGATACGTTATGTCCAGGCGATGATAAAAGCTTTTACAATACAGTTTTCAAAAAGTTGCTAGATATTGGTGACCTAATAGGTATAGAGGGATATGTATTTACTACCCAAGTAGGCGAGATTAGTATTCATGTTAATAAGCTTACGCTATTATCCAAAGCTCTTCGCCCACTACCTGTTGTTAAAGAGGATGATAAACAGGTCTATGATGCCTTTACAGACCCAGAACAAAGGTATAGACAACGGTATGTAGATTTACTGGTAACTCCTACCACAAGGTCCATATTTCAAAAAAGGACTCAAATGATACAAGCCATTCGTCAGTACTTAAACAGCCAAGGATATGATGAGGTAGAAACACCTATTTTGCAACCGCTCTACGGAGGAGCATCTGCTAGACCTTTTAAAACACACCACAATACGCTAGATATGTCGCTTTATCTTCGTATTGCCAACGAGCTATACTTAAAAAGGCTAATTGTAGGTGGTTATGAGGGCGTATATGAATTTGCAAAAGATTTCAGAAATGAGGGTATGTCGCGTTTTCATAACCCAGAATTTACCATGCTGGAATTGTATGTGGCCTATAAGGACTACAAATGGATGATGAATCTTACTGAAGAATTACTAGAACAGGTAGCACTGCATTTATATGGAACTACAGCAGTACCAGTAGGAACTCATACCATTGATTTTAAAAGGCCCTGGAAAAGGTTTACCATGTTTGAAGCAATACAGCATTTTACAGGCATAGACATTAGTCAGATGGAGGAACTTGAACTCAGAAAAGCTGCAGCAACGTTATCGGTACCATTAGAAGCATCAGCAGGAAAAGCAAAAATTATTGATGAAATTTTTGGAGCCAAATGTGAACCTAACCTAATTCAACCTACTTTTATCACGGACTATCCAGTAGAAATGTCGCCACTGGCTAAGCAGCATAGAGACAACCCTACTTTGGTAGAACGGTTTGAAGTCATCTGTAATGGAAAAGAAATCTGTAATGCTTTTTCTGAGTTAAATGACCCTATCGAGCAACGTAAACGCTTTGAAGAACAACTTCAATTGGGGCAACGTGGAGATGAAGAAGCTATGATGCTAGACGAAGATTTCTTAAGAGCATTAAGTTATGGTATGCCACCAACAGCTGGCTTAGGCATCGGTATTGATAGACTCGCCATGATTATGACGAATGCACCTTCTATACAAGAAGTTATTTTCTTCCCACAAATGCGACCAGAACATTAAAATAAGTTATTGAAATATAATTTTTAGCCAGGTTAGGTATGCCTTGCAAACAGATTGCTAGTGTAGATAATACTAGACTTATATAAATAGGTTATGCAGAAAACAATAATAATGCTACCAGCCATTAAATTGGTTGGTATTTCTTGCCGTACTAATAACCTGGCTGAAATGGAACCAGCTACCGCCAAAATTGGTGCTACCATACAAAAGTATGTTGCATTATCAACAAAAATCAAACATGATAAGCCAAGCACAACTTATTGCGTTTATACAAACTATGAAAGTGATTTTAGGGGAGATTATACCTATTTCATTGGCAAGGAAGTAGCCGAGTTTAATAATATTCCAGCAGAATTTGATACGCTTATTATACCTGCACAGAATTATACAAAGTTTACAACAGAGCCTGGTAGTATGCCTATGGTATGTATAGAAATGTGGAAAAAGATCTGGAATATGAATTCTGAAGAATTAGGAGGACCCAGAAAATATTTGGCTGATTTCGAAATTTATGACCAACGTGCAACCAACCCAGAACACGCTGTACTAGATGTTTATATTGGTATTAACCACTAATATTGATATACTCACTACTATTTTTGAGCCATATACATAAACCTTTTCAGCAATGGATTCGAACTATGCTTGTTGCCACATATATATTAGAGCCAATATAAAAGGTTTATTTAGTAGATTGATCAAATCTTCAAGGTCTAAAAATTATTATTTTGCAAAAGCCAATCTGCTTTTTTGAAATTTAAATGCACGTTTTATCTCTTAATTTTTTCTTAATTGGATAGAATAATGAGGCACCATTTTATTTTTGTCAATGCTTCGCAGTACCCCTTCCTAAGCAAGCAATCTTTTACGTAAATCCAAAGTGGCTATTAGATATATATTTAGTTAAAAATATAGAATGCTTATTTCTAAATACTGCAAGTGCCACTGGTCAAATTAGTATTAATTTTGGGTATTGTTAAATTAAGATAGGCAGCTGATTATTTAGCTTGGCCATTAGCAGGTTGAGCGATTTTTCTATCATGTGCACCTGTTTGCTATAGCATTTTCCTTTACGCTTAAATCTTGCTAAATAGTGCCTAATTAAGCTATTATATCCTTCCACTGTATAAGTTTCTGATTTGCTTTGTCGGTGTTTATCTTTTGGAATAAACTGCTCATAACTTTTCCAATAGTCACTACAATACAGCTTGCCTATATCCTTGACGCGCTCCCATAACTTCAGTCCGGTTTGTGTCGAGCGATCTCCACACACATATGATATAAAGCGCTTGCTTATCCTATCAACAGCTATCCATATCCAGCAGTAGACTTTTTTGAACCCACATAAGTGTGTATTTCATCCATCTCGACTATATCTACTTGATCTTGGCTTTCTGGTAAACTTACTTGATCTCCACATGCTTTTACCCATTGATAGACTGTCCCATAGCTTATGTTGAGTATACGCCCTATAGCTCGAAATCCTAATCCTTCTAAGTATAATTGCAACGCTTTTCGCTTAGTATATAGAGGTTTAACATCTGATTTGTGGCTAACTGTGTAACGGAAACGGCAACTTTTACACTGGTAGCGCTGTCTACCTCTAACAATTCCATCTTTACAGCTTTGAGTATTATTACATCGAGGACAATTCATACTTTTTCCTCTAACTTACTAATCCTATCCCAATTTAACAATACCTAACTCTATCTTGTTTTAACAATACCCTTTTTTCTGAAAGACAATTTCCTCTTTACTCCTCTTAATTATTTTTTCGAATAAGTTATCTAAATCAGCAAGTGTAACAAATGAGAAATCCATAGAGAACGGAATATTGAGATCTCCAAGCGGCATAAAGCACACATATTTTTCCCCTTCTTTCCAGTAAGATGCTTTTTGATACATATAAGGTAAATATCTATAGCTTAAGCCTATAGGAAGTAAGTTTTTCAATTCTCTTGGTGTATAATTATTTAAGCGCTCAACAGGCCCAACTATACAACGCATACAAAGTGTAGCCAAGCTAGTAGGTAGCATTTTCTGTGCCTCTTTTCTAATTTCTTTATAATTAAGCTTTATTAAATCTTTCGGTTGATACCAGGCATTTCGACATGCATTAAGCCGCCCCAATGTAATAAATGAATACATACAACCAGGTAATTCTTTCAGTTCATTATGAGCTAGTACAAGCCGTGAAAGATTCGTAAGTTGTGTCATTGTATGCGGTAACCTATGAATTTTATTACTGTCCAAATAAAGTCGCTCAAGGTTGGTAAATAAGCCTATATACTCAGGAATCTCTCGAAGCTGGTTATTTTTCAAAGAAAGGGTTCTTATTCTAATAAACGGATTTGTAACAGGCATTACCTCACCAACGTCATCAGCTTGTATGCTTATTTGCTTAGCAGTATATATAGGCAAAGGGAAATAGCTAAACTGATTATTACTTAAATCTAATTCAGTTAAATTAGTAAGTTGAGTTATAGAGCTAGGAAGCTCACATAGTTGATTGTTGGATACCTGAAACTTTTCTAACTGTGTAAGAGCACCTAACTGTTCAGGTAATTGGCCGATGTTATTGTTATCTAAGTGTAATTCTTTTAAGTTAGGCAAAGATGCTATAAGTGCGGGCATGTCTTGTATGCGGTTATTATGTAAGGTAAGATTTTCTAAATGTCTAAACTGCTCAGTAATACTAGCAAATTCAATAATTGCTAGATCTAGTTCACATAATACATCCTTTACAATGTTTATTGAACGCATAGTTATATTACGATAATGAAGATATTTTATAAATCCTATTATTGCTTCTTTAGCCTCCGCATCTGTAATAGACATTGTACCAAACCTTCCTCTGAATAAAGAAATGGATTTATCTTCTTCCAGAAACAAGTGATCACCTACCCTCCGCATACCCCGTTGTGCAAAAAATTGCTCCCACAAACTATCTGGACTATTTGCATCTAAAGAAGCTAAACTTATGTTTTGCGTATATATATTTTTTTCTTGCCTGCTTGTAGAATCTGTTGGGACAGGTTCCTTACAAGCACATATATAGCCCATAACAAGGATTACAAGAATACTCTGAAGGTTAGTTGTAGTTAAATTTGTTCTTTTCATATCAATATACACTGGTTTAATAACTATGAGCCCATATCTTTTAAAGCCTGCTAGCTAAAATCTACTAACAAATAAGCTAAAAGAAGCCATTTGAGCTTATACTTACTAACAAAAATACCTCTACACAGCTGCACTGTGGGCAGCTATCTTATTTAGATATAAGCTTGTCTTTCATAAATAACTACTAAATCTACACTATAATTAAATATTTGTTAATTAAAAATGTTGATATCTAAGGAAAAACATTGCGCTTCCTGCACAAGCTTATTAGCTTAGCATTTTTAATTTATCTTATCTCATATTAAAATGTTTAGAAATATTGCTATAAGCGCCTTATGGATATTTATCCTTATGGCTGGAGTAAAAAGTAACACTATTTATGCATTAGCTGATGAGTCCTTATCTCACTCAGCCAACCATAATCTCTGTAAGGGAGTTATAGAAGAAAGAACAAAGCATACACCCGTACTATGCTCTAATATACAGCATCAACAGCCTACTGAAAAGCATAATCATATTCCTCCAAGCTGGCTTGCTATACCCTTTATTTTATTATTATGCATGATTGCCAGCGGCCCTTTACTATATGAAGTTTTTTGGCACAAACACTATCCCAAAATATCCATTTTATTATCAGGTTTAGTTATCTCTTACTACCTCTTTGTATTACATAATTATATTAAGCCTACAGAAGCGCTCATGGAGTATATCCAGTTTATATCACTTATTAGTGCTTTATATATGGCATCGGGGGGCATCCTTATTAATGTAAATAAAACTGCAACACCAATTGTTAACCTGGTTTTATTATGGATAGGTGCTATACTAGCTAACTTTATTGGTACTACAGGTGCATCTATGCTTTTAATTAGGCCGTATATTCGGCTTAACCAAGATAGAATTAAAACATACCATATCGTATTTTTCATATTTATAGTTAGTAATGTAGGCGGTGCTCTTACCCCTATCGGTGATCCTCCACTTTTTCTAGGATTTTTAAAAGGCGTACCTTTTTTCTGGACCTTACAGCACAACTTATTACCTTGGCTATTAGCAATTCTTATGCTAAGTCTTATATTTTTCTGGTTAGACAACAGAAATGTGGTTAATGGCAAGAAAAATATTGTTCTTTCAAAAAGCAGTAGGGCAATAGAAATTGTTGGTAAACGTAATTTTATATGGCTGCTACTGGTTATTCTAGCTGTATTTGTAGACCCTAATATATTTGATTGGGTACCAGCTATTCATTATCATGGGCATGATTTCTCATTTGTAAGAGAGCTTTTATTATTATTGCTAGCTTGGTTTTCTTACCGATATGCTAGCCGCATAGCCCTACAAAGCAATGCGTTTAACTTTGCCCCTATTAAAGAAGTAGTGCTCATATTTATAGGTATATTTGGAACAATGATGCCAGCATTAACTCTAATAAGTAACTTTGCACAGTCTGAAGCAGGTATCAATTTGATTACACATAACAGTTTGTATTGGGGAGCGGGGATTTTTTCTTCTGTGCTAGACAACGCACCTACTTACCTAAATTTCGTGGCTGCTACTATGGCTTCACAAGGAGCAGATATATTACAACCTTCTGAAGTATATCAGTATGCGATGGGTCAAGGTTTTGCTAATTCTATACTACGGTTAAAGTCTATTTCAGTTGCATCTGTATTTTTTGGTGCTATGACGTATATTGGTAATGGACCAAATTTTATGGTTAAATCTATTGCCGAACAATTAGGTGTACGCATGCCCGCATTTTTTAACTATATCGTTTACTTTGCTATTCCTTTTCTGCTGCCTATTCTATTTTTAGTATGGCTTGTATGTTTTTATTTACAAATACTTTAAAGGAATAATGTAATAATATTTGGTATAGTGTTAATAATAGACATGCACTACAATAAATTTATATTTACAACAATTAAAATCTAAACACTAAATAGTTTTAGCAACTGTTCCATAGAATATCAATATGTTTAAATTTTACCAATGGATAAAAAGTTTAAGCTTACTAGTAGGTGTGCTACTGCTGTTTGGTTGTCTTATAATTGTTGAAAAAAAATATGTTAAGCAGCGATGTAAAACCATAGATATACACATACAGAACGTAGGAGAGCAACATTTTATAGACGAGAAAGATATTTTTGCCTATTTAACCGAAAAATATATTTATCCCCTACAAGACGCTCCCATACAGCAAATAAAAATTACTCAAATTGAGAATATTATAAAATCACATAACTTTGTAAGAAAGTGCTCAGTATACAAAACTTGGAAAGGAGATATAAAAATCAATATATTACCTAAAAGAGTTTTGGCTAGAATAATTTGTCCATATGGAATAGATCAGTATATTGATGAACTGGGAGAACTAGTACCTTTACCAAAAAGCTATACTGCCAGAGTTTTGCTATTAGATAGCATAGAATTACGTAATTTAGAAAATACGATACAAAGCATCCCATATAGTAAATCTATTCTAAAAGTACTACATTTAATTAATAAAGAACCTTTTTGGAAAGCTCAAATCACACATATTAGTGTAAATAGAAAGGGAGAATTAACGTTAACTACTTTATTTAATAGGCAAAAGATATATTTGGGCAAACCAGAAGATATTGAAAAGAAAATGAAAAAACTTATGTTATTTTACAAAGTAATCCTTCCTTGCAAAGGTTGGAATGCTTATAAACGAATCAACCTCAAGTTTGATAACCAAATTGTTTGCGAATAGCGATGGAAAACAAGAAAATAATTGTAGGGCTTGATATAGGCACAACGAAGGTCTTAGCCTTGGTAGGCAAAAAAAATGACCAAGGTAATGTAGATATTCTTGGTATAGGAAAAGCAGTATCAGAAGGCGTGGTAAGAGGTGTTATTACCAACTTAGATAAAACTGTAATAGCTATTAGACAAGCTATCAAACAAGCTGAAGAAAGTTCAGGCATAGACATTAGAGTAGTTAATGTAGGTATTGCAGGAAGGCATATTAAGAGTAGTGTGCACCATGGCAGTATTACAAGAGAGCGTGGTGACGAAGAAATTACGATAGCAGATGTGAAACGTCTAACTAATGACATGTATAAAATTCTACTGCCACCAGGAAGTGAAATCATACATGTACTACCACAAAACTACATGGTAGACTACGAGGCTGATATTAAAGACCCAGTAGGTATGACAGGTGTTAGGCTAGAGGCAGATTTTCAGGTTATTACAGCACAAACAAGCGCTATTAATAATGTTCATAAATGTACCAAAAGAGCTGATTTAGAAATTGCAGAATTAATTTTAGAGCCTATTGCTTCTAGTTTAGCTATTCTTAGTGAAGAAGAAAAAGAGGCAGGGGTTTGCCTAGTAGATATAGGAGGCGGAACCATAGAAATAGCTATCTTTTATGATTCTATTATTCGCCATACGGCTGTTATACCTTTTGGTGGCAATACCATTACAGCAGATATAAAAACCGGTTTTCAAGTAATGGAATACCAGGCAGAACTTTTAAAAAAGCAATTTGGTAAGGCTATTATAGAAGAAGCCAATCAAGAGGAAATCGTTAGTATTCCTGGTCTTCGAAACCGCCCGCCTAAAGAAGTTTCAGTACGTAATTTAGCACATATCATAGAAGCAAGGATGGAAGAGATTATAGAAATGATTCATACAGAAATTATCATTTCTGGCTTCCATAACAAGCTAGCAGCAGGGATCGTTATTACTGGAGGTGGCTCACAACTTAAGTCTTTAAAAAAGCTTTTTGAATACATAACAGGCTTGGATACACGTATTGGCTATCCCAATGAATTATTAGACAAGAATAATATAGAAGAAGTCAAAAACCCTATGTGTGCTACAGGCATAGGACTTGTTTTAGCAGGGTTTAAAGAGGTGGACGAACGAGAAAATGCTTATCAAAAAGCTAAGGCAAATCTCAAAAACAGTGTTAAGCAAAGTTTAAAAAAAGAAAAACAAGGAATAGATTTGTTCAGAAGAATTTTAAATAAAACTAAAGGGCTTTTGATAGATGACTATGAAGATCAATCTAATTAGCAAGATTAATTAAATAATTATGGAATCTAGTACACATCGTTTTGATTTATCCGCAAAACCTAAAAAATCTATTATTAAAGTAATAGGCGTAGGCGGTGGAGGTAGTAATGCCGTCAACAGTATGTATAAACATGGCATACAAGATGTGGCTTTTATAGTTTGTAATACAGATGAACAAGCACTCAAAAGCAGTCCTATACAGCACAAATTACAAATTGGCATTAATCTAACCAGTGGTTTGGGAGCTGGTGCTAACCCAGAAGTAGGTAAAAATGCTGCTATTGAGAGTAAAGAAGAAATAGAAGCATTACTTAACGATGGTACCAAGATGCTGTTTGTAACTGCTGGTATGGGTGGAGGTACAGGAACAGGAGCGGCGCCTGTTATTGCTAGCATAGCCAACAAACTAGGCATACTTACCGTGGGTATTGTTACATTACCTTTTGGTTTTGAAGGAAAACGGAAGCTTTTACAAGCACAAGCAGGCATTAAAGAACTTCGACAGCATTGTGATACGGTACTTGTTATTCTAAATGATCGGCTTAGAGAAGTTTTAGGAAATTTATCCATAGGCAATGCATTTGCACAGGCTGATAATGTTTTAACTACAGCTGCCAAAAGCATTGCAGAGATCATCACAGTACCAGGATATGTAAATGTAGACTTTGAAGATGTAAAAACCGTCATGAAAAAAGCTGGTGCAGCTGTCATGGGTTCGGCGCAAGCAGAGGGTAAAGATAGGGCTAGAAAGGCTGCTGAACTAGCTTTAACTTCTCCTCTACTCGACTATAAGGATATTCATGGCGCTAAAAAGATTCTATTGTCTATTGTTTCTGGACAAGAAGCAGAAATGCATATGGACGAGTTGGCAATTATTACTGATTATATACAGGAAAAGGTAGGGGAAGATGCAGAAATGATCTTTGGACATGGTTCAGACAAGCAACTAAAAGAAAGCATTCGGGTAACAGTTATTGCTACTGGGTTTGATGAAGATAAAGAAGTTACTACCCGCAATAACACTACTACCAAGGCAGAGCAAAAAGCAAGCACAGTAAAGACTGCACAAGGACACCTTTTTTCAGGCTTTTCTTCAGCAGAGGAGGAAGAAAATAAGCTAGGAGAACAAAAATATAAATATGATGTTACAAAAAGGCCTGCAGCTCATTCTCATATAAAAAATACTTCTAGAAAATCAACTTCAGATATCCGACAAGTATCTAACATTCCATCTTTACCATTTGGAGTATTAGAAGAGAAGAAACAACTACTGCGTGAGCGAGCACAAGATAGAGTTAGAAAATTAGCACAGCATCAAGCGAGCAATCTAAGTGAGGAAACTCTTAAAGAGTATTTAGATGTACCCGCTTATTTACGGAGAGACGTTCAATTAGAAGAGATGCCTGATGTAGCTGAAAAAGATATAATCCGACACTATTTAAGCGACCAAGCTGATAGGGATACAGAAGAAAGACATAATCTGTAAAGGCTTTATCAGCTGCTTAGAAGCTATATAATTAATAGGAAGTAAGGGGATTATAAGGAATATAAAATTTACTTCCTATTAGCATTTTGGATAAACTATTGACCATCCTTTCATTAATATCATAAATACTAATTGTTGTCTTATACCTTTATAAAAGAGTCCCGTAATTAGACTTCTTCTGAAACCTCATAAAATCTAGCTATAAACCTATTTTAACACGGCTAAGTGAGAGGTCTCGGAAGAAGTCTATTGTCCATAAGCCTAGTAAAAACCAAACAACCATTTTTAGAAAAATCTGAGGGGTGTATACCTGAAACCAGTTAACTGCCAACTAGGAGCTATAACTTCATTGGTTGGTAAATGTAAATAGAATAGATATTAGAGCCGCTGCGAAACAGAAAATTGATAAAACTATTGGATTTTTGAGAGATAAATTTACTATCTACAAAAAATCAACCTGCCTTTTTTATACTTTAAATGCCTATTTTTATTTTTTGTGTTCTCTAAATTGTGAAAAATACTCCTCTGTTTTTTTATAACAGTTGTTTCGCAGCAGGTCTATTCTTAGCTAAAGTTGAGGTCAGCTCACGAAAGTGATTTCTATGGTAAATTCTATGGTAAACGCAAAGAGATTGAAGTCTTTATTTCTGATTATTCATTGAGCTGCTTGGCGGGCTTTATTTTCACTTTCGTGACGCCACCCCAAACCTATTTCAGAACAAGTCGCTTTAATTGTAAATTCTATACAAATCATACAGATTGCCGTATATTGGCCAGAAACTTACTATTATCAATAGTGATTAAATATTTTAATAAGAAATGTATGCATAGAACAAGACATATACTTTATTTTATAGGTAGCTTCTTATTAGTTTCCTGTGATCGGGATATACCTATCACAACTTCAGCTCCAAAAGATATTCGTAAAACTACAATTTTACAAACAGAAGAAGCTGGTAGCGATTTGATTGCCTTAAATGAAAATATGCTTGTGCAAGCTAATGAAAAGGAAGTAGCTAAAGCAAGCACACCTGTCGATCAGCTAAAATATATAAGCCAACTTCCGGAAGAGACAGTGCTGCAAGACAAACAAGCACAAGGAACTATAATCCAAGCGATTGCTCAAGGCTGGCAGAACATTAATCAGTATGTCAAAGAAGCCTATATACCCTTTATCTTAGAGCATGTTGAAAAGGAAGATCCAGAAGCATTGATCGCCTTATTATGGTTGATGGAGAAATACACAAAAAATCCTTTACTTAAATCCTACAAGCTAAAATCAGAGGCTTATCAGAGGCTACTTATAAAGCTAGAAGAATCTACAGATCATACAAGTATAGATGGTATGCATGCCTATTATATAGGTGAAATATACAGTAGTAAGGCAATAAAATACTTATCTCCAGATGCAAACAAGGCCATAGCATATTACCAAAAAGCAGTCAGGATGGGAAATGCTAATGCTGCTCATGCGCTAGGGTACATTCATCATAAAGGAATAGAAGTGGAATTAGCACCTAATGCAGCAAAAGCTATAGAATATTATGAGAAAGCAATCGGGATGGGAAATACTAAGGCTGTTCATGCACTGGGCTTTCTTTATCATAATGGTATGGAAGGTCAAATAGCACCTAATGCAGCTAAAGCTATAGAATATTATGAAAAAGCAATCGGGATGGAAAATGCTGGAGCTGTTCATGCGCTGGGGTACCTTTATCATAATGGTATGGAAGGTCAAATAGTACCTAATGTAGCAAAAGCTATAGCATATTATGAAAAAGCTATTGACATGGGATATGCAGATGCTGCTCATAACCTTGGCTTTCTTTACCATAATGGTATAGGAGATCAATTAGAGCCTAGTGCAGCTAAAGCAATAGAATATTATGAGAAAGCTATTAGTATGGGAAATACTGATGCTGCTCATAACCTTGGCATTGTTTATGAGAGAGGAATAGAAGGCCAATTAGTGCCTAATGCATCTAAGGCTATAGAATATTATGAGAGAGCTATTAATATGGGAGACGTTACGGCTGTTCATAATCTTGGCATCCTTTATGCAAAAGGGATGAATGGTCAGTTAGCACCTAATGTAGCAAAAGCCATAGAAGCTTATGAGAAAACTATCAAGCTAGGAAATGCTGAGGCTGCTACCGATTTAGGCATTCTTTATGCAGAAGGGATAAAAGGCCAATTAGCGCCTAATGCAGCAAAAGCCATAAAATCATATGAGGAAGCTATTAAGCTAGGAGATTTTAGGGCCGCTACTAATCTTGGCTCTCTTTATCATCATGGCATGGAGGGACAATTAACGCCTAATCAAGTAAAAGCTATAGCATATTACGAGAAAGCAGTTAGCATGGGAGATGCTGAAGGTGCTTATACCCTTGGCGTTCTTTATGAGAAAGGAATGAAAGAACATTTAGCGCCTAATGCAGTAAAAGCTATAGAATATTATGAAAAAGCTATTAAACTCGGAAGAACTGATACTGCTAATAATTTAGCCGTTCTTTATCATAGGGGTATGCCAGGTCAATTAGCATTCAATGCAGTTAAAGCTATAGAATATTATAAGTTAGGTGTTGAGTTAGGTAATGCTGATGCTGCTACTAATCTTGGCATCCTTTATCATAATGGTATGCCAGGTCAGTTAGTATCCAATTCAACTAAAGCTATAGCATATTATGAAAAAGCAGTTAGTATGGGAGATGCTAAAGCTGCATATGGTCTTGGCATTCTTTATGATAATGGCATAGAAGATCAATTAACGCCTAATACAACAAAAGCGATAGCATATTATGAAAAAGCAGTTAGTATGGGATATGGAGGCGCTGCTAATAGCCTTGGAGCTCTTTATGCGAGAGGAATAAAAGGTCAATTAGCGCCTAATAGAGCAAAAGCTATAGCATATTATGAAAAAGCAGTTAGTATGGGAAATGCTGATGCTGCTCGTAACCTTATCACCCTTTATGCGAAGGGTAAAAGGGGGCAGTTAACTTCTAATAAACAATTAACTTTTAAAACATATTATGATACTTATCTAGCAAATAATAAGTCTGATTATGTTAAAGAGGGTTTGCTAAAATTTCTAGTAAGCAATCCATCAATAAAAGTTGATCCCTCTAATATAGCAGAGTCCCAGCAAGGGTTAGAGACTTTTAGGGAAAATACAGAAACACTTACCGGGCTTATTCTCCTCAAGCAAGAGGAAAATAATGCCACTTCTCAAGCTATGCAATTTAAGGATTTCTATATTATTCCGGAGCTTTACCCTTGCTATAGTGCACTTATAGAATATCTAGATAAAGTTAGAAATATAATACCTTATCTATCAAAATATGGGGTTATGGTTGATTGTATTAAAATTAAAAAGAATGGAAAAAAAAGAAAAGTTATAGCAGATGGTGATCATCTTCATACATATTTGATAGGTGGTCAATCTTACATATGTTTAGGAGAGAATAATGTGAAAGCAGGTAAAATGTTAATGAGCCTTTTGGAAGAGGAAAAAGATGTGAATCAAACTGTGGGTTCTATAAGAAAGATGATGATGCAGGGTTCTTCTACAGAATTAGGGCTACGTTTATATAAGCAAGCATTAAAGAAATTACCCTCAGATTATACAGGGCCAGTGGAAGAATATATTGCTACTAGGACTACAGAGACACTTGGTATGCTAGATAATATGCAAGCTTTGTGCATACAATTAAAAGATATAGTTATAGCAACAACTTCTCTTAGAAATAAAAGCTCTATGGAGCTTTATCATTTCTTACAGTAGATAACAAAAAAGAAGAGTACTTTTAAGAATAAATCGAAATATGCCTTTTCCTGAAATAGGTTTACACAAAAAGCCTAAACTATGAATAAACAAATAAAAAATACCAGGTAGTATTAAAGCTAATGTATCCGTTCAGGAGTCTACCCAAAATAAAGTCACTATTTTTAGCCAGAAAACGGTATTTGTGTTCCTAGAGTGTTATTAGCTACCAACTATAAAATCATATATATATACCAACTATAAGGCACCCTTTATCGATTGGTTGTTAAATGAAATACGTATTTTTTAGTAATTCTAAGGTGGTGTAGACCCCTGAACGGGTACAAGCTAATGTAATAGGGATTAACCAAGACAAGAAGAATTAATCAAAAGTAAAAAACCAGTTTTAGAATAAACTAGGACAGCTATAATATGCAAAGCTCAAAACTATTATCTATTCCACCATGCTTAGATATAGCTAAGGTAGAGTTTAATATACTTAATTCCGGCCCTTTATAAATGTCTTCCTGCTTCGACTATGCCTTAACAGGCTTTATATTCACTTTCGTGAGGCGACCCCAAGTTAAAAAGAATATAACCATATGAATAGATATACTACCTTTTAAATTAAAATAGGAAATAAGTATATACAACTTATTTCCTATTTATTTGTAATCAATACCTTATTTTAATTAAATAAGGCCTTCATTTCAGGAGTTGTAGCCAAGTCTTTAGGCAATTTGTCAGCCTTGTTTTTTATATTCTTAAGATTAGGACTCTTAGCTATTACACTTCTTACTATGTCCACATAATTGTTAGCAACTAGTAAGTGTAAAGATGTATTTCCTTGATTATCCTGTATATCCATCTGAGTACCTGCTCTTATTAATTCCTCAATAATATTCCTATATTTAGCACCTATAGCATAATGGAGTGGAGTACTGCCATTTTTATCCTGTACATTTGGCTGGGCACCTGCTTGCAATAAGTTTTCCATAATTTCTATATTTTCTGCATTAGAATTGCCAGCTATTTTGTGCAGAGGTGTTTGGCCAAGCTGATTAACTAAATCTAAACTAATTCCTTTCTCTTGAAATTTATCAATCAATAGCTTAGCTATCTCTTTATTTTTAGGTAGGGCTGCAGCAATGTGGAGAGGAGTATTTCCTATATTATCCCGCACGTCTAGCTCTACATTTCTTGCTATCAATTGTTCAGCTAACTCTCTCTGATTATACCGAGCAACCAAATGGATTGCAGTTTCCCCTTGTTTATTTTTTAAATCAGGAGTAAAGCCTTTTGCTAAAAGTTTTTTTACCAACTGGGTACGCCTACATTGGATAGCCAGTAAAATTGGAGATTCTTGCCCACTTCCATTAATTCGAATGATAGTATCTATATCTAATTTATCCAATAACATATCAGCTATCTTAGTAACTTCTTCTATATCTCCTGTTACATTCTTGCTTTCTATAGCTAAATTCAGTAGCAATTTCTTACCTTTCTCATAAGTTATATTTGAATCAAGCTTCTTCTGTTCTAATAATAAGTTCACAATTTCTACATCAAGCTTTCTAATAGCTACTTGAATTGGCGTTTCACCTTGTATACTTGGTGTATTCACATCAGCACCTTTGTCTAATAATAAAGTTACTATATCTTCTCGTCCTATATTAATAGCCTCTAGTAGAGCTGTATAACCTAATCTATGGTGAGAATCTGTTTTATTAATATCAAGTTCTTGTCCAACTTTACCATCTTTAATATCTTTTAGCACATCGTACAACCTTCTGCATCCAGGTTTGGAAAAGATTTCATTAAGCATCTGCTGAGTGACTTCTATACTTTTCGAAGTAGTTGTAACTGCCCTCCAATTAATAGTTACTGGGGTAGCTATGTCTTGATTATCTTTCTTACTTTTCATTTTAAAAGTAATACTAGCCTGTTGCTTAACTTTAGGGTCTATTAGTTGCAATGCAATTTTAATAGTATCTCCTTTTTTAATAGCAGTACCATCGTTAGAAAGATTTAACAATTCCACATCTACTTTTTTCTGACTTTTAAAAGCTATGGAAGGGGTTCCGGCACCTATTTGGTCAACATTTTGATAGTTATAATATACTTCAAACGCTATCTCCTCTACTGGGCTATCCTGTTCAACACATAACAGAACTTCGTCGTCTTCTGTATCTTTCCCTAAGTTTTTAATAGATATCTCCACTATATCTGTACCTATTAATGATTTCATTCCTGTTACAATATCCTTGTATTTTTCTTCTGATGCTTCAAAGGCAAATGCTAATGGTTCGTCAGCTTGCCATGTCAAAGTTTGTTCAGGCCCAACCAGATTACCATCATATACAAGCTGTACTTTAAAGCTAGCTTGTTTACTTCCTTGTGGGTCAATACTCAATGAAGTAATTGTTTTATTTATATCTTCTTTTTTAACTTGGTAAGTATAAATTATTTTACCATTCACAGTTGCTTGGCTAGCACCTACAATGGTAGCAGTAATACCATCTTCAGGTATTAAATTTAAACTTATTGCATCTTTATCAGGCATGATTGTACCCAATGAAGCTACCTTAAATTCAATTTTTTTATTTTCCTTCTCATTACCTTTCAAGTTTTTATTAGTTATCTGTAGGTCTAACTGAATTCCTACTTTAGGCCTCCATACTAAGCTTTTCTCCTCTCCTATTTTATTACCTGTCTTGTCTTTTAATTGTAACTTAATGGATGCAGCAACGTTCCTATCTTTAGCATTCTTTAATTTTAAAATAACTTCTTGAGGAGCACTTGGTTTAATTTTGTCTACTTCTAGAATTTTTTTGAGTGTCAGCCCTTGACTATCTACTGAATAATTATTTAGTGTAAATTCTATCTCACTTTCTAATGAGAGTAAGATTTCATCTGAAGGAACTGTATTTTGGTTATCGTTATTTACTATAAAAAAGGAGTATGTTTCAATGCCTTCTAAAGAAGCTGAAGCACCTATACCATCTAAAATCAATTGGTAAACAGGTTTTGTATCTTCTATATCAGGATTAGGAGTATGTGCAGGATTGCCATTATTGCAGTCTTTACAAGAAACAGCAACGAGCGACATTATTATTCCAATAATATATAAACAGTTATTTTTTAAGATTTTCATAAACCCTTATTTAGTTAAATATTTAAAATATTTTTCGAATGGTTATCATGTTTATTAGGTAATATAATTTATACCACGTTCAAAAGATAACAATATTAAAACAAATTAAGTTACCACTCGACATTAATACACTTATTTTTACCTGAACACCATGGCCATGACAGTAGACTAGTTTAGCAACAATTAATTCATTAGAGAAAATGCAGCTAATTTGCTATGGTTTTATCATTATTAATTTTAGCAGTCTCAGTAAAGGAATTCATAGGGTTTTATAATACCTTTTGTACTATATCTGCGTAATTTCTAGTAACCAATATATTTAAAGGTGTATACCCTTGGTTATCCTCGATGTCTAACCTAGCACCTTTGTCTATTAGAAAGTTAATAGTTTGCGCTATTTGTTTTTTGACATTAGAGGTATTATAATTTTGAGAAACTACCATATGCAAGGGGGTTTTCCCATTTTTATCTTGTAAATTTATCAAACTAGGGTTGTATTGTGTCAGTTTTTCAATAACCTTGATGTTATTATTTTGAGCAGCATAATGCAAAGGTGTTTGCTGATCTTTATCTATTACGTCTAGCTGAGCACCAGCTTCTAATAATGCTGTAACAATTTCCACATTATCTCCTTGTGCTGCGGCAGCTCTATGCAAAGGCGTAACCTCTTTGTACCCCAGTATATCTAAGCTAATTCCACTTTCTTTAAATTTGTTGATTAATAGGTTAGCTACCTCCTTGCTGCTAGATAGAGATACGGCCATATGCAGAGGGGTATCACCTTTATCATCTTTTATATCTAACTCGATATTTTTTGCTATCAGTTGTTCTGCTAACTCTTTATGGTTATGAGTAACAGCTAGATGAAGCGCATTTCTACCTTGATTATCTTTTATATTTGGATTAACTCCTTTTTCTAATAACCTCTTTGCTAGTTCAGGTTGGTTATAATGCATAGCCAACAAGAGAGGAGTTTGTTTTATAATACTATCTTGCTTATTGAGCACATCAGGTGTATTCAAGTGATCTAATAGGAGATCGGTAAGTTCTGTAAATTTTTCCTTATCTACCGTATTAGCTCGTTCTATGACTAGGTTTAATAATAGTTTTTCTCCACCATTATAAATACTTATCCTTGATTGTATATCTGGTTGCTTTAATAATAGACGTACCATCTCTATATCAAATCTGCCAAGCGCTAATTCAATAGGTGCTTGCCCACGCTTATTTCTCATATTTACATCAGCACCTTTATCTAATAATAAAGTAACAATGTCCAATCGACCCATATATATAGCTTCTTGTAAAGCCGTGTAACCATATGGATGTTTTACATCTATTTTATTGATATCGTTTGGGTGTATCCCCTTGCCTTTTTTAATAATTTTTAAGACTTTATATAAACTTGTACATAAAGTTGCTTTTTTAACCACAGCAAGCATTTCATCTATAACTGGTGTTACAGGAGCTAGAGCTGCTTGCCAATTGATAGTTATAGGTGTAGTTATATCGCTATTATTATTTGCATTCTTTATTTTGAAGCTAACAGTAGCATGTTGTTTGGATGTAGGATTTAACAATTGTAAGGCAACCTTGATATCGTCCTCTCTTTTAACAAAATTGTTATTTGCTATAAGATGATAAAGGTCTATAGTTACAGCTTTATGCTTACCTAGCGATATATTAGGGGTATCATGTTCAATCTTGTCAACATAATTGTAATATACTTCAAAAGCTACATTACTGGGGTGTTCGTTTTGCTCAACACACAATACAGCTTCCCCCTCTTTTTTCAATGCTCTACTCAAATTCTTAATTACAATTTGGAGTATATCAGTACCCTTCAATGTTTGGGTACCTGATAAAATACATCTATCTTTTTCTTCCAATCCTTCTAAGCTAAAACTCAACTCTGCTCCAGCTTGCCAAACTAATTTCTGTGTAACTCCTAGGAGAGCTCCATTATACAAAAGCTGTGCCTTGAAGCTAGCTTCCTTACTTTCTTGTGGGTCTATACTTAAAGCTGCACTTTGTTTGCCTATATCCTCTTTTTTAATCTTATAAATATAAACTGTTTTACCAGACACATCTGTTATTAGGTTAGCACCTAAGATGCTAGCCATACTACCTTGTTCTGGCGTCAATTGTAAGATTAACTCACCATTATTAAGAATAGATTCCCCTGACTGATTTACTGTAAATTTAATTTGTCTATTGCTGAGTTCAGATCCTTGCAATTCTAACTTATCAAAGCTTAGTATAAATGATATCTCACTTTTAGGCTTCCAGGTTATTATTTTGTCACTTCCTAACTTATTGCCAAATTTATCTTTTAATGTTAGTACAACAGAGGTAGCATCAGTTTGCCCGTTTGGATCTTTTATTTTTAACCTAATATTGGCAAGGTTATATTTAACATTTTGTGCCTGCTCAATTTTTTCTATTCCTAAAACTGTTTTAAGCAAGATTCCTTGCTCAGTTGCTAAACAGCCATTTAATGTAAATTCTGCTTTGCTTTGTAACGAGAGAATAACTTCATCTGTAGCTAAGGCATATTCAGGATCTTGATTCTCTATTTTAAAGATATATTCTTCACCACCTTCTAATAAATCAGAAGCACTTATGCTATTGAAGCTTAGCTGATAAGGTGATACGGTTTCTTGCCAGGTAATAGATTTCTCTACAATGGGTTGCTCTGTACCTTCATAATAGAGGGCTGCTTTTATGTTAACTTGTTTAGATGCTAATTGAGGTTGTATTATAAACTCTAAGTTAATAGGCTTATCTGCAGATTGCAACAACTGCTGGACCGTAAAATGTGTTAAATTTTCATCAATAACAGACTTAATTTGTGTAGTGCCTTTCGCATCTATGTAGTTAAGAAAATTATGAGGCTCTTCAACACTAATTTTTAGTTTAAATTTATTTAAATGTGCTTCTTTGCCATCCTGATTACTAATCTTAACCATAAAATTAAGCTCATCGCTTCCTTGCAGCAAATCTTTGCTTATTGATAAATCTAAAGTTTTTACTTCTTTAGCATTATTAGTATTACCACAGTGATTACAAGAGATAGTGATAAGAATAATCAACAAGCTAGCAAGTGCTGTATATAGATGTTGATTTTTAAAAACTTGCATAAGCTTTTTGGCTAGTTGGCAAATAGGTTAATTAATAGATGCTGAAAATAGGCACAAAAACAGTTGAATCAATTAGATTATTTGACTAACAGTAACATATATATATATTCAACACTTGTTTTATGAGCACATATTTTATATAATTTAAGGTTTATTTCTTAGTCTTGCTAGGATTAAATAAAGTTTTCTACCATATAGCAAAAACTTCAATATGGTCCTAAAAACAAAGAAGCATTTAAAATTCTTAATAAAATTGTAAAAGCTCTGTCTCAAAGCAGCATTTAAAAAATGATCTCCATTTTTTGGTGTTTTCCTCAAGAATTTTCTTAAAAAGAAAAGCCTTTTACTAGCATATAGCTAGTAAAAGGCTTCCTCTTAAGATTTCTACAATAACTTTAAGACAATCACTTACTCGCTAATAATGCCTAGATACTTCTTAAGCTCATATTCTTGAGAATAAGCTCTAGCAAGTTCATCTTTATAAACAGCCATTAATAAATTATTATCAGCTGCTGGGCTATTCCATGTTATAGAGAATGGCTTTTTTAAATTAACTGGCTCCCGGCTATATTTTTCTAAAGCCAAGCGCAAAGTCTTCTCCATTCTAATTCCATAAGGCTTCTCTACATTAGCGTGGCAGCTACCTGGTGTAGGAATGCACCCTTTTATCCAATCTTCTATAGTACTAGCTGTTGTAGGCCTTTGCTCATTACCTTTTATAGTATTTAGAGCTTTGACAAAAGCAGAAGTAACAAAAAATAGATTTTTAGACTCTTGGAAATTATTTTTCAAGCTAGCTGGAGCCTTTGTTCTCCATATATAACGCATAATGTCTGCTTCTGTAAGCTCGCTTTCTTGTCTATTGATATCTTTAAGAAAGTCTCTAAAATTTACACCTAATGTATTCTTCATTCTTTCTATCTCATGAGTCCGTAATTTTCTATCACCTGCTAATAAAACAATATTTTTACATTGTAATGTACTCGAATTATATTGTGCTAGAAAATCTGCAAATCTTTTTTCAACTGTAGGTAAAGTAGCTCCGAACAAAAGAAAATAGTCTACGTTAACTTTGAAATGTGGAATAGGATCTATAAAATCCATATTTCTAAGTAGCCTTAAGGCTTCAGTTCGTGCTTTTGCATCTTGTTCCGTATCTACTAAATCCCAGCGCTCAAGACCTGGCTTTCTTATAAAGTACTTCTCCATAGCTAACTTAATAGATTTTAAGGTGCCTTGATGTTTAATATTATAAAGCTTTAAAAAATCTAATAATGGCTTAACTGGTTTCTTATTTGAATCAATAAGGTTAATATTTATTAATGAGGAACTAACCAAGCCTGGGTAAACCTTACCTACTTGTTTATTAGTAGTAGACGTACCTGCTGCTGAAACCTGACTAGTAATCGGAGTAAATATTATTCCTATTATAATATACAAGCTCAATACTCGTAAATTTCTAATTAGCTTTTCCATAATTATTACATTTTTAAGTTTAACACTGCTTAACTTAATAATACTCATTCAACCTTATGGGCGAATGACTAAATTTTAATATGAACACTAGGTAACAAATTAAATTTTGTAAGTCAAGAATTTTTCCAAAAATTCATATAATATAAGCACAAATTACAGATACATTATTAGGATACGAATTAATGTATCTTAAATATCATAAAGCCGCTTTAGATATAGAATCCAGAAAAGCCTCATTATTTTGATATAAGCTTATTAGAACTATAAATATTTATGTAGAGGTGAATTAAGGGCTATTTTACTTCTATTAATTTTAGCTTAAATCTTCCGCTTTAAAAGAAATAGAAATAAAACTAATGAAGCTCGAATTAGTGGAATTGCACTTAGCAAGAAATAAGAATGTATTTGTGTGATAGCATACAGTAAAATTAAGAAAAGGGTAAGGATAACATGATAAATAAGCTTATTTAACTATCACTTAGTATATACGTACCCAAAAGATTTATTATATTGGACAAATTGAAAGTATTAATTTCAATTTGTCCAATATACATTTTTATGATTAGACCTACTGCGAAATAACTGTTATAAAAAAGTAGAGGTGCATTTTGCATAATTGAGAAAATACAAGAAATGAAAATATGCATTTAAAGCATGTGAAACGCTGGTTAAATTTTTACAAATAGTGAATTTAACTTCCAAAAATTAAACTTTTATATAGATTCTCTGTTTCGCAGTAGGTCTATTTTAAGAACTCTTAGTGAAAAGCTTACTAGCTTAGCTCAGCATTTCCCGGCAATTGGCTTAGTAGGGCCACGACAATCTGGTAAAACTACCTTAGTAAAAACATTATTTAAACACCTACCATATGTAAACCTTGAAGATTTAAATCAAAGGTATTTGGCTCAAAATGATACAAAAGCATTTCTAGACAAGTATGCATCTTCTGGTGTAATCATTGATGAAGTACAAAACGTACCTACTATATTTTCATATTTACAAACTATTATAGATGAAAACCAGATTCCAGGACAATTTATTTTAACAGGTTCTCAAAATTTCACACTTTCAGAAAACATATCTCAAACACTAGCTGGCCGTATTGCCCTAGTATCTTTACTTCCGCTTAGCATCCAAGAGTTACAAGCTAGTGAATATAGTACTACCTTAGATACAGATAAGCTTATTTTTAGAGGGGGGTACCCTAGTCTTTATCAACGCTCTACACTAAATCCTATTGATTGGTACTTATATTATATTAAAACATATGTGGAGCGTGACGTTCGACAAATTAAAAATCTTACAGACCTAAACCGTTTCCAAGCTTTCTTAAAGCTTTGTAGTGGACGCATAGGGCAAATACTAAATCTCACTTCTTTAGCTAATGATTGTGGCATTAGCCATGTTACAGCAAGACAATGGATTTCCATTTTGGAAACTAGCTACCTAGTTTACTTATTGCCCCCTTACTACCAAAATTTTAGTAAACGGATCATAAAAATGCCAAAGCTATATTTTTATGATACAGGGCTTGCTTGTGCACTTCTAGGACTTGAAAGCGAACAACAAGTTGAAACACATTATTTACGCGGGAGCTTATTTGAAAATTTAGTCATCAATGAACTGCTAAAATTTCGTTTTAACCAAGGACGACCTTCTAACCTATACTTCTGGCGCGACAAAACAGGACATGAGATTGACTGTATCTATGAATTATCCGACCGTTTAATTCCTATAGAAATCAAGGCCTCCAAAACCTTATCTACTGATTATTTTAAAAGCCTATTATATTTCCAAAAATTATCCCAACAAAAACAGGGTATTGTCTGTTATGCAGGCGATATAGCAGCTAAACAGCAACATATATCTATTACTAATTTTATGGATTTAATCCATGAGCTTAATAAAGTTTCTCAATAAGAAAAAGTTAGGGTTAGTGTAAAAACATAAGTTCTAAACTTAAATAGTAATTGTTAGATTTAAGCTAAATAATGTAGGATTTTTACATTCATCTTATTCTCCAGAAATTTCTAACAACCTACTTTCCATAACTTTAATCTTAGCTATGGCATCTGATTGCTTCCTGCGCTCTATTTCCACTACTGCTGGTGGCGCCTGTTCAACAAATTTTGTATTGCTTAACTTTTTAGTTACAGCTGCTAAAAAACCTTGATAATATTCCAGGTCCTTTTTCAATCGTCCTAACTCCTGTTCTACGTCAATTTTTTGCTGAAAAGGAATATAAAATGCATGCCCTTGAACATGGCAACTAACGCTATCTTGTATAGGCCCCTCGCTAACTGCTATCTGATTAATATAACCTAACTTTTGTATATAGTTGCTAAACCTACTGAACCATGCCGGAAGCATTGTATTACTGTAAAGCAATAACGGTTCTTTTGGGTTTATTTGTGCACTAACTCTGATATTTCTAATTTCTGTAATTAAAGTAAAAGATAAAGCCGCTTCTTCAAGCAATTGGTTATCATAAGTTATTGATTGGGGCCATGGTGCAACGGTTATACAGTCTTGCGCGGAACGAGGTTGTAATTGATGCCAAACCTCTTCCGTAATAAAAGGCATAAACGGATGAAGTATTTTAAGCAACTTGGCTAAAAACTCAACAGTAGCTGCATAAGTAGTAGGAGATATAGGTTCTCCATAAGCAGGCTTAACCATTTCTAAGTACCATGCACAAAAATCATCCCAAATAAGCTTATAAATAGACATGAGCGCATCTGAAATACGAAATTGCTCGAAATGTTCTTCTATAGTTGTTAATACTTGGTTAAAGCGAGCTTCGAACCAGTTAATAGCCATTGTATCATCTGGTTGGCTAGACTTTGCTTGTACTTCCCATCCTTTGATAAGCCGAAAAGCATTCCAGATTTTATTGGCAAAGTTTCTACCTTGCTCACAAAGTTTAATATCAAAAAGAAGGTCATTGCCAGCAGGAGAGCTGAATAACATACCTACCCGTACGCCATCTGCCCCATATTGTTTAATTAAATCTATAGGCTCTGGTGAATTACCGAGCGACTTAGACATCTTTTTACCAAGCTTATCGCGAACAATTCCAGTAAAATAAACATGCTTAAAAGGAAGCCTGTTGGTAAAAGCATATCCTGCCATAATCATTCTGGCTACCCAAAAGAAAATAATTTCTGGGGCTGTAACCAAAACCTGTGTAGGATAAAAGTATTGAATATCTTGATTTTCTGGGTTGCCAAAACCATCAAATACACTAATAGGCCATAACCAAGAAGAAAACCAAGTATCTAACACATCTTCATCTTGTCGTATATCTGCTTCTGTCAGGTTTTTATAAACAGGATTCATGTGTGCCTTAGCCAAAGCTGCTGCTTTGTCTTCAGCTACAATAACCGTACCATCTGGCAAGTAAAATGCAGGGATTTGATGTCCCCACCACAACTGTCTAGATATACACCAATCTCTCACATTGTTAAGCCAAGCTTGATACATATGTTTAAACTTGGCCGGGTGAAACTGAATGGTATTATCCAGCACATGTTCAAAAGCGGGTTTTGCTAGCTCTTGTATTCGTACGAACCATTGCTTAGATAGCCTAGGCTCTACTACTGCATGGGTACGTTCAGAAAGGCCTATATTGCTGGTATAAGGTTCTATTTTTTCTAAATATCCTTCTGCTTGTAATTGCTGTGCTATTTTTTCCCGAACCACAAACCTATCTTCCCCTATATAATGACCTGCTGTAACATTTAAAGTTCCATCTTCATTTAAAATATCAATAACCTCTAACCCATGCCGTTGGCCAAGGTCGTAATCATTCATGTCATGAGCAGGAGTTACTTTAAGACATCCTGTACCAAAATCTTTGTCTACATAGGTGTCAGTAATAATGGGAATAGTTCTATTGGCAATCGGTACTATAGCCTGCTTACCATGCAAGTGTTGATATCGCATGTCATGTGGATGGATACAAATAGCCGTATCTCCTAGTATGGTTTCAGGACGTGTAGTAGCAATGATGATATGCTGATCGCTACCCACTATAGCATAACGGACATAGTATAGTTTAGAAGATACTGGTTGGTAGTTTACCTCATCGTCTGCCAAGGCTGTTTTACCTACTGGATCCCAGTTGATCATGCGCTTGCCTTGATAAATATATCCTTTTTCATAAAGCTGTATAAATACTTTTTTTACAGCTTCAGAAGGACCAGCATCCATAGTAAAATGCAAACGATCCCAATCGCAAGAGGCACCTAATTGTTTGATTTGTTCTAATATGATACTACCATACTTTTCTTTCCATTCCCAAGCATGTGCTAAAAAGGCTTCACGTGTCAAGTCTTTTTTCTGGATACCTTTGGCTTGTAGCATGGCCACTACTTTGGTTTCTGTTGCTATAGAAGCATGATCTATACCAGGTACCCAACAAGCTTCTTTACCTTGCATCCTCGCCTTACGGATAAGCACGTCTTGCAACGTAGTGTTGAGTACATGGCCCATATGTAGCACGCCAGTAATATTAGGGGGAGGTAGTACAATGGTATAAGGTTCTTTTTCTGAATGAGGGCTTGCTTTGAAAAATCCTTGTGACATCCAATGGCTATACCATTTTTGTTCTACTTCAATAGGATTATAATGGGTAGAAAGTTCCATGTAATAATGTTATGGGTATTATACTATTAGGTTTCTATTATACTATATTACTATAGTGAACTTGGTAATGGACCTGTACTAAGCCTGAAGAGTAAGCTTTTGCACTGATAAGCTCTAATTTTTCCTCAATATTACATGTTTTAAACAAAGGAATACCACTACCTAGTAGAATAGGAATAATAGAAATAATATATTCATCTACTAAATGGTCTTTCCTTAACTCACTAATAACCTCCCCTCCTCCTTCTATATAAATACCTTTGCTGAATTTACTTTTTAGCTCTTCTACTAGCTTTGTAAGCTCACCTTGATAAAAAGTTATGTGATTATGAATGCTTTTATGCTGTTTTGTAGAGAGTACATAACACTGCTTATCCTTATGAAGAAATTTTACATCTAAGCTAAGTACTTTATCATAGGTTTTCCGTCCCATAATAACAGCGTCTATACCCTGCATAAAAGCACTATAACCATAATCCTCACTCGGACTATCTACAAGAGATAACCAATCGATATCTCCATCTTGTTTAGCAATAAAACCATCTAGACTTACTGCTACAAAAACTATGGCCTTACTTTGTTGAGACATAAGCTATTTCAAACATATCATGTAATATTTTGCGGAGTAGGAGGGATTCGAACCCTCGGTACCCTTTTAGGGGTACACCCGCTTTCCAGGCGAGCACCTTCAACCACTCGGTCACCACTCCTTATAAAACCAATTACTAGCAAAATTAATTATAAATGATAAATATTATTATAAATGATAAATATTATTATAAAGGCAGCATTTTTAGAGCAGCTGAGAAAATTATACAAATGTCTCCAAATATTCTTCTCCCCCATTTCAGATACAACCAAACGACCCTAAATAAGAATTTCACAATTTTAACTTATATTCCAGCCATCCAAGTGATTATCGATTCAATAAACCAACGGAAAACATGCAACATTTAAAACAACGCTTAGTATCCCTTGACTTTTTTAGAGGATTAACGGTTGCTGGTATGATTTTAGCCAACAATCCTGGTAGTTGGGGACATATTTATGCACCACTAAAACATGCTGAATGGCATGGTTGTACACCAACTGATCTCATTTTCCCTTTCTTTTTATTTATTGTTGGCGTTTCTATTGCTTTTGCCATAGGAAGCAAAAAAGAATTGCCAGAAACGCATAGCCAACTTATCTTAAAATCTGTAAGGAGAATGTTAACTCTCTTCTGTCTTGGTATTTTCCTTGCATTATATCCTAAAATATTTACTAGCCCCATAGAAGCTTTTAAAACAGTAAGAATACCAGGCGTGTTACAGCGTACCGCAATAGTATACTTTATTTCAACCATTATCTTTCTAAAATTTACTCCTCGCACCATTTTAAAGATAATGCTTGGGTTACTTGTAAGCTACTGGATATTAATGACTTTTGTACCTGTTCCTGGGATTGGATATGCCAATCTAGAACAAGAAACAAACCTAGCGGCATGGATAGATCGCAACCTTTTAACAGAACCCCATCTATGGAAAGCTGTCCGGACTTGGGACCCAGAAGGTATACTTGGAACTATCTCTGCAATTGCTACAGGTTTATCAGGCATATTAGCAGGCATACTTTTGCAAAGAAAAGATCAATCGGATACTGAAAAAATAGCTCGGCTTTTTTCTAGTGGTACGCTTGCCGTAATTACAGGTTTAATATGGAACTTTATTTTTCCTATTAATAAATCTTTGTGGACTAGTTCTTTTGTGCTCTATACTAGCGGACTTGCATATATTATTTTAGCCTTGTGCTATTGGATTATAGATGTTAAAGGATATAAGAGATTTACCAAACCCATAGTCGCATATGGTGTAAATGCTATTACTGTATTTTTTGTGTCTGGATTATTACCGAGAACCTTAAACTTAATAAAAGTTACTTCAGCAGACGGAAATAAAACGAGCCTACTAACTTACTTGTATAAAAGTTTATTTATACCTTATCTTTCACCATACAATGCCTCATTAACCTGGGCTATTATGTGGCTCTTAATTTGGATGTGTATTTTATGGATTATGTATAATCGAAAAATTTTCATCAAAGTGTAAATATAACTTGGCTGGGTTAGATGGTAAGGCTTATAGCTTCTTTTTAAAGTATACAATTTGAAGAGCTATAAGTTTTATTGATAAGTGATATGATAAGTGAGTCTTTTAATCTAAAAATAAGATTACTAAAATATCTACTTAACAACTTATAGAGATACAATTTTAATATATACCTGTATATAAACTCAAACTTACAGCTTACCTTTTTACCTTCTCTTAATTCTGTTAATACTGATAGATCACAATAAATATTTATAAAGCATACCGCATTTTCATTTTTACCAAAACCATATACACTTACATAATACTTCCACATAGCTACAAAATCTCCTGCTTATTTTGTGGTATAAATCCGTTTATTTGTTTTTTCCAGAGCATTTTATATAACCCTTCTTGCTTAATTAACTCATAATGTGTCCCATCTTGTATAATACGGCCTTGGTCAAAGACTAAAATTCGGTCCATATAGGAAAGTGTAGATAGTCGATGGGCAATCGCTATAGTTGTCCTGCCTTGCATTAGATCTTTTAAAGAGTTTTGTATCTTATATTCTGTAATAGAGTCTAGCTGGGATGTTGATTCATCTAAAATTAGGATTTTAGCGTTTTTAAGTATAACGCGTGCAATAGCAATTCTTTGAAGCTGTCCTCCAGATAATTTTATTCCTCTTTCACCTACCAAAGAATTATATTTTTCAGGTAGTTGCAGTATAAATTCATGTGCATAAGCTTTTTTAGCAGCATCTATTATTTCTTCATCCGTAGCATCTAATTTACCATAACTTATATTTTCTTTTATTGTTCGGTAAAACATTGTAGGAGATTGAGGGATAAAACTAATTTGAGAACGAAGGGAGGTTTGTGTAAAATTTTGTATATCATAATCATCCACCTTAATACAGCCAGAAATAACTTCATAAAGCCGCAAGATCAAGCTTATTAATGTAGATTTTCCACTTCCGGAGTAACCTACTAACCCAACCTTTTGTCCTGCATTAATAGTCAAATTTAGATTTTTAAATAAGCTCCCTCCATCTTTGTAATGGAAATAAACTTTTTTAAACTCTATTTTCCCTTGCTTTATTGTTATTTGCTCTGGCCTAACTGTATCCTTAATTTCGATAGGCTGGTCAAAGAACTTTAGCGCTTGTTTCACTACCCCCCAATTAGTAGCAAAATCACGCAAATGATTTGATAATTCATAAAGCTTATCCACTATTCTAAAATTTAATATAAATACTAATGCAATATCGCCAGGAGTGATAAAATTGATAAAACGCAAATAAATAAGCCCTGCCAAAAAGGCTATTGTATAAATTGAAACAAGCCCTCCTTGTATAGCGTAAAATCTCATAAAGAAATTACCCTGTTTTTTTGCCTTATCTACAAAATCTGAGGTAATGGTATGTAGTTTATTTTTTTCATAGTCCTCATGAGCAAAACATCTCACATTTAAAATATTTGTTATAAAATCTGAGATATAGCCCGATATTCTTGCTCTTGATTCTGCATAGTTAGCAGTAAGATGGTTTGCTTTTTGAAGGCTATTATAAGTCCTCCATAAAAAAAGAAAGCTCCAGGCTACCACCCCAAGCCCCAATATTAGATGTATCCTGGCCAATAAAATAAGGCTAACAATCATACTTAGCGCAAAGAGTATAAACTGATACATGATGGTAGATACAATAGTAGGTACCAAGTTTGCAACATCATTCATCTTTGCTGTTATGCTGCCTGTAAGATTATTTTGAAAAAAGCTATATGAAAAGTTGTTAATACGTTCTGTTAAAAGTAGAATAATAAAGGCTCTGAATGGTGGAATGTATTTGATAAGACACCAATCACTGAATGACCATAAGGCAACTATTATTAACTGTAACAATGCATAGATAACACCTATATCAATGATACCTCGGATATTGGAGCTGGCTACAGAATCTATTAATAATTTAATTACATAGGGCCTTAAATTAGCATCTATCGCCGCTATTATTATTACTAAAAGGTTACCTAATATATAGATTCTGTATGGATAAGCAGCTTTAATGATAAATGAAGAAATATTCATGCTTATTTATTGAATGCTTTAAGTTTAATCCTCACAGAATTCAAACAAAATTGGAAGCTAAAATTAAGTGTATACAAATAAGTATCAATATTTCAGCGAATTACTAATATAATGGTATATAGAAAAAAACTTATTTAAGCTTAAATGGCTACTTCAAGTAAATATATTATTCTAAATAAAACTGATAAGAGCTTAAAGCATACAGCATATCTATTTCTTACCAAGGATACCAATGAAGTACTACTTACTAGTAAATTGTTTTTAGTTATCAGGAATAGTTAACCTTTCGACAGTTTACAACATATTAAATATCTTAATCAACCATTAACCGTCCATTTATAATAAATATTATTGGTACATATTCTTGTTCATACCAGATCTAACTTCTAATTTTGAAAGATTGTTTTTAAATCTTTTAAAATAAATTATCTATGGCAGTTACTAGATTAGAGAGAAAGGTAAAAAGAAATAGAATGAATGCTATAAAAAGGCAAAATCGTATTAAGCAACTTTTAAAAAAACCAGTTATCAAGAATGTAGATATAGAAGCTATTAAAGCATCTTTTGCAAATAACACAGTAGTAAGCAATACAAGCTCTACAGAATCCTAATTTAGGATCTTACTGGAAATAAATTCTGTTGTGTAAGGTAGCTTATCTTTGCCTACCACTTATATACAGAGAAAATTATAGGGTATATCATGCATGCAAAAGTTAGAATATTGTATAGAGTTTTCTAGAATATTAACTAGATTATATAAAGACAGTATTCCTAATTTACTATTAGAAAACTATTAAGCATGCTTTATTGCTGTCTCAGACGCTTGTAATAAGAAGCCAACGTTGATATAGTGAACGTTTAAAATATAGCTAAGTTACTTCAATATTTAGCTATAAAGTTGGTAGTAGTAGGGTTGGCTTGTATACATGCTCGGATTTTACATCGGTCAGCAACCTATAATTGAGCTCACATATGCTATACAACAATACAATTAAAGTAATATGTTTTAGCATACTATTCTTTTCCTCATTTTTTTGTATCCATGCAGAAAACCCATCACCTAGCCAGGATATTCAAGCACCAATACCAGTAAATACACAAAAGATAAGATTTGGCCCACAGCAAAGAATAAAATTTGGCCCGCAGCTAGGGACAGGAATTTTTGCTGGCTCCTTAAGGTTAGGTATAGTTGGGGAATATAAATTAGCAGAATGGTTAAGTATAAAAGCAGGTATATTATATTTTCGTAATCAGTATTTTCTCAAAGGAACTTTTCCTAATAGCACTGAAACCCTGGCTTTAGTATTACCTCAGCATATTACAGCACCACTTGTCTTAAGAGGCTATCTTAAGACAGATAAAAAGATGAGTTTCTTTGCCGGCGTTCATATGGGTTATTTAATAGGTGGATTTTTAGAATGGCATAAAACTATGCTGACTCGTAAATACATAGCTTCTCTCCATTTAAATGATGAACGATTAGCAGCAAAAAAGTTAGGATATGCATTCTTACTAGGTAGTGATTATGAATTCAATTATGGCATAACAGTAGGTTTAACATTCATATATGAGCTTACTAAAGTTATAGCAACAGACAGAGCTAGCTTGAATTGGACCCTAGCACCTACCTTAAACTATAATTTAGGTTTGTTTTTGAGACAGATCTCCTCCCCTACTAATCCTACCAGCTCTACTAACCATTTTTATGACTTAGAGGAGCATGCGTAAAAGCTAATAGCATTTAGACATTAGACTTCTTGCATAACCTCAAAAATCTTTGCATAAAAACTCATTCTATGTAACTGTAAATAGGGTTATGCAAGAGGTCTATTGTATACAAAAGAAATTTCTTAAATTTGTAGCTAAATGCTAGAATAGCCACCTCTATATAAAAACAAAGCTTTTAACCGATAAGAAAATCAATCTGTTTTATCTTATTACTTTGCTCTTTTTTCACTATTAAAGCTCAGAGTTTACAACCTAGCGAACCTTCCATAAGCCGCCAATTTGATAAAGAAAGGTTTAAATTCGGATTGCAAGGTGGGCTAGGGATACTCTCTTTTATAACACTTGGAACTGCCATATTTTCCTCTAGAGGGGGTGTATTTGGAGAATATAAAATTGCGAAGTCGGTAGGGATACAAACTGGCTTGGTGTGCTATTATAATTGGTATCACTTAGGGTATACAGACAAAACACAAACTCCGCACCTCTATGTTAGACCTATATACTTTATGGCACCTATTATACTAAGATATTATCTAGGACAAAATTGCCTTTTGGTTGGGTTACAGATTGGTTATTTAGTTGCAGGAAGTGCTGTTCCCCATAGATGTTGTTCTAATCATGAAGAAAAAGCACCTCCTATACCACTTACGTCTCAAAAGCTACCGGTGAATAAACTGGGCCTTTCACTAATAATAGGCTATGATTATGAATTTAACTATGGGCTGATTATAGGCTTAAGTTATATTGAAGAATTTATACCTGTTATTAACTCACGGACTATGGGTTGGGAATGGTGTTTACAACCTACTATAGGTTACAATTTTGCAAAGCTCTTAAAATAAGAAGACTTTTCTCAAAAAAATTAGATAATATTCTAAAAGAGCAAAGGTGACTTTGCATAATAAGTAAGAACACTGGATTTTGGGAACCTGCTAAGTAGAATTTCATGCTTTTTACTTTTATGTACTGCATATTTAAGCTATCAATATTATATTCTCTTACTTTATTATACTGCTTATTATACATTTTTTATACCAACAACAACTAATTTATTGTCTTAGTTATATATAAAGCCCTAACTTTGTGATTTGTGTCCAACTAAAAGTACTACGTCCCAGACAACAGGTTATGGCTTTTTCAATCAGCAACATATTTAGCGTACCCATTCTGATTTTCCTTTTAGGAATTTTTGCTTCTTATATCCATTCTGATCTCGAAGTACCTCGACCCATAAGTAAATTCATTACCTTATATCTACTATTTTGTATTGGCTTTAGTGGCGGTGTAGAATTAGCACATAGTATATGGCATGCAGAAACATTCATAACAATAGGCATAGCACTTTTTATGTCCATTGTAACACCTATTTATGTATTTCTAATCGCCAGAAGAAAATTTGAGCTACCTACAGCAGGAGCTATAGCTGCTAGCTATGGGTCTGTTAGTGTAGTAAATTTTATTACAGCTAGCACTTACCTAGCTGACTGCCATATAAGTTATGGAGGGCATATGGTAGCTCTTATGGCATTAATGGAATGCCCAGCTATTATCATAGGCATGTTACTTATACGAAATTATAATCAACCTAATGATAGCTATCCATATAACCACACATTAAAAGAAGTATTTAAAAGTGGGTCTATTATTATTCTCCTAGGTAGTTTACTGATAGGCTTTTTTAGTAGCCCTGCAGAAATTAAAGCTTTATCCCCCTTTATAACAGGCATACAAAAAGGAATGCTTGTTTTCTTTTTATTAGATATGGGGTTATTAGTGGGGAAGAATATAAGTAAATTAAAGAAAGTTGGCAAATTAATGTTTATAGTGGGTATATTTATACCACTTATTAATGCAACCATAGGTGTCTTATTAACCTATTGGTTTCATATTAACTTGGGAGATAGTTTTCTGTTAATTGTTCTATTAGCGAGCGCCTCTTATATAGCTGTACCAGCAGCCTTTAGGATTGCTGTTCCTGAAGCAGACGCCAGCATATATTTGACTACCCCACTGGCTATTACTTTCCCTTTCAATGTACTTATTGGTATTCCTCTTTATTATTATATATTAAACTACATAGCTTCACTGTAACAATTTCTAGCTGATCTTTTTAAAGAATCATCTTGTCTAGTTATCGCTTCTTGGATTAAATTAGTTAGTTCATCAAGATACTAGAACTGCTGCGAAAAAGGTTGACAAAGAAGATAAAAAGGGCTAAGATGTAATTCTTGTTATATAAAAGGAATAAGTATGCATTTAACCTACGCGAGGATAAGCAAACATCCCTATAACTTTAGAAGAATAACTGGCTTGAGACTAGAAACCTTTGAGCAATTAGTTTTAAAAGTAAGGCCTCTCTTTGAAGAGCTAGAATAGAGCAAGCTGCGCCATGGTAGGATGAGTCATTTACCTACCTTGGAAGATAAATTGCTCTGTGTACTCATGTATTATCGCACTTATATCTCACATGTGTTTTTAGGCTATTTGTTTAATCTGCATAATTCTAACATATGCCGCTTGCTCGCGAAAAATGGAGCCATTACTAGCTAAGAAGATTAGCATTAAAAAAGATCGCAGCTTAACCTCAGATAAGGTATTGCGCATATTAGCAGATGTGAGCGAGCAGCCTACGCAAAGACCTACTAAGAAGCAAAAGAAATCATATTCAGGAAAGAAAAAGAGACATACTATAAAAACAGAGATAGTGATAGGAGAAGATGGAAAGATACTCTCTGTATCCAAATCCCATAAAGGAAGAGTGCATGACTTTAAAATCCGTAAAGGAGAAAAACTCTTACCTAAAGAAAGCTTAAAGCTAGCAGATAGTGATTTCTATGATAAAAGCAACCTTTAAAAAATTATCAGTTTACTTTTATCCATAACCTCCTTAAGCTACTTGTTTATACTCATGCATTTTTCCATCTCTAACACAAGCAAACACCTTAAGTAGTATTTTATTTCTTATAGCATTAATAACACTCATCTTATTTTTTCCTTGTTTTACTTTTTTCTCATAATACTCCTTCATTTCAACATTATTTCTAATTGAGCTTAAGGCACACATCCTATGTTTGTATAAATGTTGAGTAAGGAAAATCTAAAGAGTAAATTGATTGCAGAAGAAAAGGGTAAAGAGTAAAAATTAAGGCACACATTAGCTCATAAAGGCTGTTGCATATGCTAATTTCTTTACCCAACTGCAAAGACCTTGGACAGTTCATTAGGCCACTGAGCCTGCATGTAGGATTGATAAGGCTTGTGCAGTTCCTTCTACCTTTTTAGGGTTAGTAGTAAAATTATATAAAATAATATAGCTATGCAAAGTTCAATAAACTATATAGGGATAGACATTTCTAAACCCTTCTTTGATGTTGCTTTACCCAATGGCCAAGCATATACTTACTATAAGTTTGATACTAGTCAAGATGGGTTTGAAGCTTTATTAAAAGTGCTTCCTCAAAACAGTGTGGTAGTCATGGAAGCCTCTGGACCATACTATATGAAGTTAGCAGCTTATCTCACCCAGCAAGGGATAGGAGTGAGTGTTGTTAACCCACTGGTGATCCGCAGGTTTTGTCAGATGCGTATGTCAAGGGCAAAAACAGATAAAAAGGATGCAAAAATGATTGCCGAATATGGTCAGATGGAAAAACCAGCCCTCTGGCAGCCACCGCAGAAATATGTTGTAGCCTTACAGCAGATGCAAGCTTTACTGGACAATCTACATAAAGAACATACAGCACTCAGTAACCAGCATGAAGGTTTTAGCAGCAGTGGTATGCTAGGTACAAAGCTAGAACAAATCATTGAACAAGAGCTCAAACATAAGCAAGAGCTCATTGATAAGCTTACTAAACAGATGGAAGAGCTGGCCAAAAAGCATTATGGTTCTATGTTGGCTGATTTAGAAACCATACCAGGATTAGGCAGAAAGACATCTATCCTGTTAATAGTACTGAGCGGAGGATTTAACCGCTTTAGTAATTATAGAAAACTAAGTTCTTATATAGGATTGAGCCCCCGGATATTTGAATCTGGAACAAGCGTAAAAGGCAAAGCAAGGATAACTAAGATGGGTATGTCTCGGATAAGAGCGATGTTATATGTCTGTGCATGGAGTGCTAAACGTTACAACAAAGCATGTAGGGAGCTTTAACAACGGTTGCTTGCCAAAGGGAAAGCTAAAAAACAGGCGTTGATAGCTGTCGTTAACAAGCTCCTTAAACAGGCTTTTGCTATTGTAACAAATCAAACAGTCTACGATGAAAATTATGTGAGCAAACCTTGCTTTTGAACACAGTTCATGTGTAAGGAAGTTTTTAAAGTTTTATTGGCCATCGGATGTACTTTAGTTCTTCCTCTAATGCTACTTCCTGAACTATATTCGAAAGGAGCTACTCCAGCATAACAAGCTAATTGTTTAGCATTATCAAATCGCTTAAAATTATGAGTATAAATCATCAGATGAATAGCTGTTACAAAGCCTACTCCAGGTACAGAACGTATGATCTGATACTTGTTTTCTAATTCCTTTTGTTGCTGAATAATCTGTTTTATCTTATCCTCTATTGCTCTTATTTCTTTCTCCAGGCTAGCTAAAGTTTGTTTAGAGGATTCTTCTAACATAGTTGCATTTTTTTTCAACCCAGTCTCTCTAAGTTCTTTAATAGGTGCTAGCAAGGCTACTCTAGCTTGGATTAAACGTTCTCTAAGAGCAGATAAATCATCTATTTGTTGCAAAGACTCATCTTTAGTTGAGAATTGGCGAGCTTTATCTTGATTCCTAAAAGCGTAAAAACAAATTCTTTGAGCATCTATTTGATCACTTTTACCTCTTTGTACTCCATTGCTCCATTTAATGGAAGTAGCGTTTTCTACCCATATGAAAGCTTGGTGGCTTTGAAGAAAACTTACCAAAGACCGATGGTAGATTCCGGTGTTTTCTAGGCATACAAGGATTTGTTCAATTGGAGCCTTATGTTTTTTAAGCCAAGCTATCAAAGCTTGATAACCTTTTAAGTTATTAGTAAACTTATGGGATACAATAGAATCGTTGGCTTTATTTTGGCTCAATGCTACATCAATCGTTTTTTTAGATATATCTATGCCAAGAATGTGGGTATATTGCATATAATTTACTAGTATTAAATGGTTTAACATGTATTAGCTAACACAATGCATGTTATTATTCAAACCCGTGATAATAAGCTTTAAGGCCTCAATTTCTATATGAATTTTAACCTGTAACTAACACAAGGGGGATTGTATCACAATATAGGCTTCAAAGCCTCGCTATCAAGTTAAAGTGCCCCCTTGTAGTGTGTTAGTTTTATTTATTTCAAAAATTATCTATCCATTCAAAAGTCTAACTTATGAGTATCTTCCAAGCTTTGCTCATGTGGACAACTTATAATTATAACAATTGATTTATATTATATCTATTATTATAGTGTTGTTATTTAAAGACTAAGACTAAGGTTTATATTAGCTATTAATTTACACTACAAGTCTAACGGGCTATCAAGGCTGGCAAAAACTACAGAGCAATGTCATGATTCCCTACAAAAAGAGCCGTAAGCGGCCATTAACCAAAGAGCAGAAAGAACATAACAGAAAGCTATCCTCCATACGTATGAAGGTGGAGCATAAGATAAGAGAGATCAAGGTGTTTAAGATTATGTCAGAAGTTTACCGTAACTTTGAGAACAAATATAACCTGCGCTTTAATATTATAGCGGGTATGATAAACTTCAAGCATGCTTTTTAAGAGTTGCATACTTAAGAACAAGCCCCTCATGCTATATTTAGCTAGTTTCCTGCATCATTTTATCTCTTTCGCAGCAGCTCTACTTGTTTAGTCCCTTAGTAAAGGTATTAATATTTTGGTGAAAAAGGTGAGGATTTTTTGCCATTGTTCCTCTATCAATTGCCAAGGAGTTTTGCCCTTGAGTGCCTTAAGCCTACGAGCAAAATTATAAGCTAACAAGAAGTCATTTAAGTGCCGCTCTAACTGCTGATGGCTACTATAATAATAGCTTTGCACAGTAGCCTCTTTGATTGTTCTGTTCATGCGCTCTACCTGGCCATTGGTCCATGGATGGGCCAGCTGCGTTCTTCTGTGAACGATGCCTTCTTGCTCACAAATGCGGTCAAACATATGCTCGAGCGCTAATTCTCCTTCTTTCCTGTTTGTAAATTGTACACCATTATCAGTAAGTATTTTATGTATCTTATAAGGAACAAAAGCTATCAGGTCTTCAAGAAAGCCTACGGCTGCTGACATGGAAGCAAATGCATATAAGCGGGCATAACAAGACTTACTAGTCCTATCTATTGCCACAAACAAATACAGTTTACCCTGGGCGGTCTGAACTTCTGCTATATCTATATGGAAGTAGCCGATAGGATAAGTTTTAAACTGCTTCTTAGCTGCTTTGTTGTTAAGCTTCACTTTCTCTAGCTTAGGGCAGCCGTGTCGCTGAAAGCAGCGATGCAAAGTAGAACGCGATAAGTGAGGTATGGTTTCTTGTAGAGTGTATAGACAATCATCTAAAGGCAATTGAGTCAGCTTTCTAAAAGCAATAACAACCTTCTCTTCTTGCTCAGTTAACACCTTAGAACGCTTTACTTTAGGCCCCATAGGTACATCTTGGCAAGAAGTCCTATTTTTCCATTTAGCTATTGTCTTACGATTAACTCCAAAACGCCTAGCAAGGGAAGCTATACTCTCTTTTGATAACTGTATTTCTCTACGAGTTTTCTCTGTTGTCCTGGCGCATTTATGTAGTAGTTGTCCCATAATTTTTTTACTTGGTTTTTATCACTAATAACAGTCTTGCTAATATAACCATAATTGTTGGGGACCAAACATCTACTTTTGCGCTTCTAGATAACCTTCTGCCTCAGCTTGCCAAAACCACTTAAAAGCTATTTTATAATCTTGTTTTACACCTATCCTTGATAATACATCATACCAATGTAAAAAGACCATAAGGGTCTCGCTGGCTTGCAGATTTTTTAAAAAAATAAATTACTCTTATAGAATCAACTTCTATTCCTTTGCCATCTCTACACATGATTCCTAATCCATTTTATGCACAGGCATATCCTTGCAAGGCAGACTTTTTAAGCCACTCCAAAGCCTTTCTGACCATCTTTTGCTACGCCTTTACCCTCGTAGTATAGCCAAGCAAGATTATATTGTTCATATTCACATCCTTGCAATGCAGATTTGCTAAACCAGTTAAACGTTTTTGCGTAATCCTGTATTACTAATTTTTCATCCCTGTACAGATTCCTAGCTCATTTTGTGCACAGGCATGAGCTTGCAAGGCAGCTTTCTTAAACAAATCAAATGCTTTTTGGTACACCATCTCCATAATAATAAGCCTGTCCTAGTCTATATAAAGACTTTGCATTATCCTTATTTATTACAGTCTGATTATCTTTTTCTACAGCAATACTGTTATGTGATTTATCTGCAGCTATAACGCTATTATAATACGTAACAGAAGTTATGCTAAATAAAAATGTAGTTAATACCCGAATTTTATTGATTTCTAGAAGCATATAAAGAAAATTAAAATGATGATAACGCTTCCTCGCTTTACCTATAGCTAGCTAATATACCAAAGGCCATACACTCTAACTTAGCTACCAAATTATTACATTTATTTTATAAATCCTTGAGGTACTTTTTCAGCAAGAATATATAGTTTATTGTTTGTAATAATTAAGGTTAATACAATATTGAGGAGTTAATTTAGGCTTATACTGGTTATAGAAGAATAGATACGCTGCCAAAGGATGTTAGCCAAAAAACATAGCTAGGAAGCAGATTATTCATCATTTTGCATCGTGCACAATAGATAAACTGTACATATTGATTATCTCATGGATACTCTTTAATAACAGTAACTTTTTAACAAAGCATGGAGATTAAATAGCCAAAGTTATTATGCACGCTAGTTATGAGAAAATGCAAGGCAAGCTATCTTAGTTTATAATTTATTTAAGTATAACCATAATAGCATGTAAACATCTGTTACTTACTTATAAATCTAATCTCCAAATCTTTGGCCTCCCTTAGGCATTATATAAATATCATTATAAGTAGGTAGGTACGGTTGCTTTCTTAATGCTTGCAACATTCGATTAAAATCTTGATAATCATTAACAACAAAAAACATATGTAGTCTATCAATCTCATTTTTGTAGCAATAGGCACCACGTTTAGGTAGCTTTTCTAACTTTGCTTTTGGTATACCCTTGAGGTATGGATTAGTATCAATAAATTGGGTAATACTTTCTGCTTCTTCTGGAGTTAATATAAAAATTACAGGTGCATTATGATCATACCCCCTACTTTTTATATCTTTTTCTATCTCTTCTTTATCATCTATCAAAGAACAAAAAACAGTACTTATTGGGAAATTATTAGCTAAAACACTAATGGTTTCTTCAGGGGAAAAATGTTTCACTAACATGACACTTCTAACTAATACTGCTTGAAGGTCTCGCTTAGCATCAGGAAACCTCTCAGAGGCTGTCTAAAAAGCCAAAATGGAGTCATAAAAGCCGCTTAAGCATGATTCTAATCATAACAATTTTAATATGTGTTTCAGAAGACTTGGGATTATGCTCGTAATCTTTAGAGAGCCTCCTAGAAAAACTCAGCCAAGCAAATGTACGCTCGACTATCCATCGCTTTTTTAGAATATGAAACCCATTTGAGAGCCGTTGTACAACTTCTAAAGTATAACCTAGCACCCCATAAGCCCACATTATACATCCTTTCTGGTATCCTCCATCTACCCATATGTGTTTAATAGAAGGGAATGTATTAAAAAGGCGAATAAGCAAAAGATGACATCCTCTTGAGTCTGATAAGTGAGCTGAATGTACTACCACACAAAGTATAAGCCCCAGCGTATCAACAATAATATGCTGCTTACGGCCTTTTACTTTTTTTGCTGCATCATAGCCTCTCGACCCCCTTTTTGTGCTGTTTTAACCGAGCGGCTATCCATAATGGCAGCGCTAGGTATGGCTTGTTTGCCCAACTTTTCTCGTACTTGATCTCGAAGTGTATCATGGACTAAGTCCCATTTACCATTTCTTCGCCAGCGATAATACAAGTCATAAACACTTTTTCAGGGTGGAAAATGGGCAGGTAGCATGCGCCATTGACAGCCTGTTTTTTCTAAATAGAAAATAGCATCTAATACTTCTCTTATAGTGTATTTACGGGGTCGGCAAGGACCTATGTAAGTAACTAATGGTTCTAACACTTCCCATTCCTTATCTGTTAAATCGCTAGTGTATGGCATAGCTGTTAGTTTAAAGTTCACTAACTAATTTTATAAAGTTTTGTCTGCTTTTCCTATCTAAATTACCCTTTTTAGACAGCCTCTAAGAGGTTATCTAAGCTACATAGTGGGTTAGTAGGTAAGCATGTAAAAACTACCTGTATTATACAATCTTACATGCCTATTTTTTTAGTGACTCTGTTCTTGTACTATCTTTTCATTTTCAATACGTTCAAAAAGCAAAGTTGGAGCTGGCAATAAAGTTCCTGGCTTAATAATCTCCATACTACCTGCATTGTCCCAATCTAGATTATCTAATAAAAGCATTTGGCTAAGCTTCTGGCTGGTAAAAGGCAAAAAGGGTGCTCCTAGAATAGCAATATGTGCTGTTAACTGCAAGCTGATATTAAGGATGGTCTGCACCTGTTCTGGCATGGTTTTGATTAAATGCCAAGGTGCTGTATCAGCTAAATACTTATTGCCTGCTCTAGCTAGATCCATCCATTTCTGAATAGCCTCTTTAAATCTATATTTCTCGATGGATTGCCCTATTGAATCGGCTGCTTCTTGCATTTGTATAATGATGGCTTGGTCTGTGTGTATAAGGCTTGTCATTTCAGGAACAATACCTGCATAATACTTCTGAATAAGTACTAAAGTTCTATTGACGAAATTACCTAAGGTAGCTACTAGTTCATTATTATTTTTAGCTTGAAAATCTTGCCAAGTAAAATCACTGTCTTTGGCCTCAGGTGCATTAACACATAGCACATACCGCAACACATCTTGTTGACCTTTAAAATTCTCTAAGTATTCATGCAGCCATACAGCATGGTTACGAGAAGTAGATATCTTTCCTCCTGCTAGGTTCATAAATTCATTGGCAGGGACTTGTTCTGGTAAAATATAGCCCTCATGTGCTTGAAGCATTACTGGGAAAATAATGCAATGAAATACAATATTATCTTTACCCACAAAATGCACTAGCTTGGTGGTTGAATCTTTCCAAAAGGGTTCCCAATTTTGGTTATTTTCAATTGCCCATTCTTTAGTAGCACTGATATAGCCGATAGGTGCATCAAACCACACATATAGCACTTTATGGTAAGCTTCTGGTAACGGCACAGGAACTCCCCAGTCTAAATCACGGGTTACAGCACGAGGCTGTAAACCTTGCTCGAGCCAAGATTTGCATTGTCCATATACATTAGATTTCCAATCTGTATGGGTTTCTAAAATCCAATGTTTAAGCCAGTTCTCATATTTATCTAGTGGAAGATACCAGTGTTTAGTGGCTTTTAATATAGGTGTTTCACCACTTAAGGCAGAACGTGGGTCAATTAATTCTTCTGGACTCAAGGTAGTGCCGCAAACCTCACATTGGTCACCATAGGCATCGGTATAACCACATTTGGGACAAGTACCACGTATATACCGGTCTGCTAAAAATTGATGGCTAGCAGGGTCATAATATTGCTCAGTTTCTTTAGCAATTAAAATTCCTTTATTGTAAAGTGTAGTAAAAAAGTCAGAGGCTGTTTGGTGATGTACTTCAGAAGACGTCCTAGAAAATATATCAAAGCTAATGCCTAAGTCTTGTAAATTCTGCTTATTTAAGTGATGGTATTTATCTACGATCTGCTGAGGGGTAATACCTTCTTGCTGAGCACGAATAGTTATAGGAACGCCATGCTCATCAGAACCACTAATAAAAATTACCTCCTTCTTTTTACTACGTAGATACCGCGCATAGATGTCTGCAGGAATATAAACTCCTGCTAAATGCCCAATATGGATGGGGCCATTGGCATACGGCAGTGCAGCTGTAATGGTATATCGATTAGGGTTTGCCTGCTGGGACATATATTGAAATTAGTACGGTTAAAATAAGTATAATAAAATATTGTTCTCTTTACGCTTGTAAGAGACAGCTCATACTTTACTAGTAAATAATAGCTTATAGTTAGAACATTAGGGGCAAATATATGTTTAAAAACATCAATATGCATATGTTCAAAGAGATGTTTTTATTAAACAGATTACATGCTGTAAGAATAATCTCAACTTCTAACTAATATAGTATACAACGATAGTGATTTTTTACTTTTTACAGATTCTAACTTACCTTATTAGCTTCTTACGACTCAAATAACACCTTATTGGTTTTGCTAGCTTTGTAAACAATAAACAAACTATCATGATATTATCATCTGACATACATCAGGTAATTTTAGCTTAAGTTTGTGTAGTATAATACAACTATATTTTTACTGCAAAGCTTTAAAAACTTACAATCAATATGTCTATTAAGCATTTTTTTAAAATTAATAAGCTAATTTGAGATAAATTACCAGCTCTTCTACATGCCAAGAGCATCGAAGTCTGTACAAGAATGATGGAAGAAGCTGAGTATATATAAAAGCTAAAGGATAAACTATTGGAAGAAGCACAGGAAGTTGTTCGTGCAACCAGTAAAGCTAACCTACAAGAAGAGCTTGCTGACCTGCTAGAAGTAATTCATGCCATATGCTTGGCGCATGAGCTGCCTTACGAAGCAGTAGGAGCTACCAGGCATAACATAAGAAGAAGGCAGAAAAAGGTGGTTTTGAAGCACATATTTATAGTGAACTTGTTGAAATGAGAATAGATAATCCAAGTATTACTTACTACTTAAACAATCCAGACAAATATCCAGAGCTATCTTAAAAAATGGATAAACGATCTACTAGGATTATGATTTTTGGACGTCCAGGAAGCGACAAACCTACTTTTGCACTTACCTTACACCAAGCCACTGGCATACCACTATATCATTTAGATAAATACTTTTATACTATAAACTGGGTCGAGCGTGATTATGCAGAATTTTTAACTATTCAACAATCTCTCATAGATACTAAAAGTTGGATTATTGATGGAATATTGATGGAAACTGACTTAAGTCGCTAGCCATGCGCTATAAGAAAGCTGATTTAGTTCTATATTTTAATTATCCAAGATGGATATGTTATTGGCGGGCATTTAAAAGGCTATTTGTAAAACATAATGCACTCGATGATAGAGCTACTGGCTGTAAAGAAACCATCCGGTTTAGCTTACTTCGCTATATGTGGACTTTTCAAAAGCGAGTACATCGGCAAATTTTCAAACTTCAACAAGAATATCCTTTAGTAAGATTTATTGAGATTAAAGGAGATAGTAATTTAAGAAATCTAGAAAGATAACTTATAAGCTTTTTCCTAAAAAACTTCTTATAAAGAGATACTGTTGTGTACTTATCTATTCTCTATATACCTATAGCCACTTATAGCATTAACCAACCTATAGATTTCATTCTTCTATTTTAGTGGGGTTTATCCTAAAAAAACCATAGGCATATACAAAGCACGATACTCCTTAAATTTGGCATATTTTCCTAACAAATTTAAATTTATACTCTATAGTTGGTATACAAGTACCCTTATGGTTAGCAGCTAGCTAATTCCAGATACATAGGTGCTCCTTTTACCCAGAAACAATAACTTCTATCTCCTACAGAAGTGTAAATGTATACTCCGCTATATCACCAACCATTCTTTAAGATGTATTCCTCTAATAGTGTATACTATGCTAGTAGAACTAAAGTTTGGCTTATTTTTAAAAAATTTCTAAAAATATAAGCTGTAAGAATTTCCAATTAATCCTATTAAAATTTTGCTTCAAAAACTGCTGTACTTCACTCTCGATGGGATTAGCCATTAAATCAATATATCGTATCTGTGTACGATATAAATTCCTACCAACCAGATTTGCACTTTCCATAGGTATGTGTATGTAATTATTGCTTAAATCAATTGTATATACCTGGGTGCCTATTAATGCATCAGAAACATCTACCATATTAAATAATAAACCATTATCTCTTAAATTAAGCACACGCACCTTAGTACCTCGTAACTCCTTTAAAAAATCGATTATTGCACTACTATCCATGCTACTACCTATGCGATTGCTTACTACATGCACTTCTTCTATCTGAGTTCCTTGTAGACTTTTACCTAATGCATGTAGTGTGGACTTCTGCATTGGATTAACAGATTCACAATAAATGATCCTTTTGCATTTCTCTTTGAAAAAAGGATGATATGACAACTGAACAAAGTCCTGCTCTTGAAAATCTAAGCCTTCAAATAGCAAAGTATCCTTTCTGTTAGTTTTTAATGCTCGCTTTATTGAACTTATAAGGATCTGGCCATGAGGGGCTTTACTTATAATTAAATTGCTAATGTTGTTTGTTATAAGTCTATTCCGTTCTTGCAGCAAAGCACTATGTAAAGTTTTGCTTTTTAGAGAACGCTGCCTTGTTGTTAGAATTAATGTGTTGGTTGGAGCATGCTGAACCAATACTTTATCTACATGCTTGTCATTAGAGACTAGGTATCCCTCCTTTTGCCCTTGGTGTTCTGACAAGATATTAATAGCTTCTTTCGACTCTTGTGTTACTTCCTTATGCTGTGTATCTCCTATAATTACTTCTTGTGCTGAGTGGGTTTTCTCATCATGCGGACACTGTATTGATATATTAATTTCACCCTTGGTAGTAGCTACCTGGTTAATATCAGTAACACAACTTTGCAAAAAGTAAAAGCTTAACAGTATAAAATATGCTGTTATATGTCGATTTATATAATTGAACTGTTTCATTATCAATCTGATCCGCTAGCAATATATAAGGCATAAAATAAAAAATTCCTATTTTAAATAAATTAGAGCCGCTGTGAATCGCTTAAAATAAAGATAGAATAGTAAAAAGTTATAGCTGCTTGGGTGTCTTTAGCTGTGTTGCCTGTTAAAAAGCATGCTTGAAGTTCACTAGACCAGCTATAATATTAAAGCAAAGGTTATATTTCTTCTCAAAGTTACGGTAAACCTTTGACATAATTTTAAATATTTTTATCTTCCCTATCTTATGCTCGACCTTCATACGTATGGAAGCTAACTTCCTATTATGTTCTTTTTGCTCTTTGCTTAAGGGACGCTTACGGCTCTTTTTGTAGGGTATCATTACATTACTCTGTAGCTTTTGCCAGCCTTGATAACCACTCTCTGCTAGCTTAATGCTTTCTTTAGGTAAGAGTTTTTCTCCTTTATGAATTTTAAAGTCATGCACTCTCCCTTTATGTGATTTGTAGAAAGAAAGTATTTTCCCATCTTCTCTAATGACTATCTCTGTTTTTATGGTATGTCCCTTTCTTGCCTGAATAAGATTTCTTTTGCTTTTTACTAGGTCTCTGCGTAGGCTGTTCACTCACATCCGCTAATATGCGTAATACCTTTTCTGCCGTTAAGCTGCGATCTTTTTTAATGCTAATTTTCTTAGCTAGTAATGGTTCCATTTTTCTTAGCAAGCGACATATGTTAGAATTATGCAAATTAAACAAATAGCCTAAAAATACATGGCTAATATAAGTGCGATAATACATTAGAACACAAAGTAACTTATCTTCGAGCACAGGTAGATGGCTCCGACGTCCATGACATAGCTTGGCAGCTTCTAGCTGGACAAAGGATGGTCGTAACTTTGTGACCAATTGATCAAAGGCTTCAATACTTAGACCGTTTATTCTTAAAAAACTACGGGGAGGTTTGCTTAGTTTCTCATATGTTAAATGCATATAACTTCCTTATCTTTGGTTAGGCATACATCTTACCTGTTTTTTCCTTCTTTTGCAACCCTTTGCAGCGGCTCTATTATATTTCAGTATGGTTACTAAGAGTTAATTTACCCTATAGACGAAGATACTTAAAGGGACTTATTTAAAGAGGCTGTTTGGACACAATTGTTATGCTAGAATCATTTACAAAAAACTAGAGTATGCTTTAAAAAAAAACGGTCATTTTATTTAAAACGGTTTTTAATTTTTTCTTAATTGTACTTAAGCCACTACTCTACCTATAAAATAAGCTTGCTTGGGCACAATTGTTATACTAGTTGCATTTTATACAAGTTCCTATAAACCACCATTTTACCTATAGAAATAACGATTGTACTTTATCTAAAGTTTTATAAATAATGTTTAACGTTAGTGTTTTAAATTAAGTAGGCATAAACAGCTTTTATATTAAAAATTTGGGTTTGCTAATTTTAAAATAGCTACTAAATTAGCGAGCAAAAACATATATGGAATGTAAAGGATGTAAATCGAATAAAACCATCAATAATGGTAAAGTACGAGGCAAGCAAAGATACAACTGCAAAAGCTGTGGGTTTAACTTTGTTGAAGTAGATGAGCGTAGGGGAAAGAATATAGATAAACAAAGAATGGCTATCCACTTATATTTAGAGAACATGGGTTTTAGAGCTATTGGCAGGGTATTGGGAGTGAGTAATCTAGCAGTTTTGAAATGGATAAGGGCAGCTGGAGAATGGATACAAGCTTACCATAATCAAAACAAGCCTAAAAGAAGGCAAGCAGTGGAAGTAATAGAAATGGATGAAATGTGGCATTATGTAGGATCAAAAAAAAAGAAACTATGGATATGGTTTGCATTGGAGCGATCAGGGGGAAGTATACTTGACTTTGTCACGGGCAGCCGAGAAGCAAGCACAGGAAAAAGGCTTTGGATTAAAATAAAAGATATAGCTTGCCGATCATTTTATGCGACGGACCATTGGCCAGCGTATACACAGTTTATAAATGCTCATAAGCATAAGGTATCCAAAAAGCAGACAACACATATAGAATCACATAATGCTAATGTTAGGCATTATTTAGCAAGGTTTCGTAGAAAAACCAAGTGTTATTCAAAATCAGAAAGGCTGGTAGAGTTATCTTTATACTTATTGATATATAAAGATTTTATCTTGTCTATATTTTAGTTAGCAATCCCGCAAGAAAAGCTGCTATAAATAAGTCTGGGCCACCTGTTAGTAGGACCATAAGCAACAGTACTCATATCAGCAAGACCGATAAAGATTCAAGTCTGGCAAAAAAGGAAGGTAGTCCTCGGGAGTTAAAATATAAAGTTCACAACTCAATCGATGCATTAAGTAGAGTCATAATTGATACGCATGTTATAAGCGGTAAAACACATGATTCTCAAGTGTATATAGAGAGGCTAAATCACATCAGAGAAAAGTATACTCTAACTATAAAAGAAGCTATTGCGGATAGAGCTTACGGTTCAAAAGAAATAATAGAGGCGCTACAAAGACAGGGTATTGTGACCTATATCCCACTTTTTAGTACTAAAAGTGGCAAGGCCATACAGGATGCTTATAAAGCTGGGTTTGCCTATGAAAAAGAACAGGATCGATTTGTATGTCCTGAAGGCCGATATTTAAATCCTTATGAATCTATAGACATAGGCAATGAGCGTAAATATTACCGCTCAAAATCATCAGATTGTGCTAGATGTGTGCAAAAAGAAGGTTGTAGTGCTTTATCTAGGGGAAAAAGTAGAAACACCAAATATCTTATTCGAAACCTACATCAGGAGTTATTTGATAAGACTTTAGAGGCTATGTAGAAGCCGGCATTCATTAGTAAGCTTAAAGAAAGGATGTGGAAAATAGAAGGCATATTTGCCGAAGCTAAGCAGTTACATGGCCTAAGTAAAGCACGCTACAGAGGAGTTGAAAAAGTACAAATACAAGCATACATGGTTGCTAGTGTACAAAATGTTAAAAGATTAATCAAGCATCTTTTTTATGACTTTCTTCGTTTTCTTAACATGCTTAATAAAATATTTTTAACAAATACTTTTTCAACAGCCCGTATCGTTTGTGTTACACTATTTTTTCTACCCGAAATATATTAAAATAGTGTCACTTTAGCCGTCATTTATTCTATGTAAATTAAAGGGCAACTTAATATATTATGGGCATAACAAGAAAGGCATCCTAACACTTAATCAGTATATAAACTTACAAATCATGATAGACTACAGGATATTATTGAAGAGATAGGCATGCGCCCGCTGGTCCTATCTATAAGCAAAAAAATAGAGTTCTTCTGAAACCTATCAACTTGCCTTCACTTAAGTAGGGTTATATATAGCTTTTATAGGGTTTCAGAAGATTTCTATGGTAAAATCAAGTATTTTATAACTTTTTTATTACTGTGTTTTTATATCTTTACCTTAAGACGCTTGCTTAACGATGTACATCCGTTTTTCTCTAACACAAGCAAATATCCTTTGAAGTAATTTATTACGTATTGCGTTGATAACGCTCATCTTATTTTTTCCTTCCTCTGTTTTGTGCTTATAATATAGACTCATTTCTGATCTATGCCTCAGTGAGCTTACAGCACACAGATGTAAAGCCTTTTTTAACTTTTTATTAGCCATATGATTTACTTTTGTTTTTCCTCTGACACTTGTCCCTGATCGGTATTCAAAAGGGGCTATCCCACAATAACTTGCTAACTGTTTAGCATCATCAAATCGTTTAAAGTTATTGGTGGCTACTAACAGGTACAATGCTGTAATTTTACCTACATTTGGTACTGAACATACCGACCAGTAATTATCATCTATCTCTTTGTGTTGAGCAATTATATTTTCTAGCCCTTTTTCTATAGCTTCTATGTCTTTATCTATTCCAGACAATGTTTTCTTACAACTTTTTTCTACATTTTTTGACTCTGCTTCTAAGCCAACTTGTTTTAGCTCTTTAATAGGGACTAATAGCATTTTCCTTACTTCTACTAAGCGTTCTCTAGTAGCCAATAAATCGGCTAAATCTTGTAAAGAGTTATCTTTGGGTGAGTAGGCTTGGGCTTTATCTTGATTTCTAAAGGCATATAAGCATATTCTTTGTGCATCTATCTGGTCATTTTTACCTCTTTGTAAACCCATACTCCATTTAATCTCTAGTGCATTTTCTACCCAAACAAAAGCTTGCTCACTGAGTAAAAAAGCTGTCAGAGGCCGATGATAAATACCTGTATTTTCTAAACAGATAAGGAGTTGCTCTGTTTTTACTCCTTGGTTTTTGAACCATTTTAATAAGGCTTTATACCCTTTTAAATTGTTACTAAACTTACTGTTAACAATATTAGTATTAGCTTTATTTTGACTGAGTGCTAGGTCAATAGTATCTTTTGATATATCGATTCCAAGAATATAAGTAAATTGCATCTATCTTGAATTTAAAGGTTAAAGTATATACTAACACATTACAGGTAATATTCCATTCCGTGATAATAAGCCTTGAGCTTCAATTTCTATATGAATCTGCCTGTAACAACCATAAGGGGATTAAATCTTACGATAGGCCATAATGCCTCGAGCTCTAACTAAAGCGCCCCTTGTGGTGTGTTAGTTGTAGAGTTATCCACATGTTCGCTATCTCTCATACATGCCAAGCTAACCACATATGATTAACTCTTTTGCTACAACAATAATATTACTTTTTTAAGCTTTTCTTCTTCTTTCTATTACTCTACAAACCTAACGGAACTCTAATAATTAAATCATGTGGAGTCAGTATATTTCTACTGGCCCATTTTTAAGCTTCCTAATTTCTACCTAATTCAACTTAATTTACTATAGATATACTCTAAATATCACCAATATAAACCTGCCCTAATTTTAGCTACTCTCCAAAATACTGCTGATACTCATAGTAATTGTGATTAATAAAGCTACTACTCTTTACTTACTATCTATCCATTCTGTAATGATCAGTACATAATTTTTATCATTAATCATAAGCTCTATATATTCATAATACTCAGGAAAATATTCCTTAAGAGTTGCATATCGCTCTTGATTAAATGCATTGCTTAGTTTTTGCCATGCTATATGTTCTTGATAACCTTCTTGTATAAATTTGATAGCCACAAGTTGGTTATCAGATATTCTTTGAGCCTTAAAGACTATTCCTTCTTCACCATGTATGGGATGGGGGACTAGAAAAACTTTATATTTACTCTTAAGATCGGCATAAGCTTTGCTATAGCGGTAATCCCCAAAATCTTTCATCCAGGTACCTTTAGGAATGATAACAGGATGCACGGCAGCAGGCTTGAAATCAATGATTTTTTTTGTTTCGTCTTGAGCGAATAATACGTTACCTGAATTAGTATCTGTGTCGATATCAAGTTCATTTAACATCTTCATCACAGGGTGATCTTTATGAAATAGTTTAGCGATTTCTATCTCTTTTTGCACTGTACTTTCGTAATAGTTTAGTGATGCATCTGTATAGCTTGTTGATTCACCTTTCTTCATACCTAACTTATTGGCTACTAGATTGCAGCTAGATAGCAACATTATAAGTGGAAGGTAAAGTAGTATATGCTGTGTTTGTAACTTTTTCATGTTATTGTGGTTTATAGATTCTATACATCGAATAAAAATTAGCAAGCTTGCTAAGAGATTGAAATCTAGCTAACAATTTTTAAATGGACAAACCAAGAGAAGAGAGGTTAACTAAGAGTCTGTCTAGAAAGGGTAAAAATAGGAGCTAGAGTAGTTAAAATTTTGTAATATTGGCTAACAAACCAAAAAAAATAGATGAACTACGCTAGTGATTTAACAGATCAAGAATGGTCAATAATAGAGCCCCTTGTCAGGTATCCAGGCCCTTGTAGACCTCGAAAGCATAGCATGCGAGTTATGTTGAATGCCATTTTCTATCTAGAGAAAACAGGTTGCCAATGGAGAATGCTGCCAATACATTTTCCGCCCTGGAAGAGTGTGTATGAGTTGTATTACCGTTGGCGGCTGAGCGGAAAATGGGACCAGATACATGATAGGATCCGTTCCCAAGTAAGGAAAAAAACAGGTAAAGCAGCTACACCCACAGCTGCCATTATTGATAGTCGTTCTGTAAAAACGGCACAAAAAGGGGATCTAGAGGCTACGATGGGGGAAAGAAAATCAAAGGCCGCAAGCATCATATAGTCGTTGATACATTTGGGCTTTTGCTTGCTGTGGCAGTACATTCAGCGCGTATATCAGACTCAAGGGGGTGTCACCTTTTACTCATCCGACTTTTTTGTTCCCCTCTATTAAGAAAATATGGGTAGATGGGGGATACAAAACAGGATGTATCGGGTGGGCACGTGCTATGTTTGGTTATGTGCTAGAAGTAGTAGAACGCTTAGGAGATGGGTTCGCTATAGTTAAAAAGCGATGGATAGTAGAAAGAACATTTGCTTGGCTGAGTTTTTCAAGAAGATTATCCAAGGACTACGAGCATAATCCTAAATCTTCAGAAACGCATATTAAGATTGTTATGATTAGACTGATGCTTAAAAGGCTTGAACCAGCTGTTTTTTAGCTTTCTAGACAGGCTCTAAGTTGTCTCTTCCTAAAAAAGTTACAAGTTGGGCCAGTGGGAGCGAATGTGTAGAAATTTGTGGGTTCGGTTTATTGCTAATAATTTTGTGTCCTAATGAAGTTAAAGTGTCAAGTTAGGACTATAATTTAAAGAAGCATAGCATAAAGATGACTAAAAACTAAAATTCGCGTCTATAAGCATTAATTGATTTCTAAGCCGTAATTTTATGTATTAATACTCCCGCTAGCACAGTAGGTTATTTCCTTTTTAAAAGATTAAAATGAGTCAAGCCTGTTACATGTAGCATATCAATTTGATTATTACCCTCTTCATTAAAAGTATGAACAATACGTAAGTTTTGATCCTGCTCATCTTTAATCCAAATAGTTAGTTTAATACCTTTTAGTTGTGCAATAGCATCTAAACTTGTTGTTCTTGTTTCCTCACGTGTTCCACGAATGTAGGTTAACCATGTACCAGTTTTACCTACATGAAATTTAACAAATTTTTTAAATGTTTCCTCATTAGAAGCATATGTTAAAATTTCTTTTTCAACATCATCAAGAGCTTCCATTTTCTGTTTTAAAGAAGTAAGTGTAATACTGTCCTCTATAGGATAGACGGATAATAGCTGTTGAGCTGCTTGTCCGGCTACTTTTAATTCATTATTTGCTCTACTTACTAAAGTACCAATCTCTGTATATACTGCAAAATATCTTTTACGTAACTCGTTATAAGCTTGATCCCGCATTTGCTGAGGGATAGTGCCCTCTCTAAGGGCTTCAAAAATTTCATCAGCTACCATATTTCTAATTTTATCATTAGGTGATTTAGCTAAAAGAAGCTGCATAGCTTCTTGGCGTGAAAGACCTAAACAATGCAACGCGCAGTCATTATCTGCAGCTATTTTAACTTCTTCAAAAAGAATCTCCTCACCCTCTAAATTTATACCTTTATGCTCAAATAAGTCATCTTTAGATGAAATTAAACTATTAAGAACAGCAAGGATATTATCTGGTTTTTTAGGAGGCGTAAATAATAAATAGCGAGAAGTTAAAGATAAATTATCATGCAAATTTCCTAAACGGAATCCTTTACCCTGAAAAGATTTTAAATAAATTCTTGCTGCTGCTTCATCTTCTGATTTTAAGATAGGATAATTTCCTTCTATAAGGATATAACCTTCGTCAAGGGGATTGTTACGTTTTTTTATTCTTCTTTTTCTGGATTTTTTAGTATGTATTCTCCTATCATCTATTACAGGTATGCTTGCTTTGTAGCCATTATCCAAGGTTACATTAACTTTTGCATTATTTAAGACAAATTCTACATCCAATAGGTCACCAAATAATAAAGGTATATCCGCAAGAACAAAAGCCATAATTGTTCCTGCTCCAGTTAAACTATCTATTGCGGTAATATCATGGTTATGTAGAATTGCTTTTGCTCTATTTATATATTCCTCTAATACTTTATTAGCTAATAAAACCTTTTTATTTTTATTTGCATTTACCACCAATAATATGTCATGCAGTTGCTGAGCATTCTCACGAAAACATCCCACCAAATATTCCATAGCTAAAGCTGTTATAGAATCTTCAATAAAAGTATCTATACGCTTTGTAAAAGGTATATTTCTATACTTAGAAAAAATACTATCTAAACCTTTAAGTACATTTTGGATACGCTTACATAAAATATCTATCCTAGCTTTTATAAGGTGGCCTTCTTTTTGTTTTCTAGAAATTGATTCAACAGGAATATGATATTTTTCCCAAAGATTTAATCCCTCCTTAGAAGTCAATCCAACTTCATTCAAGGCTATTTTCAAACTCATCCATGTTTGATATGTCCGAATATTTTTTGCAACTTTCTCTAACCTTTCTAGCTTATCCGCTTCTATATTTTCTAATTTGCGATTTTCCTCTAGCCTTTTAAAAGCATCTTTGATATTCTCTTGCAGCCGATTTTTAACAGATATAGCTTCTTCTTTAGCTTTTTTTAGTTTTTCTTCAGCTTCCTTTATATTTTCTTTAGATTCTTCTAATTCTTGGTGAGCTTCTCTTAATACTTTTTCTGCCTCTCCTTCCTCTTTTTCAGCTTTACATATCTTCCCATAAGCTCCTGCAAGTGTACGCTTTATACTTTTCGAAGGGTTAAGTTTGTCTAAATTGGCAAGAAAATATTCTCTAGCTTCACGATCTATTTTTTCCTCTCTAAGCAATGTTTCTTTTACGTATTCAAGCGCTTCATTGGATGGTTGAAGATAATTTTTTGTTGATTCTATTAATTGCTCTATTTCTTGGTCAGAAAGCTTTTGGTATTTATTGATTTTGCTATTAATAGATTCATAGAGCGTTACTATATTATTTAGTTGTAAATTAGAGAGCTTATTTGAACTGCTGTTATTATAAAGCCTCTTAATTTTTTCCCAATTGTCTTTTCCTAAAATCCCCTCACTTTCGATTTTTTGAATAAGCAATTCAAAGTCTTGCAATATATCAAGCACAATTTTGTCATCATCTAAATTCAAAATTATGTCATGAAGTTGTTTTTGAAACTTGTATTTATGAAAACCATTTCTAATATTCTTTAAAATATGCCACATATCTTTTGTCAGTAAGCAATCTCTTGTAACAGGAGATATTGTAACTTTACACTCCCCGATAATGCTCAAGACGCGTAATAATGCATATCTGTATGTAAGGCTCTTAGATTCTGATTTATTAACAATAAGGTTATTAATTATTTTTTCAATTTTTTGCAAACTATTTTTATCTCTTACAAAACTTCCTAATGCATAAATGGCAGTGAATTTAGGGGCAGGAACAGGGAAATTCCACTCTAATGTTCCATTATTTTGTTTTTGATAGAACCGAATAATTGTATTAAACTGATTAGTAAGAGTACGAAAATCTTGAATTAGATTAGGAAGCTCCTTTTTAAACAATTCTATCTCATCCACAACATAGTTATTTTTTCCTAACTTGTCTGCAAACTTTCCTAATCCTTCTAGTTGCCTCCAAGGAATAGATGCATATACTTTTTTCTTTAAAGCTTCTGTTTTTTCCTCTGGTGTTGCTTCTTGATCATTTAATTTCTTATCTGCTTTTTCAATGGCAGATTTAGATAAATCTCGCAGATTATGGGAAACCCATTTAAAATCATTTGCCTGCCCCTGTATACTCATAGCCATAGCTAGCATTTGCCTCTTCAAAAATTTGATTTCCTGGTCACTATAAGCTTGTTTGATGGGGGCTAAACCAATTCTTTTTGCTAAAGTTTTAAACCACAGTATACCTACCAGAGGATCATCTACGTGTTCAGGAACTAAACGAACATTTGAATTTAAAATGGGCCTGTAAATATCTAAGAAATCCGGGTCGCTATAAAATGCTATTGGAACATAACCTGCTATACTTAAGTTTTTCCATTCTGCTAATCGACCGAGCTGCTCCTTCCATTTTTTCTCTGAATTGTAAAATTCATATGTAGGAGCCCAGTCTTTTAAACTATCTATCGCTTTTCCTTTTTTGTTAGGCTTCCTGTACTTTCCTCCTCCCGCTAGCCCTGCTCCTTTGTAAATAACTATTTTAGCTGGCTTCCCTGCATTTGCTGGTTGAAGATGAATACGTCGTTGTTGTGCTTTTTCATGTAACTGAGGCATGCTTGGTAATTCTGCTCCTTGCTCAACAGCTACTGATAACCCCTCATATGTTTTACTAAATCCTTGAGGCGCATTTATTGCTACATTGGCTTTTAACTCACCAACTTCCTCATAAAAAGTAACAGCATGGCCGCCTTCTGCGGTAAGTTCTTTATCTACTAACTGATTAATAGCAGTTTGCTTAGTTAATTCTTGTGTCTTTTCTATAGATTCTTGTACCCTAGCAATAGGTGGATTAAGAGAATGAGAACAACTCTGTAAGCATACGCTGATCAATAAAAGATAAGCCACTAATTGCTGGCTTAGGTTATAATTTCTTTTCATCATTTTAAAGACTAAACAGGGATGCATATTAATGCGCAGTTAGCTTAATTACAAATATAAATACCTTGATTCTTCAAAGAATAACTGATTTTACAACAGGTAGAGAAGAGAAGACTAATAATTTCTCATTTATTGGGCAATTGTTAAGATTATAAGAGTTTATTTTATAAGATGCTAATATCAGACAAACTCTATAGCTTTTTAGCAGATTTTGCCTATAAAAGATTTCGTATCAAAAAGTACCTTTTTTAAGATGCCAACTAGGCCATCTGGGAGAGTTTTAGCTGATGCTTATACTCTGCCAATCTAAACGAAGTTTTACCCACTGGGTATAAAACACGAATTCAAAGGGCTTTCTCAGTTTTGTTATTTTTTGGTTAGCCAACTAATTCTCTTTCTTGCAGCTTGATCTCCATTCTCAGCTGCTTTTCTGTACCATTCAAGGGCTTTATTATAATTCTCCGCTACTCCCCAACCATACTGGTATATTTCTCCTAAATCAAATTGTGCTTTCTCATGGCCTTGCTCAGCTGCTTTTTCATACCATTCGAATGCCTTAGTATGATCTTTTCTAACTCCCTTTCCATTTTGGTACATCCAGCCTAATCTACATTGAGCATTTGGATGTCCTTGATCGGCGGCCTTTTGATACCATTTAAATGCTTCATGATAATTTCGAGCTGTCCCCTTGCTATTATAATACATCCACGCTAGATTAGTTTGGCCATATACATAGCCTTGTTCAGCAGATTTTATAAACCACTCTATTGCTAATCTATTATCTTGTGGTAATCCTTCTCTTCCATTCTGATACATAAATCCCAGATTGCGTTGTGCAACAGCATTACCTTGCTCAGCTTCTTTTTTAAGGCTTTCAACAGCCTTTTGATCATCTCTTTCCACGCTCTCATCATTTAGATACATTATACCTATTGTTTCTAAAGACTTTACTACTTCTGTCCTACCATTGCGATTAGCTATGTATAAAGGAGCACAACCATTACTGCCTTTAACATTCACATATGCTCCTTTCTCTATTAGAAGTCTTGTTATTTCTGTATGTCCTTTCACAGCGGCCATATGTATTGGATAGTTGTTATATTCACCCTGAACATTTACATCCACTCCTTTTTCTAGTAACAACTTTGCTATTTCTATATGTCCATTTCTAGCAGCCCAATGCAGTGGAGTATTTTGATATTTATTTTTAACATTTATATCTGCTCCGTACTTTAGTAACAGTTTTACTATCTCTGTTTGTTTCTCTTCCTTCCCAACATTCTCCCCAACAGCCATATGTATTGGATAATTGTTATATTCACCCTGAGCATTTACATCCACTCCTTTTTCTAGTAACAACTTTGCTATTTCTATATGTCCATTTCTAACAGCCCAATGCAATGGGGTATTTTGATATTTATTCTTAACATTTATATCTGCTCCATACTTTAGTAACAGTTTTATTATTTTAATTTGATTTTTCTTTTTTATATGTTCATCTCTAACAGTCCAATGTAGGAGCGAATTTTCATCTTTATCTTTGGCATGCACATCTGCTCCTAACACTATTAATTGCTTAGCTACTTCTAGATCGTTTTTCTGAACAGCTGCATACAGGTTAGCATTCATATCTGCTCCTAATTCTATTAATTGCTTGGCCATTTCTAATTGAAATCCCAAAATAGACATATATAAAAAAGTATTGCCAGTATTATCTGTAGCATTTATATCAGCTCCCTTTTCTATTAATAGTTTAGCTACTTCCATATGATTATATTCCATAGCCAGGTGTAAAGGAGTATAACCGTATTCATCTTTATCATTTGGAGCAGCCCCCGCGTTTAGTAATAGCTCAATTATTTCTAAATAACCTTGCCTAGCAGCTATATACAGTGGGGATAATCCTTTAATATTTCTAGCATTTACATCAACTTTTGAATTTATTAATTTCTTAACCTCCATTATATCTCCTTTTTCAATAGCTGTATGTAAGGAAGTGGTAGTTGTTAACTGTTGAGCGTTACCTTCCTGAGCTTGTAGATCCTGTTGATATGTTTCCTTCTCTTCATCACTTTCTTCTTCTTTTTCTTCTGTAGGATCAGGATTACCACCCCCCATCAAACCCGCTCCCTTATATATAATTATGTGAGCTGGATTATCTCCTTGTGCTAATTGAAAGTGGATACGGCGCTGCTGTGCTTGCTCGTCTAATCGAGGTAGGGCCGATAACTCTGATCCTTGCTCAATATATACGCCTAATCCATCATAGCTTTTACTAAACCCTTGCGGGGCATTCATTGCAACCTCCGCTTTTAACACCCCAGCTTCCTTATAAAGCGTAATAGTATGGCCTCCCTGTGTAGTCAATGTTTTATCAACTAGCGGTTGGATGTGTGCTTGAGGAAGGATTGATTGTGTATCAGTTTGTGTAGATGCTATTTGCTCTTTTCGGGTAGGAATAAGTGGGTTATTGGTGAATCCTCCCCCACAGCTTTGTAAGCATAAACTTATAAGTAGAAGACGTGCTATATATTGCTGAAACAGCGTATAAGTTCTTTTCATATTGTAAAGATTAATAAGGAGCTTATATTAATGGTTAGTTACTTTATTAGCAAATATAAATACCAACAGAGGGGTAAATTTTCTATACTTTGAATCTTCAAAAGCTGATTGAGGCGGAATAGAATAGTATCTTATGGATAAAAGATTCTCCAACAAAACCACTCAAGTACAATTTTATCTAAAGAATTGCGAAATACTATATTTGTACAAAAAAGACTATGTTATTTCTTTAATTGTACTCCCTAATGTAACACCAGGAGTAGTACAGTAATAGTGTACTCTTTCTGTACTACATATTTCCCAAGCAAATAAAAATCTATCTATCGGAAAAATTGTGGGTTTACGTTTAGTACCCCTACTCCAATATTCTTTCTTTAACTCAGAAAGAGTTTCTATTACAAAACTTTGATTAAATCTTTGAAGGCTAAAATATCTTTACCTAAATTTCCAATAACTTCGTTTGTCATTCTAATCTCTTCAGCTACAACGAGATCCATCCTAGAAGCATAAAACGAAGTTTTCCTCATATATTCTTGTGTCTGATCTGCCCAACCTCTGCGAGAAAGGGCAAATTCTCTTTGGCTTTCATACTCGTGCAATCTGCGATAGTTAAATCTAAGCAATTCTTTAAGATTATCTATTTTCTTATTAACAATTTTTATCATCTCTTCTTTTGGTAATTTTCCTTTAAAACGACTTGCAATAGCATAGTTACATTGTTGTACAGCAACTTCGAAGCCTAATTGAAGCTGAGATTTGCTCAATTTACCTTCCTTAATAAAATTATCTACTTCGCTAATTTTATTATCTACAATAAAATCAGCTAGTGGATTATCAGACTCAACTAAGCTTAATGCTTTTAAATCAATTTCCAGATCCTTAACAGTTGATGAATCTTTTACTCTCTCCAATAACATAATAATTTCTTGATAGTGTTCTTCACTAATTTGTTTACATTGATAAGCACCTTCTAAATGATAAGCAACGTTTTTTCCTTTTATTGTGCGTAACCTAGGATTAGCTCCAAGTTTTAAAAGTGCCTTAATATTAGCAACTAACCCTTCCTGTGCAGCATGGTGTAATGCTGTCATCCCACCCCCATTAGTAAGGTTAGGATGGGGGTAGGTAACTGCATTTAAGTCGGCGCCTAACTTAGCAAGCAAAATAATAGCCGGTACATTACCATGAAAATATGATGCTAAAATTAAAGGGGTTGCTCCATCTCTAGCTCGACTATTGAGATCAGCACCACTCTTACATAAAAGTGAAATTAGTTTAGTTTTATTAAATGCTGCTGCTATATGTAAAGGCGTTTTTCCAGTTTTTTGGTGTGGAATATTTACACTTGCTCCTTTTTTAATAATAAGGAATTCAGCAAATCTGCATGCTTCCTCTTCACTTAATTTGTCATTTTCACAGACTCTACCAAGTGCAGTTGCTCCCTTAGTATTATATTTATTTAAAGAGTCTACATTAAGATCGATATCACCTAAAATTTTTAGATGTTCAATAAAGTTTTGGTTTGCATCCTCTTCCTCTGTCTTATTAACGGCTAGAGGTTTTGTAGTTGCTAATCGATTCAAATCTAAAAACCTGCTACGCGCTTGACGCTTCTGAGCTTCTTGTATAGCAATCTGTCTTAATTGTGATGACCAACAATAGTTAGTGTTTTTATTAACTATTTTATGAACAAGATCCTCATAAATAGTTTCTTGTTTTCCATAATCCCCCTTTGTTGCGAGAATGTTTTTTCGTAAGTTATTATAGACTGTTTTTGTTAGACCATACTTAAGTAGATGCTGTTGCGTCCAAGAATGTTTAAAATTAGGAACTCGAACAATGCGCTCATAAACAACATACTCTCCGCGAATCCAGCCAGGGAAAGCAGCCTCGATCTCATACTTAATCCGGTAATCAACAGGCATTTCTTTTTTTGTGGCCGCTTCTACCATCCTAAAAACTTTATCTTCCCGAGTTTTACTGAGAGGAACCAACATGGTATAAATTTTTCCTAAATAAGGATGAAGGGGCTTACCAGATAAATCAAAGCAAGGACGCAAAGCCTTTATTTTGTCTATTTTTAATCCAAACGCATACAATAAGGGATGATTAGGAAGTTCAGCGACAGAAACTAATGGGTTTTCCAAAAATCTAAAATTTTTAAATATTATAGAGCTAAACTGACCTAAGTTAGCAATAAAGGCCGTATAAGAATTGACATACAGATAATGAAAACCTGTGTATGCATCAAAAGTTTTATCCTTAACTACTACTTCGGTTTTTTCTTTTAACTTGGCAACTTTCCTTTTAACTTTTTTCGCTTCTAAAATTAAATCTTGTGTATGAGAATCTTGATCTCCATAACCAATTTTTAGCATCTTAAACGAAGCCGAAGAAAATATTGGAATACCAGTCTGACGAAGTTGCAAAAATCGCATACGTTCAGGAGAAGAAAATCTGTCCTTAAAAAGATGAACCCCTCTAAAAAAGGGAATTAAAACAGGAGCAGCTTTACCTTCTTCCGTTTTCTCACATTCGTCAGATAAATACTGCCATGTTTCTTCCTCTTCAGAATCATACCCCTCCTCATAATTTCTTAAAGTTGAATTTGATACTCCAGATATAGAACTGGGCATGGATTTTTGTGAACTCTGACTATCAAGGGATAGATCGTCGCTTACTGCTAAGCTCGCAATTCCACTTTCTAATTTGTTCCCCTTACTTTCTTCATTATCGGCATAAAAGTTTGTGTCATGAAATCGAATGTCTGAATCATCCGAAAACAAATTAGAGTCTAAATTGCACTTTCTCGCTTCATCTTCTTTGGTTAAGGAAGACTGGCTATCAATTTCAAACAATGGCTCATAATGATTATAGTTAACGTGCATGATTCTTAAATCAACTTTAAAATCACCATCATCTACATTGCTTTGTAGCTCACTAAGGTTATCAACTAATCCAATCTCACCATCGTTATCAGTCAATAACAATGTTAGATTAAAAGCAAGCTTAACTTTAAGCTTCTCCTTAAAATAAGCTTGTACAGCTGTTAATATACAGAGGCCATCTATTTCATCATTAATACTTAAGAAACCACTTTGGTCACCGATTTTATTTCTAACCCAATTAAAGAATTCACTTGATTCGCCTATTTGTGCTAGCAAACTAGGGCGTTGCTGCTCAACGCTATAAATTATCAATTGAAAAATGCTATCCAATAAGCAGTTATTTCCAATAGTAGTAGCAGCTTTCCTTTTTAAATTGTTTTCTCTTAAATTCTTATTAATCTTTTGATTTCTTAATACATCATCTAAAATGTTAAATTCGAAATTTTCAAAGTAGTTAAAGTTTAACTTATTAATATTTTCCTTAGTTCGAACGCTTATTACAGTATGTCTTGTTATATCTTGTTTTTCTTCATCTTCAAGTTCTTCTTGCTGTATACTTCTTACAATAGCCTCATCAGAACTAATATTAATAGGGGGGGTGTCTTTTTCTACTTTCCTTTCATTAATTTCTTGCCGCCAGTCTTTTTCAAAATTTCTTATAGCATCGTTAGCTGGTTCTAGTTGTTTATAATCTGAGCCTAGTTCTCTGTAAGACTTGTTTATTTGGTCTTCTGAGTATACTATTCTTATTTTCTTTATAGAAAGTTCATATTGAGGGTGTTCTTTAATCAATTGTTCCTCAAAATTTTTTACTGTTTCAGGATATTTGTTGTTGAATTCTTTTAATAACTGACTGGCTGGTTGGTAATTTAGAAGTGCTGCTTTATATATCCATTTTATTGCTTCCGCGTAATCTCCTTCCTCTTGATTTATTATAGACAAATTATACTGTGCAGCTGGGTAGTTTTGCTCAGCAGCTTTTTGAAACCACTCCCTTGCATTTTCTTTATCCTGATTATTTTTATATAACCTACCTAAATTGAATTGTGCACCTATCGTTACATTTATATCTATATCTTTACTAACAACTACTTTATAACATTCTTCGGCCTTTTGGTTATCCTTCCTATGTTCATATAGCAAGCCCAAAATAAATTTTGCTCTTACATTACCTTGTCTGGCAGCTTCTTCAAACCATTTTAATCCTAACGTATTATCAAGAATTAATAGTGAAGAATTCTTATTGTGTTCTAGATTTTTACAATATTCTATTAGCTTATTGTATGCCCAATTATTCCCCTGTAAAGCTGCCTTGGTATACCATTCACACGCTTGCCTGAAATCACATGCTAACCCTATACTACCATAATAGTATATACTTCCTAATCGGTATTGAGCATCTGAATTCCCTTGTTCAGCTGCTTTTTGCAACCACTCGAATGCTTCTCTTTCATCTTTTTCTTCATTGTCTTTATTCTCTACTTTCTCTTTCCCTTTACTTAATCTTGATTGAGATGAGCTCTCTTTTTCTATTGCTCTTGATAAAGGAACAAAATGATTTGCTTTCTTATCAACTACTAGTATAGGTATCTGACAGTTTGTAAGTAATTCTTTAGCTTCTTTCTCTTTTTGTTCAGCTTCAGGCTCTGAATTGCCATCTGCTTCCTCTACGCCTATCTCCTTTTTTTCTTTATGATCTACTGAAAAAACCGAGGAGCTTTTTCCTGATTGAGCTCCTAACTCATTTTGGCTATTTATACTTCCTGATAGATACTGTGAGTACGAAACTCTTCCGTTAGATCTAGCTGCATTATCTAACCTTTCTATACGTTCTTGTAAGTGTCCTTTCTTCTCTTCCTGCTTCTTTTGCTTAGGTTCTTCATCCTCATTATCCTGCATTCCCCCCATTAAACCTACCCCCTTGTAAATAACTATTTTAGCTGACTCTTCTCCTTGGGATGGCTGAAAATAAATATGGTTTTGCTGTATTTTTTTAGGTAAGTGTTTGAGACTTGCTACGTCTATTCCCTCCTTTATCTCTACAGGTAACCCATTATAAACTTTACCCTTTTCATCTAATGACTGAACACTTGCCTTTATTTCTCCATTTGTTTCCTCATAGAAAGTAACGGTATTTCCTCCCTCTGCAGTCAATGTTTGATCAACTAAAGGCTGGATGTTGTCTTGTATTTGTGGGCCTTTCTCTTCTCGAGTAGGAATAAGTGGATTGCCGTCGAATCCTCCTCCGCAGCTTTGTAAACATAAGCTTACAAGTAAAATACGAGCAACAAATCGCTGGAATGAATTAAAGTTCATAAAGTTTTACGTTAGAAGGGAAGTATAATAAGGTATAAAAAACTTATTTACAAGAATAGGTTAGCCTTTCTACACTTTAAATGCAATTTAAAGTGTACTTGGGCGCAATTAGATGATTTAACATGAAGTGAATAGTTTAAGGCGCTACGAGTAATATCAAAACAAATTATGGTTGGACACCCCTTGAGTGGGCTGTTGAATATGGCCACAGGGATATATCCAACTTACTCATTAAAAACTATTGAAGAGCCTCATACTAGTATAATTAGGGCTTTGGCATATGAAGTCTATCAAATGGGAATGCTAAGGATTTGAGATGATAGGTATAGCTATCCTTTTTAAAATTTCAATACAGTAGTTACTTGATAAAGTAATCCCTTGCATTGCTAAAACTCCCACTTAATATGCGGATATTGTTCTTTCAATAGCCTCTTAGTTTCAGCTGCTATAAGCTCTCCATCTAAAACAACTGTATGTACTTTTGTTCCCTGTAAGGATTGAGCAAATTGTAATGCTCCCTCATTGACTATTAAATTCCCACTTAAGTCAGCCGTATGAACATGCGTTCCTTGTAAATTCCTGGCGAATTCCACGGCTCCTGAGATATCTATAAAATTCTCTCTTAAATGCACTATATGTACATTTGTTCCCTGTAAAGCTTGAGCAAACTCCCCTGGCTTAAAATCTCCTATGTGTGTTTGGGTCCAATTTAAATTAATTTCTTTTACATTAGTACCTTGTAAGCATTTAGCCAATTCTACTGCCACTAAACCCCCTATTTCATTAAAGCTTAAATCAACCGTATGAACACTCGTTCCTTGTAAGTGCTTAGCCAATTCTATAGCCTCTACATTTCCTATTTGTTTTAAACTAACTGTATGAATTTGTGTATCTTTAAGATAAGGCCAGAATTCTTGTGGAAGATTTTCTACTTTTCCCATTAACTGATAAAAAGGAAAGCTAAGAATCGTTTCAGAGGTAAAAGTTAATCTACTAAAATCTATAATCTTGTTTATCATACAGGATTTTTTGCCGATGGTCCATCGAGGCCTATTTTCTACACCAACCAAGCTAACTTGATCATAGCTGGTGATTAAATTATTAAAACTCCTATTAACTTGTTTGACCATTAGTACTCCAGGAAACCCTACATACGATAAGATATGTAACCGTAATTCTGGTGGGAGGATTATAAAATTCCCTAAATTTGTAGCTTCTGCTCCAAAATAATTGAGATGTGCTAGTCTCTTTAACAAATCAATAGCTAGTGTATGTCCATACCTTGCTGCACGTTCTAACAATAATCTTGCATCCTCAAAAATTATTTTACTCAATTGGATTTGACTATTGATGTCTTCTCCTTCTTGTTCTCTGAATGGTGTCTTTCTTACTGTTAACAGCGAATTTCTCACACTTGTTGTTTTTCTTCGCTTAACTAATTCAAATTTCTCTGAAGTATCTTCTAATTCCTCGTATTTTCTTCTTTCTTGCTTTCTTTGGGGTTCATCACGTTCATTGTTTATCCATTCTTCATAGGTAGGCTCTCTTTCTTCATCATCTATTTCCCCTTTTTCCCACTCTTCTTCTCCTTGATCTATTAATTTTACTTTATCTTCTTTTTCATCTTCACTTTTGCCCCCTCCCATTAACCATGGTTTATGTATACCTATTTTAACTGGCGTCCCCTTTTCATCAAATTCTACTTGGATGCGATATTGCTGAATTCTTTTAGGTAAGTGTGCTAAACTTCTTAAATCTGTCCCCTTTTCTATGGATACAGATATCCCATTAAAAACCTTATTTTTTTCATCTACTATTTCTACACTGGCCTGGAGCTGCCCTTTATCCTCGTACAATGTAACTGCATGCCCACCTTGTGCTGTCAATTGTTTATCTATTAAAGGTTGGATATTAGTTAGAGGAATAATGGCTTGTGTATTAGTTTGTATAGGCGCTGTTTGTTCTTCCCCGGTAGGAATAAGTGGATTATTGCCGAATTTCCCTCCACAACTTTGTAAGCATAAGCTTATAAGTAAAATACGAGCAACAAATCGCTGGAATGAATTAAAGTTCATAAAGTTTTACGTTAGAAGGGAAGTATAATAAGGTATAAAAAACTTATTTACAAGAATAGGTTAGTCTTTCTACACTTTAAATTGCATTTAAAGTGTACTTAATATCAAGTAATAGCTCAACAGGGAAAAAGTATATAGCTTTTAGATTATTAATGCTGCTAGGTAAAATATATTAAGAATTTTATTTCTTCTTTAAGCTCTTTTATTCTAATCTTTTTTCCAGGCTTCTTTAGTAACTTTAATAAAGTTTAGATACTTTATTGAAATACATTCTCTAAAAAATGGTTGCTTATCTTTTGCTTAACATGAGTAAGGTAAACTTTATCCATAAATACTATAAATAATTGGTGCAATGAAAATACTACTAGACATACCCGATAATCAAGCATCTTCTTTAATAGATGTGTTAAGAAGCATCTCGCATGTGAGGGTAAAACCACTCACTGATGCAAAAGCTTTATTAATGGAGGAAATAAAAGAGGCTGTTGATGAAATACAACTAATTAAAACAGGTGCAAAGAAAGCCCGTAATGCTGAAGATTTTTTGAATGAATTATAATGTAAAATCTACTAATGTATTTGAGCGGCAGGCAAAAAGACTCATCAAAAAATACGCTTCGCTTAAGCAGGAGCTTTTTCAACTAGTTCAGCAATTAAAAGACAATCCTAAATTAGGAACAGCTATTGGTGGAGAATGTTACAAGATACGTATTTCAGTTGCCTCTAAAGGAAAAGGTAATTCAAGTGGTGCACGAGTCATTACTAATTTTGTAGTTACAGATAATACCGTCTACCTACTTTACATTTACGATAAGTCCGATCAGGAAACACTTTCCGATAAGGAGCTGAAAGAACTCTTAAAATGTATCAACATATAGAGATTCTAAACAAACACCCTACTCATGAAAGCTTATTTCAAGAGGCTACTTGGGACACAAGTGTTATGCTAGAGTCATTTACAAACTATTATTCAATATTTAGATACTATTGCTCCAACAATCAATTTTATTTAACTTTTTATAATAGGATAAAAGTACTGGATAAGTACTTAGAATTATTTCCCCCAGCTAATCCAAAGACCATCCTCTCTATTTGTATTGCTTGTACTTAGTTCCTCATATCCATCAATAATAGACGGCAAATTTTGTTTATAACGCTCATGCAATGTAACCCAAGTTTTATGTACTAGCTCATGGTAGTATCTACAATTATTCAATTGTGCTTGTTGGTGCTTGATGATAAGACGCTTGTTATTTGTCTGTTCTGCCTCCATTATTTTTTCTACCAATTGCTCAACATTGGGGTTTAACGGATCATCAATCAAGAGTAAAGAAATAGGTTCTTTTAATTTTACTTTATAACATCCGTTAGCTGAAGTTGCCCTATAAGATTCAATATAGGGCTTAAGTTCATTTTGGGCCCATTTGCGAAATTCTTGGTGTAATATACCTCTTTGCACATCTGAATTAACATGGTTGCCACGTCCTGTGATAATAGTACACTCAGACTCAAACTTATTATATCTCTTTACAATAAATTCTTTTACTTTATCAAAAGCTTCTTTCAGTGTTGCGTGATGTAAGTCTAAAGTGGCTTGTTTGGTATTATAGAAACAAAAATAAAGACGATTTTCTTGCAACGCTACAATTGTGGATGGTGAACTTGAAAGCTCATAAAAGAAATACCTTGCTAGACTATTCAAAGTGTTGCTATCATAGCTATATAACTCATTTACATTAAATTTTATATCAGGATGTAAGCTAAATATAAATGTGATATAAGGATATTTTGCCTTTTTTAAAGTTGAATTGATGAGTTCTCGAAGTTCTTCATGGCATTCATTAAGTTTAGTCTTGGTTAGTATAATAGGCTTAACAAGAACTTTATCTTGAAATCCATGCTTCCCTTCTTTAAAGTCCTCTTCTTGAAAACCAGCTCGAACCATTAAATTATAAAAAGTTGTTGGGTTTAAATAGGTTGTATCGAGCTTACCTCCATGAAACAAGTAGGGAAATGATTTTGTCCGTAGTTCTTCTTGAGTATAATTTTTAATGCTTAATTCTTTCTTATAAACATCCCAGACGCCTTGCTCTGACTTATTTCCTTCTGTAGCATAATTACGGCTGCTTATACTTATGGGATATTTATAGGATCGCATATGTGCCAATAGCCATTGCATATGTTCAACAATATCTTCACCCATTACTTTATATTTAAGTTGATATAACTCACAGGCTGAATCTGCTGCTGTTTTTTCAACTAAATAATCTAGGCAAGAACGAAGTTGATGCCAACTATATTCCGAGAAATATATTTCTGAAGCTTGGGAATCAATCTTCAGATGCTTGTCAATAAGTTTAGCAAGCTGATGAGTACGATTCTTCCTTTGTTGAACAAAAGGGGCTTTACGATTTAAAGCTAGTGCATAACATAGATCTTCAAACGTCGGTGAATCTAGTATTTTTAGCAATCGGTCCATTCCTTGTGCAGCTGCTAAATACTTCCCTGCCGTTTCTAGAGCTATAATCTCTGCCCTTAACCGAGTGGTAATGCTTTCAACTGGCCCAGCTTCAGCAATGCTACAACTAACAGAGCTTGCTTGTCCGCTTGTGTCTTTTTGTGCCTTCTTCATTTGTTGCTCCTGTAGGGCAGCTTGCTTCTTATTTTTCCTAGATTTTATGGACTTACCTTTATATAAGGCAAGATTTTTAGAAGAGTCTGAAGCAGTAGAGGAAGAAATAGCAACCGGCAATCCTACCTGTGGACCCTCATTTTTTTCTCTCCAATAGGAAACTGTACTAAATCTTGGCAATTTTCTGATGTGGCACTGTGCACTGTTTCTATTTTGCCTTGCTTCTCTTTGTTCTCAATTTCCAAATGCTGTTGAGGCGTCTGCTCAGTTTTTTTATCTGTTGATTTGTTAACTTTAAGTCTTTGTTTTTGCCTTTGCCGTTTCTTTCTCCCATTTTTAGAGTATATTTTAGCTGCTTGCCCTTGTTGTGGATTACTCACTTGCGTTTGCTCCGTAATATTTCCCTCATCATCCTTTAGTTTTTCTTTTCCCTTTTCCTGGTTCTTTCTGCTTGTTAATTCTGTGTTTTCCGTGCCTGTTTGAACTTCTTGATGTGGCTCACTTAGATTTTGGAAATGATGTATTTCATTTGTGGAAAATGACTCCGTTGCATCTTTCTCATATATAGGCTCAGCAGTTCCAAAAGATAACTGAACTATTAAGTCAGTGATATCCATTTCTTTATGTCCTATTTCTTGCCTCAAGTTAACTTCTTCTTGCTCTTTAGGCTTTACATTTTGCTCTTCTAAAGGCCGAGTAAACATATTTCCTCCTCCCATTAGCCCTGCTCTTTTATAAACCATTACTTTCGCTGGCTGGTTGCCTTTGGCTAATTGAATATAAATACGGTTTTGCTGTATTTTTTTAGGTAAGTGTATGAGACTTGCTACATCTATTCCCTGCTTTACCTCCACAGGCACTCCATTGTAAACTTTATCCTTCTCATCCACTACTTCTACACTTGCTTGCAGTTCTCCTTTATATTTGTAAAATGTAACCGCATGACCTCCTTGGGCTGTTAATGTTTGATCGACTAAAGGATGGATACTTGTTTGATCGATTATTTCTTGTGTGTGCGTTGTTATGTGCGCTGGTTGCTTTTCACAAGTAGGGATAAAAGGATTATTGTCAAATCCTCCTCCACAGCTTTGTAAACATAAGCTTACAAGTAAAATACGAGCAACAAATCGCTGAAATGAATTAAAGTTCATAAAGTTTTGAGTTAGAAGAGAAGTATAATAAGGTATAGAAAACTTATTTACAACAATAGAACTGCTGCGAAAAAGGTTGACAAAGAAGATAAAAAGGGTTAAGATGTAATTCTTATTATATAAAAGGAATAAGTATGCATTTAACCTACGCGAGGATAAGCAAACATCCCTATAACTTTAGAAGAATAACTGGCTTGAGACTAGAAACCTTTGAGCAATTAGTTTTAAAAGTAAGGCCTGTATTTGAAGAGCTAGAATCAAGCAAGCTGCGCCATGGTAGGATGAGTCATTTACCTACCTTGGAAGATAAATTGCTCTGTGTACTCATGTATTATCGCACTTATATTAGCCATGTGTTTTTAGGCTATTTGTTTAATCTGCATAATTCTAACATATGCCGCTTGCTCGCGAAAAATGGAGCCATTACTAGCTAAGAAGATTAGCATTAAAAAAGATCGCAGCTTAACCTCAGATAAGGTATTGCGCATATTAGCAGATGTGAGTGAACAGCCTACGCAAAGGCCTAGTAAAAAGCAAAAGAAATCATATTCAGGCAAGAAAAAGAGACATACTATAAAAACAGAGATAGTGATGGGAGAAGATGGAAAGATACTCTCTGTATCCAAATCCCATAAAGGAAAAGTGCATGACTTTAAAATCCGTAAAGGAGAAAAACTCTTACCTAAGGAAAGCTTAAAGCTAGCAGATAGTGATTTCTATGATAAAAGCAACCTTTAAAAAATTATCAGTTTACTTTTATCCATAACCTCCTTAAGCTACTTGTTTATACTCATGCATTTTTCCATCTCTAACACAAGCAAACACCTTAAGTAGTATTTTATTTCTTATAGCATTAATAACACTCATCTTATTTTTTCCTTGTTTTACTTTTTTCTCATAATACTCCTTCATTTCAACATTATTTCTAATTGAGCTTAAGGCACACATGTGTAAGGAAGTTTTTAAAGTTTTATTGGCCATCGGATGTACTTTAGTTCTTCCTCTAATGCTACTTCCTGAACTATATTCGAAAGGAGCTACTCCAGCATAACAAGCTAATTGTTTAGCATTATCAAATCGCTTAAAATTATGAGTATAAATCATCAGATGAATAGCTGTTACAAAGCCTACTCCAGGTACAGAACGTATGATCTGATACTTGTTTTCTAATTCCTTTTGTTGCTGAATAATCTGTTTTATCTTGTCCTCTATTGCTCTTATTTCTTTCTCCAGGCTAGCTAAAGTTTGTTTAGAGGATTCTTCTAACATAGTTGCATTTTTTTTCAACCCAGTCTCTCTAAGTTCTTTAATAGGTGCTAGCAAGGCTACTCTAGCTTGGATTAAACGTTCTCTTAGAGGCTGTCTAAAAAGCCAAAATGGAGTCATAAAAGCCGCTTAAGCATGATTCTAATCATAACAATTTTAATATGTGTTTCAGAAGACTTGGGATTATGCTCGTAATCTTTAGAGAGCCTCCTAGAAAAACTCAGCCAAGCAAATGTACGCTCGACTATCCATCGCTTTTTTAGAATATGAAACCCATTTGAGAGCCGTTGTACAACTTCTAAAGTATAACCTAGCACCCCATAAGCCCACATTATACATCCTTTCTGGTATCCTCCATCTACCCATATGTGTTTAATAGAAGGGAATGTATTAAAAAGGCGAATAAGCAAAAGATGACATCCTCTTGAGTCTGATAAGTGAGCTGAATGTACTACCACACAAAGTATAAGCCCCAGCGTATCAACAATAATATGCTGCTTACGGCCTTTTACTTTTTTTGCTGCATCATAGCCTCTCGACCCCCTTTTTGTGCTGTTTTAACCGAGCGGCTATCCATAATGGCAGCGCTAGGTATGGCTTGTTTGCCCAACTTTTCTCGTACTTGATCTCGAAGTGTATCATGGACTAAGTCCCATTTACCATTTCTTCGCCAGCGATAATACAAGTCATAAACACTTTTTCAGGGTGGAAAATGGGCAGGTAGCATGCGCCATTGACAGCCTGTTTTTTCTAAATAGAAAATAGCATCTAATACTTCTCTTATAGTGTATTTACGGGGTCGGCAAGGACCTATGTAAGTAACTAATGGTTCTAACACTTCCCATTCCTTATCTGTTAAATCGCTAGTGTATGGCATAGCTGTTAGTTTAAAGTTCACTAACTAATTTTATAAAGTTTTGTCTGCTTTTCCTATCTAAATTACCCTTTTTAGACAGCCTCTTAGAGCAGATAAATCATCTATTTGTTGCAAAGACTCATCTTTAGTTGAGAATTGGCGAGCTTTATCTTGATTCCTAAAAGCGTAAAAACAAATTCTTTGAGCATCTATTTGATCACTTTTACCTCTTTGTACTCCATTGCTCCATTTAATGGAAGTAGCGTTTTCTACCCATATGAAAGCTTGGTGGCTTTGAAGAAAACTTACCAAAGACCGATGGTAGATTCCGGTGTTTTCTAGGCATACAAGGATTTGTTCAATTGGAGCCTTATGTTTTTTAAGCCAAGCTATCAAAGCTTGATAACCTTTTAAGTTATTAGTAAACTTATGGGATACAATAGAATCGTTGGCTTTATTTTGGCTCAATGCTACATCAATCGTTTTTTTAGATATATCTATGCCAAGAATGTGGGTATATTGCATATAATTTACTAGTATTAAATGGTTTAACATGTATTAGCTAACACAATGCATGTTATTATTCAAACCCGTGATAATAAGCTTTAAGGCCTCAATTTCTATATGAATTTTAACCTGTAACTAACACAAGGGGGATTGTATCACAATATAGGCTTCAAAGCCTCGCTATCAAGTTAAAGTGCCCCCTTGTAGTGTGTTAGTTTTATTTATTTCAAAAATTATCTATCCATTCAAAAGTCTAACTTATGAGTATCTTCCAAGCTTTGCTCATGTGGACAACTTATAATTATAACAATTGATTTATATTATATCTATTATTATAGTGTTGTTATTTAAAGACTAAGACTAAGGTTTATATTAGCTATTAATTTACACTACAAGTCTAACGGGCTATCAAGGCTGGCAAAAACTACAGAGCAATGTCATGATTCCCTATAAAAAGAGCCGTAAGCGGCCATTAACCAAAGAGCAGAAAGAACATAACAGAAAGCTATCCTCCATACGTATGAAGGTGGAGCATAAGATAAGAGAGATCAAGGTGTTTAAGATTATGTCAGAAGTTTACCGTAACTTTGAGAACAAATATAACCTGCGCTTTAATATTATAGCGGGTATGATAAACTTCAAGCATGCTTTTTAACAAATAGCATCGCTACTGGCAAGATTCTCTCTCTGTTTTATTCAAATTCCTACTCTATTTTATCTCTTTCGCAGAAGCTCTAATAGACTAGTCTTTCTACACTTTAAATGCGATTTAAAGTGTACTCTAATTGAGTAATAAATGCAACAGGGATAAATATACATAGTTACTATCCTTACAGTAACTTTTTGAGAAGCATTTGTCATGCAGGTATTTGCCTTTTAGTTGATAACATACCAGTCTAGCTGAATACTCTGTCTAATAACTAAAACTCAGACTAGTAATCACTTTATGTAAAAAGTTAGCTCAAATATTATTCCTCTTGTTTAAATAAACATTTTAGCTATATTAGTAAACAGGACAATATTTTAAATAGTTTAAAAACATGAATATGAAAGAGTTTGAAAATCTACTAAAACATGTTAAAGATTTAGAAGAAGATTTTACAAAGTTTTATGATAAGAATAATAAAGCAGCAGGAACTCGTATTAGAAAAGGTATGCTAGAACTAAAAGAAATGGCACAGCGTATTAGATTGGAAGTACAAAACAAAAAGAATGAATCTGCTTCTGCTTAATGTGAGGGATTAAATAGTAACTAATACTTTTGACTAACCTTTCCTAAACATTCAGGACTGTTGATATAGTTTCTATACTTGAAGATTGCTACCGTTTGTGCTTATATAGCGGGCTTTATATTTCCTTTCGTGAGGTGACCACAAATAGAATTTTGGAGTATTTATATAATTTCTCATCTTTTCGACGCTTGATTAAAAGATTATATACAAGCCCCTCAATCTTTACTAGCTTATAGTAGGGAAAATTATCTATTCTATTTATCTCCTAGCCTCTTTTTAATTTTCGATTTTAACCTCTCATATTCCTTTGTATCCATACCGATCGTCAATCTTAGTTGCTTCCCTTTTGTGATATATTTAGTTGTAATAGATAGTTCTTCAAAAAATCTTTTTACATCCTGTTCTGATACACCATTAATGTCAAATCTTTTATTTTGCCCTACTACTTTAACATTTCTGGCCGCTTGGCTTATTTTTTTTATAATTTCTTGTTGTTTACCCTCATTAATTTCCTCTATATTATTAAGTGGATTAACTATATCTGGATGATTGTTTGTATAGATACCCTGTCCCATTTCAGGGGCTTGTTGGTAATACTTCAAAGCTTCTTGATGCTGGACTAACCTGCTATAAACATTGCCTATATTATTGAGTGAACACACTATATCAGGATGATTGCCTTTATATAGAGCCTGCCTCATTTTAAGAGCTTCTTCATAGTATTCTAAGGCTTTTTCATACTCGTGTGAATTGTGATAAACAATTCCTATACTATCGAGAGCAGTAGCTACAAAAGGATGATTGCCTGCATAAATAGCCTTTTTCATTTTAAGAGCTTGTATCAAGTAATCTACTGCTTTGGTATAATCTGTTAAACTGTTATAAATACCTCCTATATTCTGGAGTACGCTAGCTACATGCGGATGATTGTCGGAATAGATCACCTTATATATTGTAAGGGTATCTTCTAAGTATTGTAAGGCTTTGCTATAGTCTCCTGAACTTTGATAAATAATTCCTATATTATTAAGTATATAAGCTACCTTCGGATGTTTATCTGTATAGATAGCCTTATATATTTCAAGGGCTTGCTTAAAGTAGGGTAATGCTTTTGAATCAGCTTTTAACATGCAATAAAAAGTTCCTATACCATGAAGAGAACTAGCTATATCTGGATGATTGTTTGTATAGATGGCCTGTCTCATTTTAAGGGCTTGTTCATAATACTTCAAAGCTTCTTGGTTCTCGCCTAACACTTGGTGAATCATTCCTATACTATTGAGCGAATTAGCTATATCAGGATGATTGCCTGTATACAAGGCTTGCCTCATTGCAAGGGCTCGCTTCAAGTAATTCAATGCATCTTGGCGCCGTCCTAAATCTCGATAAACATTACCTATATTATTGAGTGAAGTAGCTACAGAAGGATGAGTGTCTTTATAGATGGTCTTTTTTATTTCAAAGGCTTGCTCATAATATTTCAAAGCTTCTTGATACTGAATTAAATCGTAATAAACATTTCCTATATTATCCAGTGAACTAGCTATATCTGGATGATTACCTGTATAGATTGTCCTATACATTTCAAGAGCTTTCTGGTAATAAATTAAGGCGTCCTTATAGTTTATTCCTTGATAATGGTGATAACGAGCTATACAAGTAATTAGAGTTGCAAACTCTTTCTGATTAATTAAATTGGTTGTTTCACTTTGCTCATTTTGTAAATTATTTAATAACTTCTCTAAAGCTTCTAGATGAGGACCCAAAGTTTTTTTATAAACTTCATCCGCTAGTACATCCTTGCTTTCTTTTATAAATTCGTTTGTTATATGACTAATTATATTTGATAATCGCTCTTTCAACAGTTTTTTATCTAGAGATAGTTTGGTAACTTCCTGCATCAAGCGGTGTATCCGTACACTTTCTATTCCTTTATCTTCTTGCCACAAAGCATAGGACAGTAGTGCTTGCTGAGCCTTCTTATAGGTAGCATCAGGGATACATCCTGCTAATAGGCCTTCGCCCAGCAATGCCAATGGTATATCATCTGGTGCTAGCAAAGAAGTGTACTCTAGCAAGATGATGGCCTCTGGACATTCTTTTTTTAGCTTCTCTATCTGAATTTGATATAAGGTTACCATCGAGTGAGGCAAATCATTGCCAAATAACTTCCGTTTAGTTTTAAGCAATTCTTGCTTTTTTGCTTTGTAAATTTCCAAATACTCCTTTATACTTATTCCTTCTTGTCTCATCCAAGCAATCGCCAGTTTTAAAGCTAGAGGCAAATATCCTAATTCCTCTCCGAGCAACTTAGCTTCCTCAAGAACCACGTCTCTATCAGGCAACAATTTTGCTAGAAGCTCATACACTTCTAATTCTGTAAATTCGCCTATGGGTACTTTGTTTTCCCAATTAGGGGAGCGAGAGCTTACCAGGGATTGACAGCCTCCTTTCGGTAAAAAAGTTTTTAATAAATTTGGATCATCGGCGTTATCAAATACCAGCAAGGTAGAATTAGTATTCCCCTGCTTTTCTAGCCATGATAATAAAGCAGTTTTAGCTACTTCAGCAGGTGTTTTTTCATCCACCAGCTTCAACTCTTGGGCTAATCCATGGTATTGGGCTAATAAAGCGCTTTCTTTATCTGCTGATTGGAACCAATAGATTTTGTAGGCTTGTTGTAGCTTTTCGTGATGTACTAGGTAGGTCAACAGCTGGCTTTTTCCAACCCCTCCTATACCTATACAAGCTACCAAGGGTACATTTCTCAGCAGTTGATCAATAACATCTTGCTCTAAGGATAAGCGCGGGACATAACCGGTAAAATGTGGAAGAGGCAGTTGTTGGGCACTAGTTATCCCTTTATTGCGTTGTATAGTTTGTACAAATTCTTTTAATAAATTTAATATCTCAGCCTCGGTTTCTTGCTGAAACAGTGGCCAGGTTAGCGCCTCTTCAGGAGTAAGACGCTCTTTCTCATCCGGATTTAGGAAGCTTTTTACCATTGATGCATAACTATATGTATTATCATCAGCTAATAAATTATGTGTTTTACCAATCTTAGAAAGGTACTGCTTGTTAGTATTCTTATTAAGGAGATTTTTTGAATTTACATTGTCTCCAGTAATCATCTCTAGCAATGTTATTCCTATAGCCCAGCTATCAGCTGCTTTACCTGAGAATGAGTTATCTTGATCGTCTTTTAATTTATACTTATTGAGCTTTTTATTGGTCCTTTCAGGAGAGCAATAGCGCTCAGTTCCTCCAGGATACTCGTGTATTTTTCCATTTGGGTCCATTTCTTGAGAACAACCAAAATCAATAATATAGATCTCCCCTTCACTATCTATTACTAGGTTATCCGGCTTAAAATCTAGATGTGCTATAGGGGGTTCAACTAGATTATGCATGCCTTTAAATCCATTCAATATACCTTTGGCTATATGTACTAAAAGCGCTTCTTTGAAAGCTTTATCTTTAATACTTTTCAAGTAATCTTTTAGTTTAGCACCACTGCCAAGAGCTGCCAGGGGCATTACATAGCATAAGGAGGTTTTATTATCAATTTCTCCTATATCAATAATAGACATCAAGTTAGGTAGTCCACTTAATTTTTCCTGTAGGATGGCTTCATCTTTTATCCTTTTTCTTTCCTTACTATCGCATCTAGCAAGATCGATTACCTTAATACCAAAATATCTTTCAGTAGTTTTTTGTTTACCCAATCTTAATTCCCCAAAACTACCTTTTCCACCAACAAATTCCTTACTATTCTGGCCAGGCTTAAATGGTATAACCAGCCCTGTTTGTTTTTGTACTTCTTCGGCCATCTCTAGGGTGATCTCCTTAAATACTTGGTAGTGTTCTCCTTTATTACTAATAAATTCGGCTAAAATCTCAGAAGAAGATAATTTTCTCTCATCCTTTGCCTTCTTCTTGCCTCTCCTTTTATCCTCTTTCTTTTTTTGTTCGCCATCGTCCTCTTCGTCCATTCCTTTTTTTTCTTTATCATTATTCTCTTCATCTTCCCCTCTTTCCATCCCTCCCATTAACCATGGTTTATGTATACCTATTCTAACTGGCGTCCCCTTTTCATCAAATTCTACTTGGATGCGATATTGCTGAATTCTTTTAGGTAAGTGTGCTAAACTTCTTAAATCTGTCCCCTTTTCTATGGATACAGCTATCCCATTAAAAACCTTACTTTTTTCATCTACTATTTCTACACTGGCCTGGAGCTGCCCTTTATCCTCGTACAATGTAACTGCATGCCCACCTTGTGCTGTTAATGTTTGGTCAACTAAAGTTTGAATATTTGGAGCAATGATTGGTGGAGTATGTATAGACGCTGTCACGTCTTCTTTGATAGGAAGAACTGGGTTATTCAATCCTCCACAGCTTTGTAAAAAGTAGCTGACAAGTAAAGCATAAGCTATGTATTGCTGGAACAGCGTATAAGTTCTTTTCATAGGTTAAAGTTTAATAAAGCTTATAATAACTTATGCTCGCTTACTTTGCAAGAATAGGCTAGTCTTTTTATACTTTAAATACAATTTAAAGTGTGCTTTAATTAAGTAATAGATGCAACAGGGAGAAATATACATGGTTATTATCCTTACATTAACTTTTTGAGAAGCATTTATCATGCAAGTATTTGCCTTTTAGTTGGTAACATACTAGTCTAACCGAATGCTCTGTCTAGTAACTAAAACTCAGGCTAGTAATCACTTTATGTAAAAAGTTAGTTCAAATATTATTCCTCTTGCTTTAAGAAACATTTTAGCTATTTTAGTAAAAAGAACAATAATTTAAATAGTTTAAAAATGGGAATATGAAAGAGTTTGAAAATCTACTCAAGCATGTTAAAGATTTAGAAGAAGATTTTGCAAAGTTTTATGATAAGAATAATAAAGCAGCCGGAACTCGTATTAGAAAAGGTATGCTAGAGATCAAACAGATAGCACAACGTATTAGATTGGAAGTACAAAACAGAAAAAATGAATCTACTTCTGCTTAATGTGAAGGATTAAATAGTAACTAATACTTTTAGCTAAACTTTCTTAAACATTCAGGGCTGTTGATATAGTTTCTATCTTGAAGATTGCTACGTTTGTGCTTACATCTTCTGGCATAGAAGTGAGACGTTGCTAAGTTTGAGCCGGGGACAATGGAAATAAGAGGATTTCGACAAATAAAAAATACTTAGGGGCCCCAAAAATTAGCTTTACTCTATTTCTTTTGGAAATCCACCAATACCCTCGATAATATATGTTATTAAGTCCATACTATAGCTGAAGCATAGACTTAAAGGACACTTATCAACTAATTTTATTCTTTTGTAAGCTTTTCTATAGCTTCTCTACTAATCCCTGTTACTTTCTGAATTAAACTAATTTCAAGTCCTTCTTTAAGCATACTTTTATCGATAGCTTGTGCTTTAGCTTGTATACCTAACTTAACACCTTCTTCCTTACCTTGTTCGATACCTTCCTTGATGCCTTTTATAAGTCCTGTTTGTATATCTACTTGTCTTAATTGTTGTGCGGCTGTCACAATAATTTCTTTTTGTTCTAGTACTGCTTCTATTATTGCTTGCATAAGATAATCAGCATCATTCTTATCATCGGTTGTGAGTATATAAATTACTATACTTAATCCATAATTACTCACTAACTCCCAAATTAATACTTGATTATTATTTATCCAATTCAAATAGTCCCGCTCCCTACCCTGTCTAAGCAATGCTTCCACTGATCCAAACGTTCCATCTTTTAGTAATTCTTCTTGGGATAAGACACTTAAGTCCAGAAGTTTAAAATGCTTAAACATCTGCTCTCTAGCTAGTTCTACGCCTTCAAAATAATCGCAAATGTCTTGTGAATATGGATAAGGACTTTTTTTACCAGTATATATACATATGTTAACAATGATAGGTAACTCCTGGTACCCCTCATTCAAGTGTTGTTCCATAAGTGCCACATTGTAGGATAGCATACTAAAAGCCATCAGTTTATTATGGGTACTCTGGTTCTCTATTAACGTATATACATAAAGCATTTCTGCTAAATCAGGATAACTTATCCCGTATTTACAATACCATCTTACTGCCCATATGATTATATCATATTTGAAATGCCGCCTTTTAAAGACATTCATTTGTCTTTCTTAATTTGCTTATCTCAACATAATTTAGTACCCCTACCTCCTTTTGCAACAGTGCCATTTCATTAGATGTTTAGTCCCTTAGTAAAGGTATTAATATTTTGGTGAAAAAGGTGAGGATTTTTTGCCATTGTTCCTCTATCAATTGCCAAGGAGTTTTGCCCTTGAGTGCCTTAAGCCTACGAGCAAAATTATAAGCTAACAAGAAGTCATTTAAGTGCCGCTCTAACTGCTGATGGCTACTATAATAATAGCTTTGCACAGTAGCCTCTTTGATTGTTCTGTTCATGCGCTCTACCTGGCCATTGGTCCATGGATGGGCCAGCTGCGTTCTTCTGTGAACGATGCCTTCTTGCTCACAAATGCGGTCAAACATATGCTCGAGCGCTAATTCTCCTTCTTTCCTGTTTGTAAATTGTACACCATTATCAGTAAGTATTTTATGTATCTTATAAGGAACAAAAGCTATCAGGTCTTCAAGAAAGCCTACGGCTGCTGACATGGAAGCAAATGCATATAAGCGGGCATAACAAGACTTACTAGTCCTATCTATTGCCACAAACAAATACAGTTTACCCTGGGCGGTCTGAACTTCTGCTATATCTATATGGAAGTAGCCGATAGGATAAGTTTTAAACTGCTTCTTAGCTGCTTTGTTGTTAAGCTTCACTTTCTCTAGCTTAGGGCAGCCGTGTCGCTGAAAGCAGCGATGCAAAGTAGAACGCGATAAGTGAGGTATAGTTTCTTGTAGAGTGTATAGCGAGTCTCCAAGGGCAATTGAGTCAGCTTTCTAAAAGCAATAACAACCTTCTCTTCTTGCTCAGTTAACACCTTAGAACGCTTTACTTTAGGCCCCATAGGTACATCTTGGCAAGAAGTCCTATTTTTCCATTTAGCTATTGTCTTACGATTAACTCCAAAACGCCTAGCAAGGGAAGCTATACTCTCTTTTGATAACTGTATTTCTCTACGAGTTTTCTCTGTTGTCCTGGCGCATTTATGTAGTAGTTGTCCCATAATTTTTTTACTTGGTTTTTATCACTAATAACAGTCTTGCTAATATAACCATAATTGTTGGGGACCAAACAATTAGACCTACTGCGAAAGAGGTAAAATAGAGTAGAATTTTAAATAAAATAAAGAAGGGAGCTTGGCTCTAGCGACATTATTTGTTAAAAAGCGTACTTGAAGTTTATAAGCCCGGATATAATGTTAAAGCGAAGGTTATATTTTTTCTGAAAATTCCTGTATACCTCTGCCATAATTTTAAATACCTTGATCTCTCTTATCTTATGCTCTACCTTCATGCGTATGGAGGCTAGCTTTCTGTTATGGTCTTTTTGCTCTTTGGTTAATGGCCGCTTACGGCTCTTTTTGTAGGGTATCATTACATTGCTCTGTAGCTTTTGCCAGCCTTGATAACCACTATCTGCCAGCTTTAAGCTTTCTTTAGGTAAGGGTTTTTCTCCTTTACGGATTTTAAAGTCATGCACTCTTCCTTTATGTGATTTGGAGACAGACAGTATTCTCCCATCTTCTCTGATGACTATCTCTGTTTTTATGGTATGTCTCTTTTTCTTGCCTGAATAAGATTTCTTTTGCTTTTTACTAGGTCTTTGCGTAGGCTGTTCACTTACATCTGCTAATATGCGCAATACCTTGTCTGGGGTTAAAGTCCTATCTTTTTTAATGCTAATTTTCTTAGCTAGTAAGGGCTCCATTTTTCTTAGCAAGCGGCATATGTTAGCGTTGTGTAAGTTAAATAAGTAGCCTAGAAATACATGGCTAATATAGGTGCGGTAATATACCAAAACACAGAGCAGTTTATCCTCTAAGGTAGGTAAATGGCTCCGACGTCCATGGCGCAGCTTGCTCGCTTCTAACTTTTCAAAGAGAGGCCTTACTTTTTGAACTAATTTATCAAATGTTTCTAGCCTCAATCCAGTTATTCTTCTAAAATTGTATGGGTACTTGCTTATTCTGGTGTAGGTTAAATGCATACTTATTCCTTTTAGTATATAACAAGGATTACATTTTAACCTTTTCTACTCTCTTTATCAACCTCTTTCGCAGTAGGTCTATTGATCTCTAACAAATATTGCTCAGTCTAATAGTAAACAATTTTTAAATAAGCATATCTTTTATACTAAGCTATACATTCTTAATTATCTTTTCCATCCATTTATCAGTTTAAAAAATATTATTTAGCTTCAAAGTAATTTCTATTACCTAATGAGTAAATATACTTAAGCTAACACCAACCAGATTTTATGGAAGATGTTCATTACATTTTAAAGAAGTATTGGGGATACAATAGATTTCGGTCTTTGCAGCTCGAAATCATACAAGCTACATTGTCTAAAAAAGATGTATTAGCGCTATTACCTACAGGAGGGGGCAAATCTATTTGCTTCCAAATACCTGCACTAGCCAAACCAGGTATATGTCTTGTCGTAACACCACTTATTTCTTTGATGAAAGACCAAGTGGAACAGCTTAAGAAAAGAAATATTTCAGCAGCAGCCATTTTCACAGGTATGTCTTATGCAGAAATAGACCTGATACTAGATAACTGCATCTATGGGCATACTAAATTCCTATACATTTCGCCCGAGCGTCTTAAAACAGAACTTTTTATAACACGTGTCCAAAAGATGCACGTAAATCTATTAGCTATAGATGAAGCACACTGCATCTCTCAATGGGGGTATGACTTTAGGCCTTCCTATTTAGAGATAGCCGAACTACGACCGTTACTACCAAACGTAAATATTATTGCACTTACAGCAACTGCCACTCGAGCTGTTAAACAAGATATTCAAGACAAGCTCGCCTTTAAAAATCCTGTTGTATTTCAAAAAAGTTTTAACCGTGATAACCTAGCATACCTTGTTAAAAGAACAGATGACAAAGATGGTGCTTTATTAAGGTTACTCAACCGTATAAAAGGAACAGCTATCATTTATGTTAACACCCGCAAAAAAACCAAGCTGATTTCACAATTTTTAGCTAAAAACAATATCAACACTACTTTCTATCATGGAGGATTAGATAACACAGAAAGAACCCAAAGACAAGACGCTTGGATAAAAGGAAAAGTTAGGGTAATGGTGGCTACTAATGCATTTGGCATGGGTATCGACAAGCCAGATGTACGATTAGTAGTACATTTAGATCTACCCACTACTTTAGAAGCTTATTACCAAGAGGCAGGTAGAGCAGGGCGTGACGAACAAAAGTCCTATGCCATTATATTATATGATGAGCAGGATATTTTGGAATTAAAAGAAAATATAGAAAAAGAACACCCTTCTATTGAGCAGCTTAAAAAGGTATACCAACAATTAGCCAACTACTATCAACTAGCAGTAGGCTCTCATGATAATACTGCACATGATTTTGATTGGGAAGACTTTGCGAATACCTGTAGAATACAGCCTCAAGAAGCTTACCAAGCTATCAAAAAATTAGAAAGCGAAGGACTTATTCGACTCAATGAAGCCTTTTTTCAACCTGCTAAGCTGCATATAGCTGTTAACCACCACGATCTTTATGCGTTTCAGGTAGCTCATGCCATCTATGATGCCATTATGAAGTCTATTTTAAGGCTGTACGGGGGAGAGCTTTTTTCCGAGTTCTGTACTATCTCAGAGGCAAAAATAGCTCAGCATATGCAAACTAATCCGGCAACAGTTACTCAGCAGCTTCATAAGCTTCACCAACTAGGCGTAGTCAATTATGTTCCACAAACCGATAAACCACAGATAACATTTTTACAACCTCGTTATGCAGCGGCTAATATACCATTAGATACTAAGTCTTTACAACACAAAAGTAATTTAGCCAAGCAAAAAGCTGATGCAGTCATTCACTATATAACCCATCAAAATCGCTGCAGAGCACAAATACTATTAGAATATTTTGATGAAATTTTCTATGAGCCTTGTAAAATGTGTGATATTTGCTTGAGTAAACCATCTCTTCAGCATACTACTAATGATTACTGCATAGCAAGAAATCTTATTTTAAAACATGTACATACAGATACACCATACCACCTCCAAGAATTGATTAACAGCGTAGATTTGCCCGAGGAAACAGTAATAGCCACCATTAGACAAATGTTAGACCATGGAGAGTTGGTATACGACTTAGCTAACAGAATCTTAAGAGCTAATGACTAATTCTATATTCCATATATTTACATAACCATGTGCTATAAATAGTTTTTTTCAATAAAATTTTGGCTTATATTCCATAAGTCATTTAGATTTGCTTATGGAACTTTTACCTAATTCCATTAAAAAACTATAGCATACAGTTTTAAATTAAGTAAAGGCTTCATTAAGATTTATTAATATTTTACTCTAAAGACTCATTATGGAACACAGAAAAATATTTAGCTACTTAATTCTACTATTTCTTACACTAGTATCTACAGAATGTGGCTCTATAAAACGTATTAGCACAAGCCAAGTTACAGATTTGAGTGGTAGATGGAATGATACGGATGCACGCCTAGTAGCAGAAGAAATGACGCAAGATGTTATTAAAAGGCCTTGGAGACCTAGCTTTATCAGCATATATCAACGCCAGCCTATACTAGTTGTAGGAGATATACTTAACAAAAGCCATGAACATATAGACGCAGAGCCTTTTATTAAAGATATAGAACGAGAACTCATCAATGCACAATCTGTAAGAATTGTAACACATGGTGCTTTTAGAGAAAAAGTCCGAAAAGAGAGACAAGATCAACAAGACACGAACTCTACTGAAGTACAGAAAAAGCTAGGACGAGAATTAGGTGCAGATTTTATGCTATTTGGCACTATTAATGCCATTGTAGATACCAAAGCAGAAGGAAAACACCGAGTTGTATTTTACCAAGTCAACTTAGAATTAGCAGATCTAGCAACCAATGAAATTGTTTGGATAGGTGATAAGAAGATAAAAAAGTATATCAGAAAATAGCAGTGTGCTATATTTATTAATTAACAGGTTATGTTTATAGCATAATAGCAGTCAGGATGATAAGGAAATATATTCAGTTATTTGTATCTCTTTCCTTATGTCTTATCTTGGCCGCTTGTGGTACATACTATACTAAACATGCTAAATTCCACCAACTATTTGTAAACGAACAAGTATTAGAAGCAGATCAACTTTTAGAAAAAAATAAGCGATCTGCAAGAGGTAAAACGCGGTTGCTATATTATTTAAATCGTGGTATTACCCACCATCTTATGCAACAATATGAGGCTAGCAATCAATTTTTTGAGCAGGCCTATCGTATTTATCAAGACTTTGTTGCACACCCCGTAGATTCAGTACTTAGCTTTTTAGTAAACCCTACTGTAACTGAATATAGAGGAGAAGATCATGAAATTTTACTCATCCATTACTACAAAGCTCTTAATTACTTACAGTTGGGTGATTTGTCAGCTGCCCTAGTGGAATGTCGCCGGCTTAACATTCAGCTTAATCAATTAAGCGATAAGTACACTTCAGCTAATACCTATAGGCGAGATGCCTTTATTCATGTGCTCATGGGTCTCATATACCAAGCTAATTATGAATATAATGATGCTTTTATTGCTTATAGAAATGCTGTAGAAATTTATCAAGAAGATTATCAAAGGCTTTTTGGTTTAGAAGTACCCACACAACTAAAAAAAGATCTTATCTATGCTGCCTATAAAACTGGCTTTTATGATCAAGTAGACTATTATAAACATAAATTCGGGCTAACGCATGACCCTAGTCAAGAACCAGAAGGTGGGGATTTTATTTGTTTATGGAATAGTGGTTTAGGGCCTATTAAACATGAATGGCATATCAACTTTGTGTTGGTCAAAGGTGCAGGAGGTGTAGTCAACTTTGTTAATGAAGATTTAGGACTGATATTTCCTTTTCCATTAGGTGATGATAGTCGAGAAGCCAATCAGAGTCTATCTGACTTACATCTTTTACGGGTAGCATTTCCCAAATATGTAGAGCGCCCCCTTTTATATAATAAGGCAACAATACACGTACAGGGTAATACATATGTATTAGAACAAGCAGAAGACATTAATGCGATCTCTTTTCAAGTATTGCATGAGCGTATGATATGGGAGTTTAGTAAGTCTTTACTGCGTGTAGCATTAAAAAAGATAGCAGAATACCAACTTAGAAAACAGAATGAGGTGTTAGGAACTATTTTAGGTGTAGTCAATTTTGCTACAGAAAAAGCAGATACTAGAAATTGGCAAACTATTCCACATAGCATTTATTATACCCGTATGCGGATGCCCGAGGGAAAACATCAGTTCAGCTTCCAAGCTAAGTCCAGTAACACTCCTTACTTACAGCAAAGCCACACATTTACACTGCATATATATCATAATCAGACTGTCTTCTACCCTATTCATACGCTTGATTATTTAGCTAAGTCTTAGTACATAATAATTTTGGCTCCCCTCTAATAACTTTTTTAACAGGCTATAATACCTTCAGGTAATTGCAGAAGCAAGTATGGTAAAACTCATTAGAACTGCTGCGAAAAAGGTTGACAAAGAAGATAAAAAGGGTTAAGATGTAATTCTTATTATATAAAAGGAATAAGTATGCATTTAACGTACACCAGGATAAGCAAACATCCCTATAACTTTAGAAGAATAACTGGCTTAAGTATAGAAACATTTGATAAATTAGTTTTAAAAGTAAGGCCTCTCTTTGAAGAGCTAGAATCGAGTAAGCTGCGCCATGGTAGGATGAGTCATTTACCTACCATGGAAGATAAATTGCTCTGTGTACTCATGTATTATCGCACTTATATTAGCCATGTGTTTTTAGGCTATTTGTTTAACTTACACAACTCTAACATATGCCGCTTGTTAAGAAAAATGGAGCCATTACTAGCTAAGAAGATTAGCAATAAATAACCCCGCCGCAAGCAGCGGGGTATTCAAAACAACCTTAGCTGCCTACTCTCGTATAACATCTCATACGTATTACCTTGATTTTGCACATAACGCGCTATCATCTTCTCATCTCCATGCTTACCTACAGTAGTTGCAAAATATCCATCACTCCAAAACTCCCCACCCCATAATTGCTTCTTTACTTGCCGACACAGCTTGAATATTTCCCTTGCCGTAAGACTTTTGATTAGCGTTACGAGTTTGGTTATGCTATATGTTGGAACGCTCTGTACCAGCATATATACATGGTCTTTATCGGTTCCTATTTCTAAAAACTTAATTTGATAACGCTCTTCAATCTTAATACAAATTTCTTTCAAGGCTTCATCTACTTCCTTATCAAAAACTACACGCCTATATTTTGCTGGTAAGACCAAATGATACAACAACACTGTTACATTATGACTCTTATGGATATATTTACTCACATATGCAATTTACGCCGCAAGCGGCGGGGAATTCAACCCTAAGAGATTAAAAAAGATCGCAGCTTAACCTCAGAAAAGGTATTGCGCATATTAGCAGATGTGAGTGAACAGCCTACGCAAAGACCTAGTAAAAAGCAAAAGAAATCATATTCAGGCAAGAAAAAGAGACATACTATAAAAACAGAGATAGTGATGGGAGAAGATGGAAAAATACTCTCTGTATCCAAATCTCATAAAGGAAAAGTGCATGACTTTAAAATCCGTAAAGGAGAAAAACTCTTACCTAAGGAAAGCTTAAAGCTAGCAGATAGTGGTTATCAAGGCTGGCAAAAGCTACAGAGCAATGTCATGATACCCTATAAAAAGAGCCGTAAGCGGCCATTAACCAAGGAGCAGAAAGAACATAACAGAAAGCTATCCTCCATACGCATGAAGGTAGAGCATAAGATAAGAGAGATCAAGGTATTTAAGATTATGTCAGAAGTTTACCGTAACTTTCAGAAGAAATATAACCTGCGCTTTAATATTATAGCGGGTATGATAAACTTCAAGCATGCTTTTTAACAAATAGCATCGCTACTGGCAAGATTCTCTCTCTGTTTTATTCAAATTCCTACTTTATTTTATCTCTTTCGCAGCAGCTCTATTAATGTATGTTGAAGTTAAACTTTCTAAATGGATATATAACTTACAAACGCAACAAATAATTTTTGGTTATAAAAGTAAACTAGGTCGTTGAAATAAGCTTACCTGAAAAATAATTAAATAGAATAGAAAAGGAATTGAGCAATGAGGTCACCTGTTAGAAACAACCTGCTCATGCTACAGGAGCGGCTATTGATATACACTTATGAGATAAACTTTCCTCCTTTTCAGGCACAGCATTATGCAAGGTATTTGTCCTTACTTAAGTCTACTGCCCCAACCTTTAGCGAGTAAATTACTTATAAGCAAAAACCAAATCACTTACTTTTAGTGTTGGCCATCACTAGAGCTGGATTAGCCAATTATAGTTATGGAAATACTAGCACTTTTCTTATGTCGAGCGCTACGCAGCTTATTGGCTTGAAAAGATGCTATATAAAGGAGTAGCTATATATAGACCTGTAAAAGAATATAAATGTTTGTTCTACTATATTCAGATATTACTCTACAACACCAATAGCTGCTATACTAACTTCCTTAGCTCCTGCCGCTAAAAGTGGTAAGGCACAAGCTTCTAGAGTAGCTCCTGTAGTAATAATATCATCTACTAATAACACATGTTTACCTTGAATAAGAGAGGTATTTACTACATAAAAAGCATCTCTTAGATTGTATAGTCGCTCCTCCTTACCTTTTTGTGTTTGCGTACTAGTATGTTTAATACGCTGTAGGCAGTTATTGTACCAAGGAATTTCTAGTAAAGCAGCTATACCTTTAGCAAAGTAGTCACTCTGATTATAACCTCGCTCACGTACACGATGGGGATGCAAAGGGACCGGCACAATACAATCAAAATTGCTATCCCAAGTTTTTTGTAATAAATATGATGCATAAATTTCCCCCAGCAGTTCTCCAATGGCTGGCTTATTACCATATTTCAGATGATGTATTAACTGCTGTACACGATTGCCTGACCTGAACTTATACAATGCCATGGCATAGGTAATCGGAACCCTCCCATAAAATTTTTGTGCTACAGGATTATCAAGCGCTAAGTGATAATTGGTTTGAGGTAGTTCAAAAAAACAGTTGGTACATAGCCATTGCTCGCTCTTAATAAGTACCTCTTGGCAAGACAAACAATAGTTAGGAAATAGTAGATTAACAAAATCACGTAGCATGTTAAAAATCCTCTTACATAGACACTTTTAAATAATACGTAATTTTTGCAAAAAACAACCATATATATATCCAAATAGAATCTATCGTTGTATATGCTTCTTATTGATAGATTAGATGTTTGATAGAACTTAGGTGGGGCCTGCTACCATTGTAGTGCAAGTATATTGTTCAACTATCAGGGGTTAATTGATAGCAGCAGGTTACTATTGATCGTACTACCAAAAACAGTATAATTCTTATTTGTGTAATACAAAAACAACAGTTTTTTTAGCAATACTATAAGCCTTAATTTTTACTTCTAGCTACTAGTTAATAAACGATAAGTTTAAGTTCATTTAATACCTAATAATATCAGCTTAAGCATTAGAACTGCTGCGAAAAAGGTTGACAAAGAAGATAAAAAGGGTTAAGATGTAATCCTTGTTATATAAAAGGAATAAGTATGCATTTAACGTACACCAGGATAAGCAAATATCCCTATAACTTTAGAAGAATAACTGGCTTGAGACTAGAAACGTTTGACCAATTAGTTTTAAAAGTAAGGCCTCTCTTTGAAGAGTTAGAATCGAGTAAGCTGCGCCATGGTAGGATGAGTCATTTACCTACCTTGGAAGATAAATTGCTCTGTGTACTCATGTATTATCGCACTTATATTAGCCATGTGTTTTTAGGCTATTTGTTTAACCTACACAACTCTAACATATGCCGCTTGTTAAGAAAAATGGAGCCATTACTAGCTAAGAAGATTAGAACTGCTGCGAAAAAGGTTGACAAAGAAGATAAAAAGGGTTAAGATGTAATTCTTATTATATAAAAGGAATAAGTATGCATTTAACCTACGCGAGGATAAGCAAACATCCCTATAACTTTAGAAGAATAACTGGCTTGAGACTAGAAACCTTTGAGCAATTAGTTTTAAAAGTAAGGCCTGTATTTGAAGAGCTAGAATCAAGCAAGCTGCGCCATGGTAGGATGAGTCATTTACCTACCTTGGAAGATAAATTGCTCTGTGTACTCATGTATTATCGCACTTATATTAGCCATGTGTTTTTAGGCTATTTGTTTAACTTACACAACGCTAACATATGCCGCTTGCTAAGAAAAATGGAGCCATTACTAGCTAAGAAGATTAGCATTAAAAAAGATCGCAGCTTAACCTCAGAAAAGGTATTGCGCATATTAGCAGATGTGAGTGAACAGCCTACGCAAAGGCCTAGTAAAAAGCAAAAGAAATCATATTCAGGCAAGAAAAAGAGACATACTATAAAAACAGAGATAGTTATTAGAGAAGATGGAAAGATACTCTCTGTATCCAAATCTCATAAAGGAAGAGTGCATGACTTTAAAATCCGTAAAGGAGAAAAACTCTTACCTAAAGAAAGCTTAAAGCTAGCAGATAGTGGTTATCAAGGCTGGCAAAAGATACAGAGCAATGTCATGATACCCTACAAAAAGAGCCGTAAGCGGCCATTAACCAAGGAGCAGAAAGAACATAACAGAAAGCTATCCTCCATACGTATGAAGGTAGAGCATAAGATAAGAGAGATCAAGGTATTTAAGATTATGTCAGAAGTTTACCGTAACTTTCAGAACAAATATAACCTGCGCTTTAATATTATATCCGGGCTTATAAACTTCAAGCATGCTTTTTAACAAATAGCATCGCTACTGGCAAGATTCTCTCTCTGTTTTATTCAAATTCCTACTCTATTTTATCTCTTTCGCAGCAGCTCTAATAATTTCACTACTTCTATATGTCCTTTTTCAACTGCTATGTATAATGGAGGATCATCCTCATTTAAAGGATGATACATACCATTTACATCAGCCCCATGCTCTAGCAGCAACCTTACAAGTTCTGTATGTCCTTTTTTAGCAGCTGCATACAAAGGAACTTGATTCATATCATTTATATTAGCCCCATGTTTTAGTAACAACTTTACAATTTCTACATGTCCTTTTCCAGCAGCTATATATAAAGGAGACTTTGAGCGTTGACTTATGCTACTTTTCGTATTTACATCAACCCCATATTCTAATAACAATCGCACAATTTCTACATATCCTTTCCTAACAGCTATATGTAACGGAACCTCTCCAAGCCTATTCTTAAGTGATAAAGGCAATCCACGGTCATTCATAAGTGAAAGAGATACATAATTATCTAGAAATGGAGGCAATCCATTACCACCCGTAAATAAAGGCGTAAATAAAGGCAATGTATAGTCACCCATAAATGGAAGCAATCCTTGATCACTCGTAAGTGGATTAGTTTCTTGTTGTTCTTTTTGCAATAACAACTTTATAACTTCTAAATGTCCTTCTCTAGCAGCTAAGTGAAATGGGGTTTCGCCCGAATCATCCCTCTCTCTTATGCTAGCTCCTTGGTGCAATAATAGCTTAACCAACTCCACATTACCTCCTTCGGCTGCAAAATTCAATAAAGGTCTTCTAGATAAAGAAGAAGTGTTAAAAATACCTCTATCATTAGTTATTTGACGTTCTTGTAATAGTATAAATACTTCTAAGTTACCCTTCTTAGCAGCTAGTTCCAGTGGTGTAATTTTTTTCTTACTGCAAACATCAACCTTGAACCCTTCATCCAACAACCTTAGGATTAACTTTAGGCTACCTCCTTTTGCTACAGTATGCAGTAAAGTATTACCATTATAATCTAAAGCATTTTTATCAGCTCCATATGCTATTAGCAAATTAAATATTTGCAAATCACCGCTTTTGGCAGCTGCGTGTAATGGCAACTGACATTTTGAATTCACAAGGTTTATCTTTGCACCACGAGTTAACAATTCCTTTGCGATTTCTATATTGCCGTATTTAATTGCTAGACACAAAGGATTCATATATTTAAACAAGCCCTTAGCACTAGAACATCCTTTTAATGATTCTATGCTAGCTCCTTTTTCTATCAACAGCTTTATTACTTGGTTATAAGGCTTCTGTAGAGACTGAATACTTTTATAAACAAGGCTGTTCGTGCCAATATCTTTAGCATTAGTATTAGTAAGAGAAATACCTATAGCCGACAACTGTTTACCCAATAGTATATTAGCTTGTTCAATAGCTATATGCAAAGCTGAGTTGCTATCTGAATCTATAAAATTGATATCAGCTCCTAACGCTAATAAGCGTTCTATCTCTTCTTGGTCCCAATTTATAATAGCTTCATGCAACGGATAAATAGTTTTCGACTTTAACAAGCCAACTACTTCTTCATGCTGGTTTTTGTGCGCTTTGTAAAGTGCATTTAGCCCATTATTATCCTTAGCATGAATATCTGCTCCCCTTGCTATTAATAAATCCACTATGCTATAATTACCTTTCTCGGCTGCTAGGTGTAACGGAGTAACCCAGCCATCGTGATATATGTTGGGATTTAACCTAGATAAAGTAGCTTTCTTATTTTACGTATATCGTCCTTTCTGATCGCATCCCGTACCCGATTAAATAAAATATAGTGTACGATATGGCTAAACTTCTTGTTGACTAAATTGTACTCATGTTTAATTAACTCCTCATTACTTAAACAGTTTAATACATGGCATAAAACTTCTTCGGGCAAACTATTGAATGTAGCTTCTTCTACTGCTACCCTATTTTGCTTAACCTGCCTTACACATTTTTCTTCTTCTCTGTCCAATTTACGTTTTCCTCCCCCATATAAACCTTCAGGCTTCCCTATATACACATATCCTTTTTGTCCTTGTTTTGCAAAATGCACATCTATATACCGCGATGCTATCTTCTTATCCAAATTCCCTAAACCAGCTACGCTAAAGCCTCTTTCTATATATACAGTTAACCGATGAGCCCTACTTAAAAAGCCTTCTCGTTCTATTGCCAAAGCTTGTCTTTCTCCACCTTCTTGGTAAAATTCTGTCTTATAACCTTGTTTTGATATAAATGTCCCCTTGCATAGTGTAGCAAACTCTTCATTTATCTGGTGTTTAGGTGAATATATCTTAACTCCTTTAGTAGTATTTGTACGAGGACTCTTCTCTATGTTCTCGGCTGGCTTTTTAGTTGTAGACGGCGTAGGGTAGGTAGCAGAAGCAGCTGTTGGTCGTACCTGCTTGTCCTTTGTAAGGGGTATCTGTCCGCCTTCTTGGTTAGCCGATAAAGGAAAAGAGGTTATTGTACCTTCTATTCTACTTTTACTTACCTCTGTTGTTGATAAAGCGGATGAAACAGCACGCTTTGAAGTGATTATTTGACCAGACAATCTAGAACGAGAAGGTAGTTGTAAAGTATTAGGCACATTGCCTAAACCTGTGCAGCTCTCCAAAAACACACCTATCATTAAAAGGATAGACACTAGTTTATAAAGTAACTTGTAGTTTCTTTTTGGCTTCATAACATACCTCTTTAAACAAGGACACATATAAATTAAGAGGCCAACAATGTACTTCTTTTTCTATAAAAGCAAAAGCAACTAAGCATATCGTACACCCCTATTTAACAGTTTTCTTAAAGCGTTTTCTTGCCTAAAGAACTAACTAAATTCTCTCTATTTCTAGACATTATTAGCCCCTTAATATTTGTATAGATTGATCATTATACATTATAGAGCAAAAATTGTATTCTTAATTATCAAAGATTATTCCCAGCAGCTTATTTATAGAAGTAAACGTGGTCCAAAAGTATCATATAGTATTATCCAACCAACCATAAGTCAACAGTCCTTTTAGAAATATCACAAGCTTTAATTTCAACTTCTACCAAATCGCCTAACTGGTAAACCTTTTTAGTGCGCTCCCCTACCAACTTAAATCCTTTTTTATCCAGCACATAGTAGTCGTCTGTCAAATCAGACAAGCGAATCATTCCCTCACACAGGATATCCAAGAGTTCCACATAAATGCCCCACTCCATCAAGCTACTTATAACACCTTTTAAACGTTTTCCCTGTAAAGTTTGCATTAACTCTACCTGTTTATATTTGATAGAAGCACGTTCTGCATCTGCAGCCACGCGTTCACGTTCAGAAGCATGTTGGCATTTCTTCTCATATATAGCTTCTTCAAAATAAAATTCACCTTTCAGATATTTTTTAAGCAACCGGTGTACTAATAAGTCAGGATAACGCCTAATAGGAGAAGTAAAATGAGTATAGTGTTCAAAAGCCAGCCCAAAATGAGGTTTAGCTTCTGTAGTGTATAATGCTTTAGCCATTAGACGAATGGCTAGCGTCTGTATAATATGGGCCTCGGGCTTACCAGCCAAACCTTCAGAAAGCACATTAATAGATTGGGCAATTTCCTGTGGTTCAGCTTTAATAGAATAACCAAACTGCTTAACAAAAAGCGCAAAATCTCCTAATCTTTCTAAATTCGGTTGATCATGCGTTCTATATACAAAAGTAGGAAATTGTTTACCTTGCTTCATACGTCGCACATGTAAAGCCACCCGTTTATTGGCGAGTAACATAAACTCTTCAATAAGCCTATGGCTATCTTCGCTTACTTTGGGAAGTATACTCAACGGCCTACCTTGCTTATCTAGCTGAAATTTAACGCTCGGCGTATCAAAATTAATGGCCCCACTTTTAAACCTATCAGCACGTAATTTCTTAGCTAAATTGTTTAACGTGGTTATTTGCTCATGCAAGCTGTGGGTTGGCTGTGTAATCGCTTGTTGAGCTTCCTCATAACTAAGACGCTGGTCTGAGTGAATAACCGTTTCCCCAAACCATTCATGGTGCAAACTCCCTTGTTTGTCCAGCTCAAATACAGCCGAAAACGCAGGTCTGTCCTCATGAGGCTTCAAAGAACAAAGCTCATTAGAAAGCCTTTCCGGAATCATAGGTATAGTTCTATCAACTAAATATACAGATGTACCACGTTCAAAAGCTTCCTGATCAACCAGGCTATTTTCTTGCACATAATAACTCACATCAGCAATATGTACGCCTACTTCGATATGGCCATTGGGCAATATTTTTAGTGATAGAGCATCATCAAAATCCTTGGCATCCTCCGGATCAATAGTTATTGTAAATACTTCTCTAAAATCCTTCCTTGCAGCTATCTCTTCTTTAGGAATATCGATTGATATAGCTGACGTTTCTGCTAATACATTTTCAGGAAACTGAGTAGGCAAGTTAAATTCAGCCATAATGGTATGAATTTCTACATCATTTTCACCCATAGGGCCAAATACTTCTATTATTCTTCCTTCTGGATTCTTAGAAGTAGTAGGTCTTTTAACCAATTCTACAACTACCCGATCATTATGCTTCGCTTTTTTTAGATTTTCTGGCCTTACAAAAATATCATAATGCATACGCCTACTAATAGGTAACACAAAGGTTACTGATCCTTGCTGCTGTACTGTCCCTACCCACTTATTCTTATTCTGCTCCAATATTTCTACAACACGACCCACTGGGTGCCCTTTTGTACCATTTTCTTGTTTTGTAATAGCTACCTTAACGACATCTCCATCTAGTGCATAAAGTAAATCTTTTTGGCGTACCAATACATCTTGCTGTCCATCGCCTACCACAACATAAGCATAACCAGGATTTACATAATCTACTTTACCCACTACATAAGGAAGCTTGTCTATGTTAAAAGGCACTAAAAACTTACCCCTGTCACGGCGTTCAATAGCTCCTTGTATGACTAGGTCGGCCAGCGCTTCTTTAATATTTTCTTTAGACAAATTACCTTTAAAATGCTTGATCAAGCTACTAAAAGTGAAACCTTTTCCAGCAGCAGCTTCCAAGAATGCTAGCAACAAACGGTGCTGATCAGGCAAACGAATATTGTTGTGTTTTTTTGCTTGTTTATTTTTTTGTTTTTGAGACATATTATATCTTGTAAGGTATGGGTATATGTTTTACATGAAGAAAATTCAGCAATCATATTACTCAGAGTATAAATGTAGGGATATATTAGGGAATGCCAAATCATACAGGGGCTAAAACTAACTTACCAACATTTACAGTAAAGATTTATTATAATTGAATTACTAAAACATTTTTGATTTTCTGGGGGCTTTTAACTAAAATTGTAACAATTGTATTTCCTCAACTTTTAAAACAACTATGAGAAATTTTTTTCCTTTAGTATGCCTGCTTGTAATTAGCATGATAACTAGTTCTTCAGCTATAGCACGCCCTAAAAAAGCTAATACTACTTCTAGAGCTACTACTACCAAGAAGCAGCCAGCAAAAGCTACACAATCCAATGCAAAAACTCTAAAAGCTGAGTTAAAAGAATGGGGGAAGCGTAAAAAATCTTTAAAACCCCTACAATTAAAAGAGCTTATTGAAGAAAATCATAAGCTTAGAATGCAAAATCAAACACTCAATACAAATGTAAAAGACCTGAATGGAAGTATAAAAGGTTTAGAAAGCAAGCTTAGAGAAACCATTAAAACAGAGTTAATGCGAGAAAAAGCCAATGCTGCCGTAAGAGACTTAGCCGAATTGCCAGAAGGCAGCTATACAGTTGACAAAGCTACAGGACAAGTATTTATTGGTGGAATATTGGATGAAAGATACGGGGTTGATAAAGAAACAGGTGTACCATTTATCAAAGGAATTCTTTTTAAAGTACAAATAGGTGCTAATAAAGACTTAGATCTAAAAGAAGTACTGGTTGATGAAGTACATCATGAAAATTTAGAACAAGAAAAGGACAATAATCTATATAAGTACACAATTGGTCATTTTAGAAATTACTGGGAAGCTAATAAACTGAAGAAAGGATTAAGAGCTATGGGTATAAAACTAGCTTGGATAGTACCTTATAAAGACGGTAAACGTGTGCTATTGAAAGAGGTATTACCTGTTGTAATAGAACAAAAGAACAAGAAAAAGGCTAAATAGTGTTGTTACTACTAACCATAGAAAAAACAATTATATTTAATATTATACCCTTCTCTTTTCTCAAAGCTTTACTAAAAATTAATCAGTAGTTTTTAGTAAAGCTTTTTAAATAAACATTAAGAACATTCCCTTTCTTCTATATATCTTTTTTAAATTAGGTACGACTTTCATAAAAATTAATAATAGTTACACGCCTTTGGTACCAGTATATATTTTACTAGCACTCGCTATAGGCCTCCTAATAGGTTGGCATATAACATCTTCTTACTTAAAAGTTCAAACCAAATCTTTACAGACCCAGCTTAGTGGTACACAACAGCAATTAGAAGAAACCAAACTAGTACTTTCTCAAGCACAAGCACAAGAATTACAGCTAAGCACCCAGCTAGCCAAGCTAGAAACTATTAACAATAATCTTGCTACTCAGTTAACAGAGCAAAAGCAAGAAGTAAATAAAATGGAAGAAAAGCTCTCTATACAATTTAAAAATTTAGCTAATGAGCTATTGGAAGAAAAGAGCAAAAAGTTCACTGCCCAGAATAAAGAAAACTTAGAAGCACTACTAAAACCACTTGGCGAGCGCATACAAGCTTTCGAAAAACAGGTAGAACAAACCAACAAAGAAGATTTAGAAAGAAATGTAGCCCTACGTACGGAAATTACTAGACTGTATACCCTTAATATGCAGATTACCAAGGAAGCAGAAAACCTCGCAAAAGCAATCAAGGGAGATACAAAAACACAAGGTAATTGGGGAGAGTTTATTCTGGAAAGTATATTAGAGAAGTCAGGACTTATCAAAGACCGAGAGTATGTTATACAAGCTTCGTTTGTTACTGAAGAAGGAAAAAGGTATCAGCCCGATGTAGTTATCAAGCTTCCTACAGAAAAACATTTGATTGTTGACGCCAAAGTTTCCCTTATTAACTATGAGCAGTTTTTTAATACAGAGCAAGAAGAAGAAAAAGTCCAACAATTAAAAAAACATCTAAGTTCAGTTAGAAGACATATTAGTTCGCTAAGCGAAAAGAATTACCAAGCGGAATATAGCTTACAAGGGCTCGACTTTGTTATTATGTTTATTCCCATAGAACCTGCATTTAGCCTGGTTGTGCAGCATGACCATGCAATTTTTAGTGAAGCATATGAAAAAAATATTATCATTGTATCTCCTTCTACCCTCATTGCCACACTAAGAACTATTTCGAATATTTGGAAACAAGAGTATCAAAATCAAAATGCCTTAGAAATAGCTCAACAGAGTGGAGCTCTATATGATAAATTTGTAGGGTTTATAGAAGACCTCAAGCAAATAGGACGGCAACTAGACATAACCCAAAAATCTTATGTAGAAGCCATGAAAAAGCTATATGATGGCAAAGGCAATTTAGTAACCCGCGTAGAAAAAATAAAATCTTTAGGCGCTAGGGCTACCAAGGCAATAGACCAGCAATTACTAGATCGAGCAGAGGTAAGGTAAATAGAAAGAAGTAAAATCGACTAAGTAATTGTGCCAAAAGTGAAATATGTTAAATTTATAGCTAAAAATGTACCTGTTCTCTTGTATGCGTTCACGGGCGTACTACGTTTAAAATGAGCCAAAAACACATATTTTATTTAATAGACCTCTTTCGAAACTTAAATTGAGAGTTCATAATTATGGATTGCGGCTATTAAATTAAACCTAAGGCCAAAGCGTTTTCTTCTATTACGATATCTATCAGAAAGGATTTTAAAGCGTTTAAGCATGGCGATAACATTTTCATTAAGTACCCTTTGGCTGGCTAATAGGGCATTGCTTCTTCTCTCCTGTTTAGTTAAAGGGTGCTTGCGAGTTCGCTTTTTAGGAAGTTTTGTTTTCGCATGTAGTTTGTTTAAACCCTGATAGCCTGTATCTGCTATTACTTCTATTTGTTGATTAATGCGAACTTTAGACTCTTTGAACAAGCGAAAGTCATGCCGTTTTCCATTTGTAAAACTGGTGCATATTACTATTTTGCTTTGCTTGTCGACAATAAGTTGACTTTTGAGTGTATGCCTTTTTCTTTTTCCAGAGTAAAAGTGTCTTTGCTTTTTTTAGGTCGCTCAATAGGGCTTTCTGTAGCATCTATTAGTATAACCTCATACCCACACTCACTTTTGCGTAGGGCTTTCCTACCAGGCAGAGCAAAGGCTGGATGCTTGATTAAAGTGTTTTCTATCCACTTTATTCCCTTGTATGCACTACTCTCACTAATGCCATAACTTTGTGCTATATGAAAATAAGTGCGGTATTCCCTTAGATATTCTAAAGCCATTAACAACTGGTCTTCCATACAAAGTTTATGCTTACGCCCACCGCGGGTCCTTTTCTGTATGTTAGCTTGGTTAAGTATAGCTATCATTTTGTCAAATGTAGGACGTTTAATACCTGTTAAACGACGGAATTTCTCTTCTTCTAACTCCTTTGTTTGCTCATATTTCATGCTTATTGCCTCTTTTTACACCCAATTTACTCATTTTTTGTAAATCCTAGTTTCGAAAGAAGTCTAATAACTACCTATAAAAACTATTGCTTATGGTTAGTATATGGTTGATTTTATAGCTGCTTCATGTTTTATTCTTAGCAATCAGATACCTCTTTATACTTAAAATAACGTGTTCTAGCATTGGCAGACCCGTGAATGCGTACGTTTTCTTAGCTTTGTAGAGTAAGGTCAGGTAAGGCAATAAACCTAAGAGAACGGGTATGCGTTTATATATATTTCTTGCTAATAGAGGGTTGTCTTCTTACTTTTCCTGATTGTGGATCCAGTTAAGTTTCACCCTTATTAACTATATCATAGGTAATAGGCTAGGCATGACATTTAAAAGTGAAGATAAGCTAGCAGTAGCATAAAGTTTTTGGCTGATTAGATAATCCCTGTACAGATCAAAAAGCTTTGTTTCCATTTTACCTCCTTATAGTTAGTATATTATTTTAGGAGTATAATATACTATTTATTAATAACCTTTTCCATTCAGGTTTTGCGTAAGGCGAGTGATTTATGTAAAGATCAAAAACGTGGATATGTTTTTCTACAAACTTTTCATTGCGTGCATATTGTCCTTTTTCAATTTCTTCTAACAATAGTCTATAATATCTATCAAATTGTTGTGCTTGATTTTGAATTGACTCTACACTTTCTAACAGTATATTACTTGACTTATTAGCTCTAGTTAAACTCTTGGCAACATCCTGTTCTTCAGCTGATATAAAAGCCTGTCTTTCTAAGGGCTCATTCGTACAAACTGTTCCATTTACATGGCTATCTTGTTTTATTGTGCTTATCTCTTCAAGGTGCTTGAGTATAGCTTGGACTTCTTTATAGAGTCTTTTCTCTGTTAGTTCATTAACAATCGCTTCTGCTATTTCGACATTCTTCTCTCCAAAGCTTAGATATTCTTTATTATCTAAACTTTGTTGCTTGACATAAGGTACTATTCCTGTTTCTTTTTGATAACTTTCAATAGCTATTCTATCTTCTGTATTTACATACTGTAGACAGCTAATCATTAGGTCTGATTGTGTACTTAGTTGATAACGCCAATTCACCAATTGATACATTATTACTTCCAATCGTTGATACGCTCCGACGTGTAAGCTAGCATGTTGTCCATCTATATCATATTTACTTTGGACAAGCATGGCTTGCCAATCACTAAGCAGCTTACTTTCTATCTCCTCTATTTCTCTATTAGGTACTGTAGCTGGCAAGGATAGCAATTGCTCTTTTACTTTGAGAATACTTGATAATCCAGAAGCACGTTTGGTTTGCATACACCAATAGATAGCCTGAGCAAGATCTTTAGGCACTCCTCGTCCTTTTTTATATATCATGCCCATATGAATTTGAGCAGCTTCACTTCCTCCCTTGGCTGCTCTCTTATACCATTCTGCAGACTTAACAAGGTCTCGCTTAACCATCTGCCCATTATGATACATAAGTCCCAACTGTGCTTGTGCCTCCACATGACCTTCGTTAGCTGCTTGGCTATACCATTTAAATGCTTTTTTATAGTCGGTTTTTACTCCTCTATAATGTATAACATTCGTCATTTCGCCATAATAATAAGTTTCTCCTAGATGAAATTTTGCTTGGGTATCTCCATGCTTAGCAGCTATTTTATAGCATTCAATTGCTCCTTGATAGCGACGATAAATATTTCTTGCTCTCTGATAGAGGTATCCTAAACTAGTTAGCGCTGGTACATAACCTTGGTTAATTGACGCCTTGTACCATTCAACAGCCTTTTTCTCATTATATTCTTCCATAGTCTTACACCCATGTTTCCTATAATCATAACAGTCTACAACACCTCTAAAATGCATATCTCCTAACAGCTTTTGTCCAATGGCATGTCCCTGTTCTGCTGCAGGTATATACCATTTAATAGCTTTGTCACAATCAACTAATTTCCCTATACCCTTCTCGTACATATACCCTAGATTGACTTGCGCTAAAGCATTTCCTGAAACTGCATCCCTTTCAATATCCTCCAAAAGCGCTAATAATATATCAGCTGTATCGGCTTGTTTTGCAAAACAAAGCAATAGATAAATATACCGCTCATCTTGACTAGCCCTCTCTTTTATTCTCTCCCATCTATATGGTGAAATTAGGCTTGCTAATAAGGGGGTTATAGTTCCTTTTAAGCATTGGCTAACCACTTCTTCTTGAGCCTCGGTATCATTATTATTAGCAACCTCCGCTAATTTTTCTGCTTCCATCATACGATATTCACCATCCATATTTTCTGGTTTATGTTGCTGAATAATTTTTTCTATGTTAAGATTTTGTAAAACGCTCGGCAATGTGGTCCCTTTTGTTACTTTTGGACGTTTGGTTGGCTTTTTAATAGATGCTTCCTCTTCTTTCTCACTTGCCTTTTCCTCCTTCAATCTCAATAATTGTTCAGTTGGTGTTAGTTGTTTTCTGGTTAGTGGGGCTCCATTCTCTCTTGCTAACGTAGCTGTTTCTTCGTGCTCTTTCCTTTTATTATCCTTTTGCCCTGCTATCACTGATGCACTAGCTAGTGTCAATTGGTTATCTGTAATAGTTTGATTATTCGTTGTAGAAGTTAATGCTTTTGTTATACTTTGTCCGGCTAGCTTAGTGGGTTGAATTGGGGTAGGCAAATTATCTCCACCAGCACAAGCACAGGTATACATGATTAGTGTACAACCTATCAGCATACCCAGGCCTTGTAAGATCTTTTCCGATATTATATTAAGCATACGCTTGTTATTTATTTAATCATTGCAATTATTTCTTAACTCTTTATTTATGCACAGTATCTCTTCTAAAAAATCATGATTACTATCGCCTAATATAATAAGCTTTTTTCTTGATTTATAATCAATATATAGCCAAATAATAAGCCATTTAAAGCTTGGTTAACTTACTAAATTTTACTATTTTAGTACAGCCGCCTGCTAATATATATACATTATATTTTAACTATTTTTCACTCTTTAAATCATAAATATGGCTATCAACCAAGAAAAAATCAAAGCACTCCAATCTGTAATTGACAAATTAGAGAAAAGCTATGGCAAAGGTACTGTCATGAAGCTTAGTGATGAAAAAGTAGTAGACATACCAGCAATATCTACAGGCTCACTTAGCTTGGACCTTGCTCTAGGAATCGGCGGTTTACCCAGAGGTAGGGTTATTGAAGTATATGGTCCTGAATCTTCTGGAAAAACAACCCTTAGCTTACAATGTATTGCTGAAGCTCAAAAACAAGGTGGTATGGCAGCGTTTATTGATGCAGAACATGCCTTTGACAAAAACTATGCGGAGAAACTAGGCATAGACACTGAAAACTTATATATAGCACAGCCCGATAATGGTGAGCAAGCACTAGAGATTGCAGAAAACTTGATTCGTTCTAGTGCTATAGATATTATTGTAATTGACTCTGTAGCAGCATTGGTTCCAAAAAGCGAATTAGAAGGTGAAATGGGCGATAGTAAGATGGGCTTACAAGCACGTTTAATGTCACAAGCACTTAGAAAACTTACTGGTGCTATTAGCAAAACAGGTTGCATATGTATTTTTATCAACCAGTTACGTGAAAAAATTGGCGTTATGTTTGGTAACCCAGAAACAACTACTGGTGGTAATGCATTAAAATTCTATTCATCTGTCAGATTAGACATACGTAGAGTTACTACTATCAAGGATGCTGAAGGGAATATGGTAGGAAATAGAACCCGAGTTAAAGTAGTTAAAAATAAAGTAGCACCACCTTTTAAAGTAGTAGAATTTGATATTCTCTATGGCGAAGGAATTTCTAAAGTAGGCGAAATTATAGATATAGGTGTAGAACTAGGTGTTATACAAAAATCTGGCTCTTGGTTCTCTTATGAAGGAAATAAGTTAGCACAAGGTAGAGAAGCTGTTAAAGCTTTACTAAAAGACAATCCAGAACTAACAGAAAAATTAGAGCGCCAGATTAAAGATAAAATACAACTTAGCACTAGTTTAGTAGAAAAAACAGTACATGGACCTGAGCATGAAGAGGACGAAGAAGAAATGATAGAATAGGAAGTTAACACATAGTATAATTAATCAAATAAGCATTTAATCATATTAGGCTAGTTATAGTAGGAAATGTATAAAAAGTATATCATACAATACATAGCTAGCCTTACATGGTTTCCTTTTCTTATTAGTTGCTTGTTTTTTTCTTTTTCACAAAAAACCCACATTAAATACACAAGCAGTTCGCCAAAGGCTATTCAGCTTTACAAACAAGCTTCTAGAGTTTATTTGGAAAAGCAGTATGAGAAGGCTATAGATCTATTGAAAGAATCTATTAAAAAAGATAAAAAGTTTGTAGAGGCTTACTTCGAATTAGCAATTATCTATAAAAACTTAGAAAAGTTTAAACAAGCAGAACAACTATTAGATAAGGCAAAAATTTATATACCTGCTAAAGATGTACACCTTCACTATAAAATATCTCATCTCTACTATAGAATAGGGGCTTATAAAAAAGCAAAAACTGCTTTTCAAAGAATTCCTACTGAAAGCAAAAAACCTAAGCTATTGCAAGCTAAAATATATATCTTACAACAAAACCTTAGTTTAGCTTTAGAAAAAATACAACGCCCATTAGTATTTAATCCTAGAAAACTTCCAACACCGCTCAATCAGTTTGCATCACAGTATTTTCCTGTATTAACAGTAGATCAACAAACCATTCTGTTTACTGCGTTGGTTAACTACGCTGGTCGTTATAGAGAGAATATATACATAAGCTATAAAGACAAATTCGGTAAATGGACAGTACCAACGTCTATCTCTGAACAAATTAATGGTATTACCAGCAATGAAGGAACTTGTACCATATCAGCTGACAAGAGGACGCTTGTATTTACTTCTTGTTCAAGAGAAGGTAATTATGGTGTTTGCGACTTATATATTAGTTATAGAAAAGGGACAGAATGGACCAAACCACAAAACCTAGGTCCTCATATTAATTCCAAAGGATGGCAATCACAACCAAGTCTATCGGCAGATGGTAAAATACTGTACTTTGTTTCTGAAAGAAAAGGAAATTATGGCAAGAATGATATTTGGAAAAGTACCTTACAAACAGATGGCCAATGGTCTAAACCAGTCAATCTAGGACCTGTGATTAATTCTAAAGCGCGCGAGATATCTCCTTTTATACATCCAAACGGGCAAACATTGTTTTTTGCTTCTAATAGAACACCCAGCATGGGAGGTTTTGATATTTACTATTCTAACTTAGTCAATGGTGAGTGGACAGAGCCAATCAACCTAGGATATCCCATCAATAATCATAAAGACCAAGCTTCTATTTTTATAACTGCAGATGGGAAAAAAGGATACTATGCAGATGGTAAACGTAAAGATTGTAATTACCATAAAAGCTATATATATGAGTTTGATATGCCAGACAACCTAATACTTATGCCTAAAAGTAATACTGTAAAACTAAAAGTATTAGATGCAAAAACCGAACAACCTATAGTAGCACAAGTGGAGGTATATGATATGGATATAGACACCTGCCAACAACATTTAACATTAGATTCTGTTGACGGTGAAGCAACTATTACAATCAATGCAGATAAAGAATATCTTGTACATATTAGTAAAGACGGTCATTTGTTTGAAATCAAATACATTAGTTATAAAAATCAGGATCACTCTCCTATTATATCAGAGGAAACAGTTGTACTGCAACCCATTGAAATTAATCAAACAAAAATTTTAAAAAATGTATATTTTAAATATGACGAGTATAGCCTAAACAAGAAGTCTTACATTGAGTTGGATCGGTTAGTGGCTTTCTTAAAGACTAACCCTGATATTACTATAGAACTAGAAGGACATACAGATCATATAGGCTCAGACGAATACAATCAACAACTTTCTACTAAAAGAGCAAAAGCAATATACGAGTATCTTCTTCAAGCTGGCATTGCTAACGATAGAGTAAACTATAAAGGATATGGAAAAACACGTCCAATAGCCCCCAACGATTCTCAAGAAAATCAACAGCTTAATAGGCGCGTAGCTTTTAGAATTACAAGACTTAGAAACAGTTAATAGCCGATTATCCATATACCCTCCTTATTAAAGTCTTTTATGTTATTAAGAAAATAACCATCTAACAATTTATATAAGAGCTAATATATAGATTTAAGAAAACAACTTATAGTGGGTTGATAAATGGAATTGAAGCTTTTCAGCTGGTGTAAATCTTAGTGTGCGTACTTCTTATAATTAAGCTAATATAACTACTGCTAAATGGCTGTCAGAAAAAAATGGAGCTCTATTCTATACAATTGAGTAGAACTCAAGAGACAAGTGGTATGTAAAGTATAAAAAGGGTGTTAACTTTTGTAAAATAACAAGTTTAAGAATTAAACATTTAATCACTTTACTAAGCAATCGTTTTGCAAGGAGTATAATATCAATTACATATTCTGTAGCAAGGAAAGAAGCTTATTGCCAAAGCAGCATATACATAATTTTTAAATATGATTCTAAACTTTATTGCCAGTAAAACTCATTTTATAAGCTACCTCAACCCTTCCTTGTTTAATATTTTCCAGCTTAGATTTTAATCTTAAACGCCTATCTGCACGCAGGTAGTCAATATGCAGCTTACCATATAGATGGTCATATTCATGCTGCACAACACGTGCTGGCATATCTACCAAATCTTCTTCTTGAGCTTGCCAATTTCTATCAAAAAACTTAATGCGTACTCGTTTATTTCTAGGTACATCTACATAAATACCAGGTATACTTAGGCAACCTTCTTCATAGTGGGTTATTGTATTAGGCTGGTATATTTCCAGAACAGGGTTAATATATACCTTTCTATGCTTATCTGGCTGTACCATCCCATCTCCCACAAATGGGCTTACATCCACTACGAATAGTTGAATAGATTTACCTATTTGAGGAGCTGCCAATCCCAATCCTTTGGCTGCATTCATAGTAATAAACATACTCTCTATTAAGGTTTCCAAATCAGTTCCTAATTCAATAGGTGCTGCTGTCTGCCTAAGAATGCTCTCTCCATAAGGAACAATAGGGTAAATCATATATAATGTCGTTTATAACTACTTAAAAAAGACTGTAAAATAATTGTGGCACTCAGCTTATCTAAATTTTCTTTGTTACGCCTGTCTTTCTTTTTAAATCCTCCTTCAACCAAACTAGCAGCAGCTAACTTAGAAGTATATCGTTCATCATGCTGAAAAATTTGCTGGTCAGGAAAATTTCTTTGTAACAGCTCAATAAACTGACTAATAGCAACAATAATAGGAGTATTTTTATCTTTAATGTCTGTGGGGTATCCCACTACAAAAGCTTCTACATTTTCTTTTTTGACATATGTTTGTAAAAAAGTTAAGGTATCATTGGCAGCAACTGTTGTCAAGGGACTTGCAATAATTTGTAATGGATCTGTAACAGACAAGCCTACGCGCTTAAGTCCATAATCAATAGCCATAATTCTACCCATATTGTATGCTAAGTACTTATTTTTGTGGATAAAAATATATAATTAGATTTAATATTTATACAACCTTTATACACTAAAATAGGCCAAAATAAAATCCTCACACAATTACCTTATGTTTTAACACTTAGATAGATAAAAACTCTATTCTTGCTTTGTTTTTATATATAAGATTATTTTTTGGATACTTAGCCCTTTTTAGAGAATGCTTTCCCTGCTCATACAAGTCTCAAATGAGTATATATGCCTTTTTATATATGAAACTAAAAATATATTTGTAAATAAAACTAGTACATATACATATAAAAGGATATTTTTATTACTAGTAATTAGAAATAAAGATAATGCATTTATTCTTCTTGCTTAAACCATATAAAAAGTAAAAGGGAAGAACACTATGTGTACCCTCCCCTTTTACCTTTTATACAGCTAATAATTTCTATTACTTATGAGTTTGTAGAATAATAGAATTCTATACCTTATTGTTTTTTAGTGTCTTCTAGCTTTTTCTGCACTACTTTAGTTTCCTCTGTTGCTTGTTGTAATACTTGTAATTTAGCAGCATAATCTTTTTTGGTCTCATCTAATTCTTTTTGGATAGCTTCATTCTTTCCTCTAGCTTCTATTAGCTTTTCTACTACTTGTCCCAAAATTCTTCTACCTGAACGATTTATTATAGTTTGTTCATAAATTGGCTCAGTTAAGTTTTTATCTTTGTTATATAATTCAATAATTTTTTCAATTAGCTCATCATTAACTTTATCAGCTGGTATATGAATTTGTTCAATAAGTACATCTTTTACTGCTTTTGTACGTTTTTCTAGATTTGGCGCAGTAGTATTTCCTAAAGTAAGTTTCTTATCTTTCAATTTTTTAAAAACTTTGTCAGCTTCCTCTTGGGCCTTTTTTTGTACTGCTTTTGCTAATTCTAGTTTTTTACTGGCTTCTTTCTCTTCTTCCTGCTTTTTTTCTTCCTCTTTCTTCCTTTCCTCTTCTGACTGTGGAGCTTTTTTATACCAGACTAAATCTTTTTTTATAGTCTTTTTCCCACACACTAGTTCTAAAGTAACTGCAGAAGTATCTCTACCATTCTCTTTATCCACTGCTAAAGTAATTAAAACTGGAGCTATATTCTTGCCTACCTTATCAAAACCTGGCAATAAGAGAATCTGTATAAGATTTTTACCTACTTCATCTACTTCTCTCCCACTTAATGTAAAACTAGCACCATGCTGATCCCCATCTTTAGATATTATTTTAATAAAAATATCTTCTGCACTTATCTCCTCGTCGGCATTATTACTAATAGTAAACTTTACTCCTTGTATACCTTGGAATTGATTATTATTAATAAGCCCTTCAAATGTACCGAATTCTACTCCAATTTCACTTTCTGCTTTATTCCAAATAACTTCAAAAGGAGTTCCTTTTAATTCTCTATTTTCTCCATTTATTTTAAAGAGCGTTATTTTTACTCTGGTTTGTACCCTACCCTCATCTGGCACTATAGTAAATTTTATATTACCCTTCTCATTAGTACCTCCTTCTGCATCTATTTCTGAAAAATTAAAAAAACGAGTTAAATTTTCTGTAAGGTTGGAAACTGTTCTTGTTGTAGATTCATCATTCTCATAGGCAGAATAAGACACTTTTCCTTGTATAGCCTCCACTTTCAGTTCAAATTGTTCTAGCAAACCATATAATTTTGCATCTTCCTTTGAAAAGGTTACTTCGAACTCCTTGTCACCATTTCCAACTAACTCTTTTTTGTCAATGCTCATAACTAAATCTCCATACGCATGAGGTTTGCCACCACACTGTCCATCGCAAGAGGCAATACTAAATATGACTAGCAAGCTTAAAAGCTGGCTTAGTATTAATGACTTTTTTGTTTTATTTAATGACCACATAGAGGATAAGAATTGATTTTTTTTGATTTTTATTTTAAATGAAATACATGCTACTACAAATCCAATCGCCCACATAATTAAATTTAAAGCTAATCTACATTACAATAATTTAACAATTTTAAACATAAAATACAATAGTAGCCGTTCAGGTATCCACCAAATAATTTATGGCAATGCTTAGAAGACAGGTAAAAAATTAGTAACTTTTTTGCCTAGCTTATTTTTCTAATGAGTACTTTTCTTCAAACAAGGATTAAGTTTTTAGAGAAGCAAAATCAGCTTTTCTTGAATAACAATACCCTTTTGGTGAAAGAAAACGGCCTGCTCAGAAAAACAGTTAGCCTTCTAGAAAAAGCTTTAGCCAGCCAACAACAAAAGACACGTCTACTTCAAGACTAGCTTGGTAAACAGCAACAACAAATCACTAACCAACAATAAAAAATCAACAAACTTAGGCTTTACCTATACTTGCATAGATTTTTGTCTGGATTATTTTGAGTTTCAAAAGAAGTCTATTTGCACATCAACTTATGGTTATGCCATTGATGCTTGAACAGAACCGAAGGATACTTTTCCTTCCCTAATATGAGCCCCTGCTTATAGAACCCAGTATTATAGCTTAAACTGTATTATGCTTACAATAATTATGTTCATTGATCCCTATATGACATAGTACGCGCAAAATTTTCTTTCGCATATATTTTTTAACTTTCTCTTTCCAATTAGGTAAACTTAAATGGCCGCTCATATAACCTGATGAATCAGTAATTACATCAATTGTATCTCCAGCATCATTAACTAGGAAAAATGTTTCTTGGTCGATTTCAATTACATGATGAGATGATTTAGTACTTGTATTAATAGTTTGTCCTAAAACACGGAATAGATTTTCAATATCCTTACGACTAATATTCCAATTATTAGCAAAGATTTTATTAAGTGTCTTACATGCTTTTTGTGGAAGAATAAAATGGACAGAAGAAGAATTTTTAGAAAAGATTGTATCTGTTAGCTGTCCTCTTAATTCTCCATTTCGAGAAGGAGGAATAAAATTCTCATTTTCTTCCTTACTAAGAGATATATTTTCTAATCGTTTTTGCAGACGCACCTCTTCTGCTTCTTGATGCCTTTTTGCTCTAGCATTTGCTTCTTCTTTTTTACGTTGTTGCTCGTCCTGGTATACTTTTTCACTTATAGTAGTGGAAGGATCTGTATTTAATACTTGTTTTCTTACTGCTTTTGTGGTAGCAAGTGGCCCTGAATGTGGTTGCTCCAATTGCACCATTTGTTGAGCATTTTTAAATTTTTGTACACTCTTCTTACGGTTTTCTTTAAGAATTCTTTCCTTTTCTAGTTTTGCCTGAACTTTTTCTTTATAAAGTTGAGATAATTTATCGTGTTCCCCACATGCAGCATATGCATTCGCTTGAAAAATCTTAAAATCTCTCTCAAATTTTATCTTGGCATCTTCTGAAAAATAATCATAGAAAACTTTCATAGCTTTTAACCGAATTAATGCTTCAGCAGTTCGGTTGTTTTTCATATAGATGATAATCCCCCATTTTAAAAAATTATAAATATCATATTTAGGAAATGTGCCAAGGATGTTTTTATAAGAGCTAATTAAATTATCAACTGTAAAATCCAAATGATTGCCTACAAGTTGTATAGGAGAACATTGGTTAAAAACCAATAGTGAAAGGCTCAACCCTTCTACCTTTATAAGTTGGCTATATAACTCTTCTAGTTCTGTAGCAGGTATATTTCTTGGATCTTTTATCTTGTATATATTATTACTTAATTTCAGGCTCTCAGTAGAAAATTTAAAAAGAGGAGTTTGAGTAGGAACACTTTCTGCTATTCTTTTGCCTCGAATACACTTATTTTGTTGCTGTACTTCGAGTACACGTTCGCTTGCTTTAATCCTTGTTTTGGGAGTTTCCTGTTCAAATGTAAGGTTGGTGTATGCTGTAGCAAGGGTATCCTTATATATCGTCGCTATCTTGTTCTTAGGTATACCAAATCGAAGATTCAATTGATTTCGAGCATTTTTATACCCATCCATATGTTTTTTAATTATTTGAGGATTTTGCTCTGCAAATTGTGGGTATCCTGTTTTGAGGATAGAACAGAGCAATAAATTATCCATTCCAATTCCTGAATTTAATTCATAAAATAGATTTGCCAACGTTACTTTATCTTCAATCGAACCCTCATAAAAAAACTCGTCATCAAGTATATGTTTGATATATTCAACCGCCTCACTGGCTGCCGTTATTAAGTATAACTTATCATTTATATCATAGTTTTTCTTATTTAAAGCTCTCAAGTCATTTACAAAAAGAGTTATGCTCATTGTAATATCTTCTTTTTTATCTTGATATGCTTTTAAAGAATTGACTCCGGAAAACAATAGTTTCCATATGGTTCTTAAATCATTTAAAGCAAGCATATTTTCAGGAGTTATAATTTCTTGAGTATAAATGTCTAATCCTAAATTTCCTATCTCTTTGATAATTCTTCGCTGTGCTGTAGAAACAGAGCTTATGCTCGTATGCTGATTGGCCCCAACTCTTTTAGATTTTCCTCTTTCACTTCCTTTATCAAGTTTTTCTAGTGTCTCCTTTGATTTATTTAGTTTTTCTTTTCCTTTACTTTTATTTTTTTGTTGACTTTTAGCTTTTTCATTCTTTTGATTCTCGTTATCTTCCTCTTCCCCTTCATCTTTACTCTCCCCTCCTCCCATTAAACCTGTATGCCCCACATATACATATCCTGTTTCTTGGCCTTTCGGTAGAATCACATGTATATGTTGTTTACTGTTTACTTCCTGTAAATTTATACCTTGTTCTATATACACAGGTAAGGTATGGATTTTACTAAAGCATCCGTTTTTTTCCTCAACCTCGGCTTGTAACTGACTACCTTCTTGGTAAAAAGTGACCACATGCCCTCTCTGATCTATTGGTGTTTGGACAAGTAAAGGATGAATATTATGTTCATTTAATCTTTGTTTGTGGTTGGTTGGCCCTGGAATTCCTACTGGTAGATTATTTAAACCACTGCAGCTCTGTACGCATAAGCTTATAAATAAAATATGGACTATAAATTGCCAATTTAGAGTATAAGAATGTTTCATAATTTTAAGGATTAAAACCAGGTCATTCATTTTAATCCTTAAAAAACATACATGCAAAAATATAATAACCTTTTATCAAGGGTAGCATGATATAGGCTAGCTTTACCAAAGAAAAATAATAGCTTTAAATATCTCTTTTGAAAGATCGCTCCTTTTTATTATCATCTTCGTCATCCTCTTCCTCTTTACTAGGCTGGTTCATACCTGCTAGAGCCCCGAAAAGCCCAATGCTACTACCTATGCTACTGCTTATGCTAGTTATTGCTTTTTGGCTTACTGTTGGCATATCAATCGTGTGCTTAGTGTACTTGTAATTATTCTCTTTCAATATAGGCTCAATAAATACCCATGAGGTTTTCAGTATCTTTACTAGAAGCTATAACAATTTCTTTGTTTTTAGCATGTGCTGCCTGTAATAGCTCAGTTAGTGGCGTCTCTACCTTTTGTTTCAGCCTGGCCTCTACATAGACATAAGCCATATTTTCTATCTTTGCTAACTGCTCTTTGGCAAGCGACCTTTGTCCTAGAGTACTAGCAATCTTACCCTCTTGCATCTGCTCTATAGCTTTCATTTGATTATTATAGTGAAGAAGTACATCTAGTGGAGAGGTAACAAGGACAATCTGATGGGCTTTTTTACATCCCCCCTAATAACATCTACAGCAGGTGCACTAGCGAGGTCTATATGTTCTTGTATCCCTTTCACTGGGTCGATACTTATACTCCAAGTACCAGCTATTTCTGCCTTGGCAGTCCCTTTGAGAGCAACCATTACCACTTTTTCACTCGTTTTAAAATTCTCACTAAATGCTTCTAATGTTTGCTTATTTAGTCCAGCTTGTACTAGAATAGACTTCTCATAAGGTTTTGATTCAAAAAACCTCCACTGCTTTTGAGCTATCTCTTTGCTTGAGAGTACATTTCCGGATCTATTCCATGCAACTCTTGCTCAAGCACCTCATTCCAGTCTTTTCCATACTTAGGGACTTCAATATGTTAGTTACATTGCGCTTGCTCTAGCATATGGCTAAGGACTTCACCCATGTTTATTCCAGCCTTATCATTGTCCAAAGCCACCACTACCCGCTGGTTACTTTTAGAAGCTAATTCAAATATCTGCCCTAAATCTCTTTTAATACCATCCGTTAAGTTACCACAAGTACTGATATAAGCTGTTGTTGATGGATTTAAAGGCTCTTCACTTGGGCATACCTCTTTTAACTATTTTCCAGCCCTATTCTTGCCCTAAACTAAGTTGCCAGGTAGCTCAGTGCATCAACAGGGCTTTCAGTAATCACGACCGTGCGAGCATCCTCGAGCTTATGAGCCTTTTCTTGTAAGACAGATAACTCCCTAGGAAGCCCTGTCTGAAAATATTTATCATTACTCCCCTCCCTCTTTTCATAATAGGTAATGGTGCTAGCTAGCCTAGCTTGTCCATTTGCAGCAAAATCTTTATACAACGCAAAGGCAGCAACCTGAAGGCTGACTTTCATCCCTTCTAAATCTTTGTAAGTATCTTTATCAATAGCTCTTTGGAAAAGAAAGCCATCTCCTTTGTAAGGGACAATCCTATCTAAATGCTTTTGTGCTTGTTCACTTTGCTCAAGAGGAGTTAATGCTAGGATAGGTTTTTTTAAAATAGGTTCTAAGAATCAGAGAGATACCCCAAGCCCATAGGAGGATAGTCAGGCGGATGGTGAATAGCTTCAATATGATATGGCGTTTTGCCAAGGATAAATCTATCGAGATGGCTAATAATCTGGCAGAGCGACAGCTGAGAAAGTATGTTATCTATAGAAAGAAGCTGCTCTTTACCTGGTCTATTTAGGGCAATAAATTTGTCGAGTGCATACTAAGCTTATACTTAAGCTGCCGCTTGAGTCAAAGTAATGCTTTTGCTTAGCTAAGCCAGTGTATTAAGACGATCTCTATGGTTGTGGCCTGAACGGATACACACAATAATATTTGGTATTGTTAAATTGGGATAGGATTAGTAAGTTAGAGGAAAAAGTATGAATTGTCCTCGATGTAATAATACTCAAAGCTGTAAAGATGGAATTGTTAGAGGTAGACAGCGCTACCAGTGTAAAAGTTGCCGTTTCCGTTACACAGTTAGCCACAAATCAGATGTTAAACCTCTATATACTAAGCGAAAAGCGTTGCAATTATACTTAGAAGGATTAGGATTTCGAGCTATAGGGCGTATACTCAACATAAGCTATGGGACAGTCTATCAATGGGTAAAAGCATGTGGAGATCAAGTAAGTTTACCAGAAAGCCAAGATCAAGTAGATATAGTCGAGATGGATGAAATACACACTTATGTGGGTTCAAAAAAGTCTACTGCTGGATATGGATAGCTGTTGATAGGATAAGCAAGCGCTTTATATCATATGTGTGTGGAGATCGCTCGACACAAACCGGACTGAAGTTATGGGAGCGCGTCAAGGATATAGGCAAGCTGTATTGTAGTGACTATTGGAAAAGTTATGAGCAGTTTATTCCAAAAGATAAACACCGACAAAGCAAATCAGAAACTTATACAGTGGAAGGATATAATAGCTTAATTAGGCACTATTTAGCAAGATTTAAGCGTAAAGGAAAATGCTATAGCAAACAGGTGCACATGATAGAAAAATCGCTCAACCTGCTAATGGCCAAGCTAAATAATCAGCTGCCTATCTTAATTTAACAATACCAAAATATTTTTATATTTTATACTTGCTATTGTAGTAAGCATATAAAATTCTTTTACTGTAAATTTTATTGTATGTTAGGGTTTCCTTCTGTTTCCGTATTAGGTTCACCTTCTCCTGATATAGCAGCCCGCATATTAGTATCTGCCTTTATATTTTGCATACGGTAATAGTCCATTACACCGATATGCCCACTTTTTAAAGCAGCTGACATAGCCTTAGGTATTTCTGATTCTGCTAAAATAACTTGAGCCCTAGCCTCCTGAGACTTAGCACGCATCTCTTGTTCTACTGCTACTGCCATAGCTCTACGTTCTTCTGCCTTAGCCTCTGCAACTCTTAAATCAGCATTTGCTTGATCTATCTGTAATTTAGCACCAATATTTTCTCCTACATCCACATCAGCTATATCTATAGACAATATTTCAAAAGCTGTACCTGCATCTAAGCCTCTTTGCAGAACTAATTTAGAGATTTGATCTGGATTAGCTAATACCTCTTTATGGCTGGCCGCAGATCCTATAGAAGTAACAATACCTTCCCCTACCCTAGCCAGTATTGTATCCTCACCTGCGCCTCCTACCAATTGTTGTATATTAGCACGCACAGTAACTCTAGCTTTAGTAACTAACTGAATACCATCAGCAGCCACAGCAGCTACAGAAGGGGTATTAATAACCTTAGGATTTACAGAAATCTGTACTGCCTGAAAAACATCTCTACCAGCTAAATCTATTGCGGTAGCTTGTTTAAAAGTTAATTTTATATTGGCTTTATCAGCAGAGATCAAAGCCCTAATTACTGAAGGCACATTGCCACCAGCTAGGTAGTGTGTTTCAATTTCTGTAGTAGTCACTTGTAAGCCTGCTTTAGTGGCGGTAATCATAGACTCTACAATAACACGAGGGGGCACTCTACGAATACGCATAAAAACTAATTCGAATAGACTTACTCGTACACCTGAAAATAAAGCTGTAATCCATAAGTTGACAGGGAAGAAATATAAAAACAAAAGAAACCCAAGCAATATAGGTATCCAGAGTGTGGAATTATCATACAAATAGGTCATAAAATAAGTTTTAAAGTCGTTTTTAAATAATATTACTTTAAGTATTAAAACGCAATATAGTGAAATGCATTAAAAAATTTCAAGAATTACTTTTATCTTCGCACACATCAAGAAGCGTACTTCCACAAAAATACTTTCTTGTGTTTAATAAAGATGTACTTAGAACTATTTTAAATCTCTTAAATGTACAAGTTAGACATTTCTAGATGTACTTATTAAATCAATCTTTTAATTGGCTACTTAAGCAAAGGCTAAGTAGACTGCAGCATGCTATAGAAAACCCTATAGATATGCAAGCTACATTGCTACATACACTTATACAAAAAGGAGCGCAAACCGAGTATGGACAACAATTTAGCTATCATACAATTGCCACCAAGCAACATTTTAAAGAACAAGTACCTATATGTACTTACGAGGAATTATATCCTTATATAAAAAAAGTCTTACAAGGTAGCGTTAATGTTCTTTGGCCTACACCTATTAAATGGTTTGCCAAATCTTCAGGAACTACCAATGACCGTAGCAAGTTTATACCTGTGTCTACAGAAGCACTTAAAGAGGGGCATTATAAGGCTGGGAAAGATATGCTTGCTATTTATTTATCCAATCAACCTCATAGCCAACTGCTACATGGAAAAAACCTTGCTATGGGTGGCAGTTTATATACCAATAGTTTTTGCCCAAATTCTGATACAAAATATGGTGATGTATCAGCTGTCATCATGAAAAATCTTCCTTTGTGGGCAAAGTGGGCTAGCACACCTAATCTAGACATAGCATTATTAGAGAATTGGGAAGAAAAGTTAGAAAAGTTAGCACAAATTACTGCACAAGAAAATATAACTTCTATTACAGGCATACCTACCTGGTTATTAGTCTTATTAAATAAAGTACTAGCTATCAAACAGGCAACTAATATTGCCGAAATATGGCCTATGCTAGAACTTTTCATTCATGGTGGCGTTTCTTTTACCCCCTACAGAGATCTATTTAAAAATATTGCTTCCACAAACACGCATTATATGGAGGTTTATAATGCTTCAGAAGGTTTCTTTGCTATACAAGACCAAATAAATGGCTCTGAACTCTTGCTATTAGTAGATCATGGAATTTATTATGAGTTTATACCCATTGAAGAGCTTGATGATTCCCATCCAACAGTCATTGATTTAGCTGACGTTAAAGTAGGACAAATCTATGCAGTGGTTATTACTACTAATGCTGGTCTTTGGCGCTATCAAATTGGCGATACAATTAAGTTTACCTCAACTGCACCTTATAGAATTAAAATAGCAGGTAGGACCAAGCATTTTATTAATACTTTTGGAGAAGAATTGGTTATTGATAATGCGGATATGGCCATTGCTGACGCTTGCATGCTCACAGGTACTACTATTAGTGACTATACAGCGGGCCCCAACTATACATCTGATAGTAAAAAAGGACAACACGAGTGGCTAATTGAATTTGTACAAGAACCAACCAATTTAGATGAGTTTACGGATATATTGGACCGAAAGCTACAGGAATTAAATTCTGATTATGAAGCCAAACGTTATAAAGATTTTATTCTTGCAAAGCCAGTTATAAGACCTGTACCTAAAGGCGTATTCTATGCTTGGATGAAAAAGAATAATAAGCTAGGAAATCAAAATAAAGTGCCCCGGTTGTTCAATTCAAGAAAATATTTAGATGAAATATACCAATTGATTCAAGAAGATGTTTATTGAGACAGACAACTGAATAATGTTTGTATATCAAATATTTTTTTAAACTTAACTATTTTATAGACTATATTCACGATACAAACTATATACTTAATTAGCCAAGATCTCAACTCGATAATAAAGCAATTTTATTTAAATAGAAATTGTATTTAAGAAGCTAACTAACTTGTTGATTAAGGGGGTATCTACTACTTTTACATATAGCTTATCAGGCTAACCTATCCTATGGATTTACAAGAGAATATTCCTTTACAATCATTAAACACTTTTGGGATTGCTGCCACCGCACGCTACTACAGTTTGGTTAAAAGCCAAGCTATGCTCAAGCAATTATTAAATAACAGCAGTTTACACTCTTTACTAAAATTAACTATAGGAGGTGGCAGTAATATCCTTTTTGTAAAGGACTTCGATGGGTGGGTTATACACATGGATATAAAAGGAATAGAAAAACTTGGAGAAGATAATAATCATATATGGTTGCACGTAGGCGCTGGTGTAAACTGGCATAGTTTAGTTTTATACTGCATAGAAAAAGGCTATGCAGGCATTGAGAATTTATCATTAATTCCGGGTACGGTAGGCGCAGCACCTATACAAAATATTGGAGCTTATGGAGTAGAATTTAGTGAGGTATTTGAATCCTTAGAAGCACTTGAAATAAGCACAGGACTTATTAAAAAGTTTAATAAAGAAGCTTGTGCTTTTAGTTATCGAGATAGCATATTTAAAAGCAGCCTGAAAGGACAATACATTATTTTGCAAGTAACACTACGCTTAAACAAGCAGCCCACTTTTCAGACAAACTATGGTGCTATACAAGAAGTCCTAGCTTCCATGAAGCCTAGAACCTTATCTATTAAAGCCATTAGTGATGCGGTTATTTATATTCGCCAACAGAAACTTCCTAACCCAGCTTATATAGGCAATGCTGGGAGTTTTTTCAAAAATCCTATTATCGACCAAGCTAAAGCTACTCTACTTCGAAACAAATACCCTAATATACCAGTGCATATTCTAGCAAACGGTTATGCCAAACTACCTGCAGCTTGGCTTATAGAACAATCTGGTTGGAAAGGATATAGGCACGATGCAGTAGGTGTACATTTACACCAGCCATTAGTTATTGTTAATTATGGAGGAGCAACAGGCAAAGCTGTATACAAGTTAGCACAAGCAATTCAGGCAAGTGTAGCCGAGAATTTTAGTGTTATGTTAGAACCTGAAGTTAATATTATTCAATAAGGAAGACAACTATCAGATTGTAGAGATATTGTTATAATTCGATTGTTGATATGCCTCTACTTTTACACCAAAAGAGTCTAAAAATTCTAATCCTTCCTCTTTAGATAATCCTTTATAAGCCGCGTAAGACTGAACATAAACAACCCTTTTAATGCCTACTGTAAAGATAATACGTGCACAAGGCAAACAAGGCGATAAAGTAATATAAAGGGTAGCACCTGTTACGGCAGCTTGGTTGCTTAAGGCATATAGAATAGCATTTTGTTCTGCATGTATGGCCAAAGAACAGCCACCTTTAACATCTCTAGGGCAACCTATTCCTGGCCATTGCTCATCACAATTGTAAGTTCCAGAAGGTGGCCCATTATAGCCAATAGAAATAATACGTGTATCTTTAGCCAAAACAGCGCCAACTTGCAATTTTACACAATGCGATCGCTTAGCTAACTGAAGCGCTAATTGTATAAATATATCATCAAATTCAGGCCTATTCATATGCTTGATATTGTATTCATCTCTTTAAATCACATCAGACAGCAAATATAGAATATAAAGTTTAAAATTTTTTCTTACTTTCTCCGTTGGTGCGTAGGTTCTAGGTTGCTGTTACTGGACTGCTTATTAAACATTCAAGGAAAGACCTTACTTCTGTATATAATTGATAAGTAACTTGAATAGCTAATTAATTTGCGTGTAAAGCTTTACTTTATTAACTAATAACTAAATAAAGCTAGTTATACAGGTTAAACATACACCATGCAAGCATTATCTGTTTATGGATTAAGGATTCCTTTCTTATTCAAGAAAGTTTATCTAATCAAGCCTTTACGTTTAAGGATGGTTTCTACAAATTTAATTTCATTTTTACTATTAAAAATTTTGTAAGGTAGGTGTATCAGATGAGCTTTATTAATAACTAATAAAAAGTAGTCTTTTCCTTGACTAGCTCTTTTAATTTGCTCCCAAGCTACTGGCATACCACGCTTAGTATCAATTTGTATAATGATTTGCTGACTAGTCAGTTCATAACCCAAACGTTCAAAAACAATCTTATTTTCTGCTAGCTGAGTAACTCCATAAAACTGTATAAGCCAAAACAGGAAGTATAAGATTAGCCCTAAGCTTGGAATAACTACCAACCATATTGACTTAAGAAAAAAAGTAAGTGATAATATTCCGATAGCAATTAAGAAAACCCACCATTGCTCACGGATAATATTCTTAAGTCCTAGAAGCATGTAGGTACGTATAGGAAGTTTGTATTTCTTGGTGCGTACAATCATAAACTATAAGTTAAAATATATAGCAATCTGCTATATTAGCCATGGCTATTTATTTTTTACGAAAAACAAATTCAAATCTAGCTTTTTTATAATAAAAAATAGAATTTTATCAAGAATTTTATTGCATTCTACTAAATAGTAGGTTGAATTTATTTACTTAAAAATTCGCTTAGTTATTCGCCTTTTTGTTTATTTATTTTATAGCACAAGCAGCCTTAATTTATAGTATATGAAACATCTATTATGTCTACTTTTTACTGTATTTGTATTAAGTAGTTCCCAAGCACATGAAATAGCATTTCCTTCTAAAATAACCGACAACAAGAGCTTAGTTCCTGGAGAAAAAATTACTTATAAGGTCCATTATGGTTGGGTAGAGGCTGGTGAAGTAGTAATGCAAATAGATAAAAAGATATATATAGTCAATGAAAAGCCCTGCTATAAAATTGATGTGTGTGGAGAGTCTAAAGGAGCACTTTACCTATTCTTAAAAATGAAAAACCATTTTGGAAGCTATCTAGATACAGTCACTTTAATACCACAACGCTTTTACCGGAACATTCAAGAGGGAACCTATAGAAAAAATGAAAAAGTAAATTTTGACCATACAAAAAAACTGATAGTAGTGGAAGAGTTAGATACTACAGAAACACATGTAATAAGAAGAAATGAATATGGAATTTATGATAATGTACAAGATATAGTAAGCACTTGGTATGTATTAAGAAACTTAGATTTTAGTACAGTTCGTGTTGGAGATATACTATATAGTCCTGTTTTTTTTGATGATATTCTGTATGAGAAATTTAAAACTAAATTTCTAGGCAAAAGAACCATTAAAACTAAACTAGGTTACATTAATACATTAGTATTAGCGCCTTTGGTTCCTTTTACTTCAACCGGTAAATCTATATTTGCTGGAGAAAATTCAGTAGAATTATTTTTATCAGATGACGAAAATAAAATACCTGTTAAGATCAAAATTAAACTTTTAGTGGGGGCTGTTGAGATAGATCTAACAAATTGCGAAGGCCTTAAGTATCCGCTGGCCATTAAAAAGCGTCAGCAAAGGTTAAATAGTTAACTTTTAAGTTCTCTCTTGTTGCTTTCAGTATACAAAAATAGACACTTATGCCCTATTATATATTGTATCCTAGTTTAATAGAGTCGTTTCGAAACGGCGACTAGAAAAAAATAGACTGGAGGCATACTATATACAATTAAGCAAAAGTCAAGAGGCAAAATATGTATTTAAAGTATAAAAAAACAGATTAGCTTTTGTAAAATAATAAGTTTAGGTATTAAAAATTTAGGCAATCTACTAAGTAAACGTTTTGCAGCATCTTTAATATAAATTATTCTAAAGATAAAAGGTAGGAAAACTTCAGCAAAATCTCTTTTCTAGTAAAGACAACCAGCGTTTATACTTGCCAATAGGCTATAAACGCTGGCTTATCCTAACAGTAAACTGTATTTCTAAGTAAGACTTTCTGTTCCTACCCGCAATTTGCAAAAAGACTTCCCAATAATGTTACTTACTTAGTGGCTAGTTACGCTATCAATACAGTCTATAATCTAAATCTATCAAATAATTGTATTGTTACTGATAACGTTTTTTATCACTAAATTTCTTTTTATTAAATCCCTTATTAGAAAATTCTGGAGCAGCTTCAATACGTCTAGAAGGTGAAAAAGCTTTTTGTCCTCCCTTCTCTTGGAAGCTTCTTTTTGTTGAATCAGAACCTTGTGATCGAAATTTTGAGAACTCTGGATTCCCGCCATAACGAGAAGGAGACGAGCTTTTCTGAAACCTGTCTCTTTCTGACCCTCTTAGTGAATTTGTACCTTGCGAGCGTGATCTTGAAAACTCTGAACTTTCGCTATGCCTAAAGGGTGTAGAACTTCTTTGGAATTTATCTCTCTGAAAATCTCTTGGTGAATCTGTGCCTTGCAAGCGTGGTCTTGAAAAATCCGAACTTTCGCCATGCCTAGAGGATGCTGAACTTCTTTGAAATCTATCTCTTTCAGAATCCCTTGCTGAACCCATGCCTTGTGAACGTGACCTTGAAAATTCTGAACTTCCACCATTTCTAGAAGATGGGAAACTCTTTTGAAACCTATCTCTTTCTGAGCCCCTTGATGAATCCATACTTTGTGAGCGCGGTCTTGAATTATTATTCCGTGAATTTCTATTACGTGAACCATGCTGTTCGCTGTTTCGGTCAGATTTCGCCTGTTTAGGATTCAGTAAATCTTGAATAGCATTCCACCTTTTACGGTCTTGAGAAGAAACAAAGCTGAGTGCAAAACCTTTAGCACCTGCACGAGCAGTCCTACCTATACGATGCACATAATCTTCTGGTGCATGCGGAATATCATAATTGATTACATGTTTCACATGGGGTACATCCAAGCCACGTGCAGCAATATCTGTAGCAACCATAATCTGGTGACGTCCTTGTCTAAAGGCACGCATCACACGCTCACGCTTAGTTTGCCTTAAATTGCCATGAATAGCACAAGTATTATAAGCTTCTTTATTTAACCGAAGCGATAAATGTTCAGCATTATCTTTTGTTTTTACAAATACCAGGATAGTACCTTCTCGGCTATTTAACTGAGTAAGCAATTCAAAATATTTATTCTCTTCTTTAATCTCTAAAATTTCTTGCGTTAAGTTTTGTGCTACAATAGCCATTGAGTCAAACTCATTCATAAATATACGCTCAGGTGACTGCATATATTTTGCAGCTAACTTTTCAACTTTAGGTGGGAAAGTAGCAGAAAACATCAAAGTTTGTCGCTGGGTAGGAAGCTGGCTAACAATTTGTTCTAATTGTATCGAAAAGCCCATATCGAACATACGATCTGTTTCATCAAGTATCAAGAAGTCTATATCTTTTGGATTAAAGCTACCTCTTTCTAAATGGTCAATAACACGACCAGGCGTACCAATAATAATGCGTAAATTAGATCTTAGTTGAGCTAACTGTTTGTTATAAGGTTCTCCACCTATTAGCAAAGCCGTTTTTATAAAAGAGCTTTTAAAAAGAAGTTGGTTAATGTTGGTAGCAACTTGTTGAGCTAACTCTCTAGTTGGCGTCAGGATAAGCCCCATACTCGTAGGGTCGCTTAATAACTTATTAATTAAAGGTATAGCAAAAGCTAATGTCTTGCCTGTACCAGTCTGGGCTGATCCTAAAATATCCTTTTGCTGTAATGCTAAAGGTATAGCTTTTGCCTGGATCGCAGTTGGCTGGGTAAAACTTAGTTTATCTAAAGCTTGGGTAAGTACTGGGGAAAGCCCCATTTCTTGGAAATTAGTCATAGTTTGGATTAAATAAATAATAGTTAAATGTCCCAGGCATAACGTATTTATTATATCCATTCCTAGGACTAGGTCTTAAAAATTAAATTCTGTAATGTTGATAAATGCTCATAGGATAAAAGGCTTAAGCTGGCAACATACTTTATGTATAAGCTTTGCACTTTTCATATATTGGCTATTTAAAAGTTTCAACAGCAACCATATTTTGAGTTACCTATAACCTAGCAAGCATAATATATACTATAAGGCTACTTATCTGCTTCTTGAAATCAATTAAGCATAGGTCAGATGCAAATTTAGGAGGCTTTTAAAAATCAAACTTTAACAACCATTTCCGTTTATTTACAACAGAGAAAGCGTTAATAATTCATATTAGCCTTTGCAAGATGAGATAAAAGGTAGTATCACAGTCAATTCATCAATCATATTTAGACCCAAATAAACAGCTTATTTTTCAAAAAAACTAATAAAGCTATTTTAATTTAAAAGCCATGCCTACACTAATGCAAAATGACTCTTACTATTTTTTACTTTTTATACCCTATATGCTTACTTATTTAAAAATTTATAAAGCTGCTTGGCATAGGATTTATTATAGATAAATCATAAGTATAATCAGCATAAACATAAGTGATAACTAGAATGCGGTTAATTTTTTAAGCTTAGTCACCTATAAAATCAATTAACTTTTAAAAATAGGCTATAGGTAGACTACTATGCCACAATAAAACCTTATTACCAAGCCAATAAATTACTTATACCAAAACTTTCAAGGATTTCAAGGAGTTTATTTAAAAAGCAATAATTAATTTGATGCTTATTTGTAATGCATAATCATTTTTTGATTAGAGTTGCAAATAACTAAATAGGTTTGCAGACGCTTGATAAGGTTGGTAGAGTTAGTTACTTTTGGCAAGTTATACATTTGCTAATAGTGTTCACCATACTATTTAATTGTCTGGGACACATAACTATTGACTGGTTTAAAGCAAATAATCCATATATATTATAAAGAAATGGGAAAACTTACTGAATTAAAACCTTTTTCAAGTTTAATTGATACACTACAAAACGAGCCAAGCATCTCTATTGATATAGTTAAACAATGCCTATATAATATTGATAATCAACAAAATCTTAATGCATTTGTTAGGACTTATGATGAAGAAGCTTTAGCAACAGCTGCTCAAGTAACACACAAGCTACACCAACAAAAAGCAGGGAAACTAGCAGGCATGGTAGTAGGTATTAAAGACTTGCTATGCTATCAGGACCATCCTGTACAAGCAAGCAGCAAAATATTAGAAGGTTTTGTTTCACAGTTTAGCGCCACTTGTGTACAGCGCTTGGTTGATGAGGATGCTATTATTATTGGACATCAGAATTGCGATGAGTTTGGAATGGGTTCTTCTAATGAGAACTCTGCTTTTGGGCCTGTACGAAATGCCATTGATACTACTCGTGTACCAGGTGGCTCATCAGGAGGGTCAGCAGTAGCTGTACAAGCCGATATGTGTCATGTAGCCCTAGGAACAGACACAGGCGGTTCGGTAAGGCAACCAGCAGCTTTTTGTGGTATTATAGGACTTAAGCCTACCTATTCTAGAATTTCTCGTCACGGTATGATTGCCTATGCATCCTCTTTTGATACGATAGGTATTTTTGCTAAAGATATACGTGATTGTGCTACTGTACTAGAAGTTGTTGCAGGTGCTGATACATTTGATAGCACGGTATCTAAACAACCAGTACCTCATTATAGTGATTATTTAACTTTTGGTAAAAAAGCTAAAATTGCTTATTTAAAAGAAACATTAGCCTATACAGGTCTACAAGACGAAATTAGATTACACACAACTGCTACTATGGATGCTTTAAAGCAAGCAGGCCACCAAGTAGAAGCTATCGACTTTCCATTATTAGAATATGTACTACCTACTTACTATGTACTTACCACTGCTGAAGCTAGTGCTAACCTAGCGCGTTTAGATGGCGTACGGTATGGGTATAGAAGTCCGTCTGCTCATACTATAGAAGAACTTTACACCAAAACTAGGTCAGAAGGTTTTGGACAAGAAGTACAAAGAAGAATCTTGTTGGGTGCTTTTGTATTAGGGGCCAACCATTATGAGGATTGTTATATAAAAGCGAAAAAGATAAGAAGATTGATAAAAGACAAACTACAAGCTATTTTATCTGATTATGATTTTATTTTACTGCCTACTACGCCTAGCACTGCATTTAAGATAGGATTTAATGCACATGATCCTTTAGCTATGTATTGGGCAGATGTGTATACAACGTTAGCATCTGTGGCAGGGCTACCAGCCATTTCTATTCCTAATGGTACAGATCATCAAAACTTACCTATAGGCCTACAAATCATAGCCAATAGCTTTGAAGAAACACACTTGCTAGGTTTTGCTAACTACATCATGCAGTTACCCAAAAAGATTTAATTGAGTTTGGATATTAACAGGAATGGGTACTTCTTTTTCATTTAAGCGTACTTGAACCTGGCCTAGCAATGACTTAAGAGGTTGTATAAAACAATATCCTTGCTGTTCATAAATAAGCACCTCTCCTACCATTCCCAAGCCGTATCCAGCAATAGTACGCTGGCTTTCTTTAGGTGATTGGTACAAAGGAAAAGGCTGCTTTTTATGGAAGTAAGCATCCTGTAAATTTTGTATAGGATTGTCCATGGATAAGGTACTCAGATTGGCATAAATAGCTTTCCTACAGGCATTGAGTTTTATGCTAGCATCCTCAAAATAATAAGGCATATGTAAGCATTGCTGTTTCTGCTTGATAGTAATACGTTCTGGAATATTATAGGTAGTATTTATATATTCCTCAAGTGTCCTAGCTGCATAAGCATCTTGCAGACATTGCAAAACCACTGCAGCACGTGCACCTTGCTCCAGCCATCTGGTATAGATTCGTTTCTGATTAGCAATACCCACTTTTATTATATTGCCTCCAAAATATGCTAGATAAACAGCATGAGGCTGTAAGTTATAAGATTGTTGCTGTTGTGATAGTTGGGAAGGAGCAATTCTGTAAAAAGCAGGGTTAAATTGAATAGATTGGTTACAATTAGAGCAACATAACGATTTACTACCAATCTCTTGTTGATTAGGGCAAGGTATAGATCGTTTAATTGTTAAGTCAAATCCTCCTATACAATATTTATTTGTTAATATGTTAAGGCTTATATAAGCCTCCCAGATAGGCACATAATGCCTTATTGTGGGCTGGCTAGCTATCTCATCCAATTGCAAGTATGGTCCTTTGCTACTATGATAGCTATAACCAGAAAGGATATACATAGACTCTACTTTTATAATAATTATATAGCTTTACCCAAATATATCCCTTAATCGTATTAAATTCTAACAGCTAGCCGTTTATCTTCTAGCAAGCTACTTTTATCTTGTTAAACTCTTTATGAATAGTATTAGGAGTTAATAAACTATAAAGTATACTGCTTTATTTAATATAAGCTACTTATGCACCTGCTTCTTTTCATTCAATTGGTTCATAATATCGACAAAATTATTTGCTGCTTCAAGTGCTCTGCCTTGTATATGCTTTTTATCATTTACACGATAAGATCTTCCAATAAGGAAACATATTTGTTCAGCAGCTTGAATGATTTCTTGCATATCTTTAAGTGCATACTCTGTAGTCTGAATTTCTTGATTCATCATCTGCAGCGCTTGTTCAGCTTTTACCAGTATAGCTTCAGCAGTTTTCTCACTCATACTGTCTAGTGTACGTATAGATTTATACATTTGTTGAATATGTTTACTAATTTCCTCTTCAGGATTATCAAATTCGTTGGAACTAATATGTGGTTGTAAATTAATTTGATTAACAAGTTCACCAAGTATTGCAACTTTAGAGGAAACCTCTTTAGTTTTTTCTTCAGGTTTAGAAAATAAATTCTCAATGTTTAGTATAACCTTGTTTCGTCTAACCTTATCATCAATAGATTTTAAAAAAGAAGTCTGCTCATCTCCAAAGTATTCACTAATCTCTACACTTACAATTCCTAGCCGCTCAGAATCTAGCTCTACTTCTTCTATAAGCTTTTTAATTGTATCTTTAAATTTTCCAGCTATTGCACTTACAACTTTTATAGCGTTGTTTTGAAATACTTCAAATTGTTGAGTAATATCTTGGCATTTGTACCTTACTTGAACAATTTGTTCCTTAATAGACTCTTTATCATTACTAATTAAATTGCTAATATTATTAAGTAATCCTTCACTAACTTGTTCTATTATCTTACTATTACCAATAGAAACAACATTTTTTAAGAATTGTGTAGCGTCTTCTGCTATTGCCTCATCAACTTTAATATCTCCCATAACGATTTGTTCAAACTTAGATTTTTGAACAGTAAACTTATGAAGATCATCCTTAACTTTTCCTAGAATTGCAGTAACGTCGTGTTCCAGTACTTTTTGAGACTCACTTGAAATATACTCATCCACATCAGTTTTAATCTTCTCGGCAACTTCTATAATTTTAGTTTCCACTTTATCTCTTTCCTCAGTTTGTATTTTAGGGTCAAGCCTACCTATTAAATTCGCAGCTTTTTCTTGAATACGCGTGGCTTTATGTTTATATACAGTAAGCTCCTGCGCTTTCTTACCCCATTCTGCATAGTTTACTCTAAGGCTATCATCATATTGCAATGATAAGTAGGTATTCTTGTCAATTTTATTAAACGCTACTCTTAAACTATTAACTTCTTGTTCAAGTCTCTTAAGCGTTTGCTCAAACAGTTGCTTATTAATCCACGTAAACTCTTTAATATATATATGTTCAGGGTCATTCTTATGGTATATTTTTAGCGTAAGGTTAGCTGTATATTGTTCTTGAGATAATTTACCTTCCATATTTAAAGTCATGACTTTATCCTTTTGTTTAAGTTTTGAAGAACCACTTTTCCCTAGTACCTTATCTAATGTAGTATTAATATTATCTTCGCTAACATTTCCTAACTTATAGCAAACTCCTTTACCATGAATGATTTCGATACGTATTTCGTCCATTGGTACAGCTCGGCCTACATTTTTGATAGGTATCTCAAGCTTTGCATTATCTTCCAACCTTGTGTTTTTTTGTTCTGTAACCTGTAAACTAACTCCCTCTGCCTTCCAAACTACTGACTGTTTAGCCAACTCTATATCACCACGTTTTACCGTAACAGTGACTTTGTCCTCATCAATACGATCTATAGCCTTATTTAATTTAAATCGAATGGGTGCGGTGGGGGTATTTTTAGCTACTTCGTCATCCCCAATTAACGTATCTAAGCGTCTTATAGGCCTATTGTTTGATGTAGCGTATTTACATATTTTATTTATTGCTTCTAAACTAGGACTACGAGGCAGTTTTTCATTTAATTCAATAAGGCTAAACTGAGTATCTTTATCACTACTTAGTTCTATTATAAACTCCTTGGGATTTACAGGCCCTACAGCATTAGAAAGTGTAAAGCTGGCTTCATTATTACCTACAAGTACAAGCGAATGTAAGTTTTTTATTTCTAATTGATCCTCTTGCCAATCTATATGAAGAGGCATTCCTTGCTGTGTCTTTTTATAATAAAGGAATAAGTCGAACTGAGCTTCTTTTGCTTCTTCTGGCTTTACATAAAGTGATATTGTATTTCCTATTTTACCTATATTAACACTCGTTAAGGTATCAAGCTTGTGTTTACTTACAGGAGATTTTGAAAGGAAGCTATTACTGTTACTTTTTATATCTATCCATACATGCTTGAGGTCTATATTGTCTGAATGCCTACCGGTTGGCGCTTCTATAGTGAAATTTAGCATACGATTAGATCCTGTTAATAAAATGTTGCCTGTTGCAGTATCTTTAGACACTAACTTCATTGCAACCTCTTTTGCTTCCAAAGTCTTTATTTCTGTTGCCTGATTAATGGGTTTACCATTATACAGTACTCCGAATTCAAAAGTTGCCTTGTCTGCCTTCTTAAAATCTACTAAAAGACGTCTTTCCTCTGTTGAAGTATTAGGAGCTATGGTTACTTCCTGAGTCACAACTTCTTTCTTTTCTTTTATTTCTTTTAATGTAACCTCTTTCCCCTCATTATCTTCACCTATATTGGTGTATTTTATCTTTACTTTTTCAGCTACATCATTACCATTATTTCTAATAGTATATATAATATACCCCTCAGTAGGATCATAATGCAGTTTATCTATTCTTAGGTCCACATTTAAAGGTGTAAAAGTATACAATTTCGGAGTAGTTTGCCCTCCCTCATAAACCAGCGTAAATTCAATATCTACACTTGAATTGGTACCAAAGTCTAATTCTTTTAGCTCTGTATGTATTCCTTTGGCTCCCACAGCTATGTCTCCTAGATCTTTTTTTTCAACTTTATCTTTTATAAGGGTCTTTCCTTGCAACTTGACGCCCTCGGTTTTTCCAACGTATTGTAGCTTTATTCCCTTAGCAGATACAGTACCATTATTTTCTATGTTGCATGTAAGTACACGTGAGTTTCCTTTCTTACGTTCTATACCTAAATTAAGCAACATACCTTGCTCCCAACTTACTGTAACAGGATTACCTTGTGCTTTTTCTTGGTAGTATAGTTGAATGGTAAAGCTAGCTTTAAGATCTTTTTTAGCGTTTATAGTTAAAGTTTTTTCTAATTCCTGATTACCTGCTATTGATGCCAACACTATTTCATATTTTCCCTCATCTGCAGTCGGTGCAGCGCCTTCTATTGTAGCTTGAGAACCCTCAGTTCTATTTATAACTAATTTAAGCTGGCCCGCGCTAATAGAATTAGCGTTAGGATTATATAATTTTAATTTGATATCTTTGTTATCACCTTGTATTTTATTGGGAGTCTCCTGTGTAAATCTAAGTTCCTTATAAGCATTCCAGCTTAAATCAGTACCGTCCACTAACTCACCTTGCTCACTGAACAACTCAAGCCTATATTTTAATTCTGTAGTTTCCATATCAGGCACTAGTTTCAAATCTACTTGAAAGGATGTCCTGTAATCATCTAAACTAGCGCTTTTTGTAAAATGAGTTAATGTTTCTATTATTTCCTTTGCTTTTTTAATTTCATTTTCAGCATCCGCATAATGTAAATGAGAAGCTATACCCCCTTCCTGCTTTTCAAGGCTAACCTTTAGTTTAAATTTTTCTAAATCAGCCATTTTATCAGGCTGTGCTAACTGAAAGGAAATTGTTGTTTTTGTAGCATCCCCCATGAGATTACGAGGATTTACTTCCATAGTCAAACCGCCACTTCCTCCCATTTCACCATTATCACATCGGCAAGAAACAGTGTTTAAGATAGGGAACAAGCTCAATAAATAGCTTAGAATAAGATAACCCTTTAAATTTTTTAATTTGGTTAACATAGAAATAAAACAGTTATTTGAGGAATTTTTAAATTCTTTTTATGGATAGGTAGCTTATTATAAAATAAGATATTTAAGGCAGAATAGCTACCGATAAACAAGGATTTTATACTGTAAGCAAAATAAAGTGTGTATAATTAGTCATCTCAACCTTTACTATATGCATCCCAAAGGCTAGAATGTAGATTAATTGCTATTAGGAGCTACCTTATCAGGGCTAACCCACAATAAAACAATAAAATAGAAAATTATTAAATTAGTATAAATTTGTTTTTTAGGAGAAAAAGTATAAATTATCCTAAATGTAGTAATATCCAAAACTGTAAGAATGAGATTACTAAAAGGCATACAACATTATCAATACAAGAGCTGCCAGTTTCGTTATACAGCCAGCCAAAATCTGGTGTCAAACCAATACAAACCAAGCGCTTAGCCTTACAATTGTATTTAGAAGGGCTAGGCTTTCGCGCTATTGGCAACCTACTTCAAATAAGCTATGGCACCGTCTATCAATGGATAGAAGCATCGGGAGAACAAGCAACTCTACCCACTCACTACCCAAGAGCCAGAAGAGGTATAGAGCTAGATGAGTTGCATACGTATGTAGGCTCAAAAAAGTACTGTTGAGTATGGATTGCTGTTGATAGACTTAGTAAACGGTTCCTCTCATATGTGTGTGGAAACCGATCAAACAAAACAGGATTAAGGTTATGGGAAAAGATAAAAACGCTAAGCCAAATTTATTGTAGCGATTATTGGAAGAGTTATGGTGAGTTTATTCCAAAGGATAAGCATATCCAAAGTAAGTCAGAGACATATACTGTAGAAGGATATAATAGTTTAATTATGCATTATTTAACAAAATTCAAGCACAAAGGGAAATGTTATAGCGAGCAGGTGCATATGATTGAAAAGTCACTTGATTTATTGATAGCTAAAATAAATAATCAGTTATCTATATTAATCTAACAATAACTCGATTGATTCGATTGGAAATTTGATGGTGTGTGATATGTTCATTCTTATTTAAGATAGGAAAAACAAAGTCCTCTTTTCCCCACTTGTCGCTCGCTTATATTTTTCTAATATCTCCAGTGCTGGTAACATCAGTTTGAACTGCATCATCTTACCCATCTTTAGACATGTATATACAACCCGGTCTTCCACAATTTGCTTCCATTTAAGACTTGCCATATCCCTGAAATTTATGCGTTGCTCGTAGTAGCTAAACAAAAAATAATCCCTGGCCACCTGAAGCTTATTATCCTCGAGGAACGGTAGGGTTACAATTTACTGTAGATCTTCTCGGCTCATGGCACGCTTCTGCATGAGGGCAGTAAATTTACCAAGCGAGTAATTATCAAAAGGATAATGCTTCTTTTCCAACTCTTTGCAGCAACTCAAATGTAAACTAATACTATATAAAGCAAACCTTAATAAAAGCAATTACCATACAAGTTTGAAAAAATTAAGGCGACTGATAAACCTCTTGTCGACTTAAAGCAATTTGAAACTATAGGAACAGAAATGTGGTAAAAGAATATAAAATCTCCATTTCTTGCTTACTTGGCAGCTATTACTAATTATATTCCTTGTTGATATACCTTAATAAATCTGAAGTTTATATATACAATTACTGTTAAGTTGAAAAGTGGAATATTATAGAAGTTTCACTTGGTTTTTTTATATGAGCTAGTCTTAGTTTTCAGTCTAGAGGAATTATTATCCCCAAACAAGTGAAAGCTCATCTAGGCTATCTAGCTTACTTATTATTTCCGAAACTTTGGACTGCAATTCCAATCCAGTATTTTCATCAAATTTATTTTCTACATAAAATTTATCGATCCATCCAAGAACTTTTATTGCATGTTGAATTTGTTGCTGAATGAGCTTAGTTTGTTCTTGCCTTTCTAATTCGGAAAGTTCTTGCTCAACTTTAGTAAGGATAGATGAAACGGCCATTGTGCTTGTATCATAAGCTTCTTTTACATTTCGTATGAGGGATTTGTAAATTTCTTGAATTTCATTTCTGAGATTATTAAGTTTATCAATAACCTCTGAGTCAATAGAAGCACCTGCATTAAAGCAATTTTTGGCCTCTGAACAGATGAATTCAGCAAGTCTACAAGCTGAAAAGGCCTTAGTATCATAGTCGGTAAAATTTAATTTAAATCCAGAAAAGAGATCTTTAATTTTATTTTCAATCTCGCGATCAATTGATTTAAAAAAGGAAGTATTTTTATTATCAAAATAATTATTAATTGCTTGGGAATAACTTTCAACATGCGCTTTATTTATATTTATTACTTCTTTAAATTCTTCGATGTTAATCCTATTTTTGCTAACAACAGTTAACAAAGCTTCCATGACAGAGTTTACAGCAGCTTTATTATTAGTAGTAATAAGTTTGCACTTAGTTTCAGCTTGATCGATTCGTTCTTTAATAACTTCACCATAAATAATATTAGTAGAATTCTCAATACGAGTTAACACTTCACTACTTTTTTTCAACTCACGCTCAATAAAAACAGTATTATTAACATATTGCATAACATCTCCAATCGTTTCCATAAGTCCAGAACTTCCTATAAAAAGCCTGTTAAGTTCATCAACTTTCAAAGCAGCTTCAGTAGCATTTTTCTCAGAATTCTTGAGAGAAGTAGAAATCTGTTGGTCTACCATTTCAAAAGCATCTAAATCACAACTATCAGCATCAACACCAATTTGCTCAGCAACTTGAATAATTTCAGTTTCAACTTGGATTTTCTCATTACGCTGAACCTCAGCATTGAGCTTATTTACTAAGTCTACAGCTCTTATCTGAATATCCTTAGCTTCTTCCTTGTCAGCAATAATTTTAGAAACCCTGTTGAACCAGTTATCATAGTCATTCTTTTTTAAGAATTCCTGCACATCCTTTTTATTTGTATTAAAATTGATTTGCAATTGTTTTATCTCTTTTTTAAGTACATCAAAGCTTTGGCTAAATTGATGCTTATTAATCCAGATCAAATCTTTGGTATACAAGCAATCATTTTTGTAAAAAACTTGTAATTTAAGTTGAGCGACATATTTATCTGTAGGCAATATTCCATCTAATTCTAAACTAAATGTGTGAGGCATTATTGTTGTCCATTCAGAGGAAATTCTTTCTCCTAGAATAGAAGATAAGCTTATGTTAATCTTATCCTCGCTAACATTACCTAACTTATATTTAATTCCTTTTTCATGAATAAGCCTAATTTGTATTTGGTCCGTTTTTATAGTACGTCCTTTATTTATTATTGTAATAGGAATAGCTGTAGTATCATCAAACCACCTATTTTCCACAAGATTTTCCATTCTAACTTCAAAACTAGCTTCCTCAGCTTTCCATTTTGCTTGCTCGCTAGCTAGTTCAGTTGTGCCACGTTTTACTGTAATGGTAACACGGTCTACATCAACACTATCAACAGCCTTAGCTAACCTGAACCGAATAGGATGTGTTGAAACATTAATAGCTACTTGGTCAGTTCCAATTAATTGGTCGAGGGTCATACTATTATTCCCAATAGTTTTATCAGCTTTTATTAATGTAAAACTATTATTAGCATCGCTAGTTAATTCTATAGTCAGCTTACTAGGATCGATAGCGGCTACATTATTGCAGAGTGTGAAGCTAGCTTCATTATTGCCTACAAATGAAGCCAAATTTTGTATTTTGATATTATCTTCTTGCCAATTTACACTTAGTGGCGTGGCTTGAGGTTTATTTTTGTAACTAAGTATTAGCTCGAATTCCGCTTCTTTTGCTCTAGCTTGATCTATATATAACGTTAGATCATCCCCAATTTTACCTAACTCAACACCCCCTAATTGACTGATATCTACTTTATCTCGAGCATTCTTTGTTATAAAACTACTGTTACCTATCTTATTCTTGATAGCTATAGCTACATACTTAGGGTCTATACCTATAACAGGCCTACTATCAGCTTCTAATTCTATCTTACATTTGAATACTTTCTCATCTCCTGTTAATGAAATATCATTTGTAACTAGACCTATAGGAACTAGCTTTAGGTTGACCTCTTTTGCCTTAATAGGTAAATCTTTTGTTCCATGGCTAATTGGCTTACCTTTGTAAAGTATCTCAAAGCGAAATAGTGCTTCATCTGCTTGTTTGAAATCGACCGAAAGACTTACCAAAGGTGACACTTTATCTATTCTCATACTTGCTGTAGTCGCTGTGGCCTTAGTAGCTAATGTAACTTCCCTTTCTTGATCATTTTTACTGATATTGGTGTAGCGTACCTGCACGTCTCCTGCCATATCCCTTCCTTGATTTTTTATCTGGTAAGTCACCATATTATTATGGTAAATTAACCCTTCTATACTTAATTGTATATCTAAAGCATAAAAAGTAAGCTTCTGAATTTGTTCCTTCCCAGCTTCATCGATCAGTTTAAATTCAAATTCAGCACTTTGGTTAGTACCAAAATCTATCTCTCCTAAGACCTGGTTTTCCCTTTTGGCACCTTTGCTTATATCTCCTATTACTATTTCCTTGAATTCCCCCTCACTAAGCGACATACCAGCTAACTGAACACCTGTCGTTTTACTCCTATATGCTAGTTTTACATTCTTTGCATCTTTTGTACCAACATTTTTTGTACTATAACTAAGTATACGTGGATCTCCCATATAGTCCACATCTAGCTTAAGTAACATACCTTGCTCCCAGCTTACAGTTATAGTATTATTGCTTCGTATTTTGCTTTGATGAATTAGTTGTATGCTAAAGGTAGCCTCAAAATCAGTTTTCGAGTCTATGAACAAATTTTTGGCTAGGTCTTGGGTACCTGCTATAGCTTCTCCTATTTCTAGTTCATAGGTAGTGGGGATAATTGTAGAATTAGCTCCTACTATTTCAGCCTCTGTACCCTGGATCCGCGTTATTTGTAATTTAAGCGTACCAGCTGCTATGGTCTCGTTATTAGGGTTATGGATGTTTAATTTAATTTCTTTATTTTCCCCTTCCATGTTTTCTTCACTCTTGCAACTAAGAGTAGGGAATAGCTTCTCAGGTTTATATTCTACAGGATAACTATCTATCAAACTTCCTTCCGCATCAAAAGCCTCAAATTGATATATTAATAGTGTAACCCCCTTACCAGGTTTTACCTTAAAGTCTATTTTTAAAGAAGAATTACTATCCTTTAAACTGTTTAATGAAGTAAAATGACTCAGTTGTTCGGTTAGTTCTTCTACCTTTCTTTTTTCTCCTTCAGCATTTTGATATTTTAGCTGACTGCCCGACCCTCCTTCTTGTTGGATTATTCGTACGTTTAGTTGAAATTTTCCTAAATTAGCTTGCTTGCGAGCTTCTGTTAGCTGAAAAGTGACTATGGTATTTGTGTTAGTTTCTGATAAACTGCGAGGCTCTACTTTAAAGGTAAGATCACCAATAGTATCTTCTTTATTACCACATTTGCAAGAGATAATATTACTAAGTAGAGCTAAGATAAATACTTGACTTAAAAGAAGATGCTTTTTAAAGTTTCTTGGCATAGGGATAAAATGTTTGAGTGACAGTTTTTAACACCCGCATATAAATAAAGTATGGTTCTAGAAAAATACTAGTATGTGAACTTAAAAATATATAAGGATATAGTATGCTATATTTTTGACTATTTATTTGTAATAGGTCTAGGGTAAACATAAGTACTTAAAAGAATATGATCATAACAAAGAAGGTAGATGCTAAAAGCTAACAATTTATCCCAGATAGTAAATAATGCAAAAATTAAAATGATATGTCAATAAGAAAATTTTTAGCTTTATTTGATATATTCTTTCTCAAACCATCCAAACATAAATTTTTTAGCCTTAGCATCTATCCTATCCACCTATTTCTAATACGTTAAAAATAGCTTTCATTTTCTTGAGATTTTTATAGAGATTGCTATTAAGTTATAGCTAGCTAGTGTGGGTAGATGGTATCGAAAACCACTTTTAATTTAGTTTAATGGTTCAGAAGATGTGTAACGGAGACAGCTTTATAGCTACCTCCATTACATTATGTTTTAAGTTTTACCACAACTAAAATCTTAATAATTCCTACACTTCTAATATTTCTGCTTCTTTATGAGTTAAGAGGTTATCAATATTATGAATATGCTTATCAGTCAAGTTTTGCAGTTTTTCTTCTGCTCTTTTGATAGTATCCTCAGAAGCACCATCTTTTTGTAGATGTTTGAATGTTTCCTTAATATCTTTTCTAATATTCCTTATAGAAATCTTACCTTTTTCTGCTTCGTTTTTTGCTTGTTTTACCAGATCTTTTCTACGTTCTTCGGTGAGTGGAGGAACAATAATCCTAACCACTTCTCCATCATTTTGTGGATTAAGTCCTAGCTTACTATTAACAATCGCCTTTTCAATTTCCTGAATACATTTTCTCTCCCATGGCTTAATAACTAGTGTTCTTGCATCTGGAGTAGTAATAGCTGCTACTTGGTTAAGTGGGGTCATAGCATTATAATATAAAATACTAATACCATCTAGCATATCTGGCATAGCCCTTCCAGCACGAATTTTACTAAATTCTATTTGCGTATGCGTACAAGCTTTTTGCATCAGCTGATCGGATTTATCTAACTGCTTTTGAATTTCATCCATAATAGTTGCCTTTAATAATAGAGTTATATTTTTAGACCTGTTTATATGTTAGCTAATATAGTCATTTTTTAATCTTGATAAAAAAATAATTCTACTAGCTAAAAAGTCTATGTCCTCTTAAAAAAGATTGGATATCCATCAACTTTTTCCCGGCAGGTTGGAGCTGTTCTACTGAAATGGCGCCATCCTGTGTACCAATACATAAATAGTTTTTGTTATCAGAACAGAACTCACCCGGAGAGCAGGTAGGGATAGGTAGTGGATGTGCCAACAATATTTTGGTATGTATATTATTTAAAATAGTCCATGCACCTGGATAAGGAGACAAGCCTCTTATAAAATTAAATACTTTAGCAGTGGATTGGTGCCAATTTATTTGACAATCTTCTGTATAAATTTTAGGAGCCTTATGTAGTACAACATTTGACTGTGGAACAGCTTTGCAATTATTAGATGCTATGGCTTGTACTGTTTCTAACAATAGATTAGCACCTTTATATTTAAGACGCTCTGACAAGGTACCTGCTGTATCCATTTCATAAATAGGCTCTTTGTCTTGTAATAGAATATTACCAGTATCAATGGCTTCTTCTATAAAAAAGGTAGTAAGGCCAGTTGTTAACTCACCCTGCATAATAGCCCAGTTAATAGGTGCTGCGCCTCTATATTGAGGTAATAAGGAAGCATGTAGATTAATAGTCCCTAAAGATGGTTTATTCCATACTAACTTAGGCAACATCCTAAAAGCTACCACTACATATAAATTAGCCTCATAACTATCTAAAATTTCAAGAAAACTAGGACTCTGTAAATTGGTAGGCTGCAAAACAGGTATACCATACTGTTCAGCAGCTACTTTAATAGGTGGGGGAAGTATTTTATGGCCTCTCCCTTGCGGCTTATCTGGTGCAGTTACTACTGCTACTATAGGATATCCATATGCTACCAAGGCATCCAAGCTAGGCACAGCAAATTCTGGTGTGCCCATAAATATAATTCGTACGTCAGACATATAGTCCATACTTATCGTTAAAAGTTCGGTATGTTTAAATTTATATTAGCTTGGGGCAAGGTATCTAATAAATATCCATCTTCGCACTTAAGCACTCTACTATGCTGCTTGTCCAGAAAATCATAATTATGCGTAGCCATTAGCACTGCTGTACCTGCTTTGTTAATCTCTAAAAACAAATTTAAAATCTCATTAGCTACTTCTGGGTCTAAGTTGCCAGTAGGCTCATCAGCCAGTAATACCACAGGGTCATTGAGTAAAGCACGTGCAACAGCTGTACGCTGTTGTTCACCTCCTGATAGTTGGTAGGGCATCTTTTTTCCAGCCCAGTCTAACCCAACTTTCATCAACACCTCTGCTACTCTATTTTTTATATCTGTCTTTTGCTTCCATCCTGTAGCTTTTAATACAAAAGCTAAGTTTTCTTCTACTGTTCTATCGGTCAACAATTGAAAATCTTGGAATATAATACCTAGTTTTCTTCGCAAGAAGGGAAGCTGAGCTGGAATAATTGTGTGTAGGCTAAATTCAGCAACCTGTACTTTACCAAATCTACAAGGCAGCTCTCCATATAAGGTTTTTAGCAAAGAAGACTTTCCACTACCTGTTTTACCAATCAAAAATATAAATTCACCTCTATGGATATTAAAATTGATATTTTTTAAAACAAGCTTATCCCCTTGATAAATATTAAGGCCCTTTATATGTATAATTGGATACAATTTAGTAATGTATTAGTTCGCCGTACACATAAGCAGGCGAATGGTTTTTTTATTTAATTGAGTAAATAGAGTACCTGCTGCTCTTAAGAACCTTTTATGAGTGCTAATTTAAGCTATACTTTATAATTCATACAAACTTTCAGGTCGAATATATATACTTATTTTTCAAGCTTAAAATAACAAATGCATACTAGAATGTGTACTAATACAAAACTAACCTGCTAAAAATTCTAGCTAGGAATTTGCTCTTTAGCTACAGCGTGTAACTGAGCCTTGGCTTGCTTCCAATAAGCTACCATCTCCTCTATTGAGAGAGTGCTTAATTCCTTGTTATCTTCCTTTAATTGGCGTTCTACACATTGGAAACGTCTTATAAACTTTAAGTTAGCTTTTTCTAATGCCCTATCTGGATCTACATTAATAAAACATGCATAAGTAATAAGTGAAGAAAGTACATCGCCTAATTCATCTTCTATTTGTGTGTTAACAGAATCTACCTCATTGCTATTCCTTACTTCATCCTCTAACTCTTGTATTTCTTCTTTAACCTTTCCCCATGCTTCTTCCCTGGTTTTCCAAACAAACCCAGCCGAGGAAGCTTTATCTTGTATACACATGGCTTTACTTAAGCTTGGTAATGAATTAGGAATACCTTGTAAGATAGAATTACGTCCTTTCTCTGCTAGTTTTACCTTTTGCCAGTTTTTATTTACATCAAGTGTATTCACTGCTGTTTGATGAGGTTGGTAGATATGTGGATGGCGATGTATAAGCTTGTCGCAAAGTGCATTAATGCATTCGCTTGTAGTAAAAGAGTTATCTTCAGTAGCAATTCGAGTATAAAGAAGTATATGCAGTAATAAATCTCCCAGCTCTTCCTTAATATTTATCATATTTTCTGATAATATTGCTTCAGAAAGTTCAAAAGTCTCTTCAATAGTCATAGGCCGTAGACTACTCATGGTCTGCTGCTGATCCCAAGGGCACTTGGTTCTTAAGTCATCTATAATTTTTAACAATCTACTAAAAGCCTGTAAAGACTCATTTAAATTTTCTTCTATAGCCATAAATTATAGTTTTTAAAATCAAACTTCGAAATTAGTAAAATAACAGATAAGCTCTTTCTTGTATAGATTTGAGGATAAATAACCTTTTGAATAATATAATTACTAAGAAATTTAACTTTTAATTTAATATAATACTAATTCTAGGTAGCATAAAATTGAAAAATTTGTGCATAAATATATATGTAAGCTTAGCAAGAATAGAATGGAATTTTATTATACAGTTAGGAGCCTGGCATAAAGATTTTTTTTGCTAAACTATTTTTTAGTAAGAATTGCATGTAGCCAGCGATCTGCGTCCCTTAAATTTTGATAAAAATGTCTATTGTATTTAGTAAACACCTACTAAAGGCATAGTGTACAGTTGGTATATAGTCATTTTTATAGTTGGCAGCTACTTAACTTTAAGCATATAGATACCTCTTTCAGTTAAAAGAAGAAATGTTACTTTCAGTTGGTCTCTGAAAGCATACACAAAGTTTTATTCTTATGATTAATGTAATATGTTTTGCTTATTCTATGATTACTTAGCCTCCGTAAATGCAACGTAATCAATCTCCTCTTTATATATTATAATATTTTATTTATAAGGAGTTATAGCAATTGCAAAAAAGTATTGCAGCATATTTACTTGATAATCTTATTAACTGACAATATTTCACAACTTTTCTACAAACTAAATCAGAAGAAATAGACTGTGAATAGTCAAGAAGTCAGTAACTGTTGAAGGTTTTAATAGCAAACACATAGCCTAGCTATAAAACTTATTTTAGCATACCATATCTTACATGGTTGTTAGAGCTAAGCTAGCTACCTAACAAACACTAAGAGCACAAACTTGTCTAACTATTATGCTTATTGCTAATATATAAATATGTAACCGGCTACTAGCGCTATACAAATCTTTTTATTGAACTAAGTATGTAAACGCCAGATAAACCTACCAAGCTGTATACAATTCGAGAAGCATTGGTTAAACTTCCAAACAGATAAGCTACCAAGTCGAATTTTGCTAATCCTACTAAGCCCCAATTTAAAGCACCAATAATTGTCAAAATTACAGCAGCTATACGGATATACTTTTTTGTTGTCATAATTATCTGATTTTTTAGTTGTTACCTCATCTAAACTATTACATTCTTCTACCCTATATATCTTCTACCCTATATAATTAATACATAAGCTTATGTATACTACAGCACACACCTTTATATCATCTTCTATTTTCCCTCGTCTGTTGTCAACACAATTTAATAACATTTTTCTTTTTATCTACCTAATATACCAATTAATCTCTTCTTCTATTTAAAATAGATAGGAGATGTAATAATTCTGCTAAAGAACCTAAAGCGGCCATTACATAGGTCATTGCTGCCCACCACAATGCATTTTTAGCTGCAGTATATTCCTGGCTACTTACTATATTTTGCTGATTTATCCAAGCCAACGCCCTTCTACTTGCGTCAAATTCTACTGGCAGAGTTATAAAAGTAAATAACGTTGTTACAGCAAACAAGCCGATACCAATCTCTAGAGGTAGAAGTGTAGTCCTAGCAAGAAAAATACCTATTAAAATAATCCACATCATGTATCGTGAAGTAAACGACAATAATGGTACCATAGCAGAACGAAATTTTAAAAAGGCGTAGCCTTTGGCGTGCTGAACCGCATGTCCACATTCATGAGCAGCTACGGCGGCAGATCCTGCATTACTCGCATAAAATACTGTTTCGCTTAGATTCACTGTTTTATTAACAGGATTATAATGATCTGTTAAATGGCCTTGTGTACAACTAATCGTCACATCCCTTATTCCATAATACTGCAACATTTTAGCAGCTATTTCAGCACCGGTCAAGCCAGATCTTAATTGCATACTAGCATACCTAGCAAGTTTCCATTTTAAGATTTGGTGTATTAACAAGCTCAGTAAGAAAATAACAATACTAATAATCCTCATACAATTCTTATAATTTTTTAGTTTAACATATCCATTTACATATTGAATGATATACGCAATATACGTGCCGAGTATTGATATGGCAGTCAAGTAAAGACTATAATATGAAGCATTTATTTAAATAGATGCTCTTAAAAATTTCTCTATTTTATCAAATATACAAAAGTTTTTTATACATAAATTTATGCCTAAATTAAGGGCCTTTATGCACCTAGTAGACATGGAACCATTATTTATTACCCAAACTTATGAAAATCGGATTAATTTCAGATACGCATGGTTGGTTAGATTCTAAAGTATTTAATTACTTTGAATCCTGTGACGAAATATGGCATGCAGGCGATATTGGCAATATAGAAGTTACACAACAGCTAGAAGCTTTCAAGCCTCTAAGAGCTGTATATGGTAATATTGATGGCAGAGAAATAAGGATTAAATATCCTGGACATCAAAATTTTATTTGTGAAGGATTGCATGTATGGATAACTCATATAGGTGGTAGGCCACCTACTTACACACCTGATATTTTAAAAACTTTTAAGCAAAAACTACCAGATATATTCATATGTGGACACTCCCATATTCTACAGGTTATGCACGACAAAAAGCATCCACCCGTTTTATACCTTAATCCTGGTGCTGCTGGCAGATATGGATTCCACCAAGTACGCACCATACTTCGTTTTGATATTCAACAGGCAAAGATAAGTAATATGCAAGCCATAGAGTTAGGTCCTAGAAGTTACCGCATAACAGACAGCCAACTGTAAAATCTATAAATAATGATGGAATTTATTGACACCCATGCACATCTGTATGATGAAGCATATTCAGAGGATAGAAATCAAGTTATTTCACAAAGTATACAAGCAGGTGTTACCAAAATACTTTTACCCAATATTGATACTAATAGTATAGAACCTATGTTGGCATTAGAAGAGCAACATCCAACATTGTGTTCAGCTATGATAGGAATTCATCCTTGCTATATCAAAGAAGACTTCCAACAGCAACTATATCAAATAGAATATTGGTTAAACAAACGATCTTTTATAGCCATAGGCGAAGTTGGACTAGATTTATATAGAGATACTACTTATCAAGCTCTACAACAAGAAGCTTTAAGCATACAATTAAACTGGGCTAAACAGTACCATCTACCCGTTGTAATTCATACTCGACAAGCTTTTAAGGAAACGATACACTTATTAGAAAAACACCAAGATAGCAATCTTAGAGGAGTATTTCATTGTTTTAGCGGTTCATTAGCTGAAGCAGAACAGATTATAGCACTAGGCTTTCATCTAGGCATAGGAGGCATTATCACCTTTAAAAATGCAGGATTATCAGAATTAATTGCAAAAATTGACTTACAGCATTTAGTACTAGAAACAGATAGCCCTTATTTAGCGCCTGTTCCGTACCGAGGAAAGAGAAATGAGGCTACCTACCTTCCATATATTGCTGCATCAATTGCACTTAGCAAGCAAGTAGATATAGCAACTGTAGCGTCTGTTACTACAGCCAATGCAAAAAAGATATTTGGAATAACATAATAAGCCTAAAGCTAATTATCTAATATTTTAGATTTATTAGTTAAACTATAGATAAGGCAGAAAATTCATACAGTAATAAGTACAAGAAAGCATGTTGATATAATATGTCTTATAAGGCAATTTAAACTAGATGTACGCGCACAAACCAATTCCCATATTACAAGGCGTCTAATGACCTTTAGTAAAAAACCTTCTATGAATTATTCCTGAGATGAAAATATCAAGTGGAGTAAAGAATCAAAGCAAATTTCAAATTATAAATAATGCATTATATTAAACAGATAATGTACTTTATTTTAAACTAATAATAATGCTGATATTATGAAACCTACTGCTAATACAGACAAGTTAACCATACATCATGATTCAGACATATAGGAACTCATGCAGCTCGTTCTAGCAAGAGAAAAAAACTAAATAAATCTAAAGGGCATTTTTGGGTTATTGCTTTGAATAACGATAACCAAATCCTTAGTTTAGAACTGGTATCAATGGAGAATTCAAGTAATGTGGTTGTAAAGCCGGACGTTCTCAGTATTCCTTTGCAAAAGATAGCTGCAGGAGTAATCTTAGTACATAATCATCCTTTCGAAGAGATAAAATTGTCTGTTCAGGATACAGATTTAGTAGATCACCTCATCCAAGCATGCAAATTCATGAATACCCCTGTCTTAGATTATATTGTTAGTACAGAAAACAGTTACTTAGGTTTTAAAGCTTCTGGCTTTTTAGATCTTTTAGAAACTAGCAAGAAATATGTACCTCCGTATGAGTTAAAAAAACAGTATTCCGAGCAAAAGCAAGCGGAGCTTAAAAAGAAAGACAGAATAAGATCGTAAAAAGTAGAGAAAGAGCTTAGAAAGATATAAGCAATAGGACTTGAAAAGGGAAATCAGCAAAGAAGAGTATCATTAAGATTGCCAGGCAAATGCAGTTTAAACTATAAATTAAATATTTTGCACAATACAGCTAAACGCTATATATATCATCAAAACATTTTAAAGGTATAAGTAGCCAGTTATTGATCTTTTGACAATTGTGGTTATTTTTAATCTAAGTACGCATTCATGGGTCTGTCAATGCTGGAAACACATTATTTAAAGTATAAAAAAGCACTTGGTTGCTAAGAATAAAAATAAAGCACGAAGCAACTATAAAATTAACCGTATACTAATCATCAACAATAGTTTTTAGAGGCTGTCTAAAAAGGGTAATTTAGATAGGAAAAGCAGACAAAACTTTATAAAATTAGTTAGTGAACTTTAAACTAACAGCTATGCCATACACTAGCGATTTAACAGATAAGGAATGGGAAGTGTTAGAACCATTAGTTACTTACATAGGTCCTTGCCGACCCCGTAAATACACTATAAGAGAAGTATTAGATGCTATTTTCTATTTAGAAAAAACAGGCTGTCAATGGCGCATGCTACCTGCCCATTTTCCACCCTGAAAAAGTGTTTATGACTTGTATTATCGCTGGCGAAGAAATGGTAAATGGGACTTAGTCCATGATACACTTCGAGATCAAGTACGAGAAAAGTTGGGCAAACAAGCCATACCTAGCGCTGCCATTATGGATAGCCGCTCGGTTAAAACAGCACAAAAAGGGGGTCGAGAGGCTATGATGCAGCAAAAAAAGTAAAAGGCCGTAAGCAGCATATTATTGTTGATACGCTGGGGCTTATACTTTGTGTGGTAGTACATTCAGCTCACTTATCAGACTCAAGAGGATGTCATCTTTTGCTTATTCGCCTTTTTAATACATTCCCTTCTATTAAACACATATGGGTAGATGGAGGATACCAGAAAGGATGTATAATGTGGGCTTATGGGGTGCTAGGTTATACTTTAGAAGTTGTACAACGGCTCTCAAATGGGTTTCATATTCTAAAAAAGCGATGGATAGTCGAGCGTACATTTGCTTGGCTGAGTTTTTCTAGGAGGCTCTCTAAAGATTACGAGCATAATCCCAAGTCTTCTGAAACACATATTAAAATTGTTATGATTAGAATCATGCTTAAGCGGCTTTTATGACTCCATTTTGGCTTTTTAGACAGCCTCTTATAGCTAGTTGCCAATAAAATATGTGTTTTGGCTCATTCTAAAGGTAGTAGACCTGTGAGCGCGTACTAACCTAAAGTACTTACTGTACAACTTAAAGTGTTTCTTTTAAGGAAAAAGAGTTAATAAAGTTTTTATACTGTTCTTCGTTATAAGATTCTTCTGCATAACTCGACATAAGCAAATATTTAGTTTGACCTACTAGTATAACCCTACCTCTCATATAGACAAATCTATTTTGTATTAAAAAATCTACTGCTTTATGCTTACCAACATATGACTCTACCGAGTTAAGAAGCTTATTGCTAGAAGAAGATTGAACAATATCCTCTATAAAATTGTTTAAATCAAATTCCGTAAGTTCTACATCTGCTGGATAGTTCATATGGCTGACAGAATAGTTAACTCCTTGGTCAGTTGTACTTTCATAACATTCATACTTGATTTTTAGTTTAGTATCCTCAATAGGCAATTCTTCCTTTTCGTAACTTGGCTGTGTTGGAAATTTGATCTCAAAAGCTTTAGAAGCAGGTTGAAAAGTTTTCCAAGTCGTAAGACTTTGGGTGAAAGCCATAGAAGAAGGTTTCTTAGGTACCTCAAGCTTTGCCTTTAATAATACCACACAGTAAAGTCCACCTATAATAAGCATTAATACCTCACCACGGCTAACACCTTGCCTTGGTTTATAATTTCGGATAGTTTTGTTATTGTAAAAGTGTATTGCTTTTTGCAAAGGACGGAAGCATAGGACATCAAATGTTACACCAACCCCTATAATAAATATATCATACCAATACTCGGACATATATTCTGGCAACCGAGTAACAAATCTAGCCAAGAAGATTAAAAATAAGCATAAAAATATATAGATTATAGATAACTGACCATAAGGGATGCTTTTAGAAAATCCTTGTTCTCTAGCAGAATGGTAAATCTTTTTAAAAAGGTTGTATATAAAAAAGACTGAAAATAAACCACGCCAGAAAGGTACAATATTACGATTTTCTGCTCGTTTAATAGCCTGCCAATTTTTATATGCCCAGTAGAGTGAATATAGTCTTGCCGTCAATATATTAAATATTAAGAACCGAGTAGGCGACACATCAAAGTATCCAATAACAGGAGATGTTGGGTTAGATGCTAGCGCTGTTAAATTTTCCTGTTCAACCTTGTCTTGATAAAAATTAATAGCTTTTTGTACAGGATAAAAGCATAGCTCTCTTACCATCCCAAACAAAATTGCAAGAATAGCAAATACCCATCCCCAAATAGTAACAGAAGTTAAATTACTATAGCTAGCACCATTGTATAATATAGATGATCTAGTAAAAATTGTTAACACACCAAATGTGAGACTTAACCCTAAACAAGCAATATAAAAATTACTTAATAAACGATGGTTTGCAAACTTAGTATAACCTTGCTTTTTAGCAGAATTGAAAACATGTTCAAAAAACTCATCTATAAAGAATACAGCAAATATAGAACGCCAAAATGGAGAAATATTATGCTTTTCTGCTCTTTTAATAGCCTTCCAATTACAATACAACCAGTAAATTTTAAAATAACTTCCTGTAAAAAGATACAATACTAGAAAAGCTGCAAAAGGAATCCTAAAATATTTAGCGCTTGCCCTGTTTTTTTCTATAGGAACTACAGCTTCATTGGACGACTCATTTAACATTACTAAATGGTCTTTTTGATTGATATCACTCATATATAGTTTTAGAAAAGGAATAAAGATTATTAAAGAGATGTATAAAGAGAAAGTGGAGTCGGAGGGAATCGAACCCTCGTCCGAACAAGCAAAAACAATGCTTTCTACATGCTTAGTAACTATCTATTGTCGGGATGCTCCTAGGTTAGTTACATACCTTAGAACAATCCTTATACGCGCTCAACTTCGCTATAATATCACGTAACCTACTATAGCTAGTTCTACTAGATGATGCCTCTATGCTAACCTTGCAGAACAAAAGGTTAGCGAGACAGTTGCTTACCTAATTATCAATTAGGCAGCAAGGGCTACTTGATTGTTGCCAATTATAATAGTGAAAGTTTGTTATAAGAGGTACTACTTACAACACCTCGCATGCTTACATTGCATCTGAACTTATCGTCAAATCCAGTCGACCCCATAATTTCAAAGAGCATATTTTATACAAAAATAAAACATAACTTGCAACAGTGCAAGCAAGTATTACTACAAACAAAATAGCTTAAAGATCTGATATATTAACAATGCTTATTTTCAATTAATAACAAAAAACTTTTCTTGATGAACAAGATTATTTGTAGAAATGGTAGGATCTAAAATATGGGTTTTCCAAATACCTCTACAGACTCTTTTTTTCAGCAGTATAACTCCAAGTTAGCTTATCTATGTTTCCTGAGGTAGTCTCAAAACCACTTTACCATTCTTTATGGATTTCTTATAATGGAAATGTTAAGTATTACTTTCATCTTTATTATATAAATATCTTTAATCCTGAAAGTTGGGTAGCATTCGGCATCCAATTTATCATTACACCTTGCCAACCTGTAACCTTTGCCGTAATAATAACATTTGTCCTAATTGGAACCTTATAGTAAACCTTATTGCCTTCTTTTTTAATTTTCTTAGAACTATCTAAGTTTATCTTATATCCAATTTATATCTTATCTAGATTAGGCCCTGCTGATCCAAACCTCCTTGAGCTGAAGCACCTCCCCGGCTTACTGCCTCCACAACTATAGGCAAATATTAATAAAAATTATCCACTATATACATTCTAGTTGTTAGTCTTTGATCATATTCGTTTAATTTAAAATGTGAAAAAATCTAAACCATCCTAAAGTGCAAGGTAAGAAAGCCATTGGGTAAACAGAGATTTCTTGCAATAAAATTCAATGATCAGTTTACAGTTATATTACTTGAATAAGCTCTATAGTATGCGGTAAAATTTTTACAACAACTTATCTTTGCCTATCAACCAACTTATAGCAGTATAACAGATAGGCATGAGTCATTATGATTTTAAAGCCATTGAGCAGAAATGGCAACAATACTGGAAAAATAACCAAATCTTTCGTACAACCATAGAACCTAGCAAGCCCAAATACTATATTTTAGATATGTTCCCTTACCCTTCTGGTGAGGGACTCCATGTAGGCCACCCACTGGGCTATATTGCCTCGGATATTGTGGCTAGGTATAAAAGAAGCAAAGGATACCAGGTACTTCATCCAATGGGGTTTGATGCATTCGGTTTACCTGCAGAACAGTTTGCCATTCAAACAGGACAACATCCTGCTATAACTACTGCTAAAAATATAGGGCGCTATAAGCAACAGCTTTGCCAGTTAGGACTTTCTTATGACTGGGACAGATGCATTAGCACATGCGAGCCAGCTTATTATAAATGGACACAATGGATTTTTATACAATTGTTTAATAGTTGGTATGATATATCTCTACAAAAGGCTCGGCCTATTGATGAACTTATAACCTTATTTGACCAACAAGGCAATCAACAAGTACAAGCTAGCTGTGATAAAGAAGTGTCTTTATTTACTGCCAAAGAATGGCAAGCAATGGATGAAGAGTCTAAACAACAGCATTTACTTGCCTATCGTTTAGCATTTTTAGAAGATACCACTGTTAACTGGTGCCCTGAATTGGGAACCGTATTAGCCAATGAAGAAGTAAAAGATGGGCTTTCAGAACGAGGCGGATATCCTGTTATACGTAAACAAATGAAGCAATGGAGTTTGCGTATTACTGCGTATACAGATAGACTACTAGCTGGTTTAGAACATCTAAAATGGCCCTTGTCCACTAAAGAAATGCAACGTAACTGGATAGGTAGGTCGATAGGTGCTGAACTCAATTTTACAGTAATAGCTAATGGACAAGAGCATACGATCCCTGTATTTACTACGCGACCCGACACCTTATTTGGTGTTACCTATTTAGCACTGTCTCCCGAACATCCATTAGCTAAGCTCATTAGTACAGGTACGCAACAAGCTGCTATAGATACTTATATTACTCAAGCTACTAACCGGTCTGAAAGAGATCGACTAGCGGATGTTAATCATGTTACTGGTATGTTTACAGGTGCTTATGCTATTCATCCTTTTACTAAGCAGCCCTTACCTATTTGGATAGCAGACTACGTGTTAGCAGGCTATGGAACAGGAGCTGTAATGGGTGTACCTGCACATGACAGCCGAGATTATGCTTTTGCACAACATTTTCAATTACCTATTATACAAGTAGTAGCAGGAGGAGACACTGCTCAATCAGCTTATGAAGCAAGAGAAGGCAGCTTATTTAATTCTCAATTCTTGAATGGTCTTTCTATACAGGAAGCCACCAAGCAAGCAATACAAAAGTTAGAGTCCTTAGGTATTGGAAAGCAAAAAACCACCTATCGACTACGTAATGCTATATTTAGCAGGCAACGCTATTGGGGAGAACCTATTCCTATTTACTATAAAAATAATATACCATATCCTATTCCAGCAGAAGAGCTTCCTTTAGAACTACCATCTTTAGCAAGCTTCAAGCCCACTCCTACTGGTGAGCCTCCACTAGGGCATGCTCCTAATTGGAAAACCAAAGAAGGTTATCCTATAGAGCTAAGCACCATGCCAGGATGGGCAGGATCTAGTTGGTATTTTTTTCGGTATATGGATCCTAATAATGAAGCAAGCTTTGTAGGCTCAACAGCACAGAATTACTGGCAAGCAGTAGACTTATATTTGGGTGGAGCAGAACACGCTACAGGCCATTTACTTTATGCGCGATTTTGGACTCAATTTTTATATGACTTGGGGTATGTGAACATAGAAGAACCGTTTCAAGAGCTTATTCACCAAGGGATGATACAAGGCAAGTCTAGCTTTGTGTATAGAATTAAAGGAACCAATCAGTTTGTAAGCTATAACTTACGGCATGCATATGAAACCACTGCGATGCATGTTGATATTCATTTAGTAAAAAACAATATACTAGATCTCGAAAGATTTAAAAACTGGCGTCCTGATTTGCAGACCGCTACTTTTGTATTGGAAAACGGACAATATATATGTGGTAGTGAGGTAGAAAAGATGTCTAAATCAAAATATAATACAGTAAATCCAGACACAGTAGTTGAGCAATACGGAGCAGACACTTTAAGGTTATATACTATGTTCTTAGGACCTATTGAACAAGCCAAGCCTTGGGATATGCATGGTATAGAAGGTGTATTTAGGTTCTTAGTTAAGGTATGGAGGCTATTTTACTTAGAAAAGGGGGCGATAATTACCAATGAAGTGCCTACTAAAGAAGTGCAAAAGGCTATACATAAGGCTATTAAAAAAGTAGAAGAAGACATTAAGCGATATGCTTTTAATACAGCCGTAAGCAACTTAATGATCTGTGTTAATGAACTTACAGCCCTTAAGTGTAATAATCGGGCGGCACTAACCAACTTGGTACTTATATTAGCTCCTTTTGCTCCGCATTTGGCTGAAGAACTTTGGGAAATACTAGGCCATCAGCATAGTATCGCACAAGCTCCTTTTCCAACATATGAGGAAATATACTTGCAAGAAGAAACTTACGAATACCCAATTGCTATTAATGGCAAAGTACGTGCTAAAATTAATTTCCCTGTTGACATGCCTCAAGGACAAATAGAAGAGCAAGTATTAACTCATGAAAGTATTCAAAAATGGATACAAGGACAACAGATAAAAAGGGTTATTGTCATATCTTCCAAAATGGTTAATATTGTAATCTAAGCTATTATATAAATAACTTTTTATAAACATGAATTATATTATTAATATACTTACAGGCACACCCCTTAAAGTATGGATTCTCTTAAAAGTATGGATTCTCTTATGGTATTTGTTCTATACAGGCATTAAAGCTATCAAGCCACAAACGATATGGCTTCCTAAATTATTTATACTTCCACTTATTATTACTGGGTTATCTGTAGCCGGCCTACTTAAGCAACCTAATACTATGCAATCAACAATGTGGTATAGTTATCTAGCTTCTGTTGTGTTAGGTGGATTAGTGAGTTGGCTATTTTTCAGAAATACACAGCTTATAATCGATCGTACCACAAAATCGGTTACACTACCAGGTGGCTATATTACTCTTTTTCTACTGCTAGGTATTTTTGTATTAAATTACTTTTGGGACTATATGCACGCTGTACATCCTACTTTTTTCACCTTACCAGTAAACTGTTTTAAGACGGCTAGTTCAGGCTTACTAGCTGGTTTGTCTATGGGAAGAGCTGCCACTTATACGTATAAATTTTTTAAAACCAACTAATCACATTTTTAATTATGCCACGTATACTCACAGGCATTCAATGTACAGGAAGGCCCCATTTGGGGAATGTACTGGGTGCCATGTTACCTACTTTAGAATTGGCTGCCAAACCGACCTATGACACTTTTATCTTTCTGGCAGATTTACATACACTGACTACCCTTAAAGACTCTCAAGAAAGAAGAAATTATGTATATGCTGCTGCTGCTGCTTGGCTTGCCTTGGGGCTTGACCCAGCAAAAGTCACCTTTTATAGACAATCTAAAGTACCAGCAGTATGCGAGCTAGTATGGTATTTAAGCTGTTTTACCCCCTACCCTATGCTAGCCAATGCACATGCATTTAAAGATAAAGCAGACCGTATGTCAATGGTAAGTGCTGGCTTGTTTACCTACCCCATACTGATGGCAGCAGACATCTTACTATATCATGCAGATATAGTACCAGTTGGGAAAGATCAGCTACAACATTTAGAGATTACTCGTGATATTGCCACCAGCTTTAATCAACAATATGGTCCTGTTTTTCATTTACCCCAGGCATTAATAGATAACTCTATAGCAACCGTTCCTGGCATAGACGGACAGAAAATGAGTAAATCATATCATAATACTATTGATATTTTTTTACCAGAAAAAGAGCTTCGAAAGTTGGTTATGCGTATACAAACAGACAGCAAGTCTGTTGCAGAGTCCAAAGATCCAGATACCTGCATTGTTTTTAAACTGTATAGTTTAGTAGCTAACACAACAGATATTGATACCATGCGCAAGAATTATACAGCAGGCGGGTATGGCTATGGTCAAGCTAAAGAGGAACTTTTTGCTACTATTTTAGAAAGGTTTGCTGTTGCCAGAGAAAAATTTGCTCAATATATAACCGATATAAGCAATTTGGAAAAAATACTGATGTCCGGAGAAGCTAAAGCAAGTGTTGTAGCTACTGAAACGCTGTCTACAATACGTGGCAAGCTAGGATACTAAGTGTATATAGTTGTAGCGTGATAATAGCTAGTTTTTAAAAAGTAAATAGCCAAAAATCTTTCATTACTAACTTGGTTAAGAAAGACTTCTGGCTATTTACTACTAATCTATTTAATGGCTTGTTTAACTGTTATCTTTGCCACCCTTATTCTTCTTATTTTTTTGCTTCTTGTTATTGTCCTCTTTCTTGCCATTTCCATTACTATCATGTGTTTTAGCTTTAGTTGGAGGAATAGTTTCGCCAATATATTCCTCTAACCTGGCACGTACCTCTATTAGCCTCTTTTGCTCATTTTCGTTTAGACCACTTCCTTCTTGATTTATATATGGATCTATATGATGTTGTACGTATTCCTTGATAGGCTTTTTAGTTTTTTTAGGATTTTTTGGATCACCCAAATCTCCCGATTGCAGTGCCAGTGCCTTATCCAATACTGCCAACCATCTATCCCGAAACTTTACTACATCCCTTGTAGCATTAAATACTATAAAACTTAAAAGTGGCGCGCCGTTTAGCCCTAACGTGCCTACAGCTGAATCCTCTCCTTCTGGTTTTTCAAGTAACTTAATTCCAGGGTTATCTAAGAAATACTCAAACATTTTAGCACTATCATTAGCATTTTGCTCATCAGCGGTTGTATGCTCATGATATGCCATATACATAGCAGGTGTTAATTTTTGTGCACTATCTTTACTATATTTAGCTGGAATGGTAAAAATCTCATTGATCATAGGTACATTTTTAGGCTCTACCAAGATTTTTACCATTTCTTTTTTAAGCTCCATATTTAACTGTGGATTCCTAAGTGCCCACCATAAAATAGGTATATTTTCTTTAACAATACCCTTCTGTTTAAATGGAACTTTTTTAGGAGATATAGAAGTAGCATCAGCGTTCAGTGCACCCAAAACTACCAAAGGGTAGTATAGAATTTCTATTCCATCATCGATTGTTGCGCTAACTGTAAGAAGATTTAGTATTGTATCGTCTAACCTAACGCCTTTTTTACAAAGTGCCTTAAAAATCCTTATATACTTTTCAATTCTTGTATGCTCAAGGACTCTTAGTACGTTAGCTCCATTGGAAACTTCCTTCATGGCACCTAATACAAGATTTAATGCATTATTGGGAGACTTTGGCTCTGTATCTAGATCTTTTGAATAGTTTTCTATAATTTCTAAAGCCACTTTAGTATATCCTTCTCTTTGGTTTTCGTCGTTATTTGAGTTATCACCTATTGCTCGAAGTGCTTTTTGAAATTGTGTTTGAGGATTATCATTATCATTCCGAAACTGTTCATTAAGTTGTTCTTGTGCATTTTTGATGGCATCTTCCTCTGGGCGTTCACCACAACTGGTATGTAATAGTACCAGCATTGAAAAAAATAAAGTATATACCTGTCTTAGCACATTACCCGGCTTGATCTTCAATTTTACCATAAATAAATAGAGTTGAATAAGTTGATACTTGTTTATGTTAAACACTACTTAAAATATAAGATATATTAAGCAATTTTCAAGGGATTAGTACATAAAACTTATAAGTATCTTCTTAACAAATTATCTATCTAGCTGTCCAGTTATTATCTTTGTTCATACCCCAATAATTAAAAACTTTTATCATTTATATTATACCAACAATATGCGCATAGGTATTATTATGGGCGGCTTTTCAGCCGAACGCCATATTTCTGTAGAAAGCGGGAGAAATGTATATGAAAAGCTGGCTTCTTCTGGAACATACACACCTATTCCTATTTTTTTGACTGGTACACCCCTACAACATTCACTATTTATTTTACCCATTCATATTTTGCTAAAAGATAGTGCTGACGATATTCATGAAAGACTCAAGCATATTTCTACTACTACGGACAATTCAACTAATTGGACTGAAGAGCCAGCCATAGATTCAATTATTAAAAAGTATGTAGGTTCATTTACCATGCAGCCTACAGCTATAACCTACCAAGAATTAGCACATTTAGTAGACAGTGTTTTTATTGCTTTACACGGGCGACCAGGAGAAGATGGAACTTTGCAAGCTATTTTAGAACAGCATGGGTTGCCCTACAATGGTTCAGGGGTGACAACCACAAGCCTTACCATTGATAAATTTGCTACTAACCGCTTTTTACATAAGCATGGGATATATGTAGCCAATCAAGCTGTGGTTACAATAGACCAATGGAAAAACAATACGCCAGCAACTATAGAGACTATTGAAGCCACTTTTAAATATCCATTTATTGTTAAACCTGTAGATGATGGCTGTAGTGTAGCTGTGTTTAAGATTCAAAATAAAGACATGCTTATAGCTTATGCAGAGAATATATTTAGAGCAGATTCTAACCAACCTACTAATCTTACACAAGTATTAGGTTTAAAACCCAATGCAGCTTTTCCTAATTATCAACAATTTTTGGTAGAAGATCTAATAGAAAAAGGGACAGCCACACATTTTTTAGAAATTACAGGAGGACTTCTAACACATTTAGATGAACAAGGAAATCGGCAATATGAAATGTTTGAACCTTCTGAAGTAGTTGCCACTGGCGATATACTGTCGCTTGAAGAGAAGTTTTTAGCAGGTGAGGGACAAAATATTACACCAGCTAGATTTCATCCAGATCCTACTACCAACCTTGCTATCTCTACAAAAGTTAAAGAAGATCTGCAAAAGGTAGCGCAACTAGTAAATATTGAAGGGTATGCTCGTATTGATGCCATGGTAAAAATATATCCTACACACATAGAAACTTGGATTATTGAAATTAATACCTTACCAGCACTTACACCTGCTACTTGTATTTTTCACCAATGTGCTATAAACGGTTATACGCCTTTTGATTTTATACATACTATTATTCAATATGGATATAAAAAAGCTCGTATAGCAACCATATAATGCCTTTTCTTATGTCATCAAAAAGAATAAAAAAAATGATTGCCATTTTGTTTTTACATGTAGGACTTATATCAGGTATTCTATGTGGCTTGATATGGATGTTTTTCCAATGGGGTCTTCCTGCTATTACTAAACATGGACAAGCCATTACAGTACCTAATCTTAAAGGAATACCTATTGAAGAGCTAAAAGAAATTTTAGCTACGCGGCATTTACGTTACAAGCTTACTGAAGATATTATCTATTTACCTAGCTATCCACCTTCTGTAGTACTAGAGCAATATCCTAAGCCTGGTGCACATGTTAAAGAAGGAAGAAGCATTTATATTACACTTAATGCTGCACAGCCACCAGAAGTAGTTATGCCTAATTTAGTAGATGGCTCTGTAAGAAATGCACATATTACTCTAAAAAGTAGAGGACTTGCTTATAATACTATTACATATGTTACTGATATTGCAAAAAACGCAGTATTAGAGCAATGGTATAATGGAAAACCTATTGATCCAGGCACACGAATTCCACAAGGTTCTAAAATTGATTTAATAGTGGGTGCTGGATTGAATAAACACTTGGTAGTAGTTCCTGACTTAATAGGTATGCCAGCAGAAGAAGCTGAGCTATTACTTTTAGATGCGGGCATGTGTGTTGGGAAAACAGCTTATGAATATATTGATTTGCTACAATCCGGAACAATTTTCCAGCAACAACCTAAGGTAGGTAGCCAAGTAAATTTAGGAGATCCTATTCATATATGGGTGGTAGAAGCCAACCCGCATACAATAGATGTTGAGCCTAAAATAGATGAACCTATTATAGGAGATAAGCCTATACCGGATGTTGTTGAAATCTATTCTGACAGCAGTATGCTGAGTATAGAATCTGATTTACAATAGACCCGCTGCGAAACAAAAAACCCCATTATTTTTTCGCCCTTTAGAGCATTTATTGGCTGTTTTTTGTATATCAAAAATCGTTTCGCAGCGGGTCTAATATAACATTCCTACTGCAGAGGATACTAATCAATCAAATGATAATATTTTAGAGGAAGAAAAAAATGGTAATCCTAACGCTATAACAGATGCGGATAGTTTAGAAATAGAATCTCAGTAAAATAAGTATCAGTTTTTAGCCTTAGCTATATTATTCAGTATATAGGCTAAGGCACCTACTCTACAAACAGGTGTGTCCTACTTCAATTTAAAATAGGATATAATAATACATGCCTTTTATATCAGATAAGTAAGTAAATTATGCTTTATATAGCCAAGGTTGCATAGCAGCTTGCATCTGTTCGATAAATAGTGTATCAAGTGGAGCTAAAGGTAACCTTACATAGTTTTTACAAATACCTAATGCTGCTAACATTTGTTTAGTAGCTACTGGATTGCCCCCTTGTGCTATTAGTTGATGCAAAGGAAATAATTCAAACTGATGTTCGGCAGCCAATTGAAAGTCTTTATTAAGTGCAGCTTGTACCATGGCAGTCATCTGTTTAGGAAAGGCATTTGCTAGCGTAGATATAACACCCACGCCACCTATAGACATAATAGGCACTGTTAAAACATCATCTCCTGAAATAAGCAGAAAATCCACTGGTTTTTTTCTAGCTATTTCGATACAACTTACTAAGTTACCAGAAGCCTCTTTGATACCTATTATATTAGGATGGCTACTCAACTTAATAACAGTTTCAGGAGCTATGCTAGAGCCTGTTCTGCTAGGCACATTGTATAATAATATAGGTATTGGGCAAACATCTGCCAACATTTTATAATGTAGATAAATACCTTCTTGAGAAGGTTTATTATAATATGGACTTACAGCCATGACAAAATCAATACCACTAAAATCCATTTCATCTATTTGCTTTATTAGATCATTGGTATTATTTCCTCCAAGTCCATATACAATAGGTATAGCATTAGGGTTATTGGCCTGTATAAATCCGAGTATTTCTTTTTTCTCTCTAGATGTTGTAGTAGCAGCTTCTCCCGTAGTACCATGTACGACCCAATAGTTTACTCCTCCTGCCGTATTTATCTGTAACAGCTTAGCTAATCCTTCAAAATCAACTTGTAGTTTTTCGTCAAACGGTGTCACTAGTGCCACACCTGTGCCTTTTAATTTTTCTATCATACTTGTAACAGTTGCATATAGTTAAGCATCTTGCTAATCAAACTATCAAACGTAAACTTTTTATCTGTTTCAACAAGCCCCTTAAAAAGTATATCAAATATAGAATTTCTTCCAACCATAAAATTTCCAATCTTACATTTAGCGTTACAGATAGTAATGATATAGTCTAACACAGGATCACTGGTTAGGTCTAGATGATATAAATGCTCAAATGGAGTTTTTAAAAAATCATTTAGCTCCCGATTTTTGGTATGCCCTAGTAAATTGATATCCTGCTTAGAAAAAGCCTTGAATTTTATGTTAGGATTCATTTGGTGGGTAGGCAGATAGCATAACACTTTAACTTGCTTACCACTAGCTTTTATTTTTTCTATAGCACGTAATACAGCTTCAGTTTTTTCTGGATTATCTACCTCTACTGTATATATCAAACCTATTGCCAAAGGCACTCGGCTATTAGTAATAATAGGTACCCTCTTTTTATACTGTTTGGAGTAACGAGTATATAAAGCTAAAAGTCTATCTTTTAATTTATCTTTAAAAAAAGAAATCATAATTCCAGCATTTGTAAGATTTCCGTTTCATTGATAGTAGAAATACCTAGCGCTTGTGCTTGTGCTACTTTACCAGGACCAGGATTTTCGCCTATTATCAAATAGTTTAGTTTAGCCGAAATATTAGTCAGTATTCCCCCTCCTTTCTTTTTAATCAACTCTTTTAACTCTTCTCTTTCGAAATTCTGAAAGGTGCCTGAAATTACAAAAGTTTTTCCTGATAGTGGTAGCGACTGAGTGGCAAAAACAGTTGCTAGCTGAGGCCTGCTTAACTGCAAACCAGCTTGCTTAAGTACATCTATGAGTGCTAAATTTTCAGGGTTTTCAAAATAGTTGGTTACACTATGGGCAATTTCTGTGCCAATAAAAGGAATAGCTATTAAATCCTCTACAGTAGCATTAGATAAAGTATCTATGTCAGTATAATACTGCGTAATTTTATCGGCAATTACTTCGCCCACATGTCTAATTCCTAGAGCAAATAAAACACGTTCAAAAGGACGTTGTTTAGAGCTCTCTATACCACTTAGTACATTGCGAGTAGCCAAGTCTTTAAAACCTTCTAAAGAACGTATATCCTGGTATTTGAGCGAATATAAGTCGGCTGGTGTATGCACCAAGCCCCTATTAATCAACATTTCTATAGTCTGCTTGCCAATAGAGCGGATATCCATAGCTTTCCTATGCACAAAATGTTTGAGCAAACCTTGCAGCTGATAAGGACATCCTTTTGTATTAGGACAATAGTATAGTGCCTTTTCATATCTTTTTACTAACTCAGTGCCACATGCAGGACAATGTGTTACAAATTTTACAGGCTCGCTATCCAGACTTCTTTTACTTACATCTGTACCTGTTATCTTAGGTATAATTTCACCCCCCTTTTCTATAAAAACTGTATCACCTAAGTGAAGGTCTAGGCGCTGAATCTCACCTGCATTATGTAAAGTTGCTCTTTTTACAATAGTGCCAGCCAAAAGAATAGGCTTTAAATGAGCTACTGGTGTAATTACTCCTGTTCTACCTACTTGATAATCTACAGATTCTAGTATAGTAGCTAGATTCTCTGGTTTATATTTATATGCAATAGCCCAGCGAGGACTTTTAGCAGTTAAGCCTAGCTTATTCTGCTGAAGCGTATCATTTACTTTAATTACCACCCCATCTATAGCAACAGGAAGCGAGTTTTTGGCAGACTCCCAGTATTCAATATAAGCCATTACCTCTTCCAGAGTCCGGCATTTTTTATAAGTAGGAGAAACATGAAAGCACCACTTTTCTAGCCATTGAATACATACTTCATGGGTTGGCAAATCCATATCCGTAGATAATAAAGAATACATATAGCAGTCCAACCATCTTTTGGGCCCTGTACTCTTGAGTGTCTTAAGAGTGCCTGCAGTAGCATTTCTGGGATTAGCTAAAGGTTCCAGCCCATGTGCTAGCCTATCTCTATTTAATTTTTCAAAATCAGCTAGTGACATGAAGGCCTCTCCCCTTACTTCAAATGCTGGTGGCAGATCTTTATGCTCGATTATTTGTGGAATATTAGGTATTTGCTTAGCATTTTCAGTAATATCATCTCCCTTAAAACCATCTCCACGCGTTACAACTTTATCTAATTTTCCTTCTTTATATAAAAGGCTAATAGCTACTCCATCAAACTTAAGCTCACAAAAGAATTCTATGGTTGCTCCCGGAAGTTGCTTGTGAGCACGCTTTACAAATTGCATAACCTCTTCTGCTGAGTAAGTATTACTCAAAGAGAGCATAGGATACTGATGATAAACTGTTGCAAATTTTTTAGAAGGTTCTCCGCCTACACGTTGGGTAGGAGAATTAGGTAGCCTAAGATCAGGAAACTGGTTTTCAAGTGCTATAAGCTTTTCTAAAAGCTGATCAAACTCATAGTCTGATATTTCAGGCTGAGCCTCTTCATAGTATAGCTTATTGTGGTAGGCAACTAATGCAGTCAGCCTTTTTATTTCTTTTCTAGCCTGCTCTTTATCCATCATTACCTATATTATCTAATAAAAATGCTTTATGCTAACCTCTACAAATATTTACTTAAAGCTGATATATTTGCTCTTTCATATCATAGGTAAAGATTAGGATATAATAATCAATAATCTTATAGTAGCTAAATATGGCTACAATCTACAAAAAATACTCTAACATCATTACTAGTCCGACACCTGCCACGATAGCTAATAATCTTCTAACGTTTATTCGATGATGTGGGCTAGATTCAAAGAATATAGTCGTGGAAATATGAAGTAAATTACCAACTGCTATAGCAGCTAAGGCAACAAAAATTTGTTGGTTAAATAAGAGACTCTGACTACAATATTTACTAACCCATAGTCCTAGTGGAGAAGCAAAAGAAAAACCTAGTAAGTACCAGAAGATGGTTCGTTTTTTACGTACTATCCCTTGGAGAACACTCACTAAAGCAAAAGCTTCGGAAGATTTATGGAGTACTATACCAACCAATAATCGTGTATTAGTAGCTACATGCGAATGAGAACAAACTGTTAGTATAGCATTACTTAAAATAACACCGTCTAAAAAAGCATGTACACATAAGGAGATAAATAATGCTGTAGCAGAGACTCCATGGTGTTCATGATGTTGAGATTCATACGTATGACCATGTTCTACCCCTTGACTAAACATACCTAACAATAATTGCAAAAAGAAACCTACCAACACATAAAACCCAATAAAATGCGATGAAGTTTGAAAAGCAAGCAAATCTGGAAGTAGATGTAAGATAGTAAGAGAGAATAGATAGCTACCAACAAATACTAACAGAAAGTTAAATGTAGATGGTTTAAGTTTAGGCAACATTAATACCACAAATCCTCCTAGTAAAGACGCTAGAAAGAGCGAAACAATTTGTGTAAACATATGAGGTAATAGCTATATAGTTGGTTAAGTTGCAAATATACAATAATAAAAGTCTGATTAAATGTTTGAATGCAGTATATCTTAAAATTTAAGAAAGAGCATATGCTTTTACTGTATGTAGCATAGAGCCACTTTATTTCACTTTTAGAAATAGGTTATAGCTGGATATCAGCATAAAAAGCTAAATCCGCTTTTTTGTTATAAAGAAGCTTACTAAGGTTTCTAGTTACAGCACAAACGTCCAGCAGCCAGAAATAAAGGCGTTCTGTTTTGCAGCATCAGCTTATTATTTTAAACATCCAAAGTATAGGATCTTCTTCCTTAATGGGATTTAAGTTTGCAAAATAAGCAAGCATAACTTATTGTAAATTCCTTACTATTATTTCTAATAAACTTATGAGAAGGAATCATCCGCTGTTTCAGCAATATACAGCTTATGTTTTACTTGTAAACTTTTTCTTACAAAGTTGTGATGATCTCAAGCTTCCAGTCATACCTATTACTGGAGAGCCAGCAACATCTATACAAGCACATACTCAAGCAATCTTACTACTCAACCGATATTGAGTTTTTAAACCGATATTGAGTCTTTAATAGGATAAGAACTTATAGCAAAAGGGAGAGATATTGTTGCCTGTTATCAATTATCAAGAATCAGGCACATTAAAGGCAAATGTCGAGATGTACACACCTCAAGGATTAATGCCTATCAAGGAGCAGAAGTATTACTAGAACAAGGAGCGGATGTATCTAGGTTGGTTAGTTTAGACAACCCATCTCAAAGGCGCCGTATCCATTTCCAATTAGGCCAAAGTGGCAACCCTACTAGAGTCATTATCTATAAGGATCGCAGGATTGATAGGAGGATTAAGTGGGGAAGATCTACACTAGTCTAGAAGAGTTACAGCATGACTTAGATGAGTGGCTATATTACCACAACCATCAGCGTAGTCATAGTGAAAAGTATTTTTATGGCAAGACACCTATGCAAACATGAAAAGATAGTAAGCACTTAGCTTTGGAAAAGAACAACGAGTTGTTGTATCTTTCTAGCACATCTGACAGGCTAGAGTATACTGGCAGCTTCACCCCTGTCGTAACTTGTTTGTCAGTTTAAATCTTGACTTGTACACTTAATTAAGGTTCTCTTATTTTTATTAGTTTTCCAGATAAACCAAGCTTTATTATAACTAGCAACTTGGGTTATATATAATTCTATCCTAATCTTTTAAAGGTATTTTTTTAGTTAATAACTCAGCTATTGCTGTATGGCCTTTATATTTAGCTACCTGTAATGGAGTTAAACCTTGGTTGTTTTTATCATTTACCTTAGTTTCCTCCTTTCCTAGTAGCAACTTAACGACTTTTATATGGTTATTCATAGCAGCCCAATGTAATGGTAAATAGTCATTCTTATCCTTAGAGTCTGTTCATAATCTTTGTAGGCATATTCTTAGAAAAGCAAGCACCACCATTTGTAAGCTTGTAGTTAATCTTCTCTCACAGTTTTTCCATAGGCGTCGGCATTTTTCCAGCCAGCCAAAACTTCGCTCCACTATCCATCGCTTAGGTATTACCTTAAATCGATGCAATTCGCTCCTTTTAGCTACTTCTACTTCCGCTCCCTGAAGGACTTCTTTTACTTGGTTGGCAAACACTTCTCCACTATAGCCTCCATCTACGAGCACCTTCTTTACCTTAGCTAATTGCTCTTTGTGATCTTTAAGCATAGTTACTGCTCCATCTCTATTTGTTTCACTAGCCCGTGTAACATATATCCCATGCGGTAAGCCTTGGCTGTCTACGGCTATGTGGCGCTTGATCCCGTTTATCTTTTTAGCTCCATCATAGCCTTTCTCTTTGGCTGTATCTGTATTCTTTATGCTTTGCGCATCTACTATAATCAGGCTCGTTTGGGCTGCTTTACCTGCTTGCTTCCTCAGACGAGCAACCATATTTTTTTAATGCTTCTTCTAGAAAGCTTATGCCATTTTCTTGCTTTTCACTCCATATCTGAAAATAAGCATGTACCGTACGCCATTTAGGAAAATCTTTAGGCAACATTCTCCATTGGCAGCCTGTCTTGAGCAGATACAGTAATCCAGAGAATACCTCATATAAATCTACCTGGCGAGGTTTAGTCTTTTTTCGGGCTGCTTCCAAAATAGGGCGTATAACTTCAAATTGTTCTCTATTAATATTAGTAGAATACTCTTGAGTCATAGATAAGTCCCTTTTTTATCAAGTTATTGACTAGTTTCCTCTCTAATCTAATAAATATTAACTTAATGAACAAAGATCTTGAACAGGCTCTAAGAATTTACATTAGCTCCGTTCTCTAGTAACACCTTAACCACTTCTACTTGTCCCTTGAACGCAGCCCAATGGAGCGAAGAATAACCATCTTTATCTTTAGCTTCTATATCAGCTCTATTTTTTAATAACAGATCAACAACATCTAGATAACCCTTCAGCGCAGCCCAATGGAGCGAAGAATAACCATCTTTATCTTTAGCTTCTATATCAGCTCTATTTTTTAATAACAGATCAACAACATTTAAACGACCATTTTGAGCAGCCCAATGGAGCGGAGAATTACCATTGTTGTCTTTATCATTTATATCAGATCCTTTTTGTAGTAACAGATCAACAACATTTAAACGGCCATTTTGTGCAGCCCAATGGAGTAGAGAATAACCATTCTTATCTTTGTCATTTATATTAGCTCCTTCTTGTAATAACAGATCAACAACCTCTAGATGGCCCTTCAAAGCAGCTAAATGCAGAGAAGATGCATCATATTTATCTTTAGCTTCTATATCAGCTCTATTTTTAACAGATCAACAACATTTAAACGGCCATTTTGTGCAGCCCAATGGAGCGGAGAATAACCATTCTTATCTTTGTCATTTATATTAGCTCCTTTGTCTATTAGTAAATTTGCTATATTTATATGTCCTTTTTCACTAGCTAAATGAAGAAGAGAATTGCCATTGTTGTCTTTATCATTTACTTTAGCTTCCTTTTGTATTAGACCCGCTGCGAAACAACTGCCGTAAAAAAATAGAGGAGCATTTTGCACAATTCAGAAAATATAAAAAATAAGAATAGACGTTTAAAGTATAAAAAACGCAGGTTGAATTTTTATAAATAATAAATTTAACTCTCAAAAATCTAATGTTTTTATCGATCTTCTGTTTCGCAGCGGGTCTATTATTAAATTGGCTATTTCTGAATTTATTTTACAAGTAGCTCCGTGAAGTAAGGTCCTAACAGATACATCTGCTCCTTCTTCTATTAGTAGCTTAACTATTTCTAAATGCCCTTCTTTAGCAGCCTCATACAATGCAGTATAACCATTCTGATCCTTAGCATTTACATTTACTCCTTTTTGTATTAACAGATTAACTATTTCTAAATGCCCCTCTTTAGCAGCCTCATACAATGCAGTATAACCATTCTGATCCTTAGCATTTACATTTACTCCTTTTTGTATTAACAGATTAACTATTTCTAAATGGCCCCCTTTTGCAGCACCATGAAGTGGGTTTCCAGTGTATATACTTGCTTTATTCTCTATTAATAACTTTGCTATTTCTAAATGCCCTTCTTTAGCAGCCTCATACAATGCAGTATAACCATTCTGATCTTTAATATTCACCTTTGCTCCCTTTTGTATTAGTAGGCTAATTATTTCTAAATGCCCCCATTTAATAGCTTCTTGAAATACCTGCGCAGGTATATGTGCTTTTTTGGCACCTCTTTTATACCATTTAATTGCCCTTATTTCATTCCTTTCTACTCCTAGACCTTTTCCATACATTTCCCCTAACTTATATTGTGATTCTTGGTGACCTCTTAGAGGCTGTCTAAAAAGGGTAATTTAGATAGGAAAAGCAGACAAAACTTTATAAAATTAGTTAGTGAACTTTAAACTAACAGCTATGCCATACACTAGCGATTTAACAGATAAGGAATGGGAAGTGTTAGAACCATTAGTTACTTACATAGGTCCTTGCCGACCCCGTAAATACACTATAAGAGAAGTATTAGATGCTATTTTCTATTTAGAAAAAACAGGCTGTCAATGGCGCATGCTACCTGCCCATTTTCCACCCTGAAAAAGTGTTTATGACTTGTATTATCGCTGGCGAAGAAATGGTAAATGGGACTTAGTCCATGATACACTTCGAGATCAAGTACGAGAAAAGTTGGGCAAACAAGCCATACCTAGCGCTGCCATTATGGATAGCCGCTCGGTTAAAACAGCACAAAAAGGGGGTCGAGAGGCTATGATGCAGCAAAAAAAGTAAAAGGCCGTAAGCAGCATATTATTGTTGATACGCTGGGGCTTATACTTTGTGTGGTAGTACATTCAGCTCACTTATCAGACTCAAGAGGATGTCATCTTTTGCTTATTCGCCTTTTTAATACATTCCCTTCTATTAAACACATATGGGTAGATGGAGGATACCAGAAAGGATGTATAATGTGGGCTTATGGGGTGCTAGGTTATACTTTAGAAGTTGTACAACGGCTCTCAAATGGGTTTCATATTCTAAAAAAGCGATGGATAGTCGAGCGTACATTTGCTTGGCTGAGTTTTTCTAGGAGGCTCTCTAAAGATTACGAGCATAATCCCAAGTCTTCTGAAACACATATTAAAATTGTTATGATTAGAATCATGCTTAAGCGGCTTTTATGACTCCATTTTGGCTTTTTAGACAGCCTCTTATAGCAGCAATTGAATAATAGTTGAATGCAGTTACAAAATGCTCCGACACTTCCTGCTTTTCATATATTTTTCCTAATTTGTAATATGCATTTATATCTCCTTGCTCAGCAGCTTTTTGATGCTTTTTTATGGCTTTTAATGGTAACCTTTTTTTACGTATTGGTGAGGTTTGCACAGTTTGATTCTTCTCTTTTCTATCTCTTAAATGTTGTATTGCTATTGCTAGTGCGTCTATACGATCATCATGTGTGGGTTTACTAAAACCTTGAGAGGTGAATTGAGCACCTTTTGCACCTATTGTTAGTAATTGGTAAAAAAAGCTGCAATTTAAATCTCCTACTTCTGGTTGTGATATTCTCTGAAAATCTTCTTGGAGAATCTTTAGGTCAATAATAAGCTTATGTGAGTTTAGTAAAGGTTCGAGAGTAGAGATAATCCTAGTTATTTTACCTTCACCCTTTTGAGTATCTGTGTTATTGCTATTTTGGTTAATTGCAAGTAATACCTTTACTTGTTTTGAAGTATCTTCTTCCTCTTCTTCTCCTTTTTCATCTTTTATATTCGAACTTTTAGATCGCTTTTTTTGTTTTTCTAGCTTTATTACCTCTATATTATATTTATTAAGTTCATCTTTTACAGGTTTCCCAAAATAACAGCCAGCACCATTTCTTTCATAAACGATGTAGAGCACATCCTTATGTCTTCTAATAATTGATCCTACTTGTTCTATTATTTTATCTTCGCTATCCTTTACTATGCTTCCTAATTCAACGATAAAATAATACTCGCCGCTTCGTTTGGCTACACAATAAGCTATCTCATCTGCTTCAAGCCCAGGTCCAGCAACATCAATAGCAATGACCCCCTTATCATCATACTTTTTAACATTAGGTAGCGTAAAGATTGGTGCGAAAATATGACTTGCTTTACCATTTCTTGTAGAAATACCTCCCCATTCTATCGTGGTCGGTACGTGGGTAGCATCTAGCTCCATAACGATTAGGTCAGATAATTTTAATGGTGCTTCAGTTGCATCGGCTTTTTGTATAAACTCTGTAAAATTCAAAAATTTATTTTCCCTGCTTGTTTTACCCCAGCTATTTGCAGCTCGGTTGATAGCATCTTTATACCACTTCATTGCTTCCTGATGTGGGTTGCTGTACTGTCCTGTATTTCTAGAGCTAATAAGTTTTTGCTGTGCTTCTAAATGACCTGCTTCAGCAGCTCTTTTGTAACATGCAATTGCTTTACTAAAATTACTTTCCTTCTCATTAGCTAGCGCAGGATCTTCACTTAATCTTTCATGTTTTTCTCCCGTTAGGTTAGTAGGAGCAATAAAAAGGTTTAAAATATTATTATTGTTGTAGCTAAATTTATCCATATGTGGCTAGCTTAGATTGAGAGAAGGAAACATGTGGATAAATTTTAGAATAAAGAAAACTAACAGGCAACAGGGGCGCTTTATTTTTTCCCTTAGGCATAATGGCCTATGACAGGGTTTAATCCCCCGTTGCTTTTAACAGGCAGTTTCAGATAGAAATTTAGGCTAAAGACCTATTATCACGGGGTTGAACTATAACCTGTTAACTGTTAGATATTATGGAACTAAATAAAATTAACTTGTATATGCAATTTACTTATCTTCTTGGAATAGATATATCCAAAAGCAAAATAGATCTAGCTTTAAGTGAAAATAAAGCAGGTGCAAGCCTTACTCTCAAAGAGTTTTCTAACCACTTAAAAGGCTATAAAAAGATGCTCGAGTGGCTTTGCGAAAAGAAAGTAGACCTTGATAAGTTACTGGTATGCATGGAAAATACAGGTATATATCACCACTTACTGGTTAATTATCTGCAAAGCCAGAAAGTGTTTTGTTGGGTCGAAAATCCAGTTGCCATTAAATGGAGTATGGGACTTCAAAGAGGTAAAACAGACAAAATAGATGCCCAAAGGATCTGCTTGTATGCTTTTCGCAATCAAGATAAAGCTAAAGCGTATAGCCTTAAAGATAAAAATTTACAAAAGGTATCCGAGTTACTTTCAGCCAGGGAAAGACTGATCAAAGCTCGCAAAATGCTTTTAACGCCTATTGGAGAGTTAAAGCAAGTAGGTCTTGTGGAAGAAGAAAAGATGGTTAAAAAAGCTTGTAAACAAAGCTTATCTGCTTTAGAGAAAGAAATCAAGAGTATAGATAAAGATCTAGAAGGCTTAGTAGAGGCAGATACAACTCTTAAAGCAAGCTACAGCTATATTCGTTCTGTGGACCATGTGGGAGCGATAACAGCTTTGCAACTACTAGTCTATACACATGATTTTAAAAGGTTCGATAATGCCAAAAAACTAGGCTCATACGCTGGAGTAGTTCCATTCGAGTATAGTTCTGGCTCTAGCATAAGAGGAAGGACACGTGTACATCCAATGGCTAACAAACGATTGAAAACTTCTTTACATATGTGCGCTTTGAGTGCTATTAGACGAGCTGGGACCATGCGTAGCTACTTTGAAAGAAAAGTTAAAGAAGGTAAAAACAAGATGAGTGTTTTAAATGCTGTTCGAAATAAAATATTACAAAGAATATATGCTTGTGTTAAAGGTGAAAGGATGTATGTGCCCTTACAAAATAGCTAGTTAAAATCTTGGGTATAAAAACCCTAAATAAGATTGCTTTTACCATAGAAATCCTGTTCATACTGATATTGAGCGTCAACATTGGCTGTTATGGCTTCCAAATCCATTGGGCCTGTTTCTTTTTCTGTCGGCTCTTCTTTAATTTTCATGCTTTCACCAAGTTGAAATACCCTTTTTTCTTCTTCTGTTGGTTCTCTTTCGGAATCTTCTTCTTGTAATTTCCTTCTCTTACTTTTTTCAGTAATTTCCTTTCCCTTATCTGCTCTATTTCTTTTTAACGGCTTTTGTGATGAAGTGGTAGAAGTAACGTGTATAACTGTTCCTTCTTTTTCTTTTTCTTTACCTCCACCTAATAAGCCTATTTGTGCTATGTGCACACGGTTATCTATAACATGTATAAATTGTGTTTGCCATCCTTTATTCTTAATGGTGGTTTCTGTAATTCTTAGTGCTGGGTCTATGTATATAGGTAGTATGTATGCTCTGCCGAGTGTTCCCCCTAGATTTTCGATTACTGTTGCCTGCATAGCTCCATTAGCAGTTTTCTTAAATTTTATTTGTTCACCTTGTTTGGTTATAACGATATGGTCTTCTAAAAGGTTGGCAGTTTCTTTAGAAATGAAAGAGTTAGTGATAGAAAGTCGGTGTTCTTGCTTGTAAGATTGAAGAACAGGTGAATTGTTAAAAATTTGACAGCTCTCTAAAAGGTATACGATGAGTAATAAACGAGCTATTAATCTCTGGCTTTTGCTAAATTGTAAATACACCATTTTTAAAGTAAAAGTTTACATATAAGGAGTGTAATTTAAAGAATTATTAGGGTAGTATCTATAAAAATTGTGTATAAGTGGGGTTGTAGAAAAGAGAAGAAATATTAAAATAGGAAGCCACTTTAAACACTTAGTGAACTATGGAAAAAATAGAGTTTACAAAAGCACAAGTTAAACACATATTAACAGAGATAGCCCAACAAGAAGATGGATATAACAACCTTTTACAACTATCCTTGTGTTCAGTCCCTTAGTGAAGGTATTAATATTTTGGTGAAAAAGCTAAAGAAAATTTCTTAGTGGACGTTTCCGTTTTGAACGGACTGCAAACCCCAAAGATTATTAATTTTGGTATTGTTAAATTAAGATAGGCAGCTGATTATTTAGCTTGGCCATTAGCAGGTTGAGCGATTTTTCTATCATGTGCACCTGTTTGCTATAGCATTTTCCTTTACGCTTAAATCTTGCTAAATAGTGCCTCATTAAGCTATTATATCCTTCCACTGTATATGTTTCTGATTTGCTTTGTCGGTGTTTATCTTTTGGAATAAACTGCTCATAACTTTTCCAATAGTCACTACAATACAGCTTGCCTATATCCTTGACGCGCTCCCATAACTTCAGTCCGGTTTGTGTCGAGCGATCTCCACACACATATGATATAAAACGCTTGCTCAATCTATCAACAGCTATCCATATCCAGCAGTAGACTTTTTTGAACCCACATATGTGTGTATTTCATCCATCTCGACTATATCTACTTGATCTTGGCTTTCTGGTAAACTTACTTGATCTCCACATGCTTTTACCCATTGATAGACTGTTCCATAGCTTATGTTGAGTATACGCCCTATAGCTCGAAATCCTAATCCTTCTAAGTATAATTGCAACGCTTTTCGCTTAGTAGATACAGGTTTAACATCTGATTTGTGGCTAACTGTGTAACGGAAACGGCAACTTTTACACTGGTAGTGCTGTCTACCTCTAACAATTCCATCTTTACAGCTTTGAGTATTATTACATCGAGGACAGTTCATACTTTTTCCTCTAACTTACTAATTCTATCCTAATTTAACAATACCTTAATTTTCTATCCCGTTGAGTCCCATCTTATCGGCATATTAGAATGCACATATAAGATGTAAATCTAAACTACGTGATGGATTTTCCCATATGCCTTTCTAAAAAGGTAGTCTTACACATGTACTAACCAATAGTAATATTAATATTAGGATACTGCTCTCTTACTAAATATTTTACTTCATCCGATACCTGTATTTCTATTAACTTAAGAATATGTAGTTGAGTTTGTGGTAAAATCTTAGCCAGTTCTATTATACCTGCATCTCTTATACTATTATAACTTAAATCGAGGGTATGTATCTGAGTTTGTGGCAAAACTTTAACCAACTCTATTGTACCTGCATATCCTATACTATTGCTGCTTAAATCAAGGGTATGTATTTGAGTTTGTGATAAAACCTTAGCTAGCTCTGTGATACCTTCCTCTCCTATTTGATTCCCATTTAAATCAAGGGTATGTATCTGAGTTTGTGGTAAAACTTTAGCCAGCTTTATTAGAGCTGCATATCCTATGTTATTATAATTATAGCCTAAATCAAGGCTATGCATTTGAGTTTGCGGTAAAACTTTAGTCAGTTCTGTTAGCGTTTCATCTCCTAATTCATTGCCCGCTAAACAAAGGGTATGTATCTGCGTTTGTGGCAACAATTTAACAAGCTCTATCATACCTGCATCTCTTATACTATTACTGCCTAAATCTAAGGTATGTATCTGAGTTTGTGGCAAAACTTTAGCCAGCTCTACAAGACCTTTATATCTTATTCCAGTATAGTCTAACCAAAGAGTATGTATCTGAGTGTATGGCAAAACCCTAGCCACCTCTATGATATCTCTATCGTCTATATCATTGTCGCCTAAATCTAGGGTATGTATCTGAGTGTATGGTAAAATCCTAGCCACCTCTATGATACCTTTATTGTCTATATCATTATTGCTTAAATCAAGCGTATGTACGTTTGTCCCTTGTAAATAGGGCCAAAATGCTTGAGGTAGATTTTCTACCTTCGCCATTAACCGATAAAAGGCAAAGCTAGGAATGGTTGCAGGGGTTAATATACTTAACTTTTTACTCCTAAAATTTATTTCCTTTTTTGTTATCCAACCTCGTGTATCAATTATGTGACAAGGTTTATTCTCCACACCTACTGCACCTATGTATGGTGTGCCTGAGATTAACTCATTCCAAGCGTAACTTATCCTTCTTGCTGCCAGGATACCTTCAAAATCTAAGTGTGAGAAAACCTCTTGCCATATTTCTGGAGGAAGAATATTAAAAATATTTGAAGATTCTTCCAGAAGCTCCTGTTGTGTTCCTGTTATTCCTAAACCACCAATCTCTTGTTCAATTCTTGCTCTTTTTCTCCTTCCTTGCTGAGCTTCTCCTTCTTGCTCTGTAGTTTCTGTTGATTCTTCTTCTCCTTCAATAGGTAGATTGGTTGAACCTCCACAATTTTGTAAAAGCAAGCTTGCGAGCAAAAGGCATGCCACCAGTGGTAGAGATAAGAAGTAACGTTCTCTCATACTTTTTATTTAGTAAGCAAATATAGAAGTTGGTAGCTAGTTCATATACTAATATGGTCTATGTTTTTGCAACTAGCATTGATTAATTCGGTGATTCTTGCTTAAAAACTTGACCCCTTTAGCAGAAGTAGTTCTCTATTAAGCTAATGAGAGCATATTTCTCTATTCATTTGCTCCCGCTGATACATATTGTAATCTTCATCCCTTTTATTTTACATTGTAGCGAGTAACCCAACAACTTAGCATTGTTGATAGCTCCAAAGGTAGTTCGACTTCAAACCCCTCCTACTATATAGCTAGTTTGCACATAAGGTAGAAGCAAGAGAAAAATTAATTTATAATTAAACCAAGTTGCTAGTTAATAGTAGGTAAAAAAATAAAAAACCTTTGATCTTGTTTTTGTATAAACTAAAAAACCGGAAGTCATTATGATTGAAAAATCAATAACAATATACTCATTTATTGAACATTTACTGAAGTATTTGTACCATCAACAAGATAAAAAAAGGAAATTGTCAGATGCAGCGATTCTGATAACAGCTATCGTCTCAGCCTTATACTTTGGCGGACATCTTGACAAAGTCCGATCGTTTATACATTCCACTAAGCTTATCCCTAACATGCTCGATAAAAGTAGGTATAATCGCCGCTTGCATGCTATAGGAGAAGAGATAACGACCCTCTTTTTAGCAATAGTCAATCTCATCAAGCAAGTAGCCACCTGCAAGGATTTTGTGTTGGATTCCTTTCCTATACCTATTCTGTTGCAACATATATACTCGCCGGTGTAAGTTATTGCAAAGTGAGGCTTATCGCGGCTACAAAGCCTCTATGTGCCGTTACACTTTTATGGCATTAAGGTGCAATTGATTACAATTAGTAAAGGCATCCCAGTTGAATTCTCAATGGTGCCTGCTATTCAAGCAGATGTTAAAGGATTGCATCAACTGCCTTTCTGTTTGCCTGCTGGTAGTGCACTCTATGCTGACTCGGCTTATACCAACTACCTTCTAGAATAGAGTTCTTCCGAAACTTAACATAAAAGTTCATAGTTATAAATTCCAGCAATAAGATTAAAGCGTAGCCCAAATCTTTTTCTCCTATTTCTGTAACGCTCCGCTAAAATTTTAAACCGCTTGAGCATACCAATTATATGCTCGCTAAGCACCCTTTGGCTGGCTAATTGCTGATTACTCCTCTTATCGGCTTTGGCCAAAGAATGCTTTTTACTGCGTTTTTTAGGCATAAGCGATTTGTCATGTAGCCTCTTTAACCCTTGATAGCCTGTATCTACTATGACTTGACTATGCTGGCTTATATGTACCTTAGATTCCTTAAACAAGCGAAAGTCATGCCGCTTTCCATTTGAAAAACTACTACATATTATGGCTCGCGTTTGCTTATCGACAACTAGTTGTGTCTTTAGTGTATGTCGTTTCTTTTTACCTGAGTAGTAATATCGCTGCTTTTTTTAGGCCGCTCAATGGGGCTCTCTGTAGCATCTATTAAGATTACTGCATATTCCATATCGCTTTTTAACAATGCTTTACGGCCTGGTAAAGTGAATTGACCACTTTTAATTAACGCCTCTTCAATAAAACGGATGGTATAATAGCAATTACTCTCACTTATTCCATAACTTTTTGAAATATGGAAGTATGTGCGGTATTCTCTTAAATATTCTAAAGTCATTAAAAACATTTGTTCACAACTCAGTTTATTAGGCCGCCCTCCTTTAGCTTTCTTTGTTTGAATGGCTTTCTGTATGATAGCTAACATTTTGGCAAAGGTCTCAGCCTTTACGCCTGTTAAGCGACGGAATTCTTCTGGCTTTAAGGTTTTTAGATGACTGTTTTCCATTAATCTTTCTGTTTTTTTATCCCTAATTTATACATTTATGCTTATTCCTTAGGTTTCAGAAGAACTCTAATATATGTTGGCTGATAAACAGATTAAACTTTACTCTCAGCGTAAAGCCAATGTTCATCAAAAGGATACTCCTTGCCTGGCTTATCTCAAAGGGCGCATGCGAAAAGTGATGGAAACAGCATTAGTGGCATTAAAGGCCTTTTCTTAAGGAAGATCCATGCTGTTACCTTCCAAGGCTTTCTGAACAAAATTCTCTTGTTTTTGTTAGCTTTTCAAATCAACAAAGCTTTCCTCAACTAGCAACTTAGGTTAACTAAGTGACGCTATAGGTGACGCTTGAGTTATATAAATACCAAGAATAGTAAAAAACTAAAAGTATGGGTTTGATAACAAGATAATGTAAGTTCAGAAATTTAAATCGCAACATAATAGGCAAAAACTGTATATTTTACCTATTAAACTATAGTGGTCTCAGAAGGACTCGAACCTTCAACCTACTGCTTAGAAGGCAGTTGCTCTATCCGTTGAGCTATGAGACCGATTTTATTATAGGTTGGTTATCAGAGAGCTACAGAAACCCTCATATAGAAGGCAAAGCCAGCATCCTTGCCATACCTGCGTAGCTACAAATTTAATATAGATTATGGAAGTTATATATAATTTTGTAGTAAATATCTTAAAATATTCAAAATAAGGTAACATCAAAGCTTGTATGAGCCAAAGGATAGGTTGGCAAAATATAGTTTCACAAAGAGGTAAAATACAGCACAAATCAGATATCTTCAAAACAGCTAGCTGGGTTATTAGCCACAATAGAACGCTTAATTGATACTAAAAAACGTTTGTTAACTTCTATTGAAGAACTAAGAGCTGTTGGCTTATAACAGCAGAGTAATATGGTTCAAGAAAATTGCTTAAAATTCCCAGCAAGTTTAAACATGCAAATTAGAGCAATAGAGCAAGCATTAAATATTATTATAGGAGACGAATCAAAGTTCAACAAGAACTATCAAATTGCAGCTTCTGTAAGGATTATAGGATTAGTATTTTGGTAATACTAAACAGCCAGCCTCTTATGCTGGAGAGTACGCTTCGAGTATAATTCTAGTAGTAATAAGGGACAAATATCAAGCCTATCTTATAACTACCAAAGCGCCAAAAGCTACCCTACATTTGTATGCCTTAAGCTCAATTGTTCACAATAAGCAGATGCAGCTTTCCTATCAGAAAGAATAGACCTACTGCGAAAGAGGTTGATAAAGAGAGTAGAAAAGGTTAAAATGTAATCCTTGTTATATACTAAAAGGAATAAGTATGCATTTAACCTACACCAGAATAAGCAAGTACCCATACAATTTTAGAAGAATAACTGGATTGAGGCTAGAAACATTTGATAAATTAGTTCAAAAAGTAAGGCCTGTCTTTGAAAAGTTAGAAGCGAGCAAGCTGCGCCATGGACGTCGGAGCCATTTACCTACCTTAGAGGATAAACTGCTCTGTGTTTTGGTATATTACCGCACCTATATTAGCCATGTATTTCTAGGCTACTTATTTAACTTACACAACGCTAACATATGCCGCTTGCTAAGAAAAATGGAGCCCTTACTAGCTAAGAAAATTAGCATTAAAAAAGATAGGACTTTAACCCCAGACAAGGTATTGCGCATATTAGCAGATGTAAGTGAACAGCCTACGCAAAGACCTAGTAAAAAGCAAAAGAAATCTTATTCAGGCAAGAAAAAGAGACATACCATAAAAACAGAGATAGTCATCAGAGAAGATGGGAGAATACTGTCTGTCTCCAAATCACATAAAGGAAGAGTGCATGACTTTAAAATCCGTAAAGGAGAAAAACCCTTACCTAAAGAAAGCTTAAAGCTGGCAGATAGTGGTTATCAAGGCTGGCAAAAGCTACAGAGCAATGTAATGATACCCTACAAAAAGAGCCGTAAGCGGCCATTAACCAAAGAGCAAAAAGACCATAACAGAAAGCTAGCCTCCATACGCATGAAGGTAGAGCATAAGATAAGAGAGATCAAGGTATTTAAAATTATGGCAGAGGTATACAGGAATTTTCAGAAAAAATATAACCTTCGCTTTAACATTATATCCGGGCTTATAAACTTCAAGTACGCTTTTTAACAAATAATGTCGCTAGAGCCAAGCTCCCTTCTTTATTTTATTTAAAATTCTACTCTATTTTACCTCTTTCGCAGTAGGTCTAATTGAAGCAAGAAAACAACCTACCTGTTATCAATGCTATCAGAAATAAGCACCTGGCTTAATAATAACCACCATTAAAAAGTCTCTCTAAAAATTTACGCTTGACATAGAAATGGCACCATTTTTAATCATTTTAATACGGATAAGTGTCTGCTGTTTTTTTAATTTAAATCTTTTGTATTTTTTTATAAACTGTAATATCTATCTCTAGCAGCATAGCTACTGTGTGCCAGTGACCTTTCTCAATACCTATATCCATTGCAGTATTTCCATTATTTGCTTTTACATTTATTATTTCTGTACCATATTTTTTTAAAACTAATATTCTATCAACATCTCCTCTTACTGCAACAATATATATGAGTACTTTACGGCAGCTCTATACCTACAATTCTTTTGACGCAACAGAAGTACTTTATATACTTTTTCTAACAAATTATTACATCTAGTTTTTAACTTGATAAAGCTATAGATGTATTATCTTGCTCTGTGGCATACCCTGCTTATTATAGCTTGAAAAATAACTTAATTAGCTAAGTCGCCTAACACAGACAACGATTAGTAACTTTGTGTTTTTATAGCTGCCTCTTTAACATGCCAAGTTTTGGCATACAGCACAGGATAATACGCTAAGTGTTACACTTATAGATTTAGTGTTAACATATATATAACTTTACTTTATAGTACACAGTTTATAGTTTCAATTACATAAATCAATACAATATGCCAGACCAACCCATTTTAGTTGTAGTAGGAACCAACCGTCCTAACTCATTAACTTCAGCTTTAGCTCACCATTATGCTGAGATCTTAAAAAACAAGTCAGCTTCAGCACAAGTGCTAGAACTCGCTAGCTTACCTCCTGATTTTATGGCTAGTGCTTTACATGAGAATTGTGGGAAAGATAATGCTTTTAATCAAGCTAAATCACAGATGGAGCAAGCACAAAAGTATGTATTTATTGTACCTGATTATAATGCGTCTTTCCCTGGCGTTTTAAAAGCTTTTATTGATGAATTAGAATTTCCTAAAACTTTTGCAGGAAAGAAATGTGCGCTCGTAGGAATTTCAAAAGGATATAGAGGCGGCAGCTTTGCACTTAGCCATCTTACCGATATATTCCATTACCTTAGAATGCATGTATACCCACTTAACTTAACTCTTTCAAGAATAAGTGATAGCAGATTAGAAACCATTTTAGCTAACCCTAGCTATGCTCAACTATTAGAAGAACAAGCAGAAGGTATTATTAACTTTTAAGTATATTCTTGTTTACTTATATTATATATAGTGCTCTTGCTGGCATTGTTAATCTTGGATAGGTAAAGAATTAAAACTGAGCTATATTAACTTAAAATTAATATCTTGGTATAATACAAGTATCCCAATTTAACAATCCCATCTTGCTTCATTAACAGTGCAATAACTAAAAAGAACTATAATCAACTATTTATATCCTTATAAATAATCTTGTGAGTTATGTCTAACGTTAAACACACAAAGCTATACTAAAAATGGAGCATAAATCAACTCCTATAATGTCAATAATTTCTAGTTATATTGAAAGATCGAGTTAATCTGTTTACCCTACTACCTTAAATAAATAAGCCCTATAGAACCCGACCATATAATCAACTTCTAATTTCGAACAAGCTTATAAAAAAAACCAGGCAACTATATTGTTTATATCCACAATAAAGCTTATTATTTAAATATCATTCATTCCCATGTATCGGAAGGTATAGGTATAATTAATACATAAATTTTCAAAATAAGCCTTGTTAAATCTTATAAAATAATCGTTAGTCTTAAAATGTCGCACACGCTAAAAATACGATCACTCAAATTGATAATAAAGCTGACTAGTTTATGCTGCTTATTAACTATAGCTTCTTGTCAGAAAGAATGTAAACCAAGAGCCTTACATCATAAAGAATCAGATTTTAAATTAAAAGTACTTACTAAACACTTAGCCCGGGAAAATAGAAATATAAGATTTAAAGTAGAAAGAAATAAGAGCAGCAATGCTATTTCAAATGGAAGCCTATTTTTACGATTGACTCGTAAAGAAGGGCAAAGTGCTACAATTATGACAAAAACAGGAACAGAACTCGCAGAGATATCACCTGGTTTGTTTGAATATAATATAAAGAGGCTAGACGAAGATATTGATGATTTAGAGATTAAAATAGATGCAGAGAAGGAACAAAGAGCCGTATTCGAACTTGAGCTAGTTTACAACCAAGAATATCAAGGCAAACCTAAGAGAGTAACTTGGGAATACAAAGATATTAGATTAGCTATCAAGGGAATTCCTAGAAAATTATATGATCATAAGAAAGGGCTTCCTTTCAAAATCAAAAGCAAAGGCAAAGACAAGCCAGATGAAGATCAAATTGTACTCACATTTACAAGAAAAGATGGTCACAAAGCTTATATTAAAGGACCAGCAGGCTCGCCAAATTTCAAATCTGACCACCAAGCAGGAATTTTTGAGTTATCTATACAACCAAACGACTTTGTGGAGGCGAACAACACTTTAAGTATTGAAGTTGAACCAGGAGAGACCAAAGCCACATTTGATGTTCAGCTAGCTTATAAAGGTACAAAAATAGGGAAATCTAAGACAATTACCTGGATGGCTAAAAAAATTAACTATTCATTAAAAAATGTAACGCAGGATTTAAGGGGAGATAATAATGATATAGAATTTTCTGTAAAGCTTAAAGGGCATGAGCTAGAAGACCTGGATGATAATCTAATTTTAAGGATAACAAAAACACTTGATAGCAATGCACGCATTATTGGTGCTACAGAAAAAGAAGATGGAGAAATAGATAAAAAAACCGGTAAGTTAAGAACCTTTTTTGAGCTACCCATAACCAAAGAAAATTTAAAAGGACACTTGGAAACAAAAGGTAAAGAACCTATCAAAGGCTTAAGTATAGAAGTAGATAAAGGAGATACATGTGCACAGTTTAAGCTACAGCTAGTCTACAACAATATGAATGTAGGAAAGCATAAACTGGTAACTTGGCGAGCTGCAGATATTAGGCTAGAACTGAAATTTACTAAGGAGAACAAAAAATTGGTAGGTGAAGGAGATGGGCAGATTATTAAATTTAGTATTGATGATAAAGGAAAAGATAGGCCAGAAGAAAGTAGAACAATCCTTAGAATAGAAAGGCTTGTGAATACGAATGCTAAAATAGAACTAGCTACTGCTAAGGCAGCATCTGATACTACTGCATCCAAGTCCCTTGAAGTAGGCCCTGGTATTTTTGAGATACCCCTTACTAATTATGAAATAGAATCTACCTTTATCGATAAACTACGTATAAGCACTCAAAAAGGTGATAAAGAAGCTCAATTTAACGTACAGCTTTTCTATGATGGTATGGAGATAGGCAAGCCTAAAACCATAACTTGGAAAGCTAAAGATGTTAGATTAGAACTAGCTGGCCTTCCTAAAAACAAGAAAATAGTTGGGCGCGAGAATACCAATATAGACTTTAAAGTAAAAAGCAAAGGCAAAGACCAGCCAGAAGCAGAAAAGCCATTAATACTTAGATTTACAAGGATAGAAGGATATGATGCTAAGATAGAGGGTGAAGTTCAAGGAAAAAAAATTGAACCAAAAGGACATGGTGTGTTTGAATTAGAGTTAGACTCCATCAATATAGGCAATACTTTAGCAGGGCTAAATATGGGGCTTAGGGACGGAGAGATCAAGGCTAAATTTGAATTGCAGCTTGTATATGATGGAATAGCAATGGGTCAATCTCAAACTTTAACTTGGGAAGCTGAGCATGTTCAACTTGATATCCAAGACTTAACAGAAAGATTAAGAGGAGATACAACAGATATCAAATTTAAGATAAAAAATAAAGGTAAAAATAATCCAGAAAAAAACGAACTACTTCTCCGCTTAACAAGGAAAAAAGGTTACAATTCTAAAATAGTGTATATAAATGGTGAGGTAGATAAATTTAAGGATAAAGGAGAGGGTTTATATGAGCTTAAAATAAATATTGACCATTTAAACAGAGAAATTGCAGACTTACGAATAGACCCACGTGTTGGAGAAGCCAAAGCTGAGTTTAGATTACAACTTGTTTATGATGGCATCGATATAGGGGACGCCAAAACTTTAATTTGGGAAGAAAAAGATATACAGTTACAACTAACTAACGTACATAACAAACTAGGGGGAGAAGATGATAAAATAAAATTTACCATCGTTAATAAAGGAAAAGATAAGCCGGAAAAAGGTAAGTTATATATAAAGTTTATAAGAAATAAAGGACACCTGGCTAACATAGGTAGAGTATCTACCGGGGAGAATATGGATCCGGGTATGAAGCCAGAGAGCGCCAACGAAACAGGGAAGGGTTTTTTTGAATTTCCATTAAATAGTGATGATATAGGCAATGAGATTGCAGACTTTGTAATACTACCTAGAGAAGGTGAGAGAAAAGCTAAATTTACTATGCAGCTTGTATATGACACTGTAGAAATAGGTAAACCTAAAACCATTACTTGGGTAGAAAAAGTAATAGGATTATATATAACCGAGCTTTCTACTCTATTACGTGGACATGGTGAGGAAAACACTACTATATCCTTTAAAATAAAAAGGGATGCTAAAGATGTACAAGAAAAAAATAGCCTAGAAGAAGGAAAGTTATCAGTTAGGTTTACAAGGAAAGAAGGAAGATCTACTATTAAAGCTAAACCTAATGTAAATGTAACTCCCCTACCATCTAGTGAAAAGTCAGGCATATTTAAATTTAATATTAGCACTACACAACAAGGTAATTTGCTTGAATATTTCATGATAGAGCCTGCAGACTATGAAAAAAAGGCTAGATTTAAAATAGAATTAATTTATGATGGTAAAAAAGTAGGAAACCCACAAGAGGTAATCTGGACACCAAAAGACATTAAGCTTAAGTTGAATGTAGCAAAAAGCCAGATAGGGGGTGATATGAAGCACGAATTTAAACCAACAGATAATATACTAGAATTTACTGTAGATAATAAAGGAAAAGATTCACCGAAACAAGGAGAGTTGATAGTACGAGTTAAAAGAATAAGCGGAATGTATGTAGATATCATTCTTAAAGACCAACCAGGCATTATTGCTAGTAGATTTAAACCAAACTCAAAAGATGGATACTTTGATTACGAGTTAGATGTTAAAAAATTGGGGGTACCGATCAACGACCTAATGATACCTAGTCTAACCGGAGCTAGAGAAGCCTCATTTACTCTTCAGCTTATCTATGAAGGCGTAGCAATAGGCAATACAAAAAATGTGGTTTGGAAAAATATGGCTTTAATAAGAGGAGAAGAAGAGGCCAAAAAAGCCAAGAGAGAAGTGGAGAAACAGAAAAGAGAAGCAGAGAAACAGGAGAGAAAGATACAGAAAGAGAAAGAAAAAGCAGAAAAGGAACGAGAAAAAGCCAAAATAGAAGAAGAAAAAGGTGAAAAGAAGGGAAACTAAAATACGAAAAGTGGGACTTATAAGTAAGATTAAATAAAATTATAGAAATAGTTTAGTGCTATACCTATTAGTAGTAAGTGTGGGGACGAGTATAAACAATACATATGCATTATTTATTACTTATGTCCCATGCTTATAATATTAAAATTGATATAAGTGATATAATTTAGAAATTTGGATGGTTTATGTATTATTAACAATTTTATATAGACAGCTATGTTAGTAAATTTTTATAATTGCTTAAGAATTATAAAATAGCGTTAATAATAATAGCTTTATACAGATATAGATAAGGCCTAAGCACACAATTAAAATTCATAATTTGGTGCTAAAACAATTATTTAATTCACTTTAAAGTATCTATTTTAGCTGTCAATAAAAATGTAAATAAGTAATCTTTAGGTATACCTAATATTTAAGCTAGTGCCACCCTATAATCTTTAAAGGATATATATAAAGAAGTAATGAAAAGCTATTCTTTTGATAAAATACATTCTAGGTTTCAGATAAAGAAATATGTAGTAGGGTTACTGATTCTCTTTTGCATACCTAATATGATGTATGCAAAATCTACCTCCAAGCTAAGGAAGCTTATTAACCCCATACATTTTAATTTTTCCATGGGATATGGTAAAACCTATTATCATAATCAAACTGTGGGAATAGCTGTTATAAAAAAGGACGGCAATCATTATCTACATATTCCTTCCGAAGCAAAGGTAGGATATTTAATCAGATGGTTTAGGCAACCCTATGTTCGAACATTACTATATGAGAATGAGCAAACACTAAGCAGTTTAGCGAATAATACTAATAATCTTTCTATAGGTTTTGAAGGCAAAGGCAATACTTTTCCTATAACATTTAGTGGTCATGTAGATATCTTCAAAAAACTTAGAGTTGAATTAGGAAGTAGTATTTGTATACATTTCATTAAAATATTACAACCCGAAGAGAGATACCGAGAAGACTTAGGTGACTATGTTGATCCAATAGGAATGCACTATGTACTAAAAGCTTACTTGATGCCAAGTTTTAAACTACTAGAAAATAATGCTTATACACTATTACTTAATACACAAGTAAGCTTAAACTTTACTTATGGAAATATTATAAAAGATGCTACAGCAGCTCACAACTGGATTGCGCCTGTTCCTGTAGGAATAGGATTAACGCTGGAGAAACATATTTCAGAATATTTTAGCCTATTTGGTAGACTCATGTATGAGCATAGCAATACTGTAGATAAGATTTTACCTAATAATTCTACTAAGTTAGTAAGCCTAAATCAACAAAGTATATTTTTTCAGGTAGGTTTCACTATTAACTGTCCTGAAATACCTAGATGTCCTTTACCTGGCTGTAATATAGATGTCAAACACAAACACTCAAACAAAGCTTATCGTGGAGTTTCTATGTTTACAGGAAAAAATTATTTAGGGGACAGATTATATAATAAATAGTACAGCTATAATACTGTATTCTATATAAAAAATTAGCTTAAATGTTATTTTTTCTTGTTAAGAAAAACATTTTGGCTATATTAGCAATTAGAGTAATATTTTAAATAGTTTAAAAACTGAGAATATGAATCAATTTGAGAGCCTATTGAAGCATGTAAAAGGCTTAGAAGACGATTTTGCAAAATTCTATGATAAGGGTAACAAAACAGCTGGGACTCGTATCAGAAAAGGTATGCAAGATCTAAAAGAAATGGCACAACGTATCAGACTTGATGTACAAAACAGAAAGAATGACGGTGCGTAGTTTAAATTAAGCATTTACATAACATGTTATAAAAAGGGTTCTTGAGGAACCCTTTTTATGTTATATATATTACACATCAATACACGTTCACAGGTCTACCACCTTTAAAATAAATCCAAAACGAATATTTTATTTAGCAACCACCTATAAAAACTATTGTTGGTGGTTAGTATTTAGTATATGGTTGATTTTAAGCACTGTTAAAATAATAGACCTGCTGCGAAAGAAGAAATTGATAAATACACTAGATTTTCCAGAGTTAAATTCACTATTTGTAAAAATTTAACCTGCGTTTCACATGCTTTAAATGCATATTTTCATTTCTTGTATTTTCTCAATTATGCAAAATGCACCTCTGCTTTTTTATAACAGTTGTTTCGCAGTAGGTCTAATATAAGTCCCTTGGTGAAGGTAGTAATATTTCAGTGAAAAAGGTGAGGGTTTTTGCTGTATTGTTCCTCTAATTGACAAGGAGTTTTACCCCTCAATACCTTGAGCCTACGAGAAAAATTATAAGCTAACAAGAATAAGCTAACAAGAAACCATTTAAGTGGTGCTCTAATTGCTGATGGCTACTATAATAATAGCTTTGTACAGTGGCTTGCTTAATAGTCCTATTCATTTGCTCTACCTGACCATTAGTCCATGGATGTCCCACCTGCGCTCTTCTATTTTCAATGTCCTCTTGCTTACAAATGCAATCAAACATATGCTCAAGTGCTAAATCTCCTTCTTTTCTATTTGTAAACTGCACACCATTATCAGTAAGTATCTTATGGATCTTATAAGGAACAAAACCTCTCAAGTCTTGTAAAAAGCCTACTGCTGCCGATTTAGAAACAAATTCATATAGACTAGTATAGAAAAACTTACTAGTCCTATCTATTGCCACAGACAAATATGGTTTGCCTTGTGCTGTTTGCATTTCTGCTATGTCTATATGAAAATAACGGGTGGTTTAAGCTTTAAACTGCTTCTTAACTGCTTTTCTCCTTAGCCTGTCCTTTCTCTAGCTTAGGACAGCCATGACGCTGAAAAACAGCGATGCAAAGTAGAACGCGATAAGTGAGGTATAGTTTCTTGTAGGGTGTATAGACAATCATCCAAGGGCAATGGGGTCAGCTTTCTAAAAGCAAATAACAACTTGTTCTTCTTGCTGGGTTAACACCTTAGAACGCCTTACCTTAGGTTCCATGGGTGAATCTTGGGAAGTAGTTCTGTTTTTTCATTTAGCTATTGTTTTATGATTAACTCCATATTATCTAGCAAGGGTTGCTATATTCTCTTCTGATAACTGTATTTCTCTGCAGTTTTTCTATGTTGTCCTGGCGCATTGATGTAGTAGTTATCCCATAATTTTTTACTTGGTTTTTATCGCTAATAACATCCTTACTAATATAACCACAATTGTTAGGGATAAAACATCCCTAGTATAACCAAAATAAGTGTAATTTTTAATTTTCAGTATTTATGATTAGTTGATTAGTTGAGAAGAAAGTAACCTAAAGAGAGCACTACAGTTACATTAATGAAATAACAAAATCAGCAATAGCTTTATAAAATTGGCTATCTGTAATAGCTAACTCTTTTAAGAGAGAGTAGGTAGCAGATACAGATTCTAATACTAATTTATCAACATAATAAGGAATGTGCGTTTTACCTTGAGGGGTAAGCAAGTAATTTGTGTTGCCTGTCTGTTTATAAGCATGTTCATGATATGGAATACATTTTACATCTATTCGATACTTAGTGGTAATTCCTTTAATAGAAGGTATATTATCATAATAAAGTAGACTACCTGCTTTAGGTATTATATTCGACAAATTACTTAGTGAACTAATATACTTCTCTAAAAGTATATCAGTTTTACAGTAATCCATATCTATACCAGTTATAAGCACAATATGTGGCTCATAAACCAAGCATTCTATACGTTGGTCAACAGAAGAAATAGCCTGTATATTTGCTTTTAAGAATATAACTGGCGCATCACTTAATTTAACAGAAATATCTAGTTGAGAAATGTTGGCTATGTAGTCAAACGCACGTCCACAGTATCTCATAACATGTATAGCCATAGCAAGAACCATATCTGTTACTTTTGGATCTCCTACAACAACAATACGTTGTTTATCTTTTATAAATTGTTGATAAATATATTCGGTGTAAGAATAAATAGGAAGGCCTAATTCTTGTGCAGCCTTTAATTCAACATTATCATTATCTATTTCTCTACCAATAACAATGCATTCTATTAAGCTGCCAATATTACTTTTAGAAAAGCCATACTGGTTGGGTAGAATATTCTGGTAAGCAAGCCGACTTGATATATCTTCTCTAAGATTTGTTGCACTACTACCTGTTACTACATACCCTTGCTCACGTAACACCAGAGCCAAATCTGCCATAATAGCTTCGCCTATGCCTATAAAGTGAATGCTCTTATGCATAATTAAAAAATTCTCCTATTAAGTTAAGTATTCCCTATAATGAAAAGAGTATGATATGTACATAGATATACACAGCTATTACACAAACAAGTGTAGTTTTACTATATCCTTTAACAAATCTCTATACAAGCAGACAGTCAACAAAACTACCACCCTTTTTGCTTTACAAACAAGTATATGCAACCAACAATAAGCTTGCTACGAAGACAATTACTAAGTAGATTAATTAATTTTTAGCAATTGTTAAATAAGATACTCTTGTTATAAAAAATAGCAATTTTAAATCAATACAGCTTGGTTCTAGCTCTTTACCTATCTAAGATTAACAACACGCAATTTTTAATATCTAATCTTATTATTTTACAAAAGTTAATTTGCTTTTTTATACTTTAAGTACACATTTTATCTCTTGTATTTTTGTTAATTGTATAGAATGGAGCACATTTTTTTCTTGACAGCCATTCTGCACCATATATAATACAAAACTACTTAATAGAAAATATGCTTTCTATATACTTCAAAGAGCCAAGGCTTTAATTGGGCCCTGGCTCATTAAGTGTATTTATTAATGGGCTAACCTATATTCTTATATAATTTTATACATCAATAAGCTACTCATTTATAATTCTAGTATTCTATTTCTATATATTATCAGTAGCTGCCTGCTTTTCTCTTGAGGCAACTAAGTTTTCATAATCTTCTCTTAACCCTATAATCATTTTACTATAACGAGGTAGCCCAGTACCAGTAGGTATTAAATGCCCTACAATAACATTTTCCTTCAGGCCTTGTAAACGATCTCTTTTTCCTCTTATAGCAGCCTCGCTTAACACCCTAGTGGTATCTTGGAATGATGCAGCAGAGATAAAGCTTTTTGTGTCTAAAGATGCTTGTGTAATACCTTGTAATTTTAGACGTGCAATAGCTGGCTGTGCATCTCTGGCTTGTACAAGCGATAATTTATCTCTTTTCAGGTTACTATTTTCCTCATGTAAGGCCCTAGCAGTAATAATTTGTCCAACTCTTAGTACACTAGAACTTCCAGCATCAATTACTACTTTTTTATCTAACAGTTGATCGTTTCCTTCTCTAAATGTAAACTTAGAAACAGTTTGTCCAGGTAAGAATGTAGTGTCTCCTGATTCAATAACTTCTAACTTACTAAGCATCTGCCTAATAATAACTTCTATATGTTTATCATTAATCTTAACACCTTGCAAGCGGTATACAGCCTGTAGCTCTTTAGCAATATATTCTTGTACTGCTATAGGCCCTTTAATGTGTAGAATGCTACTAGGTGAAGTATTACCATCAGAGATAGGGTAACCTGCTTTAATGTAGTCGTTATCCTGTACTAGTATGTGCTTAGAAAGGGGTACTAAATACTTCCTTCTTATACCATCTTTAGATTCGACAAAAATTTCACGGCTACCTCTTTTTATAGGACCATATGTAACAAAGCCATCAATTTCACTTACAATAGATGGGTTAGATGGATCTCTAGCCTCAAATAACTCTGTAACCCTAGGTAGACCTCCTGTAATATCTTTAGACAAGCTAACAACTCTAGGTATTTTTACAAGTGGATGACCTGCCTTAATTTTTGTACCATCTTCTACTATCAAGCGTGCTTTTACAGGTATGTTATAGTTAATAGCTTCTCCTGAAGAACCTTTTACAGTTATGCTAGGGTTCTTAGTTTTATCTTTAGATTCAATAATTACCTTTTCTTTATAGCCTGTTTGCTCATCATACTCCTCTTTATAAGTAATACCTTCTTCTATAGAGTGGAACTCAATTTCTCCATCAATACTTGTTAAGATAACAGCATTATATGGATCCCAATAGCATATTTCCTGTCCCTTTTCTATTAACTCACCTTGTTTAACACGTAGATAGGCACCATAAGGTACGTGTTTATGCATGAGTATCCTATTATCTTGAGGATTTAACAGTCGTACTTCACAAGATCTACTAATAATTACATCTAATTGTTCACCTTGTGGATTAGTAGTTTTTATAGTGTTAAAATCTTCAAACTGTAGAACTCCCTTATCTGTGGCTTGTATATTAGATTCAACACCTATGCTGGATGCAGCACCCCCTACGTGGAATGTCCTTAAAGTTAACTGCGTACCAGGCTCACCGATAGATTGTGCAGCAATAACGCCAACAGCCTCTCCTATCTGAACTAGTTTGCCAGTAGATAAGTTTCTACCATAACATTTAGTACAAATACCTCTTCTGGTCTCACAAGTCAATACAGATCTTACTTCTATGCTTTCAATACCTACTGATTCAATATAAGCAGCTATTTCTTCGGTAATTTCTTCTCCTGCATTAACTAATAGATTATTAGTAACAGGATCATAAATATCATTTAAGCTAATTCTACCTAGCGTACGCTCAGAAATAGACTCTGCTACCTCATCTTTATTAATTGAAGTGGTAATAGTTACACCACGCAATGTGCCACAATCTTCTTCTGTTGTAATTACATCTTGCGCTACATCTACCAACCTCCTAGTAAGATAACCGGCATCTGCTGTTTTAAGTGCCGTATCTGCCAATCCTTTCCTAGCACCGTGTGTGGAAATAAAGTATTCAAGGACGTCCAAGCCCTCTTTAAAGTTAGAAAGAATTGGATTTTCAATAATTTCACCTACAGAACCTTGTAGCTGCTTTTGAGGTTTCCCCATCAGTCCACGCATACCACCTAACTGACGAACCTGCTCTCTAGATCCTCTAGCTCCCGAGTTCATCATCATAAAGATAGAGTTAAAGCCTTGTCTATCTTCTTCTAATTCTTGCATCAAGAATACAGTTACTTGTGTGTTAACACGTGTCCAAATATCAATGATTTGGTTATAACGCTCATTGTCTGTAATAAGACCCATTAAGTAGTTCTCTTGCACAGCATTCACCTCTCTTTGGGCCTGTTCAATTAGCTCAAACTTAATAGTAGGAACTTTGATATCATCTAGAGCAAAGCTTACGCCTGCCTTATAAGCATTACGGAAACCTAATGATTTTACATCATCTAAGAATTGAGTAGCCCTTGAAGTACCCACCAACCTATAAACTTGGCTGGTAATATGTTGTAACTTTTTACTGGTGAGCAACTCGTTAATAAATCCCAGTTCCTCTGGCACATATTGATTGAAAACTACCCTCCCTGCAATGGTATCAACTATATGCTCAATCGTCTCTCCCTGTTCATCTTTGTCTTTAATTTTTACCTTAACCAAAGCATGAATAGAAACTTGGCCCGTATCAATACCAATAATGACTTCTTGTGCTGAGAAGAAGGTCATGCCCTCTCCTTTTACTGGATGTTCTGGGGTACTTTTTCTACCTTTTGTTAGATAGTATAATCCCAATATCATATCCTTGGTTGGTACAGCTAGTGGTGTACCATTAGCTGAGTTAAGGATATTGTGAGAAGCCAACATAATAAGAGATGCTTCCGCAATTGCCTCGTGGCTTAAAGGAACGTGTACTGCCATTTGGTCTCCATCAAAGTCTGCGTTAAAGGCCGCACAAACTAAAGGATGAAGCTGAATGGCCTTACCTTCGATTAACTTAGGTTGGAAAGCTTGTATACTGAGTCTGTGTAGTGTTGGAGCACGATTTAGTAGTATCGGATGGCCTTTTAATACATTCTCTAAGATATCCCAAACAACCGGTGTCTTTTTTTCAACTAGCTTTTTAGCTGATTTAACCGTTTTAACAATGCCCCTTTCAATTAGCCTTCTAATAATGAAAGGTTTGAATAGCTCGGCAGCCATGTCTTTAGGCAAGCCACATTCGTGTAGTTTTAATTCTGGGCCTACAACAATTACAGATCTACCTGAATAGTCTACACGTTTTCCTAACAAGTTCTGACGGAAACGTCCTTGCTTTCCTTTTAAGATATCACTAAATGATTTTAGTACTCTTGATCCTTCAGCAACAACAGTATTGACTTTTCTAGAATTATCAAATAAGGAATCCACAGCTTCTTGTAGCATCCTCTTTTCATTTCTTAAGATAACTTCAGGAGCTTTAATATCAATAAGTCTTTTAAGCCTGTTGTTTCTAATAATAACTCTTCTGTAAAGATCATTAAGATCAGAGGTAGCAAATTTACCTCCGTCTAGTGGAACAAGTGGCCTTAGTTCCGGTGGTATAACAGGAATAATACGCATCACCATCCATTCTGGGCGATTTGCTATTCTTGTCTTAGCATCTCTGAAGGCTTCTACTATTTTCAGCCTCTTTAAAGCTTCTATTCTACGCTGCTGAGAGGTATCTGTATGCGCTTGTTCGCGTAGTTCAGAGGATAAAGTGTCTAAGTCTATACGTGATAGCATGAATTCCAATGCTTCAGCTCCCATTTTAGCAATAAATTTCTTAGGATCGCTATCATCTAAAAGCTGGTTCTCGCGTGGTAGTGAATCTAGTATATCTAGATACTCTTCTTCAGTTAAGAAATCCATGTAGCTAAGCCCCTCTTCTGCCTTGATGCCTGGCTGTACTACTACATATCTTTCGTAGTAAATAATTTGGTCAAGTTTTTTTGTAGGAAACCCCAGTAAGTTACCAATTTTACTTGGCAAAGACCTAAAATACCATGTATGTGCTACAGGTATAACTAGCTCAATATGTCCTGTTCTTTCCCTTCTAACCTTTTTTTCAGTTACTTCAACCCCACAACGATCGCATATAATACCTTTATACCTAATTCTTTTATACTTTCCACAATGGCATTCCCAATCCTTTACAGGGCCAAATATTCTTTCGCAGAATAGACCTTTCATTTCAGGTTTATAAGTCCTGTAATTAATGGTTTCTGGCTGAGTAACTTCTCCACGAGATCTCTCTAAGATTGATTCTGGAGAAGCAAGACTAATAATAATTTCTGAGAAATCAGATTTAACTCTTGTGTCTTTTCTTGCTAGCATATGTGTTTGTCTAGAAGTCTATTGGTTAATGGTTATGTAAGGATATAGTGTCCTTAACTTATTTAAGTGTAATCTCCAACCCTAGTCCTCTCAATTCATGAATTAGTACGTTAAAGGATTCTGGTATTCCTGGTTTAGGGAAACTGGTACCTTTTACGATAGCTTCATAAGCTTTTGAACGTCCTACTACATCATCCGATTTTATAGTTAACATTTCTTGTAAGATGTGTGCTGCACCAAAAGCTTCTAGTGCCCACACTTCCATCTCTCCAAAACGTTGTCCTCCAAATTGCGATCTACCGCCTAGTGGCTGTTGGGTAATTAAAGAGTACGGTCCAATAGAACGCGCATGCATTTTATCATCCACTAAGTGGTCTAGTTTTAACATGTATATAACACCCACCGTAATTTGCTGATCAAATTTCTCTCCAGTAAGGCCATCATATAAATCAGCTTTTCCAAATGCTGGCAGATTAGCTTCTGCTAATTCTTTGCTTACATCTTCTATAGTAGCACCGTCAAAAATAGGAGTAGCATATTTCCTACCTAGCTTTTCACCAGCCCACCCTAAAAGGGTTTCATAAATCTGCCCCAAGTTCATACGAGAAGGTAATCCAAGCGGGCTCAATACGATATCTACAGGTGTTCCATCTTCTAGGAAAGGCATATCTTCCTCTCTTACTACTTTAGCAACAATCCCCTTGTTACCATGTCTACCAGCCATCTTATCACCAGCTTGTAGTTTACGTTTATTGGCAACGTATACTTTTGCTAATTTAAGAATACCTGTAGGTAACTCGTCCCCTATTTCTAAAGCAAATTTCTCTCTTCTAAAATCTCCTATTAGCATATTCCTTTTGGTATTATAATTAGCTACCAAAGTTTTAACTAGTTCATTTTTCCTTTTATTGTCTGTCCAGTTATCAAGAATAACTTCACCTATTAAGTTGGTTTCTTCAGGGATATTATAATAGCTTTCGTCCCTGTATAAGTTTTTGCCTGGGAACAAGTTCTTTTCAATTAGCTCAGCAGTAAGCGGCTTACCTTTTGCTATTAACTCATCACCAAATTGATGATAAACACCTTGCGACTTTTCGCTTTCTAATAGCTTGCCTAGTTTACCTATCATAATTGCACGCAGGTTTGTTAATTGTTTTGCATGCGATTTTTTCAGTAGTTCTAGTTCCTTTTTTGATTTAGCACGAGAATTCTTATCGCTTTTAGGCTTTGAGAATAATCGTGTCTTAATAACTACACCTTGCATAGAAGGCGGAACTTTCAGAGAAGCATCTTTTACATCTCCTGCTTTATCACCAAAGATAGCGCGTAAAAGCTTTTCTTCAGGACTAGGATCAGCTTCTCCTTTAGGCGTTATTTTTCCAATTAATACATCTCCTTCTTTAATAGAAGTACCAACCGCGACAATTCCATTTTTGTCTAAATTAGTTAATGCTTCTTCGCTTAAATTAGGAATTTCAGCTGTTAATTCTTCTTCACCAAGCTTAGTGTCTCTTGCTTCCATAGTGAACTCTTCTATATGAATAGAAGTAAACACGTCGTCTCTAACTATTCTTTCTGAAATAACAATAGCATCCTCGTAGTTATAACCCTGCCAAGACATAAAAGCCACCTTTAAATTACGGCCTAAAGCTAGCTCACCATTCTCTGTTGCATATCCTTCGCATAAGATTTGTCCTTGCTTTACACGATCACCTTTAGCTACGATAGGCCTTAGGTTAATACAAGTACCTTGGTTGGTACCTTTCATTTTAAGCAAAGGATAAGTTATAGAAGCTCTTTCAAAGGATACTAGTTTTTCGTCTTCATTAAGATCATAATTAACTATAATTTTATTCGCATCTACATACTCTATTACACCATCCTTTTCAGCACGCACCAATCCTCTGAAATCATGGGCTATGTGCTGTTCTATACCTGTACCAATAATAGGTGCCTCGGGCTTAATGAGTGGCACGGATTGACGCTGCATGTTTGAACCCATGAGCGCACGGCTCGCATCATTATGCTCTAAGAATGGAATAAGTGAAGCAGATATGGACACAATTTGGTTAGGTGCTATATCCATATAAGTAATGTCCTCTGGCCCTACGATTGGGAAATCTCCTGCATATCTTGTTTTTACCTTTTCTTCTATAAAATGTCCTTTTTCATTGATTTGAGAATTAGCCTGTGCAATTTTTACTTTATCTTCTTGCTCAGCAGTAAGGTATTGAGTATTTCCTTCTACATCTACTACACCATTCTGTACCTTTCTATAGGGAGTTACAATAAATCCCATTTCATTAATTCTCGCATGTACAGATAAAGAAGATATCAAACCAATATTAGGCCCTTCAGGTGTTTCAACAGGACACAGACGCCCGTAGTGTGTGTAATGGATATCCCTGATTTCAAAGCCTGCTCGGTCTCTAGAAAGTCCACCAGGCCCTAGCGCAGATATCCTACGTTTATGGGTAACCTCTGATAAAGGGTTAACTTGGTCCATAAACTGAGATAATGGATTAGTACCAAAGAAAGTATTGATAACCGATGAAAGTGTCCTGGCATTTACTAGGTCACTAGGCTTGAACTCTTCATTATCTCTTACATTCATCCTTTCTCGGATGGTACGTGCCATTCTAGATAGCCCTAATTCAAATTGAGTATAAAGCTGTTCGCCTACAGTACGTAATCTCCTATTACTTAAATGGTCTATGTCGTCTACTGTAGCTTTAGAATTAATAAGTCCAAGTAAGTATTTAACAATATGTAGGATATCTTCTTTTGTAAGAACACTAACATCCATGGCTATATTAATGCCTAGCTTAGTATTGATTTTATAACGTCCAACTTCACCTAAGCTGTATCTTTTAGTACTAAAAAACAAGCTTTGTATAGCCTCACGTGCTGTTTGTTCATCAGGTGGTTCAGAGCTACGAAGCTGGCGATATATTTGCTCTACAGCTTCTTTCTCGGAGTTGGCATTATCTTTATGTAAAGTATTATATATAATTTCGTAGTCAGCAATATTAATATCTTCTCTATACAATACAACAGAAGAACTGCCAGACTGCAATATAAGCTCTACAGCAGTTTCATCAAGAATGGAGTTTCTTTCTAAGACCACTTCATTACGATCTAGTGTAATAACTTCACCGGTGTCCTCATCTATAAAGTCTTCGGACCAAGACCTAAGTACTCTTGCAGCCAACTTTCTACCAATATGTTGGTTTAAAGTAGATTTAGTAACCTTTATTTCTTCAGATAATTCAAAAAGGTCTAAAATTTCTTTATCAGTACCATAGCCAATAGCCCTTAAAAGGGTAGTTATTGGGAATTTCTTCTTACGGTCTATATAGGCATACATGATGTTATTAACATCCGTAGCAAATTCTATCCAAGCACCTTTGAAAGGTATAATACGAGCAGAGTATAGCTTAGCACCGCTAATGTGTTTACTTTGAGCAAAAAATACGCCAGGAGATTTATGTATTTGAGAGACAACCACACGTTCTGCTCCATTGATTATAAAGGAGCCTTGTGAGGTCATATAAGGAATATTGCCTAAAAAAACTTCTTGCTCTATAGTTTCAAACTCATCATCATCATTATCATTACGTAGTAGCCTTAATTTTGCTTTAAGAGGTACAGAATAAGTTACTCCCCTTTCCACACATTCTCTGGGTTCATACTTAGGAGCATCAAGGTTATAGTCAATGAATTCTAGTACAAAATTTCCTCTGGAATCTTCTATGGGAAAGTGTTCTCTAAATACTTTGTGTAGCCCTTCATCAATTCTTTTTTCAGGTGGCGTACCTAGTTGGAAAAAATCATTAAATGACTTAAGTTGTATTTCAAGGAAGTCCGGATATTCAGAAACACTTTGAGTGGCAGCAAAACTGATTCTTGAACTTTTCATTTTATTCTTTTCTATCAAGGCTATAGAGATTAAAATTGTGTATAACAGAATTGCTGTACTCCTTAGATGCGTATAGTTATTTACGCATCGTAGGGGTACAGCGTGTTAATATATTGCTAGGTAATTTAAACCTAAAATCAATACTTTTGATAACTGCTATAAGAATCAATATAATTGTCTTCAATAGGCAGTAACTTAGGTTAAATACTTATTTTAGCTCAACTTCAGCACCTGCTTCTTCTAATTTGCTTTTTAAAGACTCGGCCTCAGCTTTAGGGGCACCTTCTTTGATAGGCTTAGGGGCAGCATCAACAAGATCTTTAGCTTCCTTAAGACCTAACCCAGTTAAATCCTTAACTAGTTTTACAACAGACAATTTAGAAGCACCTGCTGATTTTAATATTACATCAAAGTGTGTTTTTTCCTCAGCAGCTTTACTATCACCACCTTGTGCACCACCGCCTGCAACTACTACAGGAGCTGCTGCCGCAGGCTCAATTCCATGTTCTTCTTTTAATATAGCTGCTAATTCATTAACTTCTTTTACAGTTAAGTTAACAAGCTGTTCTGCAAATTTTTTTAGATCTGACATTTTCCTCAAAGTTTAGTTAAATAAATAATAAAAAATATAGCTTAGCTCTTATTCACTTCTATCTCCTAATGTTTTTATAATTCCTGACAGCTGATTCTTGCCACTTTGTAATGCTGACAATACATTTGCCATTGGAGATTGGAGTAGCGTAATAATTTCTCCAATAAGTACTTGTTTGGATTTTAACTGACTTAGAGCTTCTAAGTTTTCATCTCCAACAAATAATTCACCGTCTATATAGGCACCTTTAAGAATAGGCCTATCTAGATTTTTTTGTTTTCTAAACTCTTTAACAAGTTTAGCAGGTACGCTGGCAGTTTCATTAAAGAATAAGATACCTGAAAATCCTTTTAATACTTCGTCACGCAATGATGTATAAACATCACTAGCCATATGAGGAACTTCATCCAAAGCTTTTAGTATTAATGTATTCTTAGCAACCTTATATGTTACGCCTGCTTGGTGACAATCTCTTCTAAATTGATTGGTCGCTTGTACAGAAAGTTTAGTAGAATCTACTATATAAAAGCAATCATGGCTCTTAAAACTTTCTGTCAATTGTTGTATAATTGCGGTTTTTTCTTTGCGGTTCATTTTGTTTAGAATCCAAAATTAGTACTTGTATCTACATCAACTCCTTTACTCATTGTGCTAGCTAAGCTAATACTTTTCAAATAACTACCCTTAGCAGATGCTGGCTTGGCTTTAAGAAGCGTAGCTAATAACTCTTTTGCATTGTCTCTAAGGGCTTCTTTGCTAAATGAAACTCTACCAACACTAGCATGAACAATACCGTATTTATCAACTTTATACTCGATCTTGCCAGATTTGACAGCTTGCACAGCTTTAGCAATCTCTACAGTTACGGTACCTGTTTTAGGATTAGGCATCAGCCCTCTAGGCCCTAAAATTTTTCCAAGTCTTCCTACTTTTGCCATTATCTCTGGCATAGTAATGATAACATCTATATCTACCCATCCTTCTTCTATCTTTTTAATGTAATCATCTAACCCTACATGGTCAGCACCTGCCTCTCTTGCCTCCTTTTCTTTTTCAGGCGTACATAATACCAGTATCCTCTTATTTTTACCTGTACCATGCGGCAACACGACAGTGCCCCTAACCATTTGATCTGCTTTTCTAGGATCTACTCCCAAATGAACAGCAATATCTATAGAAGCATCAAATTTTGTATAAGTAATCTTTTGTACAAGCTCTATAGCTTCCTCTAGTTTATAGCTTTTTTGGAAGTCACACTGTTCAGCGACTGCTTTTTGCTTTCTTGTTAGTTTAGCCATTAGACTAGTTTTTATTAGTTATAATGTTTATTCTTTTATGGTTACTCCCATACTTCTTGCTGTACCTGCTATCATTTTTGTGGCAGACTCTAAGTTAATGGTATTTAGATCTTCCATTTTAGATGCAGCAATCTCTTTTATAGCAGACCATGTTATAACTCCTACTTTATTTCTATTAGATTCTGAAGACCCTTTAGAAATACCAGCCTTTTGCATAATAGAAGCAGCAGCAGGAGGAGTCTTAATAACAAAATCAAAAGTTTTATCTTGATAAATGGTTATTAAAACAGGAAGTATTTGGCCTTGCTTATCTTGTGTTCTAGCATTAAACTGCTTACAGAACTCCATGATATTTAATCCTTTACTACCTAGCGCAGGTCCTACTGGAGGTGCTGGTTTTGCTTCACCTCCTTTTACTTGAAGTTTTAAGTAGCCTACAATTTCTTTAGCCATATTTTTTTATCTTTTGAGGAATAGTGTAAGGTATTTATAATATTTTTTCTACTTGTGTGTAAGTAAGCTCTATAGGCGTATTTCTTTCAAAAATCTTAACTATAACATTTAGTTTTTTACGCTCTTCAAAGACTTCCTGTATATTGCCTGTAAAGCCACTAAATGGTCCATCAACTATTTTTACAGTTTCTCCAACTATAAATGGTTTTTCTAAGCCATTATCATCCTCTGCTATTTCATCTACTCGTCCTAGTATTTTATTAATTTCTTTTTCTCTTAGTGGAATTGGCTGACTAGAGCTACTCCACCCCCTTACCCCTAAAAATCCTAAAGCATTAGGTATATCTTTAATTGTATGCAACACACGCCCATCGGAAAGGTCTGCATGTAAAATCAGATAACCCGGAAAAAAATTACGTTCTCTTGTCTGTCTTTTTCCAGCTCGCATTTCGTAAATTTTTTCAGAGGGTATCAGTATCTGTGCAACATAATCTTGTAGCTTCCTCCGCTCTAACTCAGAATCAAGATGGTATTTTACGAACTTTTCTTGTCCACTAACTACCTTAAGCACATACCATTTTGGATCAGTCTTCATAGAAATTTACTAATTTGCGCTCCTTTATCTTTAATTAAAATATGTTATAGAACCAACTCATAGCATTCCGAAAAGCTAGGTCTACGAGCCCAATAACAATCGCAAAAATAACAGAAGCTAACAGTACTAACAGAGCGCTATCCTGCAATGATTTGTAGGTAGGCCATGTAACTTTATATCTCACTTCTCGAAATGAATCAACGATAAAAGTTTTTATTTTTTTCATCATATTTTGCACGGGTGGAGAGACTCGAACTCCCAGCCAATGGTTTTGGAGACCACTACTCTACCAATTGAGCTACACCCGTATGGTTATCTCTCAAATCGGCTGCTAAGCTATGTAAATAGTCTTATATAACCAAAAAATGCTTATTGCTTTTATAGCATTTATTCTCTTAAATCAATAACCTTTTTTAATATTTAACTAATAGCTAATTTGCTCTCTTAATCTAATATTTCAATAATTTGCCCTGCTCCTACAGTTCTACCTCCTTCTCGTATAGCAAATCTTAAGCCTTTTTCCATAGCTATCTCGTTAATAAGCTCTACTTCTAAAGCTATGTTATCACCAGGCATTACCATTTCCACACCTGCTGGAAGCTTAACTTCTCCAGTAACGTCAGTGGTTCTAAAATAGAACTGAGGTCTATATTTATTAAAGAATGGAGTATGTCTTCCACCTTCTTCTTTCGATAGTACGTATACTTCAGCTTTGAATTTGCGATGTGGAGTTACAGATTTAGGCTTACAAATAACCATTCCTCTGTGAATTTTTTCCTTATCAATACCTCTCAATAAAAGACCTACATTATCTCCTGCTTCTCCCCTGTCCAGAAGTTTTCTAAACATTTCTACGCCTGTTACAGTAGAGTTTAGGTTCTGTGCACCCATACCAATAATTTGAACTGGGTCACCAACATTAATAACACCTCTTTCTATCCTACCAGTTGCTACAGTACCACGTCCAGTAATAGACATTGTATCTTCTACAGGCATTAAGAAGTCACGATCAATAAGTCTTTGAGGCAATGGAATATATTCATCTACGTTATCCATAAGTTCTTCCACTTTTGCTTCCCACTCTGGCTCTCCATTAAGAGCACCTAGTGCTGAACCACGAATAACTGGAATATTATCACCATCAAATTTGTAAGCTTTTAAAAGGTCTCTAACCTCTTCTTCTACTAGATCAACAAGCTCTGGATCATCCACTGCATCTACTTTGTTAAGAAAAACAACAAGATTAGGAACACCTACTTGAGAAGCAAGAAGAATATGTTCTCTTGTCTGTGGCATAGGTCCATCTGTAGCAGCTACCACAAGGATAGCACCATCCATTTGTGCAGCACCTGTAATCATGTTTTTCACATAGTCTGCGTGACCTGGGCAATCTACGTGCGCATAGTGTCTTTTGGATGTTTCATATTCTACGTGAGAAGTATTGATAGTAATACCTCTTTCTCTTTCTTCAGGAGCATTGTCAATAGAGCCAAAGTCTCTGACTTGAGCAAGTCCTCTTTTTGACAAAACTTTGGTAATAGCAGCAGTTAATGTTGTCTTACCGTGGTCAACGTGTCCGATTGTACCTATATTAACGTGTGGTTTGGAGCGATCAAAAGTTTCTTTTGCCATGATTGAAAAGTGCTTTGTTTAAAATTTCGGAAACAAATATAAAAAATCAATTTAATTTAACCTAAAGCTTACATCATTTTATCAATGCTTCTGCTATCATTTTATAAGCCGATTAGTGGTTTTGAGCCAATGACGGGACTTGAACCCGTGACCCCTTCCTTACCAAGGAAGTACTCTACCACTGAGCTACATCGGCCTATTAGGAGAGCGGGAGACGAGTCTCGAACTCGCAACCTACAGCTTGGAAGGCTGTCGCTCTACCAGTTGAGCTACTCCCGCAATTGTTCCTGATTTCTTTTTACTGTTAACTTATATATACTTAAAAAACTATATTATAGTATCAGATAGTTAACTATCTGGTGGGGAGAGAAGGATTCGAACCTTCGAAGTCTTGCGACAACGGATTTACAGTCCGCCCCATTTGGCCGCTCTGGCATCCCCCCTTATCCTCTTGATATCGTATAAGTTTTATTAAAAAACAACAAGCTTTTAGCGATGTGCTAGATAAGCTGTAAAAATATATATTTTTTTGTTATTGGCAAAAATAATTTAGACAATTATCTCTTTTTATTTAAGAAAAGCTAAAGAGGCTTGTAATGTAGGCTTATTAGTTACATGCCTAATAAAAATATTTACGCAAGAATTAATAATAAGTTTCACTTTTTTGTCTCATTTAATAACTTTTTTACATTTCTTGTTCTTGGCATATTTTGCAAAGCATCATATGCAGCTAAGTAAATACGAGGTATAGGGTTATTCTCTAAAATACTTTGTAGCAGTGCTAAGGTATCCTCTTGCTGATTAGTTGCTATTACCGCAGTAGTATACTTTACTAATAAGCTTAGTAAACTTTCAAAACCAAGTTGAGTATAAAGCTTATCTGTTTTACCTTTAAGCCAATCATACTTATCAGGCTGTTTTGCATTAGCATAGTAAGTAGCTAAGGTAGTAATAATATTAATATCATTATAATCTTCAAAATTTTCTATTATAGCTTCTTTAACAGCCTGGTCTTCCTTACTATAATTCGCATAAGTATATAGTGCAGCATTAGCTACCCGATATGATGGGTCTTCTAAAGCATTTTTATAAATATCAGTATACTTATCAGGTGATTGTGAGGTGCCAAGGGTGTGTAAAACCGCCTCTCGTACTAGACTATGGGGATCTTCACTAAGTGCGATAAGGTCTTCTTCTAAAGCCGAATAAATTTTTTCTTGCCGGCCATAATTTCTAATGGCTTCCATAGCAATTACTTTAAACCCCCAATAGTCATCTCTTAATACTCTTTTAAAAAAATTACAGTAATTAGCAAGTTCCACTTTATTATTACTAAAGTATTTAATAGCCTCATATTTGCTAAAAAAATCTTCTCCACGCTTGTATAAATATTTAGATGATTGAACAGTTTGTGGGTGATCTATCTCACCTACCAACAAATAATTTCGATCTACATAAACTAGTTCGGGCTGCTGTGCAACGGGCCAGGTAAATTCTTGGTAAGTTTTATCAACAGTTATATGATACCTTTCCTTTTTACCTCCTATCCAAACATCTATTGCCAAAGGGAGCCAGTAAACAGGACTAGGCCTTGCTTGCTTCTGCCATACTTTCAAAATCAATCTACCATTAGCATAGGTATGCTCTATCCTTAACACAGGATGCCCAGACGATAAAAACCATTGATTAAAAAACCAGTTTAAATCTTGTCCACTTACCTCTTCAAACGCTTTTCTTAATTGATGCATATCAGTAGCAGAAAAAGCATATTTTTTAAGATATTGGCTAAGGGATTGCAAGAACGCTTCTTCGCCTAAATATGTTCTAAGCATATGCATAACAAGAGTTCCTTTATGATAGGTATGGCAATCAAATAATTCTATAGGATAGGTATAGCAGTCTCTAACTACGCTAACCTGTTTTAACTGAGCCTCCTCTAAATAATTAGCCATACTTTTAGCTATAAGCCGGTCTCGCTCGTAAGGCCCATATTTATAATCATACCACAAATGCGTTCCTATTGATGCTAAGGATTCATTCAGTAAAAGTTGGCTCCAAGATTCACAAGTAACTAGATTACCAAACCAGTGATGACATAGTTCGTGGGCAATGATCTCATCACGGTCAACCTTATCTAACAAATCTCTCTCATCACCTTGAATAGCTTCCGTCAATATAACTGCGGTTGTATTTTCCATAGCACCGGTAAAGTAATCCCGTACTATCATCTGGCTATATTTAGGCCATGGGTAAGGATAATCTAGCTTTTCTGAAAAGAAGTCCAGCATTTCCGTAGTATGTCCAAATATATTTTTAGCATGCTTTTCATAAGCTGGCTCTACATAATAAGTAACAGGTATATCGTTCCACTCATCTACTACCTCGGCAAATTCTCCTACAGCCAGCATAAATAAGTAAGGAGGATGAGGCAAATCCATTCTCCAATAATCTGTACGAGTTTGGTCATCATTTAGCGTAGTATAAATAAGCACACCATTTGATAATGTTTTAAATCTATCTTCAACAGTAATATACATTTCTTGTGTACAGCGCTGGTTAGGAGCATCAATAGTAGGAAACCAATATGAATTGGTATTAGGCTCTCCTTGTGTCCAAATCTGAGAAGCCTTGTTTTCGCCCTGCTCATCAATAAAATATATCCCTTGATTAATACCTGGCTTTAAATGATATTTAGGCCTTCCTTGCATAGATTGTGTTGTATAATCTATTTCTACTGTAATAGAATCATCTCTTGTATATAGGTGACCTAAACTAATGGTAAGTTGCTGATTATCATAGCTATATAAACATCCCTTTTTTTCTTCGTTATCTACTATAATAACACTATGGATAATAAAATCTCGAGCATCTAATACAAGCTGGCTTTGTGGATAAAAATGAGGCTTTACCTGTATAGTAGCTGTACCATGCAGCTGTTGTTTTTCCCAGTCAAATTTTATTTCTAGCTTGGTATGGATCAGGTCGTGTAATTTGGTAGCTGCAGGTTGATATGTAATAGACGTTTGCTGTGAGCCAGGCTTAGCATTTAGATTTACAGCACCGGCAATACTAGGGTTAAAAGCCCCCCAAAAACAAGCAAAAGTTATTAAAATAAATATAGGTATATTCAATAATCTCTTAGGCATGTGTGTAAGAATCATGTTATCAAGTGAAAACTAAACTCGAAAGTAGCAATAAAGTTGCCTAACTGCCAAAGGCAAGCTGAGAAAAACAGTTAGCTATACATTTCTACCAAGCTTTTGATACCTTAAAGTTGTATATAGGATTTTTTATACTTAACTAGTAGCATTCTTAAAAAAAGAAATGTTCAATTGATTAAAATTATCAATATATCACATATTATGCGCTACCGATTATTATTAAGTACTTTGCTATTAAGTGTATTCATACATACAAACAGTACATATGCAAAAATTAAACAAGTTAGCAATATAAGCGAGCCCTCTTTTGGAATTAAGGTAGGTGCAAGCTTTAACAGATTTAACTATACATCCTCAAAGTACAACAAGGTTTCTCACTGGCAAAGAGGAAGCGGATCTTCTGGAAATATTTTATGGATTATGGGTGGATTGACTGGCGAATATCCTCTTTCAGATCAAGTTGCTGCGGCTGCAGAAATATTATATGAAAGGAAGGGTAGTTATGCTGTAGGATATATCAAAATAAAACAAGAAAGTATTGTATTGCCTATTTCTATTAAATATTATGCTAAATCTGTAAGCGAAGGAATTAGTTTACAAGTAGGTCTTCAACCTAGTTTTGTCTTTTCTACAAAAAAATATAAACTAACTGAAGGTATAGATACAAAAGTAGTAGAAGAAGAAATTAAAAAAGAAGATTTAAGAGAGGAAGATAAAATCCAAACATTTGATTTAGCACTTATCAGTGGAATAGAATATAGTTTTGCAAATGGTTTGAAGTTAGGAGCTACTATAACCATGGGGCTTTTGGAGCAGTATGAAAACAAGAAAAAAGATGACAAATGGCATATAAAAGCAGCAGGGACTCGAGTATATATGGGCTATAATCTTGCAAAATTATTTTAAAACTAATACTTGAATATTTACCCATATTTAAAAGGCCACTGCTGCTTGTAGTGGCCTTTTAATTTTTCCTTCGTATTTATTATACTTATGCCTCATCTTTATATATTTATCCTATATTCTAATACGAAATTAAAATCTCTAAACTTATTGCTGTCTTTAACACATTAATAATCAGAGCTAATTATAATTAATTAAACTATAAAAATATATGCCTTTGTTGATGACTCAAGTGCTTACATGATCAAGAAGGCAAAAAGAGAATTGCCTAATGCGGAAGTTGTGGCAACAGCTATTGTGACAATTTTTTATCCCGGCAGACATATTAATAAAACAAGAAGATTTATAAAGGCAGCCGAATTTATCTCCCATATACTAGTGCTACCGAAAAAGAAGAAATTGATAAAGACATTGGATTTTCCAAAGTTGAAATCACTTTTTGTAAAAATTTACCCTACATTTTTTATGCTTTAAATACCTATTTTTATTTTTTGCATTTTCTAAATTGTACAAAGTCTTCCTTTGTTTTTTCATGACCCTACTTTTGCAGTAGGCCTACTAGATAAGAGCAGACTCAACAGATGCTTACATGCTATAGGAGAACAAATAACCCTACTATTTTTAGAGCTAAGACGAAGGACCAAACAAGTAGCTCTCTTCAAGTGTTTATTGTAGGCCTTTTCCTATAGCTGTTTGTGGCAGTATTTGTGTTGGTACAGGTAAGTTAGTACGAGGTAATGTTTATAGAAGTTGGCAAGCTAACATACTTAGATGCTTTTATGGCATACAAATACAGTTACTAGAATACCTATTGAGCTCTCACTTATGGCAGTCGAGCATAATAGAAGGGTTATACTAATTATGCTTTTTTGCCTACTAGAAGTGTGGTATTTGCTAACTTAGCTTGTATCAACTATCTGACAGGAGATATATTAGCTGGTAAAGGAGCTATGTTTTACTCCGAAAGTAAAGCCAATGTTTATCAGAAGAATGCTGCTTGTCTAGCTTATTTTAAAAAGCACATGCGAAAAATAATAGAGGCTATTATTAGCAGTATCAAAGCTGTCTTCTTAAGAAAGGTGCATGCTGTTATCTTTAGAATCTTCCCGAGCAAAATACTCTTGTTTTTACTAGCTTTTCAGGCCAATAAATCTTTTCTTAATTAGCAACTTGGGTTAGTTAGTAATTACCAAGCAATATCCTTCAACTATAAATGTCAAATTTAACCAATTGATACAATTATGTGCTACAAATTACTTATTAATAGACTGCTGTTAACCATGCTAGTATGTACAACCATTAATTATGTAAAAGCTAGACCATCTCATAATATAAGCCAACCCTCTTTTGGGATAAAATTGGGAATAAGTTTTAACAGAACTAATATGAGCCAAAATATACAAAAGAGGGTTTTAAATTGGCAAAAAATTACCGTAAGTTCTGGAAATATTTTCTGGATTATGGGTGGACTAACTGGAGAATATCCATTTACATACCAATTTGCTGCAGCTATAGAAATAATATATGAGAGAAAAGGTTGCCAGCAACTTCAATTAAGACGATATGAAGAAAGTATTTCATTACCTATATTACTTAAATATTATCCTAAATCCATAAAAAAAGGAGTTAACCTACAACTAGGAATTCAGCCTAGCTTGGTCTTATCTAAAAGATATTTTCGATTAGAAATAGATAATTCAAAAAAAACGGAAATAAAAGAAGAAGATTTAGAGAATGAGGAGATAACGAGATCATTTGATTTAGCAATTATTGGTGGCATAGAATATGCTTTCAAAAATGGCTTAAAGTTAGGTACTCGTGTAAGCATGGGAATTTTAGACCGGTACAATGCTAAAGGACAAGACCGGGTTGCTACAACTTATTCAGCAGGAAACCAACTTTATATAGGGTATAATATTGCACAATGGTTTTAAGTTTTAAATATTTTTATTAAAAAGTTAATAATACTTTTAGTTTCTTTTTAATTCTTTTAAATATACTATTTACTATCAATTAAACTTTTTCATCTTAGCTTATATCTATATACTATAATCTTTCCTAGCTATTGAGTAAGAAGAGCGAAATAACCAGCATTATTATATAGGCTTATATTAATAGTTGCTACTATGTAGTTTATAGCCACTGGTTATTTTACTTGGGAGGCTAATCTCACTACTATTATATTGAAGTCAAAAAAATTGCACCATAAATAACACATAAAAGAGGCTACTACAAAGTAAAATGAGCCCCCGAGCAGATTTACTATAACTGAAACTTATACCCTCTGTATAAAAGCTGGTTATACTTAGACAAAATTGCATTATTTAAGCAATTTATCCAAAGTCAAAGTATTCATCGGTAGATAACTCCTTAGCCTGTTTGGGAGCAGCGTTTCCTTGTAAAATATCTCCTAAAATAGTACCCTGCCTTTTAAGATTCTCTTTAATATTTAATTTAAATAATGAATTACCATAGCGTAAAGCGTAGTTCTGTGTGGTACCTTCTAATTTTAAATATAAATTAAGGCCTGCTAGTGCCTCCTCATTAATTTCAGGCATTTGCCTTCTTATCTCTTCTGAATTAGCATTTCTCAGGGGTACCACTAAGTTATAAGCTATTTTCCCATCAAATGTATGAGTACCAGCTAGCTGTATACTTGTAAGACTAGTATGTACTTCCATGGGAGGTATATGGATAGTTTGGTCTTTAATATGTATATTATTCTTTAAGCTCGAAAATCGTAGCAGCTTTAGTTCTTTTTCTGGTACATAGGCAGATAAGCGCTGCATAGGTTCAAAATCTCGCAAAAGCCCATTGTGTAATTGAACAGCTATGTCTGCCTTTAACGAGTTAACATCAATATGTAGTTGCTTGTCTGTTTGTATAGTAAGCTCAATATCAGAACATACATGTCCGCCTAAATGCCTATCTTCTAAGAAGCGCTGATTAAAATTTTCAAAAGTATAAAATAAGGCAGGTAATTGCACATTTTGCAGGTTGGCATATGTATATATTTCTAAACTATCTGCTTTAGTACTAATACTACCTGCTAAGCGAGCTTTTCCTCCTGCAAAAATTAATTCTATAGCATCCGCTATTAATTGCTGCTCTACTATTTTAAATCTGCCTCGTATCTTATTACCGCGGAAACGCTTATAGATTACTTCTTCTATATCACACTCAAGCTCTCCTCTTAGATAAGTGGTTAGCCATGACCAGTCCATAGGTTTATGATTATGTTGCATTGTACTAACTTGCAATATTTTATCTAAGGCTAAATAATCTGCATATAGCTTAGCATTGAAATGCAACTTGTGTTGGTTATCTCCTAAAAAGGTGCTCCAATTATCAATGGTACCTGACAGCACAAAGGGTTTTCCTTCTATATGTCCGGCTACATCTTTGATGTGTAATACATTATCTTGTAATAATAAGGAAACACATTCTTGTAGCTGAAACAGAGTTTGGTTATATATAAATTGTACACCTTGCGCACTAAGTTGTCCTTTGAAAGAGGTACTTTTATGTATAGCATTATGTTTTAATATATTATCCAGACTGGTATTCAAGTCCCAATGACCTATAAGCTGACCTGTTGGATGCATATCAGAAGAGGATGATAAGGCAGGCATCAGTGTAGGGAAATCCAACACAATTTTAGCTTGGTTTTTTATATATAATTTTTTAAAATCATTTAGCTGGATACTACCGCTGAGCTGACTTGCTCCTAACTTAACTTCATAATTATCTACTTGTAAAGTACTAGTATTTAATTCTTGTATGTTAGGTATAGTTAATTTACCTACAACGTTTTCTACTTGAATGGATTGTTTAAGATTTTTAGGTAATAGACTTCCTTCGTGCAGCTTAAAGTCAACTGCTATACTTGTTTTATCTCGCTGTGTAAACTGCAGGTTGCAAGCCAATTTCCCTTTTGGACCATAAGAAAGTACCTGTTCACGGTAGACTGCTGGTATGAATGCTAAAATTTTAGAAATAGCTAAACGGGGTGCCTTAAGTTGTATGTCTATATAAGGTTTAACAATATTAGGAGACCATGTACCTTGAAGATAGAGAGTATTATTACTTTGCTTAATTGTACTTCTATGCAGGCTATAAACTTGCTCTAAAAGATTATACTCTATATCTGTACTAATATATATAGGAATAGTCGAGGCATAAGATATTGGCTTATAAGCAATTTCTTGAATTACAGCTTGCCCCTTAACATGCATAGACAAGTGTTGATTTTGCATATTAAACTTGGCAAAAATTTTTTGAGTATGAATAATTACTTGCTCAGACGATAGCTTTCCTGGATATATACATTTTACATCATTTAATACGAGCTTTTTGAGATGAACAGGAAAAGTAAAATTAGCTTGCAGTGCATCCTCGATTGCATTATCAGTTCTAACAGTACGTGCTACTTGTTTTTGCACAGGTATAGATAAAGTACCTTGGTTAACAAAAAGCTGTTCTAATATGTATTTCCCTTTAAGGAAATGTATAATGTTAAATACGCAGCCTACTTGATCAGCTACTAATATATTGTTTGTATTTTCCGAATCTTTTATGGTTACCTGGTGGAGCAATAAACTTAACCTAGGAAAATCTTTAAGTAAGCTTATTTCAACATGCTTAGCATTAATAGGCAGTTTTAATGCAGAAATAGCTGCTTGAAAAGCTTTTGGTATGATTTGTTCTTGGTAATAATAGATATATACTCCTGTTGCTAACAACGAAGACGTCAACACAAAAACCAGAGTAATAAAACCCCTACAAATATTCTTTAGAGCCTTTCTCATACCATAGCATACAAACAAATTAGTATATACATACTTTTAAAATACATCATAAAGATCTAAAAGTTAAGGATTACAATATGTACTTTTACAAAATTTTTCACCTTTTATATTTAGCGTATTTAGGCCTATTTATACTGATTTTTTCTGACAGCCCTATTAGAAAGATTAGTTTATTGAGCTTTTAGATTGCAAAGAATCATCCTTTATATATTAATATTGTTCATACTTGTTAACTTAATTAAATTTAAAAAAAATTACATGTAGAAACTTAAACACACAATTTGTTACTCTTCTAATAATATATATTATATATAATTTCAAAATATAAATATCTATCCTTTACATATGAAACAATATTTAAGCTTGCTTGGGCATGTACTACATAATGGCCAAGAAAAAAAAGACCGAACAGGCACTGGTACAAAAAGTATTTTTGGCTATCAAATGCGGTTTAATCTAGCTGAAGGGTTCCCATTAATGACAACCAAGAAGCTTCATATGAAGTCTATTATCTACGAACTATTATGGTTTTTACAAGGCAATACCAATATTGGATACCTTAACCAAAATGGTGTAACTATCTGGGATGAATGGGCAGATGCACAAGGTAATTTAGGCCCCATTTATGGGTACCAATGGAGAAGTTGGCCTACTTCCAATCATGGTAAGGTAGATCAAATAGAGCAGGTAATCAAGCAAATTAAAGCCAATCCAGATTCTAGAAGGTTATTGGTAAGTGCTTGGAATGTAGGAGAATTAGATAAAATGGCATTACCTCCTTGCCATGTACTCTTTCAATTTTATGTAGCCAATAACAAATTATCTTGCCAGCTATACCAACGTAGTGCAGATATATTTCTAGGTATACCTTTTAATATTGCTTCTTATGCCTTGCTTACTACTATGGTTGCACAAGTATGTGATTTAGAAGTGGGTGAGTTTATACATACGTTAGGTGATGCACACCTCTATAACAATCACATAGAACAGGCTCAACTACAGCTTTCTAGAGCCCCTCGTCCACTACCAACCTTAAAAGTAAATTCAGCTGTTAAAGATATTTTTGCTTTTCAATATGATGATTTCTGTATTGAAAACTATAATCCATATCCAAGTATTAAAGCACCTATAGCTGTGTAAACCAAGCTTTATGTACGCTTAATTATGAAAATTTTTGAATATCTAAGCCATTAATAAAGTAAGGCACCTGTTACTAGGTGCTTTAAACACCCTTAAGTTATTTAATAGCTCGCATTGAGTACAATAGAATTTTAGTAACTAGCCTAGAAATTTATATTTACTAGCATTAGACACCTTAATCCCTTGCAATCATTCCTAGCCCTAATAAGGAACCAGCAATCAATCTAACTACAAAATAGCTAGATAAGCTAATCCATCATGCATTGCTGCGTTGCTTCGCATATGCTCGAGATGGCTGGTACTGATCTTGGCTCTATCTACCGTAACATCATCTTAATGGGTATCTCTTAGAGGCTGTCTAAAAAGCCAAAATGGAGTCATAAAAGCCGCTTAAGCATGATTCTAATCATAACAATTTTAATATGTGTTTCAGAAGACTTGGGATTATGCTCGTAATCTTTAGAGAGCCTCCTAGAAAAACTCAGCCAAGCAAATGTACGCTCGACTATCCATCGCTTTTTTAGAATATGAAACCCATTTGAGAGCCGTTGTACAACTTCTAAAGTATAACCTAGCACCCCATAAGCCCACATTATACATCCTTTCTGGTATCCTCCATCTACCCATATGTGTTTAATAGAAGGGAATGTATTAAAAAGGCGAATAAGCAAAAGATGACATCCTCTTGAGTCTGATAAGTGAGCTGAATGTACTACCACACAAAGTATAAGCCCCAGCGTATCAACAATAATATGCTGCTTACGGCCTTTTACTTTTTTTGCTGCATCATAGCCTCTCGACCCCCTTTTTGTGCTGTTTTAACCGAGCGGCTATCCATAATGGCAGCGCTAGGTATGGCTTGTTTGCCCAACTTTTCTCGTACTTGATCTCGAAGTGTATCATGGACTAAGTCCCATTTACCATTTCTTCGCCAGCGATAATACAAGTCATAAACACTTTTTCAGGGTGGAAAATGGGCAGGTAGCATGCGCCATTGACAGCCTGTTTTTTCTAAATAGAAAATAGCATCTAATACTTCTCTTATAGTGTATTTACGGGGTCGGCAAGGACCTATGTAAGTAACTAATGGTTCTAACACTTCCCATTCCTTATCTGTTAAATCGCTAGTGTATGGCATAGCTGTTAGTTTAAAGTTCACTAACTAATTTTATAAAGTTTTGTCTGCTTTTCCTATCTAAATTACCCTTTTTAGACAGCCTCTTAGAAGCTGGCTTCATAGATTAGATAAAATTGATTATTAAAATAGTGGAATAATAGTTAAGCCAAAGGAGGTATATGATAAGCTATCTAAGCGATTTAACCGACAAGCAATGGTTTTTAATTAAAGATTATTTTGATAAAGGGAATTATGTCAAGAGCCGTAAGTATAGCCAACGCATGTTGATCAATGCAGTATTTTATATCATTAGAACAGGTTGTCAATAGCGTTTTTTTTACCTAAAGACTACCCACCTTGGAAAACAGTCTATAGCTTTTACAAACGAGCGAAGGATGAAGGCATTTGGGAGAAAGTAATGCGATCCCTGGTGGAAAAGAGTCGTCTCAAATTAGGTAGGAATGCCACTCCAAGCTATAGCATCATTGATTCACACACTTAAGCTGGCTTCTTGTGGTAAAGCAAATTAATGTTGGCATGTACTCTTTGATGGCTAGTATCTAGTATAAAGAATGTGTGCACTAATGTATATACATTTCATGCCTAATTGATGGCAAGCTCTACTTAAAACTAATCGAGGTAGCACAAGAGTTGGAGTACAGGTATTCGGAGTGTAGTAGGAGGGTGATTATTGGCCCCTAAAAAAAAAGCTATATGATTAATGATAAAATAGTTAGCACTCGCCTTGAAAACATGCTTGCCAGAACCACAACGCATACATATACTTTAGCAGGTGACAATAATTTTTGATAATAGAATTGTGGCTAGCTAGGTGATTATAATTTTTTATAATTATTTCTTGCATGTTTGAAATAAATTATCTAAATATAGGTCATACATAATTACCACATTTTTAATTAGTTAATTATTAACGTTTAAAAACAGTAAACTATGTACAGTGCCCCCATCATTTTAATACCCTTTAGCCAGTTGCTAATGAGTTTTGGCAACTTTAACATCACTATACAAGAGGAAGTTAGTAAAGAGAATACTAAAACAGAACAAGTAGTAACCTTATCGACTGAATTGATAGATAGTACTACAGAGGTTTCTTTCTCGAAGGAATGCAAAGCTAGTGAGATTATCAATATACCTTCATCGCTTATTTTTGATAAATCCCTACGGGGTGATCAAGAGCTAGCATATACTCCTTTGGTATTGCAATCAACGGAACCAGTACGGTTAGCATTTTCTTACCCATTGCTCTATTGATATTAACTTAAAACAAGATGAACGATGAACAAAGAATTAGAAAATCAAACCTCATCTTCCCAATCCCAATTTCTTAAAACGGATAGAGGGAAAACTAAATCGAATACTATTGAAATTCCATCTATTGCTTTGCCCAAAGGTGGGGGTGCCATAAAAGGTATCGATGAAAAGTTTTCTGTGAATGCAGTAAATGGTACGGCTTCATTCACAATTCCTTTGCCTTTTTCGCAGGCTCGGAGTGTTACTCCATCTCTCAGTTTAGCTTACAATTCTGGAGGCGGTAATGGCGTTTTTGGGTTAGGTTGGGCAATGGGGCTTGCTTCCATAAAACGAAAAACTGACAAAGAACTTCCCCAATATTTCGATGCCATAGAGTCTGATACCTTCCTTTTTTCTGAAGCGGAGGATTTGGTTCCGGTCTATAAAAAGGAATATAAAAAGGAAACTGATGGCAGCTTGAGCAAAGATGCTGATGGAAATTATATAATCTATTTTATCAAAGATGCTAAGGGGAATTATGTTATTGATGAAAAAGATTCTTTGGATAGATCCTATACGATCAGGTTTTATAAACCTCGTATAGAAGGGTTATTTGCCCACATTGAAAAATGGACGCACAAATCTTCTAGAGAAATTAAATGGAGGGTCATTACAAGGGAAAATGTGACTACACTTTTTGGTTGGAGTGTAAATTCGAGAATTGCAGACCCCAATGACATGAATAGAGTTTTTGAATGGCTGCCTGAATTTGTTTTTGACGACAAAGGAAATTGTTCGCAATACATCTACAAAAAAGAAGATAAGGCAGGTTTTGACCATGCACAGTTACACAATTGCAACCGTTTTCAGAATGAACACATTACTTATACCAATTTATACCTAGAAAAAATTTTGTACGGTAACAAAACGCCTTACAAAAGCTTCCATGATCCCTATCCGAAAGAGACTGATTACCTGTTCCAAACTCTATTTGATTACGGAGAATATAACCCCGATGCTCCTTATAATAAGATAAAAGAATGGGATTTTAGAAAAGATGCCTTTTCCGATTACAAACCAGGTTTTGAAATTCGCACTGCCCGCTTATGTAAGCGGGTTTTACTTTTCCATCATTTTGATGAACTCCATGGTGGCTCTGCCTTAGTAAGATCCCTGAATTTTGAATATGATACGGCTACCGAAGAAAGTTTTACGTTCCTAAAATCCATTACAGCATTTGGCTACATTAAGCAAGCTACCGGGAATTATACCCATAAACACCTCCCCGCTACAGAATTTATCTACCAAAAACATGAATGGAATCCCACCCTAAAAACCATTTCATTTGACGATATAGTGCACGCCCCTTCTGGCCTGGATGAACCGTCATACCAGTTTATTGACCTATTTAATGAAGGCTTATCAGGCATACTTACCGAACAGGGAGAAGGCTGGTATTACAAACATAATCTGGGAGGCGGGAAATTTGAGCAAGCCAAATTAGTTGCTCCTAAGCCCTCATTCGCTGGCTTGGGCAATTCGTTACAATTAATGGACCTAGATGCTGATGGAGGTAAACAACTAGTCAGCCTTAGTAGTGAACCAAAAGGTTTCTTTGAGCTAAATGATGAGGAAGAATGGCAACCGTTCCGAAGTTTTGACAACTTACCCAACATTAACCTAGCAGATCCCAATACCCGGATGCTTGACTTAAATGGCGATGGAAGGCCTGAAGTCTTAATTACAGAAGACCACGTATTTACCTGGTATGAATCAGTTGGCAGAAAAGGTTTTAAACATAGCTGCAAAACGGTTAAACCATTTGATGAAGAAGAAGGCCCTCATATCGTATTTGCTGAGCCTACACAAACTATCTTTCTAGCAGATATGTCAGGTGATGGAATGTCTGATATTGTGCGGATTCGCAATAATGAAGTTTGTTATTGGCCTAACCTAGGCTATGGAAAATTTGGCGCCAAAGTAAGTATGGACCATGCTCCAGTATTTGACCAACTAGGTGCCTTTGATCCAGCTTATTTAAGGTTAGCTGATATTGATGGTTCCGGCACCACGGATATCATTTATTTAGGCAAGAATACATTCACCTGTTGGATGAACTTAAGCGGAAATGCCTTTAGTAGAACCCCCTTTGAAATAGATGCTTTTCCTGAAATTCACAACCAATCCAAAATAACTGTAACCGATATATTGGGAAATGGCGTTGCCTGCATCGTATGGTCAAGTAACCTGCCTAAAGATACTCAGGCACCCTTGAAATACATTGATTTGATGAGCAGTAAGAAACCGCATATTATGGTGGGTTACAAGAACAACTTAGGTAAAGAAGTTTCCTTGAAATACACTCCTTCCACTCAATTTTACTTAGAAGATAAACGCGACGGAAAACCCTGGGTAACCAAGCTGCATTTTCCTGTTCACTGCATCTCCGAAATAGAAACAAGAGATACGATTTCTGGTTATCGTTTTGTGAATACTTATAAATACCATCACGGTTATTATGACCATGCGGAACGGGAATTCAGAGGCTTCGGGATGGTAGAGCAAACCGATGCAGAGCATTTTGAACATTGGGTAAAAGGCAATAATAGTAATATTGTTGACAAAACCCTTCATCAAGAACCTGTTATTACCAAGTCCTGGTTTCATACTGGCGCATTTCTAAGCCGAGAAAGAATTCTTAATCAATTCGAACACGAATACTGGTATAAGGAAATGATTCGGCAAGGCTTTATTGATGTAGTCAATCATGAACATTCTCTACCCGATGCTCGCCTGATAGCTGCCCCCGGATTAGACAATTCCATCATTAAGGAACTAAGTGCCCAGGAATGGCAAGAAGCAGTACGCGCCTGCAAAAGCATGGCTTTACGTTCAGAAATTTTTGCCAAAGATGCGCCGCTGTCTGGGGCTACTCCTGAACAAGTAAAAAGAGCGCTGACCCCTTATTCTGTTGCTACGCATAATTGCGTGATTGAGCTCCTGCAACCCAAAGGACAGAATAAACATGCGGTATTTGTAGTAAAAGAAAGCGAAGCGATTACCTATAGTTATGAGCGGAATACAGCGGCCCCCCGTATTGCCCATAACCTGAACATTCAACTGGATGAATACGGCAACGTGCTGGAGTCCGCATCAGTAGTTTATCCCCGGTTGATACCCAATACTATTTTACCTTCAGAAACCCAACAAGAGCAGCGAAAACCCATCATCATCTATACCCAAAATAAGTTCACCAATGATAAGATAGGAAACAAGTTAGCCAATGATAAGATAGAAGATGATATGTATCGACTTCGGCTACCATCCGAAGTGAAAACATTTCAATTGAAAGAGGTTAAAAAAGCAGGTACTTTTTACGCCGTGAGTGATTTTGAAAATATACTTACAGATGCCAAGTCGGATGTTGCGCTCTATCATGAATTAGACAAGCCTTTATTAAAAGATCCTTTAACTGGAGAGGTAATAAAAGCCCAACGAAGACTTATAGAGCACATCCGCACTACTTATTATAACAACAACCTGAAAGAAGCCTTACCGCTCCATACCCTCGACTCTTTGGCCTTTCCTTTTGAAAGCTATCAATTAGCCTATACACCAGATTTATTGAACGATATTTTTCGTACAAAAGTAGATGCCGCCCTGATGGAGGAAGGCAAATTCACCCATAGTGAAGGAGATAATAACTGGTGGATACGCTCCGGCACAACACAATTTATCCAAGGAGCCGAAACTGCAAGCGATTCCCAAAACCGTTTTTATGTACCTATTTCCTATACTGATCCTTATGGAGCTATCACTAAAGTAAAGTATTACGGCAACTACTTCTTGTTTATTGAAGAAACAGAAGATGCATTAGGCAATAAGACCAAGGTGGATGAGTTTAATTTTCGTACTCTTTCACCCAAACGAATGCAAGATCCTAATGAGAATTTTTCGGAAGTACTGGTGGATGAACTAGGTTTGGTAAAGGCTATGGCGATTTGTGGTAAAGTCCACGAAGAAAATAATGAAAAAGTTCATGAATCTGATGACCTAGCTGGGTTAAATGAGTTTACAGATCCTGCTGAAAGTGCTTTAATCAGCAGTTTCTTGACTGCACCAGCCTCTAATATGCTGACCGCCCATGGAAAAACTCTGTTGCAGCACGCCACCGCCCGATTTGTCTATGATTTTGATGTCTATAAGCATACTGGAAAACCTGTAGTAGTAGCTTCTATTGTTCGAGAAGAACACTTTAAGAAGAAAAATGATTCGCCTATTCAGCTTAGCTTTGAATATTCCAATGGATTGGGACAAGTGGTGATGAGAAAAGTACAGGCAGAACTAGGACTAGCCAAGCAGGTTACCGTCCATGCTGATAATTCATATTCGATTGATAAAATTAATACTGCTAAGCTAAATCCTCAGCAACTTCGCTGGATAGGTAATGGCAGAACAGTACTGAACAACAAAGGAAATCCCGTAAAACAATACGAGCCTTATTTCTCTGTAACGCATCAATACGAAGACCTGAAGGAATTGGTGGAAACAGGGGTTACACCGCTGCTGTATTACGATGCCATGGGGCGAATGATCAAAACAGAAATGCCAGATGGGACATTCACCAAAACTGAATTCGATTCCTGGCAACAAAGCATGTATGACCAGAATGATACGGTATTGGAGTCTTCCTGGTACCATAAGCGTTTTAATCGCCTAATTGATGATAAATTAAAGGAGGCAGGCAAAGACCCTATCAAAGAAAAGCAAGCAGCAGAAGCAGCAGCCAAGCATGCGCATACACCCAATGTGCAGCACTTTGATACGTTGGGTAGGCCAGTATTGTCTATTGATCATAACAAGAAAATTGACTCAGGGGATAACGATCTTTGCTATACCCACGTAAAGTTAGATGCCGAAGGCAATTTGCGAAGCATAACCGATGACCGTAAGAATACAGTAATGCAATACAAATATGATATGCTGGGCAGCATGGTCTATCAAAACAGCATGGATGCTGGGCAGCGTTGGTTGCTTACTAATATTATGGGAAATCCTTTACGCACCTGGGATGATGAACGTAACCATGAGTTTCAGTATTTCTATGATATCTTGCACCGCCCTACCTCCAGCAAAGTGCTAGGTGGAGATGGGAATATAGCACTTAATCATATTTTTGACAGGATTTTTTATGGAGATGAGAAAAGTGAGTCTAATGCTGAATTGAGAAATGTGAGAGGCCGGATCGTTCGCCACTATGACACAGGTGGTTTAATACATACTCCATCATATGACTTCAAAGGACAACCGCCTTTGACTACCAGAAAAGTATTTAGGAAATACAAAGAAGTAGCTAACTGGATAGATGCCAACCTAGCTACTGATCTAGAAGCCGACAGCTATGATTTCACTACAGAAACGGATGCATTGGGCAGAATTACCCGACAAACAGCTCCTGATGGAAGCATCATTACTCCTTCCTATAATGAAGCAGGCTTACTCAATAGTGAAAGTGTTACCCATGCCAATCCTGCCCTTACTACTACCTATATCAAAGACATAGACTACAACGAAAAAGGCCAACGCAATAAGATTATCTATGGAAATGACGTAACAACCAAATTTTATTATGACGAAGAAACCTTCCGGATCACACGATTAGAAAGCAAACGGAAAAACAACGACCCGCTGCAGGATTGGTATTATACGTACGATCCGGTAGGTAATATTACCCATATTGAAGATAAAAACATCCCAGTGGTATTTTTTAATAACCAAAAAATAACGGGTATTTCGTCCTATACGTATGATGCCCTCTATCGCCTGGTGGAAGCCACCGGCCGGGAAAATAATGCTGCCTTGACCTTTGGTAGCCAAGACAACTGGAACGATGCCCCTTTTAAGCATCAAGTCAATGTTGGTGACCCGATAGCAGTACGCAACTATACCCAACGCTATCAATATGACCCAGTGGGAAATATCCTACAAATGAAACATGTTGCCTGTGGCAATAACTGGACAAGAAATTATACCTACGAAGCCATGAACAATAGGCTTATCCGTACCCAAGTAGGCTCACAAGTATGTTCAGAAGCAAACTTAGTAGAATGTCCAGAAATATGCTCAGAAGTCAGCCTAGAAGTAATTTCAGGGGCTTATACTTATCCTCACCATGCTCAACATGGCTATATGATTGCTATGCCACATTTGGAAGATATGGGCTGGAATTTTAAAGAGGAAGTAGTCAAAACCATTCGTCAACGCCGAACCAATGGAGGTACTCCTGAGACCACTTATTATCAGTACGATGGCCAAGGGCAACGAATAAGAAAATTAACTGAAAATCAAGCGGATGCTGGAGCTATCCCTACCAAAAAAGAAGAGCGGATTTATATAGCAGGCTACGAGATCTACAAAAAACATAGTAACACCCATGCAGGCTTAGAACGAACTAGTTTGAGCCTCATGGATGAAGGCCATCGCTTTGTAATGATAGAAACTCGTAACGATATAGACGACGGTACGGAAAAACATCTAGTACGCTACCAATTGCATAACCATTTAGGTTCTGCAGCCTTAGAATTAGACGATAGTGCCCAGGTAATCAGTTATGAAGAATACCACCCCTATGGCACCACTGCCTACCAGGCCAACAACGCTGCCATTAAAGCTGCCGCCAAGCGCTACCGCTATACGGGTATGGAGCGGGATGAGGAAACAGGTTTGGAGTACCATAGTGCACGCTATTATGTGCCATGGTTGGGTAGGTGGTGTAGTGCAGATCCTATTGGGATTGGGGATGGGGTAAATGTGTATAGATATGTCGGTAATAACCCTGTGAACTTGCATGACCCAACAGGAGCGTTAGAATTTGAAAATTATGATGCCTATAAAGCTTATGTAGGAAATAAAGCTTTATCTGCTGACAAAATTGGAAGCCAGGGTCATTGGTTGAAAAGTGATAGAGAAAACAAAACGGATGTTTGGAGCGTAGCTAATACATTTAATCTTCAGCAAAAAGATGGCAACTTACAATATACTACAATTACACAAAGAGTAGCTTTTTACGGTTGGTTTCAGAAGCAAATTGAAGCAAAAGGTTTTGAAACAAAATGGGCAGGCGCTGCCTATATAATTGCACAGCAAATGTCATTAATGGATGACAAGCTAGTAGCTTCATTAACAGATGATCAAATAATTAAATTTGCAAATGAGGGGAATAAAGCGATTTTTGATGATGTGTTTGATAATTTAAGAGATCTGTACAATGGTCCAGTTCTCAAAGGAGACGCAGCCAGAAAGTGGAATGAAGCTACTTTAACCCACGAACAAAGAGATGTTGTGCAACCTATATATGCACGGCAGACTCCTGAAACTATTAAAACCTTACAGTCATTAGCAGAGGGTACAGGCTGGAAAGCGACATTGGGTTTAATTTTTGATAGAAGGTTTCCAATAGGCGGGCCATTAAAATTTTCAGGTGATATAAGTAATTGGCAAGATAGGTATGCCCATGGAATGAACAAAGCTGTGCCGTTTTATAATAAATATGGTAGTTTGTTTAATTGGAACAAGCCAGGCGATGATAGGTTAGACTCAGTTTTTGACCCAGACAATCCTAGTTTACGGATAAAAGGCAACAAATTATAGCTATAATCCCTAAAAATCACCCAAATCAGTCGGTTATACTGAGTGACAGATATATACCGATCGGCTATGTCGAGTGGTTGTGAAAAGAGTATAAGTATGATAGTATGAAAAAGTTTTCAAGGTGGTGTCAGGAGTTCCCTCCTGACACAATAATATTCCTATTTTTGAGACATGGGATTAAGAAACAAGCAATTATATCATGATAAGAATATATTTTTTATCACCACTACCTGCCATAATTGGTTCCCCTTGCTTAATATTGGAAACTCCATGTCTATCCTATCAGAAAGCCTTAATTTTTGTTCGAATAAATATAATGCAGCTATTTTAGGATATGTATTGATGCCTAATCAAAACAGTCGCTCGGTTATGCCGAGTGACAAATATATACCGCTCGGCTGTGCTAAGTAATTGCAAGTAGGTAATAAGAAGAGCGCGTGGCCAGGAAGTCCTGACAGTCGCTCGGTTATACCGAGTGACCAATAATAGGCAATACTCGACACAGCCAAGTGATTGAGGAGAGTAAATAATCATCACTCGGCACAGCCGAGCGATAGTGGAAGAAAGGTATTCAAAATATGGTTATAGTAAACCATTTCATGGATTTTACTAGACCTACTGCGAAAGAGGTAAAATAGAGTAGAATTTTAAATAAAATAAAGAAGGGAGCTTGGCTCTAGCGACATTATTTGTTAAAAAGCGTACTTGAAGTTTATAAGCCCGGATATAATGTTAAAGCGAAGGTTATATTTTTTCTGAAAATTCCTGTATACCTCTGCCATAATTTTAAATACCTTGATCTCTCTTATCTTATGCTCTACCTTCATGCGTATGGAGGCTAGCTTTCTGTTATGGTCTTTTTGCTCTTTGGTTAATGGCCGCTTACGGCTCTTTTTGTAGGGTATCATTACATTGCTCTGTAGCTTTTGCCAGCCTTGATAACCACTATCTGCCAGCTTTAAGCTTTCTTTAGGTAAGGGTTTTTCTCCTTTACGGATTTTAAAGTCATGCACTCTTCCTTTATGTGATTTGGAGACAGACAGTATTCTCCCATCTTCTCTGATGACTATCTCTGTTTTTATGGTATGTCTCTTTTTCTTGCCTGAATAAGATTTCTTTTGCTTTTTACTAGGTCTTTGCGTAGGCTGTTCACTTACATCTGCTAATATGCGCAATACCTTGTCTGGGGTTAAAGTCCTATCTTTTTTAATGCTAATTTTCTTAGCTAGTAAGGGCTCCATTTTTCTTAGCAAGCGGCATATGTTAGCGTTGTGTAAGTTAAATAAGTAGCCTAGAAATACATGGCTAATATAGGTGCGGTAATATACCAAAACACAGAGCAGTTTATCCTCTAAGGTAGGTAAATGGCTCCGACGTCCATGGCGCAGCTTGCTCGCTTCTAACTTTTCAAAGACAGGCCTTACTTTTTGAACTAATTTATCAAATGTTTCTAGCCTCAATCCAGTTATTCTTCTAAAATTGTATGGGTACTTGCTTATTCTGGTGTAGGTTAAATGCATACTTATTCCTTTTAGTATATAACAAGGATTACATTTTAACCTTTTCTACTCTCTTTATCAACCTCTTTCGCAGTAGGTCTACTGAAGTTAGAGACCAGCAAGAAAATCTTGCTTCCATTGGAGACAACAGATTATTGTCCTGACACACCCCTAAAAGCATTATAGCAGTTCTTAAGGGTTAACAAATTAGTAGGCCTTCTTCATAATGGCCGGCCGCTTATGAAAAGAAATATAAAAAATTATTTCCGCTTATGCTTGTTTTATTCATAGGCGACTCTTAGAATTAGTAGACTACTTTGAAACTTAATAGCAACGTTAAATTTTTGATACTATGAAAAGTATAAAACTGCTATTAGCTTTAAAAGCTAACACTAAATTACAGGTTAGCAATTTTCCTGCTACCCTCCTTCACTGCCGTGGTTCTCCCCCTCTTCCTAGCAAGCGTACCGCTTAGGTCCATGTAGAAAAGGTAATAAAGGAAAACCCTCATCAACAAAATCAAAGCCTTAAAATAAGAAGATCATGGCAACAACCACCAATAATCAAAAAATAAACCTTGTAGTCGGCAAAGTTACCGATGGTAACAGCCTTCCCCTCCCAAATATTAAAGTTGAAATTTATGATATAGATATGCGAGATTGGCAACTTCTGGCAGATACTTATACCAATAGAGATGGTGCTTATGAATTGAGCTGGACATACGATCAACTGAGCGGAAAAGAGAAAAAAACAGCTGATATAGCAGTGAGAATATTAACACCAGTAAATAATATAGAGCTTTACAAGTCTTCTGTAGATGAAGTACGGTTCAACGCTGCTGAAAGGGAAGAAATCAATATCACTCTCGCCCAACCAATTCCGGTAGAAGTTATTGAGTATGATTTCTTACTTAAAGAAGTTACTTCTTTAGCCGACAAAATCGACATTACTGAACTACAGGAAAGTAAAGACCAGCGGGATATAACCTTTCTTTCTAAAGAGTTAGAAGTTCCTGCCGAAAAGATAGTGTATTTGGTGGTGGCACATAAAATGGGGGAAATTTCAGAAATAGAGCCAGCATTCTTTTATGCTTTATTACGCAAAAATACGTTGCTGAAGAACCCATCCAGTCCGTTTTTCGGTACCCGATTTTCTATTGGAATACAAGATGATCCTCAAATTCTCTTATATGATGCTGCCTTAGCAAAACCTGAAGCTATACAAGAAGATCTCAAAGCAGCTATAGCAGAAATGATAGTGGGTCCTAAATTAACTAATGAGAGTGCCGGCTATATAAAACAACTACAGAAATATAGAGATCAGGCTGAGGAATATTATAAAAATCAACATCCTCAAAAAGCTATTGAGGTAATAAGTCGTTTTGTGACAGAAGGGAAATTACAGGAAATAGCAACCCTATTTAAAGAGAACCAAAACGATTTTAATACCTTTTTTGACAAGATTACTGATAGCTCTTTCTTCAATGTTGATTCAAAAGCTACCGATGCGAAAACCCATATCGCTTTGGGACAACTGTTTGGTTTTGGCAATGAAATTATTCCACAGATAATAAAGAAGTATAAAATTAAAAATCCAACAGACATTAGAAAGTTGGCTAAACTCAACACAGCTGACTGGATAAAAGAAATAGCAAAAATTAAGGGAGATACAGCAGATAAAGATTTGATCAACACTTATGCTTTATCTATAGTACAAAGATTTGAAAAGGTATTCCCTACCATTGCCTTTGCTGCTCAACTAGAAAGAGAAAAGAACCCTATTCTTAATAATCAAGATAAAATGGTTGCTTTTTTCAATAAGTACGAAGATTTCGACCTTACTAAAGATACCCTAGATCTGTACCTGAAAGCGAAAGAAATAGACAAGAAAGATGCTAATCTTATAGTAGACGAATTGAAAAGAGTACAGCGAGTCTTTAAACTGGTTCCAAATTATAGTAAAACTTTAGCATTACTTCAAGAAAACATTCATTCTTCTCAGCACATTGCAGCCCTTGGTAAAACCCGTTTCATAGAAGAGTTCGCTCCCAAAGTCGGTATCGACGAGAGAGAAGCAACAGAAATCTATCATAAAGCAGAAGCCAAGCATACAGCTGCCATGATTTTGGCGGGCCAATTACAGGATATCGCAGGAGTAGCTGATATAGCATCTTTCAACAAGGATGCTATTTCCAGAAAGCTAGCGTCAGTAAGTGATGACTTTCCTAACCTCAAAACACTCTTCAAACTTACCGATACCTGTGCCTGTGAACATTGCCGTTCGGTTTACAGCCCGGCTGCGTATCTAGTAGAATTATTACAGTCGCTAGACAAAAGGGCCGTAGTTGATCTGAACGCGCCCCAGGTATCTACTAATGCTAAAGATGTCTTATTTAATCGTAGGCCTGACCTAGGTGAGATTGATCTGAGTTGTGCAAATGCCAATACACCGGTAAAATATATTGATTTAGTATGCGAATTATTAGAAGAAGCCATAACTCCTGACCCAGGTATTGATTATACAGGCTTATTATCAGATGGCGCAGACCCCCTGAAAGGCAAAATCTCTACAGAGCTACTTAAAACTCTTACCAATAATGCCCTTACCAATGCCAACATTCCGGTTACTGATAAGGCTGTGATTTATGAAACAGAGACAAACAACGATCCAGCAGATGTTTTGCCGCATTACGTGCGTGATTCCAAAGCCGTATGTAAAATTGTAAATAACGGTGCAAATACTTATAAAATATATCGACTCAGACAAACTTTATCCTCTGCCGAGGAGTTAGATGCAGCACCGGAATATGTGAATAAAGAAGCTTATAAAAAACTAAGCGAAAGTAAGTTTGCCTTTACCCTTCCGTTTGACTTATACCATACTGAGGCCAAGGCCTATTTCGACCGCTTTGGGGTAAATCGGGCAGAGATTATGAAGGCATTCCAAACAGCTGGAACTACCGTTCCTTCAACTCCCCCACTTACCCCTCTGACTAGGCTCATAATTCCGCCTGACGGATCCATTGCTGCAGAAAAATTAGGTTTAACAGATGCTGAAAGAACTCTTATTGTTTCTCCAAAACCAACCTTAGCTGACCAGCAAGAATATTGGAATGTGCCTGGCCCTGATAATGTAGTGGATTATATGAAGCAAGTGGATCACTTTCTTGATAAAACGGGAATTACCTATAAGGAACTAGAGTTATTACTAAAACTCAAGTTCATTGACCAGACCGGCACCCTATTCATCAAGCATAAGAATCTGAGTTGTGATACTGCAAAAAAAGAAATACCTAATCTGGATCTAGAAGCACTGGACAGAATCCATCGTTTCCTTCGCTTGCAAAAGAAAACCGGATGGAAATATGAAGTGCTGGATGAAATGATCAGCCAGCCTGCGTTAGGCAAAAACAAATTAGATAATGATTGCTTGATAATGCTATCTCGGTTGAAAGAAATTTCTGAAAGGACTACAATCAATCTTGAAGAATTAATTGGCTTTTACGGGGAGATTCCCTACATAATATTGGATGAAGAAAGCCCCAAACCTCTTTATCATCAGATCTTCCTTAACAAAGCTAAAAATGGATTTATTGAGGAAAAGCTATTAGTTGAAAATATCTTATCTAACGAAGCAGGAATTAAGAATCCAGCATCGAAACCTCCGGGATGGGCTCCAATAAAAATACAAGAGTTACAGACATCTATCTCAACTTGTTTGCAAATAAAAGAAAAAGAACTGTTCAATAAAGATTTACTGCTCTTACCTTCAGATGCAAATTTAACTTTTTCCAATCTGAGCTTTCTGTTTGCGGCCTCAAGGCTGATGAGTAAACTAAAGCTAAAAACAGAAGATTTTGTAATACTAACTAACTTATCGGAAATAAAGACTCCCGGAAAGAGCATTTCTGATTCACCGCAGTATACACTCGATTTCATTCAATTAGTGGGTGATATCAAAAAGTCACCGCTAAAACCTGCTGATCTTGAATTTATGTTTCATCATAAAGCACAAAATATATCAGCTCGGGTTATTAGTGATGAAAACGTTATAGAAATTCTGAAAAAACTTCAAAAAGAATATCAATCAAACTTCACCGACAATCAATCGCTCTTTGATGATAAATTATCAGCTGAAGAGCAGAAAGAAACTTTACAAAAAGAATTGACAAAGCTTATTGGTGTAAAAGAAGATGTAGACAGAGAAGAAGATATAATCACAGAAGAAGATGTAAAAACCTTAATAGGGTTCATTGATAAGAATTGGAGTAGTAATGCAACCAAGGTAGAAGATGCAACCAAGGTAGAGGAATTTATTGAAAAAAAGGTAAAGGAGTTTTTTAAAGAAGTAAATGATATTGTTGATAAGAAATTGGGTAAGTTATTAGATATCTCTCTGATTAAGCCGATTAAAGATAAAATCGAGGAAAAAGGTAAAATCAAGGAAATAGAAGATGCTGCAATTCCATATGTGAAAACATTACATTCTGTAAAAACCGCAAGAGAAACCCTAAATAAAGCACGTACTCCTGCAGAAATTGCTGTAGCACAAGCTGCGCTGACAGCAGCCGAAGATGAGCTAAATATAACTTTAACAAAATATAATATAGCCTCAAAAAACCTTTTACAGGCACTTTTAGATTCTCTTGCTCTATTTCAGCGTCTTATAGGTAAAAGAGATATTTTGGAGCAAATCATTACGAATAGTTTTAAAGCAGATATAGAGTTGGTAAAAATTGCCTTAAAGTATGCTCAGCTGAAAAAATTTGCTCCTGACGACGGTCTACTTGGTGATATTCTTATGGACGACTCTTTGATTGGTATAGATACAACACATGTTGTCCCCGTTTTACCAGCAATTACAAGTTCAGAATTTGATAAACAATTTGCAGCAATTCGCTTCCTCCATAAGTTTTTACCATTTGTACAAGCCTTTGGGCTTAATAACAGTGATTTAAAGTGGCATCTTCAATATAACAACGATGCAAATTGGTTAAAGTTAGATAGCATACCCTACGATACCGATACCGGACAAACACCTGCTGATTTCCAACAATATATCAACTTTATCAAGTTATTAGATCTAAAAAAACAGCTTAGTCCTGTTCCTAATCCTAGCGATGCAGAACATCTTATATCTTTTTATACGTTAGCCGACATGCTACGTAAAACAGCAAGTACAGTTACCCGCAGCCAGTTCCTTACTGTATTTTCTCTGCTTATAGGATATGAAAAAGCCGATATAGATGCTATAGATGCGCACTTGTTTGGAGGAGGGGACATAATATCACACTATCAAGAAGCGGACAACTGGCACCGAGTGATAGCATGTGCTGAATATCTCCGAAAACTGAATTCGGATGTAGCCCAAATCAAACAGTACATACAGCCTACGCTTTCCACAGACGAAGTAGGAATACTCCGCGCTGCTTTAAAAGCGCGATACGATGAAGATACCTGGTTGGGAACCCTCAAGGAAATTATGGATGCTATTCGTCTTCAAAAACGAGATGCATTGGTGGCTTACTTATTAGCTCGTAATCCTGATGCTCCTAACAAGCCTAAGTTCAAAGATGTGAATGATTTATATGATCATTTCTTGATAGATGTAGAAATGGAGGCCTGTATGCCATCTTCTCGTATTGTGCAGGCCCACAACAGCATACAACTGTTTGTACAACGTTGCCTGATGGGCCTTGAATCTAAGGCTATTGTAAATGTGGATAAAGATCCTAACTGGAATCAGTGGAAATGGATGAAAAACTATCGGGTTTGGGAAGCTAATCGTAAAGTATTCCTATATCCGGAAAACTGGTATGATGTTACGCTGACAGAAGGCAAGTCTTACCTGTTAACTGAGTTTATTAATGAGTTACAGCAAAATGAGCTCACAGAGAACACAGCCAATGAAGCATTTATAAAATATCTGGAGAAGCTAGATAACATTGCATTTCTAGAAGTAATGGCAAGCTGGTATCAGACTGATACCAAAGTGATGCATGTATTTGCTCGTACCAAAGGGGGCGATCCTGCTATCTACTACTACAGGAGATTCGAGCAAGAACGCTATTGGACACCTTGGGAGAAAGTGGAACTGGATATCACTGGAGACCATTTATTGGCATTTATGCGTAACAATCGCCTGCATCTGGCATGGCCTATTTTCAGTGAAGGACCGGATCCAGGTCAAGGCGCTAAACTTCCTGACCAACAAAGGACTGATGAGCAATCTATTGATAAACCAAGAAAAAAATTAAAAATACAGCTTGCTATTAGCGAATATTCTAATAAAAAATGGCAACCCAAAAAGGTATCCAAAGAAGGAATACTTACCCCTTCTATTGCTACAGCTAATGAAGAGGATTTAAATTTAAAAAGAGATAAGTACCATCTTTTATATCTACAACAATTTGATCAGATATTAATATTTAGCAATCTTGAGAAAATTGAAGATTATTATCAAAGAAATGGTGTATTCAACCTAACAGGCTGTAAAGGATATCCAGAATTGTTAGTTCAGGAAAAACTAGGTCATTTTCCCGATTTCTATCCTGATTTTAAAGGTATGGAGCTAAAGGCTCAGCGCTATAATGAAATCCCTTTCAGAGCTACTGATGATTTAGTAGTCAAAAACGTAATTTCTATCTTCCAGAATCTCGAGCGTTCTTATGAAATTTTGGAAAAAACCCCCAATAAGTTCCGCATTACTTATCCACACCAGCTAACCAATATTGATTTGCTTGTGCTAGCACTTAGAACCCTCTTGTCTTCTTTATTCAGAAAAACTAGGAGTAGTATAGAGGCACCACTATTTAGGATAGATCAATTTAAAATGCCTTTAGGGACCTTACTCCCCTATTTTAAAGAAGACAGCAATCACGCTTATGTGATCATTCCTGGATTTTATAAAAAATTGCAAAAGGATCAGCAAGGCTATTCACTAACTGATGCCGTGAAGGGAACTGCTTCTGATATTTTCCCATTGATAAACGACATTAACAATTGGGTTATGAAGTTTGTGGCCAATCTGCCATCTGATGCCAATGAAGCTATTCAAAAGTTAATGACCGATGCAGAATTTTGGGAAATATTGAAGAAAATGTCTAAATATGAATCTTTTGATATTTTGTTTAATTTTTTAATTGGAAATACAAAGGACGGTGACACAAAATTCGATGAATTTCTGAACAAACTTAAAAACGAGGAAGGACTGATATATGGAGAACAATTTAAAAATCTCTATCATCCTTTAGTTTGTTATTTGAGAACCATTCTCAATAAGGAAGGTATATCCGGATTGATGAAGCGAGACACCCAACTGTTTAAAACCGTTTTTGATTTTGAAAAACATTATGATCCTAACAAGCAACTGATTCCTAAGACATTCCTGAAAAATAAAAATGGAAGTAGATCGTTGTCATACCCTATTGAAGACCTAGATTTTACGATTGAGGGTAGTTATAGCGTCTATAACTGGGATTTATTCTTCCGTATTCCGCTCCACATTGCTACCAGTCTTACCAAGAACCAACGGTTTGAGGAGGCGCTTGCCTGGTTCCATTATATATTCAATCCAACAGGCGCATTAAGCGGCAATGGTGTACAGAAATATTGGGTTACCAAACCCTTCTACTTAAATCAAGATACAGACTACATTAACCAGCAGATCGATACTTTGTTAAGGCTAAGCAGCACCACAGAGTCAGACACTTCGGAAAGCAGTACCACAGAGCCAGACCCTCAGGAAATCAGAGATTTGGAATCTGCTATTGAAAAATGGAGGAATAAGCCATTCAGCCCCGACGTAATTGCATGGTCCAGGCCCGTAGCCTATCAAAAGGCTGTATTAATGAAGTATATTGATAACCTCACGGAATGGGGTGATCATTTGTTCCGGCAAGATACGATGGAATCCATAGCGCAGGCTACACAGATGTATATACTGGCAGATAAACTCCTGGGTCCTAAACCAAGAATCATTCCCACTGCAGTAGAGCAACCGTATGAAACGTATAATCAGATAGAAAGGAAATTGGATACTTTTGGGAATGTCTTCATTGAATTGGAAAACATACTCCCCGACTTGTCTGTGCTTCCTGAAAAAGGAACAGAGCTTCCGGCCACACCAAGTTCATTACCTATTCCCTATTTCTGCGTTCCACAAAACGACAAATTGCTGGAGTATTGGGACCGCATTGAAGACCGACTGTTCAAAATTAGGCATTGCCAGAATATTGATGGTGTAGAACGTAGTCTTGCCTTATTCGCACCGCCTATTGATCCAGGTGTGCTGGTGCGGGCTACTGCTGCTGGTTTGGATATCACTTCGGTATTGACAGGCTTAAATGTTCCCACTCCATATTATCGCTTCAATGTATTTTCTCAAAAAGCCACCGAGTTAGCTCAGGAAGTCAGAGGATTAGGAAATTCGCTTTTACAAGCCCTGGAGAAAAAAGATGCCGAGGCTTTATCCCTATTAAGGAATGAGCTGGAGTTAAAAGTATTAAATGCTGTAAGAGACATTAAAGTTCTACAGATTAATGAAGCCAAAGAGCAGATAGAGGTACTGAAAAGGACGAAAATAGTTACCGAGGAACGGCATAAATATTATGCTCAAATCCAAAAAATAATTGCAGGTGAACAGTTAAGTCTTAATCTCTTAGAATCAGCCCATGATAAACATCAAGCTGCTCAACAGATTAATATTGCCGCATCTCTGTTAGGTTACTTGCCAAATGTTACAATTGGTGTATCTGGCTTTGGAGGCTCACCCCATGTAAATACTCAGTGGGGAACACAGAATATTATAAGTGCGTTGCAGGCAATGGCAGGTTCAGAGGGCAACATGGCAAATATGTTCTCTTACCAAGCAGGCAGAGCCTCTACGTTAGCAGGTTATGGAAGGCGTTTTGATGATTGGAAACTCCAGGAGTGTCTAGCTCAAAAAGAAATAGATTCCATTGACAAGCAAATTGTTGCTGCAGAAATTAGAAAAGAAATAGCTGAAACTGATTTGAGAAATCATGAATTACAAATAGATAATGCTAAGAAGACGGATGAATTCATGCATTCCAAATTTACCAATAAGGAATTGTATGACTGGATGATTGGGCAGATCAGCGCTGTATATTTCAAATCTTATCAATTAGCCTATGATGTTGCCAAAAAAGCAGAACGTAGCTATCGCTTTGAATTAGGCAATGACGACACATTTATTTCCTATGGCTATTGGGACAGTTTGAAAAAAGGTCTGCAAAGTGCCGATCACTTGATACATGATATCAAACGAATGGAAATCAGCTATTTGGATAAAAACAAACGTGAGTATGAAATTACCAAGCATATTTCCCTTGCCCAATTAGATCCTTTGGCGTTAATAAGACTTCGTGCAACCGGAGTTTGTGATTTTGAAATTCCTGAGGTGCTATATGATATGGATCATCCAGGGCAATATTTCAGAAGAATTAAATTGGTTAGTATTAGTCTCCCCTGTATAGCAGGACCCTACACTTCTGTTAGCGCCAAATTATCCCTTGTTAATAACCGGTACAGAAAAAATACAAATGCTGGTACGGGCTATGCAGAGGATCCTGGTAACGATGAACGTTTCATTTATAATATTGGGGCTATCCAATCCATTGCTACCAGTAATGCACAAAATGATAGTGGCATATTTGAATTAAATTTTAGAGATGAACGTTACTTGCCATTTGAAGGAACGGGAGCCATTAGTGGCTGGAGATTGGAGCTTCCAAAAGAAATCAGACAATTTGATTATAATACCATTGCTGATCTTATTGTACACGTAAAATATACAGCAAGGGAAGGTGGCAGCTCTTTGAAAACATTAGCCGAAAGTAATTTAAAAAGCAAGTTAGCTGATATTAAGCAACAACTTGAACAAACCGGATTGCATATTGCACTCAATATAAAGCATGATATGCCTAATGAATGGCATATGCTTAAAAATAAGGGAGATGTTCGCCTTACAATCGATAAATCAAGATTACCTTACTTTGTCCAGTCACTCAATGCGAAGATTGAGAATGTAATGTTCATTGCTAAGGTTAAAGAGAATCCAGCAACGTATTCAATAAAGATTGATACAAATAATATAGAATTATCAAGAATTGATGAGTGGAAATTGTGTAAAGGCAATAAGGATGGTATCCAGCTTGATACTTATTCTTTTGTATTATCAGTAAGCCAAGGCGAATTAGCTAAGCTTGAAGAGTTGATGATGGTTATTAAATATGTTTTTTGATAGTATCAGCATATATGGTAAGCGGTTTTTACATGAGTGTACGAATATGCTATCTATAAATAATTCTGTGCGCCCAATAATAGTAGAATTAGGATAGTCCCGAGCTCTGAGTAGTTACAACAAGAGCATTGTGGCTATCAAGTATAAAGCTCTGGACTACACTTATTATTGATACTTATTTGATAAACTATACATCTATGCGCTATTACAAATTTACTGGAGAAGTAGCCGAGCCATCTAGCTCCTTACTTTTAGGTAATCCTTCTAGTAATAAAAAATTTCGTATCCTTTCTATTGATGGAGGAGGCATACGGGGTATAATCCCTGCTCGTATTTTACAGGGAATGGAAGAGCAAACTGGGAAACATATCTTTGAACTATTTGATGTAGTGATAGGTACTTCCACAGGTAGCCTGCTGAGTTTAGCATTGGTTACTCCTAACGAGCAAGGGGGTGCCAAATATAAAGCCGGTGACGTAGTGGGATTTTATAGGCAACAGGGGCCCAAAATTTTCTATTCCTCATGGGTACATAACCTATATACAGGTTGGGGCCTATGGAGGCCTAGGTACAATAGAAAGAACCTTGATGCTGCTTTAGCAGAGCTTCTAGGGGATGTTAAGCTAAGTCAGACACTTAAGCCTGCTCTTAGCATTTCGTACTCGTTGGACAAAGCACTTCCTCATGTATGGGCAACCCAGAAAGTTATTCTAGGGCTACAGACAGACCATTATCTCAAGGATATAGCAGGTGCTACTAGTGCAGCACCGACCTATTTTGCTCCAAAGGTGATGTATGATGAGCGAGGCAATATTCTACATGAAGTAGATGGTGGTATCTGGGCTAATAACCCTGAGTTTATAGCTATTATAGTTTTAGATTCTATGGAAAAGGTGCCTGATAAAAAAGATATTATTGTGGTTTCCATTGGTACGGGCGTATGTAAGCCAAATATTGAACTCTGCGTTAAAGAAGTTTCTAAATTACAAACTGCTGGTATTCTAGGGTGGATGCTTGGAGTGAAACCAAATCTTATAGAAATGATGATGAGTGCTGATAGTGAATGGTCTCGGACGGCCATGTCTACGCTCTATCCACATAGTTACCGCCTGCAAATACCTATACCTCAATCTCAAAGTAGGATGGATGACAGTAGGAATATAGATAAATTAGGTAAACTAGCTGAAGAGTATATAATACATAATAAAGAGTTATTTAAAAATTTGTGTGCTAATTTATTACTATGCGGGGGTTGCTAAATAATAAATAGATACTTGATTAACGATTAAAAAGATAAGATAAAATGTGGAAGATGCTAATCAGAGCAAATAGTAAACAGTGGGGGAATTAGATGTAAGTAGTAGCATAATCGCAAAAGCTGTGGCTTTAACTTTGTAGAAGAGGATGGTCGTAAATGAGAAATATTGATCACAAAAGATGACTATCCATCTGTATCTGTATTTAGAGCATATGGAATTTAGGGAAATAGGGCGCGCGTATTAGGAGGTGAGCAATCTAACAGTTTTGAAATGAGTAAAGAGCAGCAGGGGAATAGATACAAGTTTATCATGCCAAAGATAAGGGTAACCAAAGGAAAGCAGTAGTGGAATAGAGGGAAAATATACTTGACTTTGTTTCTGGGAATTGGGAAGCAAAAATAGGGAAACGTCTTTGGAGTCAAATCAAACACATAAATTTCAAGCTGTTTGACAGTATGGATAATTTACCTGCTTATGAGCAATTGTGGGTAAATACAAGCATAAGGTATCTAAAAAGGTACTTACGCATATAGAGTCCATAATGCTAATGTTAAGCATTATATAGCCAGGTTTGGAAGGAGGACCAAGTGTTATTCAAAATCAGAGCGGCCCGTCCAATTATTTCTATATTTATTGATGTATAAATAGTTTATATTAACAACCTTTTAAATAGCAAACTTTAATTTTACTTACGTGGAAGTAGCTTGAAAAGCTTAGGATAAAGCTGTAAAATTTCTCTTATAATAGAAAGAGGAAAAATATAATAGAATATTCTTGATATTTGCACTAATTAATTCATCTGTTACCATCAATATGCTACAGCTATTGGCAAATCTACTCTCTTAGACAGCCAGATTAAATCTGATAAGATTTACTAGGTTTTTAAATAAAAAGCCGATTGGAGCCAAAACATTTATGGAAATATGCACAAAATGATATTTCTAAACGTGAGCAAGAAAAAGGAGGTGTGCTTGTTATTGATAATTCAGTATCTATATGAAGCGAAACTCTATACGGACGATAATGGCATTAGAGCCCCGTTAGTACGTGCATGTTTATAATGCAAGGCTAACATAATGCGGACGTTAAATAATACTGAAAGTTGAGCTATGTTACACTAGAGCTGCTACGATAATTGCGTGCAGATTATACCATTGGTTGTAATATTTTTTAGCATTTTAAAACTAACTATGTTTAAGATACTCTATTAATCTTTAACATATTGGTACGTTGTTTACTATGAATAGGCATACTAGCCATACTAATAAATACATCGCCTGACTTTAAGTAATTGTTTTTTGTCAAAAGAGATTCGATATCAGCAAATGTCTGGTCTGTAGACACCATACTATCATAATAATATCCTCTTACGTTCCAAATCAAGTTGATGCTGTTAAGTAGAGACTGATTATCTGTAAAGACAAATATATTTGCCTGAGGCCTATGCTTGGCTAGCTCTAAAGCTGTCCATCCTGTTTGTGTTAAGCATATAATAGCTTTAGCCTGAATATCATGACTTAGCCTACAGGCTGTTCTGACCAAACTATCATTATAGAAGGTTGGAGATGTGGATGAGATATCTTGGTATCTATTGTAGATAGGTGCAGTTTGTTCAACAACTAAAATAGTCTTTTTCATTTCGGCAACTACTTTAATAGGATATTTTCCTAATGCTGTCTCACCAGAAAGCATTAAAGCATCAGCACCATCTATAACTGCATTGGCTATGTCATTAGTTTCAGCCCGGGTAGGCAGAGGATTTTCTATCATACTCTCCATCATCTGGGTAGCTATGATAACAGGTTTGCCAGCTCGGTTACATAAGCTTACTATATTCTTTTGTACCATAGGTACTTTTTCCATAGCAATTTCTACACCTAAATCTCCTCGGGCTACCATAAGGGCATCTGCTGCTGCTATAATTTCCTGAATATGTTCTAATGCTTCTGGCTTTTCTATTTTAGCAATTACTTTAGTGTTCTTGCCAGATTGTTTGATGATTTCTTTGAGCTCTATAATATCTTGCGGATTTCTAACAAAAGAAAGAGCTATCCATTCTACATCTTGTTGAAGCCCAAAAGCTAAATCTTCCCGGTCTTTTTCTGTAAGGGAGGGCGTAGAGAGCCTAGTAGCTGGCAAATTAAGTCCTTTATTGGAACGTAAATCGCCACCATGAATTACTTCTGTAATTAGCTCGTTTCCTTCTTTACGTATAGCTTTTAATACAATTTTACCATCATCTACCAAAATAGTATCACCAATTTTTATTTCATGTGCTAAGTTAGTGTATGTGGTTGTTATTCGGTTTTCAGTACCTAATATTACTTCAGGTGTAAGTGCTAATTCTTGTCCACTAACTAGATGTATAGTTTCCTCTTTTAATAAACCAATTCTAATCTTAGGCCCCTGTAAGTCTTGTAGTAAACAAACATGTTTGCCTAACTCTTGGTTAATAGTGCGCACATGTTCTATGACTCGTTGATGAGCTGTATAGGTGCCATGTGAGAAATTTAAGCGGATAATACCTGCGCCAGCTTCAATCAATTGTGTAAGCACTTCTTTGCTCCCACTAGCAGGCACTACAGTAGCTATAATTTTAGTTTTATTAAAACTTTCTGAAATAGTAGTGTGTTCTTCATAAGATTATATATTCCTGCATAATTAATACGTTACACAAATGGCTTTTACAATATTGGGAATTGTTAGCAAGTTAAATTTGTTTTTAAGATCCCGCTACAATCTATTTGCTAAATAGCCTATATAATTATCAATGTAGTATTTTGTAGTATTTTGTAGTATTTTGTAGTATTTTTTATTGATTAATGTCTATGATAAGCTTCCATTTAAGCAGCATACAGGCATTCCATATTGGTTTCATTCAGCCAAAAGAGTTTAGTTAACTTGTCTAGTATCAGATTGTTTTATACTAACAAGTTAGAAACTGTCTTCACAAATAATTGAGTCTATTTAGTATGAGCATACTATGTGCAATCTGCAGAAAATATGGTGATGATCGCTCACGCTATGGTCCTCTTAAATAAGATAAAGTTATATTATACAGAAAAACTTTACAAGTTCCCCTTAGCTAGAAGTCAGTTTTTAGCAAATAATTAATATATTGATTGAACTCTTAAAAGGAAATTTTAATCCTCTTGCCTAACCTGAGTTAATAGGTTATTGTATTGAGAAATTTTCTTATTTATCCCCCCTATAGCTAACATTAACTTTATGAATGCTTGGTTTAAGAGCACACTTGTGAGTGTGTAAACTAGCAAGTAACCATATTAAAACTTACGCTTGAGTTCAAAGTGTTTACCCAAATATACCCTACGCACCTGTTCGTCTTCTGCTAGCTCTTCGGCTGTACCAGATTTAAGAAGTTTACCTTCAAACATCAGATAAGCCCGGTCTGTAATAGAAAGCGTTTCATTTACGTTATGATCGGTAATTAGTATGCCAATATTTTTATCTTTGAGTTTGGCAACTAGATGCTGTATTTCTTCTACAGCAATCGGATCTACCCCAGCAAAAGGTTCATCCAAAAGCACAAATTTTGGATCAATCGTTAGGGCTCTAGCTATTTCTGTTCTTCTACGCTCACCTCCTGAAAGTACTTTTCCTTGATTTTTTCTAATGTGGGTAATGCTAAACTCTTCGAGTAGAGATTCCATTTTTTCTTTTCTTTCTTGAGGAGAAAGATTAGTATGTTCTAAAATGGCCATCAGATTTTCTTCTACCGTTAAATTTCTAAATATAGAAGCTTCTTGTGGAAGGTAACTAATTCCTAACTGTGCTCTTTTATACATAGGCAGCTTAGTAATGGGTTGATCATCCAAGTATACTTCCCCTGCATCAGGCTTTACAAGGCCTACTAACATATAAAAGGTAGTAGTCTTCCCAGCGCCATTGGGTCCTAAAAGTCCTACAATTTCTCCTTGAGATACTGCAGCATAAGCATGATTTACTACTAGTCGTTTTCTATATTGTTTAACAAGGTTTTCAGCTCTAAGCTCCATAAAATAAATAATAGCTATAAAATTCTGTTTCTAAAATTGTTGTCTGCTAAGGTAACTATATTGGCTGTAAACCTTTAATATTAAGTTGTAAATTTACTTGCCCTTGGTAATTATTTCTCTCTATGGTATAAGCTATCTTAAATGGCTTACGGTCACACACCAAATGGGCATATTTTGCTAATCCAAAACCAATAGCGTCTATACAGATGCCTGAAGCAGGTTCTTGTACCGTTAGTTTTAAATGATTTTCTTTAAGAATTCTATATTTAGTAGCTATCACTAACTCTGTTGCAAATACAGGCCTCATATTACCATTACCAAAAGGAGCCATCTGGTTAAGAATATTATAAAACTTATTGGTAACCTTTTCAAGCGGCAGCAACAAATCTATTTTTTGAACAGGAATAAGCAATTCTTGCGAAATAGTGCTAGAGACAACTTGCTCAAAACGTTCTTGAAAAGATATAATATTTTCTAAAGGTAATGTAAGGCCTGCTGCATGGGCATGCCCTCCATATTGTTCCAATAGCTCAGCACATTCGGTAATGGCCTCATATATATTATAGCCTGCCACAGAACGTGCAGAACCTGTAGCCTTATTACCAGAAGCTGTAAGAATGATGGTAGGACGGTAATAATGTTCTATACATCTAGAAGCAACAATACCAATTACTCCCTTGTGCCAGTCTTCTTTAAAAAGCACCGTAGTTTTAGCTATTAAACTTGCATCGCTAGCTTTCATCAACTGAAGTGCTTCTGCTGTAATAGTACTGTCTAAGTATCTTCTAAAACCATTTTTGTCTTCAATCTGACGTGCTAGCGAGCTAGCAGTCACTGAATCTTCTGCCAAAAGTAAATTTACAGCTAAGCTACCATGGTCCACCCTGCCTGCTGCATTAAGGCGAGGCCCTAAACCAAAAACCAATTGTGAAATTCCTAATGTCCAGGGTAAATTAGCAACTTGTATAATAGCTTGTATGCCAAATGAAGGACTATTATTTAAGCGCTTTAGTCCATGGTAAGCAAGTATTCTATTTTCGTCCGTGAGTGGAACTAAGTCGCAGGCAATGCTAATAGCTACTAAGTCCAGGTATCGATAGAGGATGTCTAATGAAATGTTTTGCTTTAATACAAAAGCTTGAAGTAACTTAAAACCAACCCCACAACCAGAAAGCTCTTTAAAAGGATAAGGACATGTTTTTTGTTTAGGATCTAAAATTGCATAGGCAGGTGGCAGGCCTTCACCTGGTTCATGGTGATCACATACAATTACATCAATTCCTGCTATCTGGGCTTGTTGAATACATTCTGTGGCTTTTATACCACAGTCTAATGTTATAATTAGGGAAATACCTGTCTCAATAGCCCAGTTGATAGCTTGCTTAGAAACCCCATAACCTTCTTTATATCTATCTGGAATATAGAATTGTAGCTTACTATGATATTGCTTCAAAAAGCCATATACCAACGATACTGATGTAACTCCATCCACATCATAGTCGCCATAGATTAATATTTCTTCTTGGTTCTCAATAGCTCGCAGTAAACGGCCTACTGCCTTATCCATATCCTTCATAATAAACGGATCGTGCAGATCGGCTAACGAAGGTCTAAAATAATCTTTTGCCTGATTAAAATCAGTTACTCCCTTTTGTACCAATAAAGCAGCAATAGAGCTATCTACGCCAATAGCATTGGCTAATGATGCAACCACAGTAGGCTCTGGCATAGTTTGAAACACCCATCTTTTGTCCATCTTGCTGTGATATCTATTTTATAAACTTCTTGTATAAGAGCAGCTAACCTATATACATGTAATATGGTTTTGTGTTTATTAGCCTAAATCCATTAAGCCATACATTAGTACTAACATGTTTATAGCATTATAGCTTACGTCTTAATACAGCGATTTAGTGCTGCAAACAAATGTAAAAAATATCCAAGGCTAATAATAACAACCAGCTTACTAAAATTTACTTGCAACCAGCAAAATAAGATATAAGATAATAGCATTAGCACAAATAGCCCTAAGGCAATGTTTTTGTTTGATGTTAAATAGAAGTAATATAATACTCAACTTATTTTACATTTAGTTTACCTCTTACGTTTAATTTGGTTAATTGTCTATCAATTACTTTAGCTATACCTACTCTGCTGTATCAATTATCAAACTTTCTACAATATCCGCAGCAATAGAAGTACAACTATTTGAAATAGAAATACGATATTTAAGTATCTGATATATAAAAAATAAGGGTATTGTTAAATTGGGATAGGATTAGTAAGTTAGAGGAAAAAGTATGAATTGTCCTCGATGTAATAATACTCAAAGCTGTAAAGATGGAATTGTTAGAGGTAGACAGCGCTACCAGTGTAAAAGTTGCCGTTTCCCTTACACAGTTAGTCACAAATCAGATGTTAAACCTGTATCTACTAAGCGAAAAGCGTTGCAATTATACTTAGAAGGATTAGGATTTCGAGCTATAGGCCGTATACTCAACATAAGCTATGGAACAGTCTATCAATGGGTAAAAGCATGTGGAGATCAAGTAAGTTTACCAGAAAGACAAGATCAAGTAGATATAGTCGAGATGGATGAAATACACACATATGTGGGTTCAAAAAAGTCTACTGCTGGATATGGATAGCTGTTGATAGATTGAGCAAGCGTTTTATATCATATGTGTGTGGAGATCGCTCGACACAAACCGGATTGAAGTTATGGGAGCGCGTCAAGGATATAGGCAAGCTGTATTGTAGTGATTATTGGAAAAGCTACCAGCAGTTTATTCCAAAAGATAAACACCGACAAAGCAAATCAGAAACTTATACAGTGGAAGGATATAATAGCTTAATTAGGCACTATTTAGCAAGATTTAAGCGTAAAGGAAAATGCTATAGCAAACAGGTGCACATGATAGAAAAATCGCTCAACCTGCTAATGGCCAAGCTAAATAATCAGCTGCCTATCTTAATTTAACAATACCAAAATAAGAATAGGTAAGATTTCCTTCTTTTTAATGTGGCTGCCAGAAGTATTTTATCCATTATATATTTTCTGTTACCTTTGTCAGACTATGCTTATAAAGCTATTCCACTGAATAATTTCTCTAAATTAATATGGCAACTGTACAGAATACCTATAAAGGAAAGAACGACACACCCAGCAAAAAGAAAAGAAGATTTACATTACCTAGCTTTTCTATAGACCATCGTCTAAGAGTGGCAATAGGTATTCTAATCCAAGGAATAGCGTGCTTTTTATGTATTGCCTTTATTTCACATTTTGTACATGGGAGATTTGACCAGGGAGTCTTAGAATCAGTTCAAGAACTAGGCATAAAAAACGCTGGAAAACTTATGCATAACTGGCTAGGTATTGTGGGAGCTATGGCTTCCTACTATTTTATGTTTAGATGGCTAGGCATAACCGCCTTTCTCATCATTCCTCCACTTTATCTACTAGGTGCTAAGTTTACTCAAAGCAGATTTTGGAAGACTTGGAGTCTTTATCGGGCAACTGCTTTTTCTGTGTTTGGCATACTTTGGGTAAATGTAGCATTGGGCTACATAGCTTTATTATTCCCAACCAAAGAACTGTTTGATAATTTATTGGGTGGTGTAGCCTTTGAATTAGGTATACTATTTGATAGTCTGCTGGGCTGGGGTACCCTTATCTTTTTATGTACAGTTTTATTAATATTTATCATTTACTATTTTAATATTACTTCATTTAGAAATTTATTTCCTTTTATTAAGACAAGTTCTTCCAAGATCGAACCTATACAAAAGACATCACCGCTTTCTACTTCTACACAAACCAGTAATCCTACAAATGCATCATTTAGTAGATTTCTAGAGCCAGAAGAAGAGTTAAAAGAAACGGATGATGAATATAAAGAATCAGAAGAGGAGGAAATAGAAAATTCCAAACATGCTTATTTAAACGAGAAAATATATGCTAATACTTCTGCCGAAGTACCTTTGTCTATCGTAGATACTACTGTATCAGAAGAAGATGCACCATCAAAGTTTATAGAAGAAAATAATAGCACTATTACTACAAATCACAGTGCTCTATTGCATGAAAACAAAAAAGACCTTAGTACAGAAAATACATTAGAAGATTATGATCCAAAGCTAGAGCTTTCTGCATACCACTACCCTACTGTTGACTTATTAGAGGTCAGAGAAGCTCTTAAAAAAGAAGTTAGCCAAGAAGAGCTTGAGCAAAACAAAGATAAAATTGTAAAAACGCTAACCGATTTTAAAATTGGGATTTCTAGTATAAAAGCCACTATTGGGCCAACTGTTACCTTATATGAAATTGTACCAGAAGCAGGCGTTAAAATCTCTAAAATTAAAAATTTAGAAGATGATATAGCACTTAGCTTAGCTGCATTAGGCATCCGTATTATTGCTCCTATCCCTGGCAAAGGGACTATTGGTATTGAAGTACCTAACAAAAATCGAGAAATGGTACCTTTTAGAGATATGTTGCTGAGCGATAAATTTTTAAAAAGTAACATGGAATTGCCTATTGTATTAGGCAAAAGTATTTCCAATGAGGCAGTAATAGTAGATTTAGCACGTATGCCTCATGTGCTTATTGCAGGTGCTACTGGGCAAGGAAAATCTGTTGGTTTAAATGTATTGCTTGCATCATTGATTTATAAAAAGCATCCTTCACAACTCAAACTAGTGTTGGTGGACCCAAAAAAAGTAGAACTATCGCTTTTTAGCCACTTAGAACGTCACTTTTTAGCCAAGCTTCCACAAAGCGAGGAACCTATTATTACTGAAACAAAGAAAGTAGTCCATACCCTTAACTCGCTATGTTTAGAAATGGATCTTCGCTACGAATTACTGAAGCAAGCAGGCACTAGAAATATTAAAGAATATAACGACAAATTTGTCAAACGTAGGCTTAACCCAGAAAAAGGACATCGCTTTTTACCTTATATTGTATTAGTTATTGATGAATTTGCTGATATGATGATGACAGCAGGTAAAGAAGTAGAAATGCCTATTGCTAGGTTAGCCCAGCTAGCTAGGGCCATTGGTATACATTTGGTGTTAGCTACCCAACGGCCATCCGTAAATGTTATTACTGGTATCATTAAAGCCAACTTTCCTGTACGTATATCGTTCAGGGTTACTTCTAAAGTAGATTCTAGAACTATATTAGACACAGGTGGTGCAGAGCAATTGGTAGGACAAGGAGATATGCTACTTGCCATGAATTCATCTATCATTCGGTTGCAATGTCCTTTCTTAGATACACATGAGATAGAACATATTTGTGATTATATAGGTGCTCAGCGCGGTTATGAGTCAGCTTATATGCTACCTGCTTATGAGGAAGATGAGGACGATAGCAGAGCAGAGCTAGACTTAGGAGACATTGATCCACTTTTTGAAGAAGCAGCTAGACTAATTGTAGCACACCAACAAGGAAGCACCTCACTGATACAAAGAAAATTAAAACTCGGCTATAATCGAGCAGGCAGACTAATAGATCAGTTGGAAGCAGCTGGTATTGTAGGACCCTTTGAAGGAAGTAAGGCAAGAGAAGTATTAATAACGGATGAACGCAGTTTAGAAATGATTCTTCGTAGTCAGCAAGAGAATGTATAAAATAACTATCAAGCAACAATTACTAACTATATAAAAGCTAGAAACATGTATAAGAAATTAAGTTGCCTGGTTTTTATATTATGTTGCTATTCATCTCCTAGCCTGGCAAAAATCAAACCACATAGCCAAGCAAGAAAAGTATTAGCGAACATTAAAACGCCCAACAGCTTTCAAGCAGATTTTATTTATACTAGACAAGAAAAAGATGCTGAAGAGCCACAACAAATAAAAGGGAAGGTATGGGCAAAAGGCAATAGATACAAAATTGTATTAGACGAGCAAGTTGTAATTAGTAATGGAGAAATTGTATGGAATTATTTACCAGAACTTCATGAAGTACATATTAATAATTTTGAAGATGAAGAAGCAGCACTATTTTCTCCGATACAACTTATGCATATACACCAGCAAGGATTTATACCTATTGCTTTGAAGTCCATTACCATTGATAAAATAGAGTATGATATATTGGAATTAATAGCTAGTGACCAAGATAATTTTATTAAACACCTTAGCTTAACTATTGGAAGAAAAAGTCATCAAATAAAGCACATTAAAGCTTTTGATAACAATGAGATAACACATAGCTTTATGATCATGAATGCAGTGTTAGATGTGGATTTAGAAGACAGCTATTTTGAATTTGATACAACAGAATATACAGATTTGGAGATAGTTGATTTACGATAAAGCTCTTAATTTATATTAAATTATCCTGTTATGAACAATACATTTGATACACGGAACTATGGTTTATTAAAAATCATGTTACTTAGCTTATCTTTTATTATATCCAGTGCTATCCTAGGATCTTATCTCCTTAAATCGCGCCAAAGTCAAAGAAGTGTAACAGTAAGGGGACTAGCTGAACGAGATGTGGCCGCCAATTTAGGGATATGGCCTGTCTGTTTCCGTGTAGCAGACGATGATTTAGTTATTTTAAAACAAAAAATTGAAAAGCAACGTAATGTAATCACAGAATTTTTATCCAAGCTAGGATTTAAGTCAACAGAAATTACTTATGGCGTACCTGAAATTGACGATAAAGAAGCTAGTAATTATAGAGCAGATAGAAAGCTTAGATATGCAGCCCAACTAACCATTACAGTTCGCTCCGATAATGTCGCTGGTTTAGAACAGGCATTACAAAAATCTGAAGAATTAGTTGCAAGAGGTATTGTCCTTGACGCTGATAGATGGGAACATCGCTACAAATTTATTTTCACTGAACTAAACGAGCTTAAACCAGCTATGATCCAACAAGCTACGCTAGAAGCACGTAAGGCCGCTGAGCAATTTGCTAAAGATTCAGGCAGTAAAGTAGGCAATATATGCCATGCAACACAAGGGTTATTCTCTATAGAAGATACGCATATACCTACAAAAAAGCATATACGTGTGGTAACTACTGTACAATACACACTTATAGACTAGTAATCCGCATAAACAACAATTACCTCACCCATATTATTATCTAAGCAAAAGATATATATTAGCTGGCTTGGCATAGCCTTAACAATAATTATTATAGTAGCTTGTATATCTCTGCCGGTTAATAAAATAAGGGTAATGGCTATATAAAAGACAAAGACAAGAATATATAACGTTTGCTCCTATATTTCCTTTCTCATAACATATAGAACTTTCAGCTTATCCATATAAATTTGTACCATTCAAATAATAGCAACTCTATACTATTTAATATAAACTAAGCATGACCGAATTTCTTTCTGACCGTATAAACCTACTACCGCAATCAGCTACCTTGGCCATGAATAAGCAATCTCAATTATTAAAAGCACAAGGTTATGATGTATGTGACTTAAGCATAGGAGAACCTAATTTCCCAACACCTCTATACATACAGCAAGCTGCCAAAGAAGCTATTGATAGCGGGTCTTACTTTACTTACTCACCTGTAGCTGGCTACCTAGATTTAAGAGCTGCCATTACAAAAAAACTAGCTAAGGAAAATAACATTATCTGTACGCCAGAACAAATTGTTGTTTCCACAGGAGCCAAACAATCTTTATCCAACCTATTTCTATGTTTATTAAACCCTGGCGATGAAGTAATTGTATATACACCTTATTGGGTAAGTTATGCTTCTATTGTACAACTAGCAGGTGGCAAGCCTATATTCTTAAAAGGAAGTAAGGAAAACAATTATGAGCCTACTAGCGAACAATTAGAACAAGCCATAACAAATAAAACAAAAGCCATTATTTTCTCTTCTCCGAGCAACCCAACAGGTTCTGTGTTATCGAAATCTTCTTTAATGGCTATAGCAGAAGTATTGGAAAGACATAAGCATGTGTTAGTAGTTGCTGACGAAATTTATGAGCATATCAATTTTACAGATGATTTTACAAGCATAGGCTCTATAGCTAGTATACAAGACCGAGTAGTTACTATTAATGGCTTTTCTAAAAGTTATGCTATGACTGGTTGGCGAGTAGGTTATTTGGCTGCTCCCCTATGGATTGCTAAAGCTTGCGAAAAAATACAAGGCCAGCTTACTTCTGGTACCTGCTCTATTTCTCAGCGAGCAGCCTTAGCTGCTTTTGATGTAGACATGCAAGTTATAGCAGAGATGCGAGCTATTTATAAACGAAGAAGAGATCTGGCTATAAAGGGTATAAGCAACCTACCAGGAGTTACATGCAATATACCACTTGGTGCTTTTTATCTTTTTCCAGATATCAGCTATTATTTTGGTTATACAGATGGAGAGCAAGCTATTAGAACTGCAGAGGACTTTTGTATGTATATTCTAAAAGAAGCCAAAGTTACTTTAGTAGATGGTGCTGCTTTTGGAGAGCCTAACTGTATTAGACTGTCTTATGCTACTTCTGATGAAGTGATACAAGAAGCTATGGAGCGTATGCAAAAGGCTTTGCAAAAGCTCTCTCCTAGTCGGTAAAGTGTACGCTATCCCAATTTTATAATATGGCGTGGCAATCGACTAATAGTATACATTAGGCTTATTATTTCTGGGCTGCCACATTATCGCTCATAAGATGACACCTTTATTATGGCGAAAATATAAATTAAGCGTAGCCATAAAGCAGGTGACATACTGATTATAATAGACTTGGTGAACTAGCGAAGAAGCACAGCATATAGGCTATAATCACATGGCCATAAGCTCTTTAATATGCAAATAAGAGAGTTACTACGAAACTAAAAATAATTGTGTGATTTGATATTATTTCTCTAAATACAATAGGCTTTCACAGGGGTTCGAAGGAAAAATTACTGTATCTGTTAAAATTCTTTTTTTCAGTTTTATTTTAAGGTTTACAAATACTAGACCAGCAAGCGTTTATTGCTTAACTTTTGTAAGCTTTTGTTGACGGCGTATATTTTCAAGCAGCTTTATCCATATTGTTAGACTTTCTATAGCCTGTTTTACATTATTTGCTTTGAAACCAGCCTCGTCCCTTACTCGCCGTAAAAGGCGTTCTATTTTTTTCTGTGCCTTTATACTACCTGCCTCTGCATCATACTGTGCTTCTCTTAAATCCTTTAGTATTTCCTTGGCGAGATACAATTGTTGGTTGGCTGCTGATGGATAACCCTTTGCCTCAGGTATTACTTTCTCTTTTAAGATATACCACTTAGACCGCCTAGTGATTTGTTGGAGCTCCTGCATTAAATTTTTCTCTTCTTCTTTAAGCTTGTTGAATTGTTGAGTCCGATTACAACTTACTACTAGCATCACTAGCAATAGCAAAGCCATCATTTCTTTTAGGCACCTTGACATGGTAATAGAGGAGTTAATTAAATGATATGTTCTTTTAATAGAAGTTAGCTATATCTCCATTATTTTACAAACTCATCCTGTGTATTTATCTCACTTTCTATTAACAATTTATTTACGCAATATCCTAATGCTGAATTGTGGTGTAGTAGGTTAGCAAAATAACACTATACCCAATACGATAACACTAAGCTTAACAATAACTATTTAGTTCATTTTCCTTGTCTTATTCAAGAGTAAATCTTAGATTATAAAGAACAAGTTTATGTTATTAACCCATAATTCTGAACACATTATTATTTTACTATGTACACTACAAAGCGCTCACAAAAATATAGCCATCAATACCTATTGTATTTACTAGGTAAATTTATAGCACTCACCCTTATACTTAATGCATCAAGATGTGAATGTAAATCAGGTACTCCCGATAGTATAGCCAGCCTAAAAATAGCAGCAGAAAGTAAACTTCTAGTAGGGAACGACCAACGTCAAATAAACATAACTTTTTCCATAGGGGATTCTGAAAACCCTGTAGAACTAAAAGATTTTAAATTAAAAGCCAGTATTGTTGAGCAAAACACTTTTTCAGGCACAACAACTGGAACTACAGTAACTTATACAAATGGTGCAAATGAAGTTAAAACTTTTTCTGCCTCAGAGCCTCTAAAAGAAACTCTAACTGAACTTGATAATGTAGTAAAAGAGCTGGACCCAGCACACCTAAAACATTCTTTCAAAGATTTCAATTTAGTACCAGATAAAGATGCTATTGAGGTAAAGTTAAAATTTGAACTTTTAAATGAAGCTGAAGAAGTTATTGACCATGTGGAAGTTAGATGGATAAAAAGTGAATTTTCTATCAACTTTCCTTACGGTTTTGCGGGACCAGAAAATGAAACTTACTTCAGTTTAAAGCCATTAAAAGAAGATATTAGAGATCTTACCAAATATAGAGTAGAGCTTAAAAGCGAGGAACCTGACGTTAGTTTTGTATTCCGTGAGTCTAAAGAACAAACAGCTACTACATTAAAAAAATTACTAAAGCGTTCTCCAACTAAAAAACTAATACAAGGGAAAGCAACTAACCAGATTATAATAGTAGCAAAGCCGACCCAAGGGAAGCTTACAGACAAGTTGACTGTTTCAGTATATCCGAGTGACGCTGCATCGAATAGCACACCCATAGCACAGGAAGAAATAGAGTGGCATGGATACATTAAAACTTTCGATACAGAAAAAGAACAGCAGGATGTTGAAAAAGCTGAAAAATCAGAGCAACAATCCGAGAAGGGTTTAACAGAGATCAACCAAGCGAGTGCAAATCTTGAGGCCCAAAATAAGATGATAAAGCAAGAGTATACACAAATCAAAAATAAATTTAGCCATGAGAAATCTGATAAGCTTGCAGACCTTAAGTTAAAAAAGAAAGAAATTAGCAAGGAGGAGTATAAAGACCAGAAACAAGCTATTGATAAAGATTTTAAGGAAAAGGTAAGAGCAGCAAAAGAGGAACATGATAAGAAGGAGAAGGAAATACAGAAAAAAATGAAAGAGAATAAAAAGCAACAGAAAGATCAAACAGAAAAAGTAAAAGCAGAGAATCAAGAAGTGAAGAAGGAAAAAAAGGAATTAAAAGCTGCAGCAAGAGCTGCAAGAAAACGTGAAAAAGAAAAGTATGATTCTAACGAGGCTCCTAAGTTATTACTTATTGCCAGAAAAGGATTAATTACTGATAAACCATTTATTCTTACCATTAAAAATATTGGCAGGCCTTTAGAAAACGAGGACTTAACAAATATCAAATTATGGTACGAAATAGCAGATAGCATGGGAAACACTTCTAAAGTCTTCCTTAAAGCACTAGCTGACAGTAAAGACAGTAAAGAATTAAAGCCCCAAGCCAAAATTAGCTTAACACAAGTCACTAACATAAAGAAACAAAAATTAAAACGTGGAGACTGGAAACATATAGGATTAGAAATAAATGGCATAGATTTGGTAAAAAATATGCAGATTACTCTACACTTAGAAGTTCCAAACTCTCAACAACCAGTGCCACCAGCTATAGTAGAATGGGAAGAATCTAAACTACCCAGCTAATAGCGTTACGAATCTTAAGATATATATATATCTTTCAATCCTACATATAGCCACTAGGTTATATGTAGGATTTTTATTTAAAAAAAGATATATAATAATTATACCAATCAATAACCTACCATGCTTCTACAGAAGTCCCTAGTTATATTTTAAACTACCAATTATATAATAAAGCTGACTACTGATAAAAAATAAAGACAGGCATCTTGCAAATGGCCCTTATGGGATGGGATATACTATAAGATATAAGAGGGTGAGAGACGGGACTCGAACCCGCGACCTCTGGTGCCACAAACCAGCGCTCTAACCAACTGAGCTACAATCACCATATATTTTTGTCAAAGAAAATAAATTATTGGCTAGTTCTCAATACTTTTGCAATAGATTAATGCTTAAAAAGCTAAAAAATTTATAATCACCAATTTTATCTGTGGCAATAATAAGCAAAAAATATGAATTATAGCGATATAGAGACAATTTTAGGTAAAGAAGCAGTCGATTTGCTCACTTACCAAAGCAATACCATAGATAAAAAATATCTACACCTACCTAGTCCTCACTTTTTTGAACAAATATTCATACCATCTGGAAGAAGTACACAAGTACTTAAAAGCCTTAGTGCTATTGGAAACCATGGCCGATTAGCTCATACAGGTTATCTTTCTATCTTACCGGTAGACCAAGGGATAGAGCATACAGCAGGGGCGTCTTTTGCACCCAACCCACTTTATTTTGATCCAGAAAATATTATGAAGTTAGCTATAGAAGGTGGGTGTAACGCAGTAGTTGTTACGCTAGGCACCCTATCTATTGTGGCTAGAAAATATGCTCATAAGATACCTTGTATTGTAAAAATTAACCATAATGAATTACTAACCTACCCTACTAAATACGACCAAACTCTTTTTGGCTCTGTAGAAGAAGCTTGGGATTTAGGAGCAACAGCTGTAGGAGCTACCATTTATTTTGGTTCCGAGCAAGCGAGCCGGCAGATAAAAGAAGTTGCAGAAGCATTTGAACGAGCACATGAGTTAGGAATGGCTACTGTTCTTTGGTGTTATACAAGAAACAGTAACTTTAAAACTCAACAAGAAGATTACCACTGTGCAGCAGATATAACCGGGCAAGCCAATCATTTAGGCGTAACCATACAAGCAGATATTATTAAGCAAAAATTACCCAATTCTAACCAAGGTTTTGCAGCCTTAAAGTTTGGAAAAACACATCCTAATATGTACAGTAAACTTACTTCAGCACATCCTATTGATATGTGTCGCTACCAAGTAGCTAACTGTTATATGGGACGAATAGGCCTTATAAGTTCTGGAGGAGCTTCAGAAGGAGATGGGGACTTGACGGAAGCAGTCAAAACAGCTGTTATTAACAAACGAGCGGGTGGCATGGGGCTTATTAGTGGTAGAAAAGCGTTCCAACGTCCTATGCAAGAAGGAATCGCCTTACTACATGCCATACAAGATGTATATTTAGAGTCTAAAATTGATATAGCATAATTAATATAGAAGATTAAATTAACTACACTTACTTATGGCTTGGTTTAGAAGAAAACAAAAGGGAATTTTAACCCCAACTGAACATAAAAAAGAAATTCCTGATGGGCTATGGTATAAGTCCCCAAAAGGGAAGATTATACAAATTAAAGAGTTAAAAGAGAATGTTTATGTCTCGCCAGAAGATGGCTACCATGTCCGTATAGGATCTAAAGAATATTTCGAACTTCTCTTTGACAACAATCAATTTACAGAAATTGCCGCTAACCTTACCTCTGCAGATCCGCTTGAGTTCATAGACAATAAACCTTATACACAGCGGCTGCAACAAGCACAGCAAGACACACAACTAAAAGATTCTATTCAAGTAGGTTATGGTCCTGTAAATGGCAACAGTATGGTTATTGCTTGTATGGATTTTAACTTTATTGGTGGGTCAATGGGCTCGGTAGTAGGAGAAAAAATAGCTAAAGCTGTTGATCATGCATTAGAGCATAAAGCCCCTTTACTGATTATTTCCAAATCAGGTGGTGCACGTATGATGGAGGCCGGACTATCTTTGATGCAGATGGCTAAAACATCTGCTAAATTATTGCAATTAGCAAAAGCCAGAATACCTTATATCTCTTTACTTACAGATCCTACAACAGGTGGAGTAACTGCCTCATTTGCCATGCTAGGAGATTTTAATATTGCAGAACCAGGTGCACTTATAGGGTTTGCAGGCCCTAGAATCATTAGAGATACTATTGGAAGAGATTTGCCTAAAGGTTTTCAAACTTCGGAGTTTCTACTCGAACATGGTTTTTTAGATTTTATTGTAGATAGAAGAATGCTAAAAGCCACATTAACCAAATTATTAACCATGTTAGCCAACAACTAAGATTATTAATACAACACCTTATGTTACAACGTATACAAACTGTTTTTTTATTGCTGATAGTTATTACCATATGTATATTCCTATTTTTACCTATATGGCATAAAACCGATCTTACGACTTTGCATAGTTATACTATCTACGCCTGGCAGCTAAAAGAGCTTGATCTTGCCAAGAATCTAATACATAGTACTGTTATGCCTTATGCATTACTAGGCAGCATCTCTGTTGTAATTGGCTTGGTTGCAGTATACGAAATTATTCGATTTGATAATCGTAGGTTACAGCTTCAACTAGGTGCATTAAATAGTTTATTACTAACTGCTTTAGTAGGATTAATTATATACTTAGTTACAAAGAGTCAAACAGCATTATTACCTAATGTAGCAGGTAGTTATTGTAAATTTGGTTTCAGTATGCCTATAGTAGCTGTTATTAACAACCTTTTGTCCAATTACTTTATAAGAAAAGACGAAAAATTAATACGTTCTATTGACAGAATTCGATAAATAAAAACTATGTGCGGAATAATAGGCTATGTAGGACACAGAGAAAGTTCCCCTACCATTTTAAAAGGTTTACAAAGATTAGAATATAGAGGTTATGATAGTACAGGTATTGCTTTATTGGATGGGAACATCCAAGTGTATAAAAAAGCAGGAAAAGTAAAGGACCTAGCAGCCTATATAGCTAATAAGCCATTACATAGCCATATTGGAATGGGCCATACCCGTTGGGCTACCCATGGCATTCCCAATGATATAAACGCTCATCCTCATTTATCTAATTCTGGCAAGCTGGCAATTATCCATAATGGCATTATAGAGAACTATAATACCCTTAAACAAGAGCTGCTAAAAAAAGGATATGTATTTACAAGTGATACTGATACAGAAATACTTATCAACTTTATTGAAGACATCCAGTTATATAATGACTGTTCTTTAGAAGAAGCTGTCAGGTTAGCGTTGCACAAAGTTATAGGCGCCTATGCTATTATCATTATGTCTGAAGAGCTGCCTAATACACTTATTGCCGCTAAAAAGAGCAGTCCACTTGTAATAGGTATTGGGAAAGATGAGTTTTTTATTGCTTCTGATGCTACTCCTATTCTAGAATATACAGACCAGGTGGTTTATCTTAATGATTATGAAATTGCTATTATCAAGGATGGCCAATTCTTTTTAAGTGATAGCAAGAATGTGCCGTTGACTCCATACATACAAAAATTAGATATGGAGCTAGAAGCTATAGAAAAAGGAGGCTTTGAGCACTTTATGCTTAAAGAAATATTTGAGCAACCCACTTCTATAGCAGATTGTATGCGTGGGCGGCTAGATATAGCACAAAAGAGCATTAAACTAGGGGGTATTGAAGCATATATCAACCAACTGATTTGTGCACCTAAAATTACTATTGTAGCTTGTGGCACATCTTGGTTGGCCGGTGTCGTGGGCGAATATGTGATTGAAGAATTCTGCAGAATACCTATAAAAGTAGAATATGCGTCGGAATTCAGATACCGAAATCCTATTATCAAACCAGGGGATATTATAATAGCTATCTCTCAATCAGGAGAAACGGCCGATACATTGGCTGCTATCGAACTTGCACAAGCAAAGGGAGCTACTGTATTAAGTATATGCAATGTAGTAGGCTCTTCTATTGCCAGAACTACACAAGCAGGCATTTATACTCATGCTGGTCCTGAAATAGGTGTAGCTAGTACCAAAGCTTTCACAGCTCAAATTACTGTGCTTATACTCCTAGCTTTATCATTAGCTCAGCAGCGAAAAACTATTATGCAAGCTTCCTTTGAAGAACTCATTGATGAGCTAGCGAATCTTCCTGATAAAGTAAAAACCATGCTTCAACAGGAATGTAAGATTAAAGGATTGGCTAATCTTTTTAAAGATGCAACTAACTTTTTGTATTTAGGAAGAGGATACAATTATCCTGTAGCGCTAGAAGGTGCTTTAAAGTTAAAAGAGCTTTCTTATATCCATGCCGAAGGATACCCTGCTGCAGAAATGAAGCATGGACCTATTGCGCTTATTGATGAAAATATGCCCGTAGTATTTATTGCTACACAGGATAGAACCTATGAAAAAATCATTTCTAATATACAAGAGATAAAAGCTAGAAAAGGAAAGATTATTGCTATTGTTACACAAGGAGATGAGCGGGTGAAACAGCTTGTAGATTATGTAATAGAGGTTCCAGCTACTCATGAAGCGCTCATGCCCATTATATCGGTAATTCCTTTACAATTACTCGCGTACTACATAGCCGTAGAAAAGGGTTGTAATGTAGACCAACCAAGAAATTTAGCTAAATCAGTGACAGTAGAGTAAATGAATTAGCACATAATAACCATCATTTCCCTTGCTGGCTTGTGTCAGAATTGATATAAAGCAAAGGAAGAATTATATTTGCGTCATATTTTTTAAGCTATTCAGCAACTTATTAAACCAGCATTATGCATACAGTTTTACATAGAAAATACATTATAAAGATTTAACTATTTAACCCAAGTTGCTAGTGATTGCTAAGTAAAAGAATAAAAAACCTCTGATCTTGTTTTTTGTCTTAAACGAATAGACCGGAGGTCATTATAATTGATCAATCAATAGCAATATATACATTTATCGACCATCTACTCAAGTATTTGCATCATCAAGAAGATGAAAACAGAAAATTGTCAGATGTACAAGTGCTCACAACGGCTATCGTATCGGCTTTATACTTTGGCGGACATCTTGACAAAGCCCGATCGTTTATGCATTCCACTAGGCTTATCCCTAACATGCTTGATAAAAGTAGATGCAATCGCTGTTTGCATGCTATAGGAAAAGAGATAACGACCCTCTTTTTAGTAATAGGCACGCTCATCAAGCAAGTAGCCTCCTGTAAGGGTTTTATCTTAGATTCATTTCCAGTAGCTGTGTGTGATAACATACGTACTAGCCGGTGTAAGTTATTGCAAAGTGAGGCTTATCGCGGCTACAAAGCTTCTATGCATCATTACTTTTATAGCATCAAAGTACAACTGGTTACTACTAGTAGTGGCATTCCAGTGGAATTCTCAATAATGGCTGGCAGCCAAGCAGATGTAAAAGAGCTGAATCAACTGCCTTTCTGTTTGCCTGCTGGTAGTGCACTTTATGCTGACTCGGCTTATACCAACTACCATCTAGAAGATATGTTGGCTGATGAAGGGATTAAGCTTTATTCTCAGCGTAAAGCCAATGCTCATCGACAGGATACGCCTTCTCTAGCTTATCTCAAAGAGCACATGTAAAAGGTGATAGAGACCAGCATTAGTGGCATTAAAGGCCTTTTCTTAAGGAAGATCCATGCTGTTACCTTCAGAGGCTTTCTGATCAAGATTCTCTTGTTTTTGTTAGCTTTTCAAATCAACAAAGCTTTTCTTAGCTAGCAACTTAGATTATTTATATAAAGCCTAGAGATGATCATGGGCCAAAAAAGTTACAAAAAATTGTTAAAAGAATCATTATGAAATGGTTTTTGGAGGGCTTCAAAGAAGGCATGCAAGAGAGCAAATTATAAATTGTTAAAAACATGCTAAAAGCTTTCATATGAGTTTTATTGAACAGATGATAGAGGTTAGTGTTAAGTATATAGAAGACCTTAGCCAAGATTTGTAATAGCTAACTAGTAACTTTACCATATTGTAAGATCAGCTATACTTTGAGTATTCAAAGTATAGAATTTACCCAACTAATGGTATTTATATTTGCAATTAAGCTAACTGCGCATTAATATGCATTCCTCCTTAATCTTTAAAATATGAAAAGAAGTTTTTCGCTGTTCCAGCAATACATATCCTATGTTTTACTCATAAGTTTATTCTTCCAGAGTTGTGGGGGAGGATTCGACAATAATCCACTCATATCTATCAAAGAAGAGCAAATAGCATCTATACAAACTAGTACACAACAAATAATCCCTCCAATAAATATCCAGCCCCTATTTGATCAAGCATTAATAGCCCAAGGGGGGCATAGTGTTACTTTTCATGAAGAAGCAGGCAAATTAAAAGCAGACGTAGTAGTTAATGCACCTCAAGGGTTTAGCAAAAGCTATGTTGGATTAGAGGTAGCTGTTGAGCAAGGTGCAGAGCTATCGGAGCTACCTAGATTAGGCCAGCAAGCACAAAAGCGTCGCATTCACCTTCAACCAGCACATGCAGGAAAGCCAGCAAAAGTAATTGTTTACAAAGGATCAGGGCTAGCGGGAGGGATGTTGGAAGGAGATGAACAAGAAGATGAACTAGATAATGAATCCATTCCTAACGAATGTTTCTGTCCTATCACCCAGGAGATTATGGAAGATCCGGTTATTGCTCAGGATGGCCATACCTATGAGCGGATAGCAATAAAACGCTGGCTTGATATGGGAAAACGAACCAGCCCTAAAACTGGGGCCAGGTTGCTTAGTACCGAATTAACACCTAACTATACCATGCGTAGTTTAATTCAGGATATAAAAGCACAGGTGCCTGTTTTAGCCAGGCATAAGCTGGATATGCACAATATTGAAGCAGCTATTAAATTAAGAGAAGAAGAGATAGAAGAAACATTGGCACAGAAGGGATATATAGTAGAAAAGGAAAGCCAGGCGAGGTTAAGTTTAGAAGCAGAGTTAGAAGAAAAAGAAACAGAGTTAGAAGAAAAAATAGCCTTACTCGGTGTAATAGAGCAGCGTCTAAAAGGATTAGAGGAACAAGCCAATGCCTTTAAATTGCAGGAAAAATTGCTGAACAAGAAATTGATGCAAAAAGGACAGCTAATAGAAAAAGGAAGCCAGGAAAAGTTACACTTAGCAGCAGCCTTAGAACAGAAAGACAAAGAATTAGCGGAACAAAAAGCCTTACTCGATGTAATGGAGCAGCGAGTAGCAGGATTAGAGGAGCAAGTTCATTCTTTTTCAGAACGAGATAACCAAATGCGTGCAATCATGCTACAAATGCAGCAATGTATGGGCTACCCATTAGGTGGTCAGCTTGTTCCATCTTCTAGCAGCTCAAGCAGTACGCTTGTTTTGAATGGTAACCAATCGTTACAAGAAAATAATGGACTAGTTAAACCAAGCCTATCTGTAGTAAAGAATGCAGGAAATAGAGAAGTAAGAGTAGAAAGAAATATAAAAAAAGATAAAGGAAAAGAGAAATTAAAGGATGAAGATAATCAATCAGATGGTATAGCTTTATTAGGTCAAGCTTCGGCAATAGTTGAAGACAAATATGTGCAGCTTCAGCAAGCAGGGGTAAAATTAGCTGACAGGCTAGTAAAAGAAAGAAAGTACCCATTACATAAAGCTTGCAGGATTGGTAATTTAGAGGCAGTTAAATACTTAATAGAAAAAGGAGTAGATATACACGCTAAGAATAAACATGGTAATACTCCACTTTGTTATGCATGCGACAAGGGTCATCTAGAAGTAGTTAAGTATTTAGTAGAGAAAGGAGCAGATATAAATGCTACAGATGAAGATGGTGAGACTCTACTTCATTGTGTATGCAAAAATGATAATATAGAATTAGTTAAGTATTTAGTAGAAAAGGGAGTAGATATAAATGTTATAGATGGATATGGTGTAACTCCACTGCATTATGCATGCCGAGATGGTAATCTAGAGGTAGTTAAGTATTTAGTAGAGAAAGGAGCTGATATACAGGCTAAGAATAAAGATGGTGAGACTCCGTTTCATTGGGCTCACGACAATGATCATCTAGAAGTAGTTAAATATTTATTAGAGAAAGGGGCAAATATACAGGCTAAGAGTAGAGAGAGTGAGAGTCTACTTTACTGGGCATGCCGAGAAGGTGATCTAGAAGTAATTAAGTATTTAGTAGAGAAAGGAGTTGATATACAGGCTACGAATGAAGATGGTGAGACTCTACTTCATTGTGCATACAGCAATAACCATTTAGAATTAGTTAAGTATTTAGTAGAAAAAGGAGCAGATATAAATATTACAGATGGAGATGGTGCAACTCTACTTCATTGTATATGCAAAAATGATAATATAGAATTAGTTAAGTATTTAGTAGAGAAAGGGGCAGATATAAATATTACAGATGGAGATGGTTGGACTCCACTTCATTATGCTTGCGAGAATGGTGAGCTAGAAATAGTTAAGTATTTAGTAGAAAAAGGAGCAGATATAAATGTTATAGATGGATATGGTGTAACTTCACTGCATTATGCATGCCGAGAAGGTAATCTAGAGGTAGTTAAGTATTTAGTAGAAAAAGGAGCAGATATAAATGCTACAGATGAAGATGGTGAGACTCTACTTCATTATGCTTGTAACAAAGGTAATTTAGAAGTAGTTAAATTATTAGTAGATAAAGGGGCGGATATAAATATAAAAAGTAACGATCAATGTACTGCTTTACATTTTGCTACTAGATATGATCACTTAGAAATAGTAAAGTACTTACTAGATAAAGGGGCAGATATACAGGCTAAGAATAAAGAGGTTGAGACTCTACTTATTTATGCATGTAAAAAAGGTGATCTAGAAGTAGTTAAGAACTTAGTAGATAAAGGGTCAGATATAAATGTAAAAAATAAAAATCAATGGACTGCTTTACATTTTGCTACTAGATATGGTCACTTAGAAATAGTAAAGTACTTACTAGATAAAGGGGCAGATATAAATGTAAAAAATAACGATCAATGGACTGCTTTACATTTTGCTACTAGATATAATCACTTAGAAATAGTAAAGTACTTACTAGATAAAGGGGCAGATATAAATGTAAAAAATAACGATCAATGGACTGCTTTACATTTTGCTACTAGATATAATCACTTAGAAATAGTAAAGTTATTACTAGAGAAAGGGGCAGATATAAATGCTAAGAATAAATATGGTAATACTACGCTTCATAAGGCATGCGAGAATGGTCATCTAGAAGTAGTTAAGTACTTACTAGATAAAGGGGCAGATATAAATGTAAAAAATAACGATCAATGGACTGCTTTACATTTTGCTACCAGATATAATCACTTAAAAATAGTAAAGTTATTACTAGATAAAGGGGCAGATATAAATGCTAAGAATAAAGAGGGTAATACTACGCTTCATAAGGCATGCGAAAATGATCACTTAGAAATAGTAAAGTTATTACTAGATAAAGGGGCAGATATAAATGTAAAAAATAACGATCAATGGACTGCTTTACATTTTGCTACTAGATATAATCACTTAGAAATAGTAAAGTACTTACTAGATAAAGGGGCAGATATAAATGTAAAAAATAATGATCAATGGACTGCTTTACATTTTGCTACTAGATATGATCACTTAAAAATAGTAAAGTACTTACTAGATAAAGGGGCAGATATAAATGTAAAAGATAATGATCAATGGACTGCTTTACATTTTGCTACCAGATATGATCACTTAAAAATAGTAAAGTTATTACTAGAGAAAGGGGCAGATATACATGCTAAGAATAAAGAGAGTGAGACTCTACTTATTTATGCATGTAAAAAAGGTGATCTAGAACTAGTAAAGTACTTACTAGATAAAGGGGCAGATATAAATGTAAAAAATAACGATCAATGGACTGCTTTACATTTTGTTACTAGATATAATCACTTAGAAATAGTAAAGTACTTACTAGATAAAGGGGCAGATATAAATGCTAAGAATAAATATGGTAATACTACGCTTCATAAGGCATGCGAAAATGATCACTTAGAAATAGTAAAGTTATTACTAGATAAAGGGGCAGATATAAATGTAAAAAATAACGATCAATGGACTGCTTTACATTTTGCTACTAGATATAATCACTTAGAAATAGTAAAGTACTTACTAGATAAAGGGGCAGATATAAATGTAAAAAATAACGATCAATGGATTGCTTTACATTTTGCTACTAGATATAATCACTTAGAAATAGTAAAGTACTTACTAGATAAAGGGGCAGATATAAATGTAAAAAATAACGATCAATGGATTGCTTTACATTTTGCTACCAGATATAATCACTTAAAAATAGTAAAGTTATTACTAGATAAAGGGGCAGATATAAATGTAAAAAATAACGATCAATGGACTGCTTTACATTTTGCTACCAGATATGATCACTTAGAAATAGTAAAGTACTTACTAGATAAAGGGGCAGATATAAATGTAAAAAATAAAAATCAATGGACTGCTTTACATTTTGCTACCAGATATAATCACTTAAAAATAGTAAAGTTATTACTAGATAAAGGGGCAGATATACATGCTAAGAATAAATATGGTAATACTCCACTTCATAAGGCATGCGAGAATGGTCATCTAGAAGTAATTAAGTATTTAGTAGAGAAAGGAGCTGATATAAATGCTAAGAATAAAAATGGTAACACTCCACTTCATAAGGCATGCGAGAATGGTCATCTAGAAGTAGTTAAGTACTTACTAGATAAAGGGGCAGATATACAGGCTAAGAATAAAAATGGTAATACTCCTATAGATATTGCTAAGCAGAAAAAATATGGAGCATTAGTTAATTTACTAACTGAAAAGTTAGATGCTTAAAAGTGAAAATCTATATTACTCTATATAAGAGTGAGGCGCTGGCTGATGTGCACCATCAATCGATGTGAACCATCAGCCAGCTAAAGACTAAGAAATATTTTTCAACTAGTCTTTCTTGCCCAGCTAGTTTAAAGCTAGCCTCTACTTAGAAGTATGGTACAAATTAGCTAAAGGCTCTTTCACGCTAAATTTACACTTCCTATAACCTATCACAGCCCTTTATTACCATTTGCAACAATTCATAGAGGTTAAATAGTCGAAAAGATAGTCAGAAAAAGCGGTTACCCTCTCCAAATTAGCTGATAGGTTAAATATTAGCCGAAATACTTTATATAACAAATTCCATAACGCCCTCCTGAGTTATCGCCTCATTCAAAAGGTTGGAGTCGTACTAAATTATAATTTTACCCTTGATTTTCCTAAAATGCAAAAGGAAGAGCAGGAAACAGGAACAGAAAATAAATCCATAACTTTAACAAACTTAGAAAGCAAGTAATGTAAGCATACACATATATCATATTTTAAAATATTTATTAGTATATATTTTATATTTATACTAATATGCTTTCTTGTTAACTTAAATCTCTATGAAACCTAAACCATTACAGAAACTTGTAGCGCGTATTCTACTAATAAGCCTTATTTCACAAAGCTGCTCTAATTCCTCTAACCTACCTATTTCAATAAAAAAGTCAACAGATGACAACCAACAAGTTGTTATTGAACAGTTAGTAAACAAGCAACTTGCCTCCAAGAAAGGTCATCTAATTACTTTTTATGAAGAAGCAGGCCAATTGCGAGTAAAATTCAAGGAAAAGGTTGGAAGCTTTAGTAGAATACATACTTTACCTGTGTATATAGAGCAAGGTATTGAGATAGCACCAGTAGCTAACTCTAAAGGGAGCCAAAATCTACTTACGCATGTGCATTTACCTAAAAACAAGCAGCCAGGCTATGTATATATAGGGAATATGGGGTTAAAAGGAGGCGTAGGGAGCGAAGATGAACAAGAGGACGAAGAGCCAAAGCAAGAAAAAAGAAAAGGTAAAAAGAGAGTGAAAGGTGAAAAAGAATATGAAAAGAAGGAAGAAGATCGATATCAGAAGAAAATAAAAGTAAGAAGAAGAGGAAAAGAAGAGCAAGAATCTGCAAAATTTAAGCGAAGAAGAGTATCACCTTATTCCTCGTTCGGAGAAGAACAAACCATAGAACAACCAGGCAAGAATAATTTAGAAGAATATCAAACCTTACTGCGATCTGGCATGGAGGGAGAAAGTGAAGCACAATTTCGGCTAGGGAGAAAGGCGTACGAAGCTTGGCAGAAGCAAGGTACAGAAGAATCTGCTCACAAAGCAGAAGTGTGGTTAAGCAAAGCAGCGGCACAAGACCATCCAATGGCAATTACTTTATTAAGAGAGCTAGCGGATAGTAGCTCTTCTGTGGAAAAGGACATTGTGCAGAGTTCTGTATCCCTTCCCATAGAGCTATGGCAAGAGATTTTTTCTTATTTAAAATTAGAAGATATTTTACCAGCAAGAATAGTTAATAAAGACTGGAATGAACTGATTACAGGCTATAGGCAAACAGGTATAGTAGGGGTTGAGAATAAGCTTAAATCAGTTGTTAATCCAACTGGCTGGGTATGGACAATAGATAAGAGAATAGATTTCAAGAACAATAAAAAGTTAAATAAGTTAACACCTGAAAGAATTTCCAGTTTTGCTTTTTATCATTTAATAAGGAATATAAAGAGTTTGCCACAAGCATTTTGGCCTCATATAAAAGGTACCAAGATTCAGAGTATTGATTTAAGCGAGAATGAGATAGGTGCCCAAGGAGCAGTTAAGTTGGCTAAATATTTACAAGATACCCAAGTACATACGGTTTATTTAAGTTTTAATGGTATAGGTGCTCAAGGAGCAGTTGAGTTTACTAAAAATTTACAGGGAACGAGGGTTCATACGGTTGACTTAAGCTGGAATAGAATAGGTGCTCAAGGAGTGGAAGAATTAATTAAACATTTACAAGCTACCAAAGTGCATACGGTTAATTTAAGGTTAAACCAAATAGGCGCTCAAGGAGTAGAAGAATTGGCTAAAAATTTACAGGGAACAAGTGTACATACAGTTAATTTAAGCGAAAATCATATAGGTGATCAAGGAGCCGAGGAATTATTTAGGTATTTACAGGGAACTCGAGTACATACGGTTTATTTAAGCTCGAACCAAATAGGCGCACAAGGGGCAGAAAGATTGGCTAAACAATTACTAGGAACCAGTGTACATACAATTGATTTAAGCGGGAATCATATAGGCGACCGAGGAGCCGAAGGATTTGCCCAGCATTTACAGAGAACTAGTGTACATACGGTTGATTTAAGCGAAAATCATATAGGCGACCGAGGAGCCATAGAGTTTGCCAAAAATTTGCAAGGAACAAGTGTGCATACGGTTTATTTAAATCATAATAAAATAGGTGCACAAGGAGCTATAGAATTGGCTAAGCATTTACAGGGAAGTAGTGTACAGAAGATTAATTTAAGCCATAATCAGATAGGTGCACAAGGAGCCGAAGGATTGGCTAAACATTTACAGGGAACCCAAGTACATACGATCAATTTATGGGCGAATCAGATAGGCGCCCAAGGAGCCGTAGAGTTTGCCAAGAATTTACAAGGAACAAATGTGCATACGGTTTATTTAGGATATAATCAGATAGGTGCACAAGGAGCTGAAGGATTGGCTAAAAATTTACAGGGAACCAGCGTACATACAGTTGATTTAACCTCGAATCAAATAGGCGACCAAGGAGCGGAAGGTTTGGCTAAGTATCTACAGGGAACACAGGTGCATACGGTTAATTTAAGTTCGAATAATATAGGCGCACAAGGAGCGGAAGAATTGGCTAAAAGTTTACAAGGAACCAGTGTACATACAGTTGATTTAAGATGGAATGATATAGGCGCTGATATACAAAGATTACTCGTGGAACAATATCCGCATATTAAATGGAGCTTTTCGCCTGTCTTCTTTTAATTTATGAAAATTTCCATCGTATTATATAAGACGCTAGCGGATGGGAGCCATCCGCTCATAGTTCTGATTAGCCAGCTGAAAGCTTAAGGAGTACTTCTCAACATGACTTTCTTGCTCGGCAAAGTTATGGGATTTTAATAAGCATGCGCCTAAAAGGAATCACCCTGATAGAAAATTACTAGAAGCCATCCTTGTGCAAAAGAAAGCTACCTATCACACGAAGCTTCTAGAACTTGCAAGTGAACAAAAATTCCTTTCCCTCCAGCAGCTGGTACAAGCAATCGAAGAGCCTAAACAAGCCTCACAAGAGCTATTCTCGTTTCTTTTAGAAGTTTGCCAAAATCTAGTTCAAAGTGGTAAAATAGGAAGAGTACGACTTTACAAGCGACTTTTAACTTCTTTAAAAGAGTTCACAGGTAGCAGGCTATTATGCTTTAGCAATACCGATATACTTTTTTTGAACCGTTACGAAGCCTTTCTCTATAAACAAGGACTCAGTGAGAACTCCATTGGCATTTATTTTAAAGTTTTAAGAGCACTCCTTAATAAAGATCCAAGCTAAGTACATGAAAGAGGAGCACTATCCTTTTGATAACTATTCGCTTGGTAAATTTAGTATGCTCAGGCAAAAGCGTGCCATGAGCCACTACCCTACTGACATATATCAACTTAAAGATTAAAATTTTAGAAATCTTTCTCTTTACTACAATCATACTTTAAATTTGCAGAAAGTATTTGATATCTATTTTATGTTATAAGTACTGGTTTAGTTTTAGCTGTCCCCACTACTTTATAAAAATCCAATAGAATAAATATACATCCAATTATTGGCAAATGAAGTTAAAGACATACATTCTTTGACTAATAACTTATTACTTTATATGTTTAAAAATAAAAAATATATTTTACAAACTTTATTAATCATATGCTTGCCTGTCTCACTTATATATGCAGCTCCACGTTATAATAAGAGACAAAATAATGGTTTTTCATGGGAAAGCACACGATTAAGTTTAGAATATGGATTTGGTGTAGTTCCATATGCATACATGACTCCCACACATAAATTTAAAATTAGGGGAACTAAGGCTCCCATCAAAACTAAATTTAACCATAACCTGAAGATGCTAGCTGGTTATAGTTTTGCAATTTCAGAGAAGCGCAGAATAGGTTTTGAAGCAGGAATAGGCTATGGTTTTTCTAGAGTTACCAGAATACCAGAATTTGAAATTATCTTCACAGAAAACCATTTAAAGTTACCATTACTCATATCCATTACAAAGGTTTATGATATATCATTTTATTTTGCATATAGCCTCATACTAGGATACGAATTTAATATCATCCTAACATCTGACTATAAACAATCAGGGGATTACTATGAGTTGCCCGTTTCTATGCAAGGGGATCAGAATGTTAAAAAATCCGTAGCTAATTTTTCTCGGTTTTCTGGTGTTATTTTATTAGGCCACCGTGCTGACTTTCCTAAAGGAATTTATGCAGAGCTTAGGAGTGAAATTCCTATAGAACTATTCAAGCTTATGTCTAGTTTAGATGATGATGATTTTGGAAAAGATATTGAACTTGATACTACTTTTGTAAATCTTATGAGACTTATAAATGCTAATTATTTACAACTTAACGTTGGTATAAATATAATGGAATGGTTATATCCTAAAGAAAATTTACAAACAAGAGATAAAAGAAACAGATAACTAGCAAAACAAGCTAAATAACTAATAGAATTTCCCAGCAAATCTTATTGATTTCTAATACTTGCTGGGAAGACACTGTTAAGTGTATACCTTAACGTGGATATATCATATTAGGAATAGAAAGAAATGCCTGAAAAAAATCCTATTTTACTTGGTATCCAACCAATAATAAATCCGCCTTTTATAGTGCACTTCTATACTTGCCAGCTAGCTACATTGAGATATATAAGGAACATTTTTCAGAAAGTAGTTTTGTTTTAAATAGAGGTATTATTAGATTTCTACTAAACCCGAAAAATATATAAATATGGACAATCGGTAAGAAAATCTTTGTTACGTATAGTAGCTTTATCTTAAATTAAAAGGTTTAATAGAACTAAGTATTTAACACATTTAGGCCTTTATACTCTATGGCAACATTCAAGCTTATGCAACTACACAAAATTTATAAATAGGCTATAAAATAAGCATATAGATAATAAACAGCTTTACAAATCTTTACACTTACCAACCATTCAAACTGTCTTAGTATCCAACTGTTAATTTATTGTTCCATATTCTGCAAAGCTTGGTAAACAATATCTTGTAGCTTAATACGTATATTTTGCTCAGCCAGCTTGTTATTTTCTTGGGTAGGATAGGTTCTATTAGATAGTATAATATATACAAGATTATACTTTGGATCTACCCAAGCAGCCGTGCCTGTAAAGCCCAAATGCCCATAAGTATCAGCAGAAGCATATAAAGATGTGTTAGACTTATGCTTGCTGTCTAGCTTGGTAGGCAATTCTGGTTTATCCCATCCAAGTCCCCGCCGATTATTTTTAAAAGCGTGGCTAGTAAACTGTTTTATAACTTTCTTTTTTAAATATCTTTTTCCTCCATAATAGCCACCTTGCAAATTCATTTGCAGAATAACAGCCAAATCATGAGCATTGCTAAAGAGCCCAGCGTTTCCTGCTACACCCCCACAGATTGCAGCTTGTGGGTCATGAACAATACCATGAATGGGGGTAGTTCTAAAAAAGTCACACTCTGCTGTAGGCGCTATTTGCTGTAAACTAATTCTTTCTAATGGGTTATAACCAACTAGAGCAGCTCCTAAAGATTGATAGAATTTATTAGCAAGAAAAATCTCCATAGGCTGTTGTAACAATTTCTCTATTAGCCTATGCATAATATGGAAGCTTAAGTCATTATAATGGTAACCATGTGTTTTAGATGGCTTTTTTGTTTTATCTTTTTCTTTTATTGGAGAGTTGATATATAGATCCCACATAAGCTCTTTTAATAAATGAGGGGCATATAGCTCCGTACCTATTCTATTGGGATAGCTTGCCGATGGATAGTTGCTAAACAGTTTCTTGCTTAATTTACTATCTTTTTGAAACAAAATGCTTCTTGTTATACCATAATCTAGTAATCCAGCTTGGTGAGCCAAAATTGACTTGATAGTTATATTTTTTTTATTGGTGGCAGACAGTTCTGGTAAATAGGTAGAAACTTTTTGTGTTATATCTAACTTATTCTGACTTACTAAATACATGATTGCCTGCAAAGGCCCTACTACCTTGGTTATGGAAGCAATATCATAAAGTGTTGTATTAGTAACGGGATTCTTTTTTGCGTACGTATGATAACCATAAGCTTTCTCAAAAACTATTTTCCCATTTCTAGCTATCAACACTTGGCAGCCTGGCATCACCTCTTCTAAAATTGCATCCTCTACAATTTTATCAATACCTTGTAATATGCGACTATCCATTTGCACAGCTTCTGGCAAAGCATAACCAAGCCTTTTTATACTTTTTGTTCTAATACCCCATTCCGACTTCCAAGCATTAGGTATACTAACAGGCAAATTACCCACAGCTGGCAAGGCTCCAAAAATAATCTGAGGCACCACTTGTTCTGCTATAGGATCATCTTGGTAAGCTGCTATAAGATGTTGCATGTTTTGGAATAATTCTAAACTATAAACACTTCCAAAAACCACTATTAAAACTTTTGTATTGGCGTGCTGTAGTTTAGTTAAAAAGCTTAATAATTCTGGCTGTAAACCAAATTTATTAGCTCTGTTACCAGCTAAGTCGTGTAAGCCTACGATAACCAACGAATAATTCTCTAGCTCATCTGCCAGTTGCTGTAGCATATTAACGTCTAGTGATGTCCTATTGAGTGTATAGTGAGCAACAGGAGCATATTGCGATAAAAACTGACCAAAAATAGTAGATGGCTTATTAGTAGCAACTGTATTCTGTTGGTTGATTGATTTCTGTGCTTCTGCAGTAATAGGCTGCTTAATAATAGAAAGTGAAGCAATCTTATGTTTATTTAATTTGGTAATGGGAATCAAATCGTCTTGGTTGGCTACTAATGTAATGGCTTGTTCAAATAGTTTCTGCTTTAGCACTTGAGCCTGAGGTGTATTGAGTTGCTCGTACAACCCATCTATTTCTATAGACTTCCACTGATGTAAGTCCATCTGGTATTTGACTGCTAGAATTTTCTTAACCTTTTCTTCTACTACTTCCTTAGCTAATTTACCTTGCTCAATAGCAGATTTAATGAGTGCAATAGCTTTAGGCACATCTTCCGGGAAAAGTAAAATATCATTCCCTGCTTGCAAAGCTAGTAAGTCTACTTCACCAGGCTGATAGTACTTACTAACAGCCTTCATATTAAGCGCATCTGTAAAAATAAGTCCTTTAAAACCCAATTTGTTTTTTAAGAGCTGGGTCACAATATGAGATGAGAGAGATGCAGCTCGGTTAGGTGTTTTTTCATAAGCTGGTAAATAGATATGAGAAACCATAATACCTCCTACATTAGCACGTATTGCTTTTCTAAATGGATAAAGCTCTATAGATTCTAACCGAGTAATATCATATGGAATAGTAGGCAGTTCATGATGCGGATCTTTACTAGCATCTCCTATACCAGGAAAATGTTTAGCTACTGCTAATATACCGTTATCTTGTAATCCTTGAATATAGGCTAGTCCTTTACTAATTACACTCCCCTTACCATCTCCAAAAGCTCTATTACCTATACCTGGGTTGTCTGGATTGTTATTGATATCAATTACAGGAGCAAAGTTAACATGTATACCTAGTAGTTTAAGCTGGCGTGCAATTTCAGCACCCATATCATAAATAAGCTGATGATCTTGTATAGCACCTAAGGTCATCTGCCTAGGGTAGCTTATTGTGTTAGTAAGACGCATACCAAGCCCCCATTCTGCATCTATAGCTAAAAGTAAAGGTGTTTTTGCTTTTAGTTGGTATTGATTGGTAAGTTTTGCTTGGCTGATAGGATCACCTTGAAAAAAAATAAGTCCTCCAATATTATATCGTTGTATTAAGTTTTCTATAAATTCATGATGCTTTTCGCCTTGGTTAGAATAAGCAGCTACCATAAAAAGCTGTCCAATACGTTCTTCCAAAGTGAGCCGTTGAAACTGATATTCTATCCAACCTGCTTTATCTGATGGAATTGATTGGGTAGGAATAAAGGTAAGGGAGAAAAACAATATAGCAGTTATAAAGGGTATAGCGAAGCGTTTCATAAATTAAAGGTAATAATGTGTAGATAAGAAACAACATGCTAATTGATAGCAGCAAGCTGTATTATATAAATTTTTCTCTGTCAACTTTATCTTATTGTATACAAGTTACATGCAATTTATTAATTTTTCTACTTTTAATTATAAAGTCCGTACAATAGCAGATAAGCATTATATTTTTGATATTATACGTAAAAAGTATGTGCGGCTGACTCCTGAAGAATGGACAAGGCAACATCTAGTACATTATTTGACCCAAGAACTATCATACCCTAAAGGCTTAATTAGAATAGAAAAACAAATACAAGGACACTATATTGTTAATAGACCTGATCTTGTTATTTATGATAGAATCGGCAACCCTTTTCTTATAGCAGAATGCAAAGCATCTCATATACCTATTTCTGATAAGGTTTATAGCCAACTGGCTCGTTATAATAGAAATCTTAAAGCCAAACTATTGGTAATAAGTAATGGACAAGAGTATGGTTGCTGGAAAATGAGTTATGATGGGTTAGGCCATGAAATTTTAGATACCATTCCTGTTTTTGATAGCTTGGTTTAAAAATTAACAGCCATTCTTATCATATTGCGTCAAAAGGGCTTGTATGCCATATATATTGTCCGTAAGCCTTCTATAGCTACTGTTATAAATAAGCTTATAAAAATGCCAGGAAATAATTTATGCCCTTTAGTGAAATATGTCAGTAAATTAAAAAATCAACTTTATTGTGACACATTTATAGATAAGACCTAACATCAGTTTAGGGTATGCGTAAAATTAACATTCCTTAAATACACTATCACACCTCAGGGCAAGAAATTTCTTGCTCTCTTTCACTAGATGAAACAAGCAGGTTGCTTGTAGTAGTTCCTTCAAAGTTTTGAGAAAGAGAGGGCCCAGCGCCTTCACTTGTTATATCTGCTTTAATGCTAATCTCACCACTTTTAGGTAATTCAATCCTTAAGCTTCCATCCCTCAGCATAGTTATCATCTCTATAGTTTTATTTTCTTCCAGGATAGAGGTAAGCTCTTTGTGTAATTCAGATATAAAAGGTTTTTTTAATGCTAAAAGATAACTCAGATAACGCTTAGCCAAATGGGGACCCCAGATATCCAAAATATTGAATTTATTATTTGAGATATTGCATAAAGGAAAACTTGTTCCTACATGCCATTTAAGCTTTTCTGATAAGTAAACAACAGGATCATCAATGGTCCAGATTCTAAATATATTGTTTTTCCCAAGAACTTTTTCTATGCTCTTTTGTGATGATTCATCAGCGATAGCTGGTGCTCCAAAGATAAAGGTTTTTACTGAAATGCTATTTTCATCAATATCAAGTTTATCATAAAGATGTGGTATTTGTTCAGTTTTGTAATGGTAAGCAGCAAGGAGAGCTAACGCTCCTCCAAGACTATGGCCAGTTGTAATAATCTTAAATTTCTTAGGTTTTGTGTTTTTTTCATAATAATGATTAATTTTATCTATTAATAAATTACAATAAGTAGGAGCGGATTTTGTGAATAGCTCACCTATTCCCTGATGAACAGATAAATTTAGAAGTGGCGTATAGCCTATTCTAACATTGGTGTTCCAATCTTTTGCTGAGTTTGAACCAGAATAAACAATTACAAGCTTATCTTTTCCTTGTTTTAATGCGTTGCCCCTCTCTATATAAGCAACATAGTCTACTTCACCTAGTTCTGGAAACCAAGCAAGTGAATTCTCTTTATATTTCACAATCCCTGTTCTGAAGTCATTAAATATGCCTTTAAGGTCTTCCAAATTCCGAAAGCCAACATCTAAGACAAAAATATTTGAATTAGATGACAGTTGAGTTTTATGTAAAAAAGAATCGGCAATGACACCCTCAGCCTTTAGAGGATATTCTTTGTTTTTATCGGTAGTATCTATAAACGGTGGAATGGAGGCGTCAATTTGTTTATGGTTAAAGAGCAAAGAAAATTCCATATGAATTTCGTCTTGAACCTCCTTTAATTCTCGCCTTGCTAATTCAATATTTCCTAAATTTTTATGGTTAATAGGGTCTCTCTTGAGAGTTTCTTGAAGAAAAATGTTTATCTGGTTGATACACTCAATATAATCTGCTTGAAATTTTGGCCGTTGGGCCTCTCTAGAAGGGAATGGAATCGGAATACTTGAATATTTTCCTTGACTTACGTATATGGCTGGCTGATTTGATACTGCACGCCAATTGTCACGGATTTCTAAAAGATTGCTATATAGACTGTCAATCTCGTTTTTATTGTCTATTATTCTCCTACGTTTTCTTTTTATACTAGGGGCCTCCTGTTTGGTGACAAAATCTCTAGTTGTAAAGTCTGTATATATGTGCTGACAAAATTGTATAAGATCTATAATCTTATACAATTTTTTTGGATAAATAGGAAATTCTGCCAAACTAAAGTTCTGAGGGGCACCTGGATTTTTTAAATAATTTGTTAACAAATTATTTAAAAAATCTTCAGGAATGTGTGATAGTTTATTGTTGTTCTTAATTTTTTCCGTGAAATATTTAACGTAGGATGGAGGTATTTGCTCCATTTGATCAGGTGCACTTACATCCTTATAAAAGTCGTATGGAGTCTGGAAAAACCTCTTTACTATGTGTTCATTTACTCTAGAAAATACATCATTCCATATGGTTTGAGAAAGAAGGTGCTTGCAATCATTACCATCGTTGTCAGAGATACCGCATATGCAGTCTAATAAGCCAGCTGTTTTCTCAATTTCAGATATATCTGAGGGGGCAGAATTAATTTTATTTAAAAAATCCCTATCTTTTAAAAGGTCATTCTTAAAGATATCACGGTTTAATTTCTTTAATTTTATAGCAAAATCATAAAGTTTCAGTTTTATTCTTTCTGCTTCTCTCTCTATAAAATGTTTTCTTACCTCATCCCTCCACATATTCTTTCTGATATAATATACACTGATACTGGCAACAGCCCCTAAAAGTGCTATTGGCATCGCTTCAGATGCTGCCAATACCGCTCCTGTTGTTTGAAAAAATGCTCTTGTTACTTCAGATGCTGTCAATAATCCTCCTGTTGTTTGCAATAATGTTCCTATTACTCCAGAAGTGAGTTGTGCTCCAGCTATCCAGCTTGAGGGCACCTGAAGGGTAACAGATTTCTCATTGTGTGATATAGCGTTTTTGTTAAGTGTTTCTTCTAAATCTTCCTTAGCTTTTTTAGAGGGGCCGAATACGAGTGCCATAGGCGTATAATACTGCATGCATTTGTCAACGAGTGCATCAACGCTTGCTTTAAAGTTCCGAATTTTTTCGTTAAAATAGATTCGAATCTTTTCGGCAATATGTTTTTTAAGCAATTCCTTTAGCCGTTCTACTAAGTTAGCTGACATTTTTCTAAGCAGCAATTTAGCATCATCAGGAATAGAGGGGTCCACATCCTCATCAAAATTTAATGATAAAAAATCCGAACTTTTAATACTTTTCAATACAAGTGCCTTTTCTTTATTATTTTGTTTAAGGAGCGACTGATCATGAGTTGTTAAGGAAGATATACTCTCAGGTTCTTCTTCGTTGTTTTGGTTTTGATAAAGACCTAACTCTAAAGGACGAGAGAATAATGTTATTCCATTTCTTCTTTCGGCAAGATCATTCAATAACGCTTTTAACGCTTCGTCTTTTTTTACATCAGCAAACTCTTTTAAATCTTCTTTTATTGTCTTTATACATTTGTGAAAATCTGCAATATGATGTGTAACAACTAAAGAAATATTATTTTTTAATTTATAAGGATCCTTAAACATGTTTTTTAGGTTAGCAAGTGCATCTGCAACATCCTTTACACGATTTACAGAAGAGTCAAAAATGCCGGCAGGCATAACAAAAAGAAATTTTACCCGGTTATGATGTTTAAGAAGAGCTTGAATATAAAGAGCATTTTTGATCTTTTGTAATGTTCCCCGTGTATCATTGAACCCAGGACAATCTGCATAAACCCACCCTTCTGGATCAGGCCACAATTCAGGCATGCTTGTTTTCGATTTTTTTCCAGGTGCTATTTTTGAGGACACATCAGGTGTATTATTTTGTGTATCAGAAAAAATATAATGGAATTTGTTATCTCCTTGCTTGCTTGAAGCAATAGTGAAATCTTTTATGCTAAACATTTTTTTGCCGGTGAGCCAGTGTACAATAGTTGATTTTCCAGCACCTGTGTTACCCAGGAGTACAATGAGAGGCTTTTTTTCTTCGCCATAAGCGATGTTGCTTATTTCTTCCATTTCTTTTTGGAGAAACAAGGAGACATTATAAAGTTTTTTTTGTTCCTCTTCAGTAAAAGATGATTCATGTTTATGTGCTATAGTTGATAAAAAAGTATTTATTTCCTCATAAAGTTCTTCTTGTTTCGTTTTAGTAAAAGATGTTTCGTTTTTATGTGCTATAGTTGATAAAAAAGTATTCATTTCCTCAATTTTTTTATCCATCCTTATTTGAGGCTGTATTTCTTTATCTATACCAAAAGTTTGGCTCGAAAACGCTTCAGAGCTTGGAGAAAGACTACTACCATTGCCGGCCGTTTCATTGTTACTTTTGTTCAGCTTCTGATAGACTGTATTAACTGCACGTTCAGCGAGGCATTTTAGTTCATCTTCAGATTTCACCATAGGAACAGTAGCATTTTTTTCCCATTCATCAGACTTACTTACGTCCTTAGCCACTTTTTGAATGCCTTCAAGTTTTTCTTGTAATTCCTGACGTTCTGTATCTAATTCTGGACCACTAATTTTGGCTTCAGTGTTTTTGTTTCGTTTTATATTACTATCAATAGCATGAATTTTCAACTCTATTTGCTTACAATTAATTTGATCTATCGAGGTAAAAACTTTTGAAGCAATCTCGGGAACCTTTAGCGAGTTTTGGAGTTGTTGTAATTGTATTTGCTCCAGATATTGAGTAGCCTCTAGATTCCCAGCCTTTTTAGCTCTTTCAAGATATTTTATGCCTTTTTCCTGCTTTCCTTTTTTATAATAATGCTTTCCCAGTACGAAGTTATCTTCGGCATCGTCATCAAGAGTACCATAGCTTTTTCTATTCTCTCCTACTTCCTCCTTTTCACTTTCTTTCTCTCCCTCTTCTTTATCATCTATTAATCTTCTGTTTCGCTTGAGTTTATCATTGTGTTCTTCTTCTACTTCCATACTTAATTGCTCACCTACCTGCTGACTTTTTAGAGATAAATCCATTAATTGTTGGTGGAGTTCTCCTAGAGGAGAACCTACTGAACTCTCATCTGTTTGTGGTCTTCTTCTCTTTTGGTGACAAGCTACATTTTCAGTTTCCATAACTTCATCACTTGGCTCCTTGTATGGAAATGGGATAAGCGTCTGGAAATGAACACCACTATGATAGAGATAAACAATGCGTGTTGCATTTGCAGGAATAAATTGGTGAGTGAGACGTAAGCCTCCATTTTCAGGTTGATATATTTTTATACCTAAATTGTTAATATATGCAATTGCATCAATAGAGGTAAAATTTGCTTCTTGGTTTGTTGGATTATCGCCTTGTACGTCATGAAGAGCTACCATCATTTCTCTATTCCCTATATGATGCTTAACAAAAGCCATATATGCTTTTGGCTCAGAAGCTCTTTGCCTTAATGCTGCTAGTTCCTTTTCTTCTTTTCTATCTATATTCTGAAGGACTGAAGGAAGCTTATCAAGATCTTGCTCCTCTGGCTTCACAGATTGGACTGCAAGTTGCCTGTTACGCTCCTCTTTCAATCGATTAATTGGGTCTATTCGACTTTCATAAAGCGTGTAATTGATTACTTCTTTAACTTCTTCTGGTAATTCGTGCAAAGATTTAGCTGCCGATACAATTTCATTAGCAATCATATCACGTACCGTTTTATTATCTTCATATTCTTTTAATCTAGCAATCTGCTCTTCTCGCTCTAAGCCAGCTGCATTAAAAAAACAGTCCATTCCTTCTCCTGAAACATTTTGACATTTAAACCTTTTTCCTTCAATTTCATATATATCTTGTGAACCTTGTAAAGTTTTAGAAGGATTAAGAGGCTTTTGAAAGATTGGTAATTCCTTAGCCCTTTCGCTGGGCATAGTCTGTAGCTGGTTATAATTACGTTCTTCTAAAGAGACATCCTCCTCTCCTTCTGCTTCTTGTTCCTCTATCGTCTCTACTTGCCCTTCCTGCACTATCCATTCTTCATCCATAGGCTCTTCTTCATCATCTCCTTCCATACCACCCACTAGCCCTGCTCCTTTATAGATTACTACTTTAGCTGGCTGACTGCCTTGCGCTAATTGGAGGCGAATACGACGTTCTTGTGATTTTGTATTTAATCGAGATAAATTAGCTAACGCTGCTCCTTGCTCAACAGCTACTGATAATCCTTCATAAGTTTTACTAAATCCTTGCGGTGCGTTTATCTCGATGTTTGCTTTTAGCTTACCATCCTCTTGATAACAGGTAACTATATGGCCTCCTTGTGCTGTCAATGTTTTACCAACTAGCGGTTGGATGTTGGTTTGTGGTATTATTTCTTGAGTATATGCTTGTATAGACTTTGTTGGCTCCTTTTCAATAGGAATAAGTGGATTATTATCAAATCCTCCTCCACAACTTTGTAAACACAAGCTGACAAGTAGAAGACGTGCTATGAATTGCTGAGATATATTATGTTTTTCTTTCATAGTTATATGGTTTATAAGCGTTTATATAAGAATAAAAGTTAAAGCGATAACATGTTAGCACGGAGTTAACTTAGGTGCAAGCATAAGCTTAGAATAAAATAAGATATATGTGTTTGTGCTTGAATGCATTGCTTGCTCGGAAGGAAATAATAACTCCACTACACTTCAAATTACATTAAAGCGTTTCCAAGAAAAGAAGTCAACAGAGTAGAGAAATTTGTGTAGCCATTCCCGAGAAGGAAGAAGACGAGGAAAAACAATCTATAATTAACCCAAGTTGCTAGTGATTGATAAGTAAAAAAATAAAAAACCTCCGATCTTGTTTTTATACAAACTAATAAACCGGAGGTCATTATGATTGATCAATCAATAGCAATATACTCATTTATTGACGACTTAATCAAGCGTTTGCATTACCAAGAAGATAAAAAAAGAAAATTGTCAGATGCAGCGGTACTAACAACAGCTATCGTTTCAGCCTTATACTTTGGCGGACATCTTGACAAAGCTCGGTCGTTTATGCATTCCACTAGGCTTATCCCTAACATGCTTGATAAAAGTAGGTACAATCGCCGTTTGCATGCTCTATAGGAGAAGAGATAACTTCCCTCTTTTTAGCAATAGGCACTTACATCAAGCAAGTAGCTACCTGTAAGGATTTTATCTTAGATTCATTTCCCGTAGCTGTGTGTGATAACATACGTATCAGCAGTTGTAAGCTGTTACAAGATGAGGCTTACAGAGACTACAAAGCCTCTATGCGCCGTTACTTTTATGGCATTAAAGTGCAATTGATTACAACCAGTAGTGGTATCCCAGTTGAATTCTCAATTGTAGCTGGCAGTCAAGCAGATGTTAAAGGGCTGGATCAATTACCTTTCTGTTTGCCTGCTGGTAGTGCATTATATGCTGACTCGGCTTATACTAACTACCATCTAGAAGATATCTTGGCTGATGAACAGATTAAACTTTACTCTCAGCGTAAAGCGAATACCCACCGAAAGGATACACCTTCTCTAGCTTATCTCAAAGAGCATATGCGAAAAGTAATAGAGGCTAGCATCAGTGGCATTAAAGGCCTTTTCTTAAGAAAGATTCATGCTGTTACCTTCAACAGTTCTCTAATCAAAATACTTTTGTTTCTGTTAGCTTTTCAAATCAATAAAGCTTTCCTCAACTAGCAACTTATGTTAAATACTTAACTACTTCTAGATGATCATTCTTGCAAGCATAATGAAGTGGAGTATAGCCATCTCCATCTGTAACATTTATATCTGTTCTTTCTGTAGTAAATACTTAACTATTTCTATATTATGATTATCACAAGCATAATCAAGTGGAGTGCTACCATATATATCTGTAGCACTTATATCTGCTCCTTCCTGTAGTAAATACTTAAACTACTTCTATATTATCATTCCTGCATGCCCAATGAAGTGGAGTGTTACCATATATATCTATACTACTTATATTTGCTCCTTTTTCTACTTAAATACCTAACTAGTTTCTATGGTAAAAGCAAGATATTATAAAGTTTTTTTGTCTTTGTAATTTCTTATTCAAACTGCTAGCAAAGGTTTAGGTCTTAAATATTTCTATTTATTTAAAAGTAACCTCTGCTCTTTTTCCAAGGTTTCTACCGCTTCAGTAATTGCAGGTCTTTTGGTTCTTTCTTTCCAACACCATTGGATAAGTGCAGATATTGACGGAGGAGTGTCCGGAGTGATGGGCTCATGTTTATTTTGTAATTTTAAAGCCAAAACTTGAGGGTCCCTCTTATTAGCATAAGGTATTTGCCTTGCGCCAAGTTCCCATAATACCATACCATAACTATAAACATCGGAGGCTTTTGTATTACTAGTTTCTTCTTCTTCGGCTGTTAAGAGCTCAGGTGCCATCCAACGGAGCGACCCTCCTTTCTGACCTCCCACTAAGGTACTAATCGAACTAGATATCTTAATTTTAGCCAAGCCAAAGTCCGTTATTTTGGCTTGATAATTTTTATCTAATAAAATATTTAGACTTTTTAAATCACCATGAATAATACCGTGTGAGTGCAGATAATTTACACCATGGCCGATATCAGTAGCAATTTGATATCGTAGCTGCCAATCTATTTGTCCTGGTTTTTGAAGAAAGTGGTAAAGATCCCCATTAGGCATATAATCCATCACCAGAGAATAGTGTGGCGCTTGGAAACAAGCACCAATAAATTTAATAACATAAGGTGATTCCAACCTTGCCATCATACTAATCTCTTGTTTGAAATTATGTATGAGAGCTTTAGATAAGTCCTGATTCATTAACTGTTTTATTGCCACTAGCTTGTCTTGATAAGCACCTTTGTACACAATCCCAAACCCTCCACGGCCAAGCTCTTGTTGAAAATGGAGAGCCTGATAAGGAATCTCGTACGAAATCCTAAGCCGACTAAATTGTTCAGTTACCTGCGTTGCAGAGGTAAGTGGTGGGGCTAAACGACCAGCGCTTTGCGGTTCATCATAAGCAGGTGATGGCGGTAAGGTAGTTAGATGCAGATTGGTATTACTAGCAAGGCTGGTTGTATTGCTTGGTTTATTTAATGGAGTAGGATTGCTTAAGGAAGCTGGATAATAAAGATTCGACTGACTGCTACCAGAGCCCAAAATTGTAGAAGAATCCTTACGCTGTTGTTGACCTCGGTTGATTCTAAAAAGCGCTGCTTGTAAACCTTCAGCCCCTTTTTTATTAATAAAATCGGCAATTGCTTTGCGCTCATACTTTAAGGCAACAGCAATAGCTGTTTGCCCTAGATGATTTTCCTGCAAATGATAAAAACCGATTTCAATTAAATAATTGATGATATTTAAATCAGCATATTGTGCAGCAACATGAAGTAAGGTATTACCTTGATTATCAGATACTTGTAAATTTGCCCCATTGTCAACAAACAATTTTAAAAGTTTTAATTCATTTTGGTAAACAGCCCAAAAAATTGGCGTTGTTCCATTGCCATCTTTTAATTCTAAATCAGCACCTAGCTGAATTAACTGCATTATTATTTTTTCATTTTTTTGAGCTGTTGCCAAATGGAGGGGCGCTAAGTTATTAAATACACATTGTTTTCTTTGCTGCAAAATATTTATATTTTGTTCAATTTTTTTAACCTCAGCCAATAGAGCTACAACTTGATTTCGCTCATCTAGCCAGCGAGAAAGGTTATCGTGATAGTGTTGCCAATTCCTCCGACGCGATTCTGAACCTGAAAAATAGGAACTTCTATTAGAAGTCATATGCCAAGCATTTTGGGCCGATCCGGAAAAAAAAGCTTTGTTATAGGATGCTTGTTCAACCTTTATGGCATCCCTTTCAAAGGCCTCCCAGCTTTGCTGGCCTTTTTCAATTGAGTAATCATTTGCTTTAGCTTGGTTTTCTAGTTCTCTCATTATTTGGAATATCGTTTGCTCAGTAATCTTTGCAGAAAGATTATATTTGGCAGCTTTTATATTGATTTCTTCTAACTGAGCGGCAATTAATTGCGGTAAATCCGGTGGAAAATATAATCCCTTTAAACTTGCACTAGCAGCATTAATGTTAAATTTCCTATTTAAGCAAAACTTTATGTGTTCTATTTTTGCTTGATAAATAACATAGTGTATCAATGTCCAGCCATTTTCATCAGCCACATCAATATTAATACCCAACTTTTCTAAATGTAGCAATGAATTAATATCAACTTCTTGTATTGCTTTAATACACTGTTGTTCATAAAATTTCTTATTCTTTTCTACATAATTTTGGATAGCTCTTTTTAGCCCCTGGTTAGGTATTAAGTTCGTACTGGTTAACGGTTTTCGGATAAAAGGGCTAATGGCTCCTTTCTCATTCATATGTTGCTCAATAGCACTTTTCTCATAAGTATAACCATCTGCTGCCATAACAGGCTCAGCCATAATTTGTTTGGTGATTGGGCAACAATACTCATCAGGCACAGCACTCGTATGAAGCTCATCTTCTACATATCCTCGATACCCTAGTTTCATGCCACCCAGCAGACCACTTTGGCCTACATATACATAATCCTTGAAAATATGTACATATTGTTGTTGCCAGCCTTCATTAACTACCTCTTTTTCTGTAAAGCTAAATCCTGGTGTTATAATAACAGGTAATACTTGCTCGCTAAATCCTGTAGGATAACACTTTCTTACTATGGCTTGTAATTTTCCTTTAGTCTGCGAGAACTGTATCTCATACCCTCCTTTTATTGTGTATTGCTGGTATTTTAATAAGCTAGCTGTCAAATGTTTATTTCTTTTTTCTGCTGCAGTATGTTGGTTTTTTCTTATATGCTGTTTAGACCTGATTAATTCAGTAGTCTTGCTAATAGATGAATGGATAGATGATTGCACTGATTTTACTGGAGCATTTATTAACTGTATCTGTTTGCCTATATGTATATTATTAGATAGTTGTTCACTTCTTATAGTTGCTTTAATTTCTTGTTTTGCTATATCAGGTAAACTATTATCGTACATAGATAATTGGACTAAAGCTTGGCCACTAGTGGAAGAATCCTCTGCCAATACAGGTACAGATTCTGTTACATCAATCTGATATGCAGTTGTTGCTGTAGAAGTATCAGTTTGTATATGCGCTATCTTGTTTTTCTCAATAGGCATACATGGGTTACCTAAACCACTACAGCTTTGTAAAAGCAAGCTTACAAGTAAAAGGCAACCTATAAATTGCTGATTTATAGTATAAGATCTTTTCATGAATTTAAGAATTAGATTAGTAAGGAGCTTATATTAATCGTTAGTTAGCTTACTTGCAAATATAAATATCATTAGTGGAGTAAATTATTCTATACTTTGAATACACAAAGTATAGTCCGTATTACAACAGGGGACAAAAAATATATAACTTTTAGATTATCAATTAGACGTTCGTTTGTAATACATTATTACACATTATTTTTTCTACCCAAAATATACTAAAATCCTGTCACTTTACCCATGTATTATTCTATGTATACTAAATGTCAAATTGTGATTGATAAACAAAAATATTTGTATAAGTAAGGCAACCTTTTTATAGAGCCTTCTTGATCATTTTTGCTGATTAATAACGGCTACACTTCGTTCTTGTAATTCTGCAGCAGCTGCTTCTAGATCTAATTTTTGAGCTAGCGGCACAAAAAATTGAAGTGTTTCTTCTGCAATTTGCTTTTTCTTAGCATAAGAACTATGACCTTCAATGGTACGTATATTATGCATACGATCTGCTATCTTAACATATAATACTCGCTTGTCTTCTACGCCCAAAAGCATCATTATATTTTCGTGTGGGGCTAGTTGAACCTTGTAAAAGCTATCTTGCATACTTTCAAAATGCGTTACCCCAGCTACAATACTCACTACCTCTTTCCCAAACATCATTTCCAGATTTTCTAAGAGCATAGGCGTGTCTTCTACTGTATCATGGAGTAAAGCCCCTAAGATGGTGGATTCATCTGTATTATAGTCTAGCACAATATGCGCCACTGCTAAGGGATGTAAATAAAAAGGTTCTCCTGATTTACGTCTTACAGGCCCATGATACCACTTGATCATCTCAATGGCTGTTTCTATAGCAGTTAGATTGGCATTACTCTTTTGCTTGACAGCAGCTAGAAAAGTTTTTTCTTGCTCAAGAGCTCCTGGGAAGCTATCATCAGCTCTTACTAACTCAGCACCTAGCTCCATATAAGGATCATCCATATCACGAGGCCTTACATCACTAACACGGGTAGGCAAAACATAGCAATGCATAGCATAATTTTCTTGCTTACTAATGTTTATATTCGTATAGCCATAATGCGCCTTTACAATACGCTGATTAGAAACTAACAAGAATGATACTGGTGTTTCCGGCATAGGCAAAGCACCAGTATGCATTTGAGCTTTGTAAGCTGGTTGGATACTAGGAAAATCAGGTGTAGTACTTAAAATAAAAGCAAGAGCTGATACTCTTTTTATATAACTTTTATCTTTTTTAACAGAAGGAAGCGGATAAGTAAGCGCTGTATCGGCTAAAGTGATATAAATAGTTTCTTCTTCCTCTTTGGAAGCTTTTAATGCTTCTATACCATTCACTAGCATTTTTTGAGTGTGTTTAGGGTCGCAAATCAGTTCTTGGCAAACACTGCTATTTTTAATGTAAAGTTTTGTATCGGAAAACTTAGCTTGCACGGCTGCTAGTAAATTACCTATAGCAATCGGCTTAATTTCCAATCTCATATAATCAGTAGCTCTACTTTCGATTCGCTCTAAAGCTACGGCCATGGGGGTAAGTGTATTTTGTAATTGATTAAGTGTATTGCGTACAACTGTTGCCTCCTTAAAGCCTTGTTTTTCTTGTATATGTAGTTCTTTTACTAAGCTCACCGCTTTTGTAAGGTCTTGTACTCCAGCTCGCTTAAGTGTTTTAAGTAGGCGTATTTTTTCTTTAAAAATTTCTAATAAGGCTTCTTTGTTTTCTTGATCGACAAGCGTTAATGTTTGATTATCGGTAGCTAACCTATCAAAACGCTGCTCTTTTCTGCGAGCAAATATAAGCCCAATAAGAAGTCCAAAGATAGTTTGGTAGAATAATAAATACTTCGAAGAAAAGTCTAAGGATAAGTTTATTTTACCTACAAATAAGGAGTAGCAAGCAAAAGCGAGTATAATACCTAAACTTCCAAGAACTAGGGCACTAGCCCAATCCACTAGAATGAAAAGCAGAATAATCATAATAGCTATATTAATGAGCCATTCTGTGCTACCTTGCGTTAGCATAAACATCATCGTGCTCATAAAAGGCAAGCAATACAGGATGGTCACATGCCAATAAGCGGGCATATAAGGAAGCAGCCTTTTAGGCCATTTTGCTTGGACAATTAATAGTCCACAGGCTAGGGCTCCTATTAGCCTAAGTGTAAGCATTAAATTAGCAGCAGGCGAGCTACTAGCACTCCACATAAAATAGGGATAAGTAAAGTTAATTCCGTAAAATATTCCAAATAGGATATAAGGGGCCCCGTACTGCTTGATACGTTCTTGAGAGTACTGAATGATATTCAATAAATTGGGTAAGTAATGGCTTAGCCATTTTTGGATAGACTTAGGATGAGGTTTTGCTAAAGTGTTAGAGATCTCATAAGCACTCCTATCTACCATCACAATTTTTCCATTTTGTATCAAGTGAATAACCAAAAAGCTGATTGCATTGACTACAATACTAATGGGCATCCCTAAAGGGCTATGAGATTTAGGTAAAAGTAGGGTAGTTATTGCAAAGGTAATGAGCGTCACTACCATGGCCCCATAAAAAGATTTTTTATCAGACTTAATGCCTATTATCCCAGCTAGCAGAGGGAACAATAGCACTGGCCCTGCTATACGCATAGCTCCAAAACTTAAGTCAAGGGCATTGGTGGAACTCAAGCCTATTATAATACTTACAACACCTATTAAAAAAGTACTATACTGAGCCCATTTCAATTCATTTAGAAAAATTCGCTTTCGGCCAATAATAGGCTTTATAATATCGTGCACTAACAATAACCCAGCCGTATGCAAATAAGAATCAGCTGTCGATATGACAATAGCAAGCACACCTGTTATGGCAAAGCCTTTAAGCCCTATTGGTAAGAGCTTCTTAATAATGTGAGGCATAACATCAGCCGACTGGATTTGTGGGTACAGCACTAGACCAGCTAATCCTATAATCATAATAGTTACACGTATAAGAGGATCTAGTCCAGCTAAAATAAAATACTGTTGACGCAGTTGTTCTGGATGTTTAGCCATTAAAAGCCGTTGGAAGATTGGAGGGCTAATAAGTCCTAAAGGTAGAACGCTCCAGATTAAAAAGAGGGTTGAATAAAAAGAGAACTTTTTATGAGTAAATACTTCAAGTTTAGCTGCTGGTATTTGAGTAAATACTGCTTGAAGGCCTCCTGCTTTATTAAGTGCCATTCCTGCTATTAGAGGAATAACAATAAATAGTACTAAAAATTGAAAGATATCCGCAGCTGTAACTGCTTTAATGCCTCCATACGCTGAATAAGTAGTTAATAGTAATCCTCCGACCATGATTCCCCAGTTGGTATGTACACCTAATAATGACTTACAAATAATACCAAGTACAAATAGTTGCATACCGATCATACAAAAAGAATACAAGGTGCCTAGTATACCTGTGAGTATTTGACTATACTTTCCATAGAGACTGCCCATTACGTCTCCTATTGTTAAGTGAGTTGTAAAATACTTGATGTGAGGTACAATAAAAATAGCAAAAAGAAGAATTTGGATAGTTACACCAAAGCTAGCAATAGCCCCAATAATGCCATTTGCAAAAACGTCACTAGCAGCATTAAGTGTACTGCCTCCACCTATGTTAGTGGCTAAAAAGGTAAAAACAAGTATTGCCACTCCATATATTTTATTGCCCAGGGCATATTCTCTAATATTTTTAATACCTCTACCTGCACGTATGCCTATAACAAGTGTAATAGCTAAGAAAGCATATACAATTAAAAAATCTATACTGAAGTAATTCATAGTAATAGTATTTGTTATGTAATAAGGAGCCATAAGCTATGCTAAAAGACTGATTTACACAAGAAAATATATTGGCAATAGAATATAAAATAATTAAAATGGAGTATGGACCATCGGTATAAAAAAGATAATGGTGCTTTATACTTCAGATAATAGAACTGTGCAAATAGCAAAGTAGACTGAAATTGGTCGCTCATTAGCAGTTACAATTCTTAACACAGGTCTTCTATATACTCAACACTAATTTCTATCATTTGTTCAGTAAAACAGTACAGTAATAGTTTTTATTAAGAACTCAAATATTTTTAAAACTTAGCGTTAATAGGGTTCACCCACTGAACTGTATGAGGAGGAATTTGAATTAGGCCCATAGATCAAAGCTAGATTTAGTTTAGTACAGTTGAATGAATAGCCCCTTTATATTATTTCCCTAGCGGTTCCATTAATTGCTGAACTGTTTCTTTTGCATACACAAGTCCTTGGCCTGCTGCTTTTTGGTACCATTTTATAGCCTCTTCATCATTCTTAGGCACCCCACAACCATTGTGATACATCCAGCCCAAGTTATTCTGTGCAGGTGCATGTCCTTTGTCCGCTGCTTTTTGATACCATTTTGTTGAATAATACTCCTCTACCCCTTTAAAGCCAATTTAATTAATGATTCTACAGTAATTTCCCCTTGATGTTCTTTTAAAATGGCTGCCACTGTTTTTTCTGCAGTAGACTTATGTATACCTAATTTACTAAGTGCTGCCAATGCTTCTTGATAAATAGCTTCTTGTCCAGACGGTTGTAAAGATAACATGTTACCCACCTTACCTACTTTACCTTGTAATTCTAAAATAATACGCTGGGCTGCTTTTTGCCCTATTCCTTTAACAGCCTGTAATGTAATTGTATCATGGGTCATGATAGCCTGCTGAAGAGCTTCTGGGGTTAACGCGGATAAAATGGTTATAGCTACACGAGGCCCTATACCATTTACACTCAGCAACTGTAAAAAACATTGCTTTTCCTCTATAGTGCTAAAACCATATAGGGTGTGTGCATCTTGAGTAATATGTAGATAAGTAAAAATCTTGCAACTAGCAGCAATATCTTTTAACGAATCATAGGTTTGTAAAGAGATTTGTAGCTCATACCCTATACCCCCTACATCCACAATGAGTTGGGTAGGTGATTTATAGGTAATGCTTCCCTGAATATATGCAATCATAAGATATAAAATTATTGATACGGTCTTAAAGTATCTTTTATGTACCTAAGTATACAAATAAATTAGAAGATAATTAGCTTTATGAAAGTTATTAAAAACACTAGCGCAACTTTTATCTAGCAAGATCAGACTTTTGAGTATTTTATAAGTCCTTAAAATTTTAGGTTAAAAACATACTATAAAATTCCTCCATAAAAGCTATTGTTTATTAACTTTAAACACCCATGGCTACTATGACACCTCAACAAGCACTTGACCTGCTTAAGAAACAACAATATGCTCCTGTTTACTTTTTACAGGGAGAAGAAGTGTATTATATAGATCTTATCATCGATTATTTAGAAAATAACTTATTAGAAGAATCTGAGAAAATCTTTAATTTAACTATTCTATATGGCAAAGAGCAATCTATAGCACAAGCCATAAGCCAATCTAAACAATATCCTGTAGGAGTGGAACGGCAAGTAGTTATTGTAAAAGAAGCACAAGATTTACAAGATTTAAACCGCGATGCAGGCCAAACACTTTTGGCAAATTATATTAAGATGCCTAATCCCACTACAATATTAGCATTTGGCTATAAGCATAAAACATTATCTACCAAAACAACCCTCAGTAAAGTGTTAGCAGAACATGCGGTACTCGTAAATGCTAAACGATTGTATGATAACCAGCTGCCAGCTTGGATTAGTAACTATGTTACAGAGAAAGGGCTACATATTGCAGAAAAAGCTATTTTTATGCTGCAAGAGTTTATTGGCAGTGACTTAGTCCGGTTAGCTAAAGAGCTAGATAAAGTAGCTTTAAATCTACAACCAGGAGGCAAAATTACCGATAATATTATTCAGGAATACGTAGGAATCAGTAAACAGTTTAATGCCTTCGAGCTACAAAGTGCTATAGCCACACGAGATGTATATAAAGCCAACCAAATTATTTTTCATTTAATTGGAAACAACAAAAGCCAAATAGCTATTCCCTTGATTGGCTTATTGTTTACCTTTTTTAGTAAAATACTTTTGCTTCACCAAGCACGTGATAAGTCTTCACAAGCATTATCACAAGCTTTACAAATAAATGCGTACTTTGTACCTCAGTATATAGCAGCAGCTAAGCAATATTCTATTTCTAAGATCGTTGAAAATATAAATCATTTACAAGAAGCAGATATGCAGCTCAAAGGAGTGGCTTATGCCTTTGTGGGAGAAGAAGAAATTCTAAAAGAATTAGTGTTTAAGCTTCTGCATTAATATATTAACTACGTAAATTTTAACCTTTATTAGTTTATCACTATGATGACAAACTTACTACGTTATACTGCTATACTTATGATATGGTCTATAAGTAATCTAGCCATATATGGACAAGAACTGCTAGAAAAGCCCATATCTATTTCAGATTTTTATAAAGGGTTAGAATTATATGAAAAACAACAATATGAGGCAGCACAGCACTATATGGATAGGTATATAACCGAACATACAGCCTACATAGGAAATGAATACGTTATAGAAGCAACTTACTATGCAGCATTTTGTGCTATTAAACTAGATAGAATAGATGGAGAAGTACGTCTTCAGCAATTTGTAGAAAAATATCCTTATCATCCGAAAGCTGCTCTAGCATATTATGAATTAGGTAATCTACGTTGTTATCAACAAGACTATGCTAAAGGTATTACCTATTACTTATCAGTCAACAAAGAACAGTTGGCTAACACTTTACATACTGAATTGCAATACAGGTTAGCGTATGCATACCTAAATGAAAGAGACTTTGGCCAAGCTTTGTCTTATTTTAATGCTATTAAAAATCATGATACTCCCTACACACCTGCCAGCAACTACTATGCTGGATATCTTGCCTTAAAAAAAGGGGATTATGAGAGTGCATTAATAGACCTAAGAAAAGCTGGGAACCATGAGGCATATGAAGCTGTAGTCCCTTATATGATAATGGAAGTACTTTACCAAGCGAAACGTTTCCAAGCAGCCATTAATTATATTAAAGACGTACAGACTAAACAACCAACATTAAAAAATTACGAAGATATAGAATTACTTACTGCCGAATCTTATTTCTTCTTAAAGGATTATGCATCAGCTACCCGACATTACGAAAATTATATTCACCTTCAACCTTCAGAGGTAACGCATGAAGTCTTTTATCGGCTAGCTTACTCTTTATATAAATCAGGAGAAAACTACAAAGCGCTCAAATATTTAAAAGAGTTAGCATTGCAAGATGATTATCTGGCTCAGCTAGCGAGCTACTATATGGGGTTGATATATATCAAAACGAGCCAAAAGAATTTAGCATTAGCAGCATTTGACCAAGCAAGGCAGATGAACTTTATTAATGAAATACAAACAGAAGCATCTTTCCAATATGCACAATTAAGCTATGAGTTAGGAAAACTTACCATATCCATTGACGCATTACAAAAATTTAAAAGATCTTACCCTAACAGCCCGCATATAACTACAGTTGATCAGTTACTAAGTCAAGTGTACTTTCATACCAACCACTATGATTTAGCAATTGCTCATATTGAGAGCTTACAAGAAAAGCCAGAAACTGTTTTACAAGTGTATCAAAAAGCAACTTTTTATAAGGGCAATGCTTACTTCAACCAGGAAGCTTATGATAAAGCCATTACTTGGCTACAAAAATCTTTATATTATCCTTTAGATACAGATATAACACTACAAACACATTTATGGCTTGCAGAAAGTTATGTAGCACAGCAAGCTTACGAGCAAGCGACTACGCATTACCAAACAGTACTTGCAGCAACCGACAAAAAGAATACAAATTATTACCAAGATGCACTTTACGGGCTTGGCTACGTTTTATTTAATACAGAAAAATACAAGGCAGCATTACCATTATTTTTACAATATATCAATATACCTAATATAACTAACGATAATAATTGGCGTTTAGATGTATTAGTTAGAACAGCAGATTGCTATTATGCTATTAAAGATTACCATAAGGCGCTAGATTTATATACTAAAACTGAAGATAATTATCCTGCACATAACCGTTATCAGAAAGCTCTTATTTATGGGTTGCTTGGCAAGTTCGTAGAAGCCAAACAAAACTTAGAAAGTATTATTAATACCTGTCCACATACTGCCTATTATGAAAAAGCATTATTTGAATATGCATACCTAGCGTTGCAACATCAGGAGTATGATCTAGCAATCAAAAGTTTTACCAACTTTATTCAAAAGAAACCTTATAGTACTCTTGTGCCAGATGCTTTGCTTCATAGAGCAGTTGCTAAGGTAAACTTAAAACAATATGCAGAAGCCGGAAAAGATTATGAAACATTACTTAAAGACTATCCAACTCATCCAAATGCACAGAGTGCATTATTAGAGCTTCCCAATTTAGTTGTACAAGAAGGAAAACCAGAGAAGCTACAACAATATTTAGCTAGCTACAAGGCTGCTAATCCAAGCAGTGAGACACTAGCAGCCATAAGCTTTGAAGCTGCTAAAAATTTATTTTATAGTCAGAACTACACACCAGCAGTTCAACAACTTAAAGAGTTTATAACCAGTTATCCTAATAGTACATTGATAGATGAAGCTAACTTTTTAATAGCGGAAGCTTATTATAGATTAGCAGAAGATGAGCAAGCGCTTATACAATATCATATTACTAGTAAAAATAAACAGACACCCTTTTATAATAGAATCTTATTACGTATTGCATCGCTTGCTTATAAGCACAAGGATTTTAATACAGCACTTACACATTACAAGCAGCTTAAAGAAAGTGCTAGCAATAAAAAAGAAACTTATTATGCCTTAGAGGGAATCATGAAGACTAGTGATGCGCTACAACAATATGAAGAAGTCAACAAAGCAGCTTCACAAATTATTAATCAAGGTAACATAACAATTAATGCTGTAAGCCAAGCAGCTTTATATCTAGGAAAAACTGCCCTAAAGCAAGCTAAGTACCAAGAAGCTCATGAACATTTTAAACAAATTGTAAAAAATGGACAAGATATGTATGCAGCAGAAGCTCAATATCTAATAGCATACACTTATTACCAACTAAGAGAATTTAAACAATCATTAGAAGCATTGTTTATCCTTAACAAACAGTTTGCTGAATATACTGAATGGACTAACCAAGGGTTCTTGTTGATGGCAGATAATTATATAGCCTTACAAGAATTTTTCCAAGCAAGAGCTACACTTCAGTCTATTATAGAAAATGCTACTGATTCAAGCTTTGTTAACACAGCACAACAAAAACTACAGCAACTTATACAGCAAATAGAAGCAGATAGCCTTGAACAAGCACAGGCAAAAACTACAACCACGCAACCATTGCAGGATGAGGATAATGAATTTAAAACATTAGAATAAGAGTAAAAGATTGATACTATGAAAGTAAATGTACTAGTTTATATAACGTTAATGCTACTCGGTTGGGGTACTTACACCATGGAGAGCTATGGATACGCCAAGCGTCCACAAGGAACCATTCAAGAAGCTGAATTCATTATTAAAAAAGAAAAGAAGAATCAACTTCCAGAGGCTGATCGGTTAATTAAAAAAGCTCCATTACCGCTACCTACGGAGCAACCAAGTGCCGAATTACAATATGCACTTTATGATATACCGCTCGATTTCCAATCTCTAGAACATAAAATAAAAATACTCAGGTCCAAGCAAGAGAGACTCATTAATTTATATGGTAAGTATTTAAAGCTAGGATATGGAAACTATCACATGCCTTATATAGCAGCTTTCTTTAATAATACCAGAAATAAAAGACATGGTTATGGGCTACATATAAGTCATTTGTCAGAAGGCAAAAAAAAGTACGCTGAAGAGCACCATAATACAATTAACTTCCATGGGAAAAAGCTTATGGAAAAGCTAACATTAGCAGGCTCATTAGATTATAACTGGGATAAATATCCGTTTAAACAGCTTATTAACAATACTATTTATACTCATAATGATCCTAATAGGCATTATAAATATCATCAGGTTCAGCTTCGTACTAGCTTGTATAACCATCTACCAAGTACTCTTAAGTATCAGGTACATACTCAGCTTATCCACCTTAGCTCCTCTTCATCTATTCATGAAACACAAGAAGAATGTAAGCTGCATGCTAGTTATAGCCTAAACGAAATTTTTCAGTTACGAGCTGGCATAGATATTTATTTAAGTCAGTATAGACAAACTAACAATCATGCATTGCAGCGTAACATATTCCGCTTTAAACCCATTTTTGTAACTAAGCTCAATGAGTTTATAATTCAAACAGGTACTACGCTAACTTACCAGAACAATACGGATGCCTTACCTGAAAATTTCCATGTTTATCCAGAAGTAAAGCTAACCTATGCGCTTAACAAAGCCTTTCGTCCTTATATAGGTGTAAGTGGCAATATTCAAGCTAACTCATGGCAAGAATATATTCTACAAAACCCTTGGCTAGCGTCTACAGTAGATTTGAGGCATACTAACCAGCAGTATATTTGTTATGCGGGTATAAAAAGTGATATTTTAAGTAAGCTTACCTGCCATGCTGGCCTATCTATCAGCAGCTATAAAAATTGGTATTGCTTTGTTAATAATGCTACTGAGCCTAGGCAATTTGATATACAATATGATGCTGCAGCTAAAGTGATGCAGCTGTTTGCTGAACTTGCTAAGACAAGCTTTGGAGAAGCTTTGGTAACTAGACTTAAGGCAGCGTATTTTGACTATACACTTACGCAATTAGAAAAGCCATGGCACAAACCACAGTATACCATCGAAATACTTAATACCTACAATTTCCATGATAAGATTTTACTAAAAGGTAACCTACACTGGTTAGGAGGTATACAAGCACTAGACCCTACAACAAAAGCTGCTAAATCCTTACCAGATGTCATAGATATCGATTTAGGAATAGAATACGTATGGAACCAACGTTTTACAATATTCTTAGATTGTAGTAACATACTAGCTAGGTCTAACAACCGCTATTTGCATGCTCCTACTAGTGGTGCTCATTTCTTGGCAGGCGTTACATATGCTTGGTAATTGAAGGCATAGTATATATAGGTATATTTAATAATTAGCACCTTTAGCCTCAACAATATTATTATATATTTAAGCAGACAATCTAATTGTTCAGCCTCTTAGTGAAAGTATTAATATTTTGGTGAAAAAGCTGAGGATTTTTTTGCCATTGTTGCTCTAAAAATTGTCAAAAGGTTTTGCCTCTTAAAGCTTTGAGTCTACGAGTGAAATTATAAGCTAACAAGAAGTCATTTAGATGGCACTTTAATTGTTGGTGGTTGCTATAATAATAGCTTTGCACGGTGGCTTCCTTGATAATTTTGCTTCACCTGGCCATTAGTCCATGGATGGGCTACATGAGTCCTGCTATGTGTAATACCTTCTTGCTGGTAGCAAATACGACCAACATATGCTCGAGTGCTAATTCTCCCTCTTTTCTATTGGTAAATTGTACTCCATTATCTGTTAGTATTTTATGAGAGCTGCTGCGAAAGAGATAAAATAGAGTAGAATTTGAATAAAACAGAGAGAGAATCTTGCCAGTAGCGATGCTATTTGTTAAAAAGCATGCTTGAAGTTTATCATACCCGCTATAATATTAAAGCGTAGGTTATATTTGTTCTGAAAGTTACGGTAAACTTCTGACATAATCTTAAACACCTTGATCTCTCTTATCTTATGCTCTACCTTCATGCGTATGGAGGATAGCTTTCTGTTATGTTCTTTCTGCTCCTTGGTTAATGGCCGCTTACGGCTCTTTTTATAGGGAATCATGACATTGCTCTGTAGCTTTTGCCAGCCTTGATAACCACTATCTGCTAGCTTTAAGCTTTCTTTAGGTAAGAGTTTTTCTCCTTTACGGATTTTAAAGTCATGCTCTTTTCCTTTATGAGATTTGGATACAGAGAGTATCTTTCCATCTTCTCTAATAACTATCTCTGTTTTTATAGTATGTCGCTTTTTCTTGCCTGAATATGATTTCTTTTGCTTTTTACTAGGCCTTTGCGTAGGCTGTTCACTCACATCTGCTAATATGCGCAATACCTTATCTGAGGTTAAGCTGCGATCTTTTTTAATGCTAATCTTCTTAGCTAGTAATGGCTCCATTTTTCTTAACAAGCGGCATATGTTAGCGTTGTGTAAGTTAAACAAATAGCCTAAAAACACATGGCTAATATAAGTGCGATAATACATGAGTACACAGAGCAATTTATCTTCCATGGTAGGTAAATGACTCATCCTACCATGGCGCAGCTTGCTCGATTCTAACTCTTCAAAGAGAGGCCTTACTTTTAAAACTAATAATTGCTCAAAGGTTTCTATACTTAAGCCAGTTATTCTTCTAAAGTTATAGGGATATTTGCTTATCCTCGCGTAGGTTAAATGCATACTTATTCCTTTTATATAACAAGAATTACATCTTAACCCTTTTTATCTTCTTTGTCAATCTTTTTCGCAGCAGTTCTATGGATCTTATAGGGAACACAAGCTATTAGATCTTCTAGAAAGCCTACTGCTACCGTTTTAGAAGCAAATTCATATAGTCTAGCATAGCAAAACTTACTAGTCCTATCAATTCCGACAAACAAATAGAGTTTACCCTGTGCTGTTTGCACTTCTGCTATATCTATATGAAAATAACGGGTGGGATAAGCTTTAAACTGCTTCTTAACTGCTTTCTCCTTAGCCTGTCCTTTCTCTAGCTTAGGACAGTCATGACGCTGAAACCAGCGATGCAAAGTAGAATGAGATAAGTGAGGAATGGTTTCTTGTAAAGTATATAGACAATCATCCAAGGGCAATTGGGTAAGCTTTCTAAAAGTAATAATCACCTTCTCCTCTTGCCCAGTTAATACCTTAGAGGTCTTAATTTTGGCCCCATAGGTACATCTTGGCAAAAAGTTCTCTTTTCCCACTTAGGTACCGTTTTACGGTTGAGACCAAAACGTCTAGCAAGGGTTGCTATATTCTCTTGAGATAACTGTATTTCTCTGCGGGTTTTCTCTGTTGTCCTGACGCATTTATGTAGTAATTGTCCCATAGTTTTTGTATTTGGCTTTTATCACTATTAATATTCTTGCTAATATATCCACAATTGTTAGGGACCAAACATTTAGTATATGTAATAAGTTAACACTCAAGTCCATTAAGATTTTTCTTCACTAGATTTAACTTTAGTGGATGACCCTTCTTCTGTAGTATGATTCTCTATATGAACAGGATGTGAAGCTTCATGAGACGTATTACTTTTCTCAGACGGTGCGTCCTTGAGGGTAGCCAAGTTAGCTTGAGCACGCTCAGAAGTAGCTATGCCATGCGCTACCCCAAACAATCCTAATCCTATAAGAACAGCTGACCCTATTGTTGCACTACCTAACGAAGGTCCGGTACCAAGTATCAAGGTAACTACCCCAACACCTGTTACACTACCTCCAAATGCTGTTTCTGTTCTGCCAAGAATTAAAGCTGCTCTATGGCCAGCCATCTGTCCTTTACGATACATATCGTTCTTAGGTGCTTTTAGGGATATACCGAACATATTATGTGCCAAGGCATTCATAAAACCGTTGCTATGGTCACGTTTATGTATCCAGTCAACTTCTGCCGCTTCTGCTGATGCTTTAATTGCTTGCCTTCTCTTCTTATACATCTCTCTAATACTGTCCTTTTCCTCTCTATTTTTTTTAGCTTTTAGCTCTTTTCTTTCTTCTTTCTTAAGTGCTTTAAGCTTATTCTTCTTTTCTGTCTTGATTTCCTTTTGCTCTTCTTTTAATATACTTTCTATCTCTTCTAGGTCTTTTGCTAATACTATTTCCTCCTGTTTAGGTTGGTCTAGTGATTGCTTATCTGTTTGCTCTTTCTCGTGTGTTTCCTTATCTTCTTTTACCTCTTGTTTTATCTTATTTTTCAATATTTTCCCTTCTTGCCTGACTTGGTCTAATTTTTCCTTATCTTCCTGTGCTTCCTCTTGTACTTTCTTAAATTTTTCTACTTCTTGGTTTATTTCCAGAGCTGGACCATCTTCTAGCTCCTTAGCTATCTGCTCACCTTGCTGCTGAGGCTGGCTAGTCTCTTGCTTACTGTTTTGCCTCTGCTGTTCTTCTTTTAATGAATCTCCTGTTTCAGCCTCTTTATTCACACCCTGCTGCTGGGGTTGGCTAGTCTCTTGCTTACTGTTTTGTCCCTGCTGTTCTTTTTTTAAACCTTCTTGATCTTGATCAGATTTTTGAGCTAACTTTATATCATTCCAAGTAACTTCATGCTTGCCTAATGGACGGCTTTCATCTATAGCATTAGCATCAAACACCATAATCGCCAACTTAGCTGAATATGCTCTATTTTCAGCATCTACTGCAATTTCAATAGGATTAGTTGGTTTGTCTATAATCATCTTACTAGCACCACCCAACAGATCCACTAAGGTAGCTACAGACTTCCCATTACTTTTAAAATAAAAGTGAACTTTTTCTTCATCACTTTTAAGTTGAAAAATAACTTTATTAAGATCTCTAATATCTTTTTCAATAGATTTTAAGACAATTAAAGTTTCTCCTCCTTCAAATATTGTAGGAGAATTAATTACTACCGCATCCTTTATCCATTTTACCTCTTGAGTTTGTATAGATGTACCAGCTTTATCAAATAGCTCAAAGTGTAGCTTTACCTTGATAGTATCTTGAGCTGGCAATAAATCAAAATCTACTGTTAATCCATTTTGTCCGTGGGTTGAATTTAATTCTGATAAAGTAGTAAACTCTGTTAGAAACTTCTCAGAACCCATGGTTAAGACTTTTTTATCAGTACTAGGCCCTATGTAGCTTATTTGGCTACCAGTTGTTGGCCCTGTAAAGGTCTCTTGCTCTAGGATGCTGACTTTTAACTTGAAATCTGACAAATTTATATGGTTACCTTCATTATCTATTTGAAAGGCGACTTTTATTATATTTTCAGTACCTATCAACAATGTCTTTGAAATTATCATCTCTAGCTTCCCTATACTGTCTGTTGCTTTTCCAATATGGTGATTTTTGCAAGCTCCAATATTCAACACAAGTATTAGGCCTATAACACTATGTACTAATTTTGATAAGTATTTGTTGCTAAAATTGTGAAGTAGCTTTAGGGTATACATAAGGAGTAATTTGATAATAGTTGATATTGAAATATGGTAAGGCAGGAGTGGTAGCTCTTATATATAATTTAATGTTTTAGCTTGAATAAGACAAGTAAAATATCCAAAACATTTACTTGATAGCAAGCTACAAATATTAGAAAATTCTTGTAAAAAGGCAGCTTTTACTAAAAAAACATTTAATTATGCACATTGTTAATGGAGTGTTGACGGCTAAAATTCAAGTTTAAATAAGCCTAAAATTAAATTTTTATGCAATCGACTTAGTTAAGTAATGCCCATTTCTAAAAGTTCCATGGATATGTTTCTGGCATCTTCGTAAGCTTCTTTTCATGTTTGATGGGGTGCAACGCTTGTGTTTCATCATAGTATACAAAAGCATCATACCTATTAGCTATCTGACTAGGAACATAATTTCCATAATGCTCACGCTCTGGATGATAGACAACACCTATAGCCCTATGGTCGTAAACAGTGCCAGAGCCAAAACTGTCTCTTATCTCATCCATTAATAAATAGAAGTTATCAGGGGATATATCATGAAGGAGCTTTTCCCAACTCCCCTCTCTTGCTGTTGGCACCTGCATAATTTCCTGTTTTGCTCCCCAAGACCTGCCAGCCATTACAGTTCCTTGATAACTACCAAGCCCTACCAATTTCACTGCTTGATCTCCATATTGTTCCCGTGCTAGCTGGCCAATATTAATCATGCCATCATCTTGCATATCCGTAAATCTTGCATCTCCAATATGCGTATTGTGTTCCCAAACAATGGCTTTTGCCTCTTTGCCATGAAATTGTAGTAAACGGTTCAGGGTTTCCATCATATGGTAGTCACGGATATTCCAAGAGTCTGGCCCTGGCTTGATCATAGCTCGGTAATAACGTTCAGCATTGACAGCCACCCAAGCATTTTGCTCTGTACTTAGACGAGCTTCTATATCTGTATCATCATGAAGCATCTTAGCTTGAATTGTTTGCAGTAACTCAATTACCTGATTTTCACAAGTTTTAGGCACCAAGTACGTTGCCCAAGCATATTGCTGGCCATCATCTTTCTCCCAGTAAGGTTCGAAACAACGTATAGCTTGTTTAGCCACACTAGCTGCTTCAGGATCTTCTTTTTCTAAATAATTTACAATTGCCTGAAGGGATTCCCACAGGCTATAGACATCTAGTCCATAAAAGCCTATACGATTAAGTGGAACATGCTTTAAATTATATTGATGTAACCACCAACTAAATGCAGCAATTTCCCAATTAGCCCACATCCAAGTAGGCCAACGATCAAATACCTGCAATACTTCCTGGATATCTTTTTGGCGACCTACATAATTTTTAATGAATCTATTGATTTGGTAGCAAGGGGGCCAATCTCCTTCAACAGTAATAAAATTAAATCCTTTTTCTTCAATTAAGCGTCTGCTTATTAAAGCTCTGCCCGCATAATACTCATGGGTACCATGACTTGCCTCGCCGAGCATCACTATTTTAGCATCGCATATATGCTTGATTAAAGCATCTAAATCTTTTTCATCCTGTAGGCTATGCTTATTGCTCTGGATAGTGTCCATTAGATTCCAATCTTTTTGCATAATCTGTATGTTTTTTATTAGGAGCATTAAAAACAGAATTACTACACAAAAGTCAGTTATCAAGTGAATAACAAACTAATAAT